>JBFIFN010000066.1:0-2037 GCA_041602775.1 Woeseiaceae bacterium | reverse complement strand
CGGCAACCACGACACCGAAATGTTCTCGCTCGACCAGGTCGTTATCGAGCCGCTGCCGTGGACCGGCAACATGGCGCAGCCGATCGACAAGACCCACCGCGGCAAGTACCTGTTCGAGATCGTCGACCCGGAGACCGGCACCATCGCGTGGTCGCGCAGCTTCAGCAGCATCTACGGCGAGTGGGAGACGACCGCTGAGTCGCGCAACATCAACCGCTCGTTCCACGAATCCGTGCGCTTCCCGGAGCAGACCGAAATCTTCGAACTCGTCATGAAAAAACGCGGCGCGGGCAACCGCTTCGAGGAAGTATGGCGCATCGCGCTCGATCCCGGTGACGTCCTCGTGCACCGCGAATCGGCAATGTACGCGAACCGGGTCGTCGCGATTCATGAGAGCGGCGACCCGGCCACGAAGGTCGACCTGCTCCTGATGGGCGACGGTTACACGGCCGCCGAGGCCGATGACTTTGTGGCGAAGGCGAAAGAACTCACGGACATTCTGTTCGCCACATATCCTTTCAGCAAGCGCAAGGACGACTTCAACGTCTGGGCGGTCGCGCCGCCTGCGCGCGAGTCGGGCGTGTCGCGGCCATCGACGGGCACGTTCCGCGATTCGCCGATCG
Organism: Woeseiaceae bacterium; assembly: GCA_041602775.1. Taxonomy (GTDB): domain Bacteria; phylum Pseudomonadota; class Gammaproteobacteria; order Steroidobacterales; family Woeseiaceae; genus UBA1847. The sequence goes on along the minus strand of JBFIFN010000066.1, from coordinate 1,414 downwards.
GTTCGACGTACGACTCGTTCCGCTCCGAACGCTACATCCTCACCTTCGACAACAAGTCGATGCGACGCATTGCATCCTCGGCGCCGTACGATTTCATCGAGATCCTGACCAACACGGAAGTCTACGGCGGCGGCGGCATCTACGGCCTGTTCAGCACGGCGGCCGCCAACAGCGGCTACGCTGCCTACCTGTTCGTGCACGAGTTCGGCCACCATTTCGCCGGTCTCGCCGACGAGTACTACACGAGTTCGGTCGCGTACGAACTGCCGGAGGTCATCGAAGAACCCTACGAGCCCAATGTCACGGCACTGCTGGATCCGGACAACCTCAAGTGGAAGCACCTCGCGACACCGAACACACCGTTGCCGACGAGCTGGCCGAAAGCAGAGTTCGAGGAACACTCGATTGCCTACCAGGAGCGGCGCCGGAAGATGCGTGCCGCCAACGTCCCGGAAGCCGAGATGAACGAGCTGTTCGACGACAACCAGGCATTCGTCGAGGCGCTGTTCGAGAAGTCGGGACAGAAGGGCCTCGTCGGCGCCTTCGAGGGCGGCAACTACATGGCCGAGGGCATCTACCGGTCACAGCAAAACTGCATCATGTTCACGCGCACGAGAGATTTCTGCGTCGTCTGCTCCGAAGCGATCGAGAAGGTGATCGATGAGTACACGGTGCATTGACGCGACCGCGGCAAGAAAAGTCCGGTGCAGTGTCCGTGTTTTTCTACGGGCTGTTCATGGACGCAGCATTACTGGCGTCGAAAGGTGTCCATGCAAAAGATCCGACTGTCGGCTTCGTCGACGGGTACACCCTGCGCATCGGGGAACGGGCAACGCTGGTTCCCGAGTCGGGCGGCCGCGCCTACGGCGTGCTGATGGAGATCACGCCGGAGGATGACGCAGCGCTCATTTCGCGTTGCTTTGTGTTGCGCCGCAAGGGCAGCTTGTTACACTCGCGAATGTAGCGTCGGCAAATACCCGGAAATCGAAACAGCGAGCCACAACCGCCCGTGAGCGCATGGAAACTTCGACACAACTGGCTGCCGCTGGTGTTCCTGCTCCTCGGCTTGCTGCTGGTGCTGTCGCTGGGGATTGCCGGGAAGAAGATCGACGCCGAGCGTATCGGTCTCGAAACCCGCATCACGGCTGAACAGCTCAAACTCCGCCTCGAGTCCTGTTTCGCTGCGCGGGCCAGCCTGATTCATACGCTGGCCGGATACCCCTGGCAGTCGCAGGAGCAGGTCATCGCTGACTGGGCCGATCGTGCGAGCGCGTTGCTGCCGCTTTACTCCGGCGTCCAGGCACTGAATTTCATCGACGCGGATGGCGTCATCAGGGTCATTTACCCGGTCGCCCCCAACCGCGCCGCGCTCGACGCGAATCTCTGGGAGCACCCAGAGGCATCGGTCTCTGCT
>JBFIFN010000065.1:0-3472 GCA_041602775.1 Woeseiaceae bacterium | reverse complement strand
CTGTTCGTTACGGCGTCGGCCGTCAGCCAGCAGATCAAGAGCCTCGAGGAGGAACTCGGCGTGAAGCTGTTCGAGCGTGGCTCGCGCGACCTGGCGCTGACCGCCGAGGGCGCAGCCCTGTTCGAGGCCCTGGGTCCCCTGATCGACGAGGTGGACGCCGTCGTCGCTAATTTCAAAAAGACCGGGCAACGCAAGTCGGTACGCATCTCGGTGCAGCCGTTTTTCGCCAGCGAGTTCTTCGTGCCGCGACTGCGGGAATTCACGGCAATGCACCCCGAGATCGACATCCAGGTCGGGACCAGTGACGAGGCATCCGAGAAGCTGCCGGCCGATGCCGATCTCGCGGTTCGGCTGTTCCGCAAGCCGCCGCCGGGAACGCGAGCCGATCTTCTTTTCCCGTTGCGCATGGCGCCGGCAGGGTCGAAGGACTTCAAGAGGACCATCAAGCGCAAGGGCAGCAGGATCGTCAGCGACTTCCCGCTCATCGTGCACGAGACAAGGCCCAAGGCATGGCGGGAATGGTCCCGATCGTCGGGCATCGAGCCGCCCGAGAATGCCAAGATTACGCGTCTCGACTCGATGATCGCCGTCGTGCGCGCCGCCGAGCAGGGGATAGGCGCCGCGCTGGTGCCCGTGCCGATTTCCGAGCAGTGGTTTCGCCAGGGCACGATCGTGAGGCTGTTCGATGAAGAACTGGTCGCTGACGTCTCCTACTACCTCGTGTCTCGTGAAGACCGTGCCGACGATTCGGCGGTCGCCACGCTGCGTCGCTGGATCCTCGAGCGCTTCGCAACCCAGCATTAGATTTTCTTAACTGTCGCCTGATTATTTTTCGTTTGTGGACCGAAGGTACGACCCCTAGATTAGGCGCATCCCGACGGGACAGCGGTCCCGGCGGGTTTCGCCAGTCATTACTAAGGAGGTAAGACTATGAACCACAAGGAAAAGAGCAGGCTTGACCGTTTCGCGTTCGCGCTGGGGTCCTTCGGGATTGCCAGTGCCTACGCGGTCATTCCGGTGGTCGCCAACGATCGGATTGCCGCGGCGTGGGACGAGCGACTCGGCGCCGAATCCGGCAAGGCCGGGCCCGGGCACGACCGGGCCCGGTCGCAGGTCGGGTGGGCGACGTGATATGAGGAGCTGCAACGAACAACACTGAGAGCCGGGCGATGCCCGGCTCTTTCGTATGCAGCCGGCGAGGCGGCGACGGCCTGGCGGCAGTTACATCCTGTTACGCATTACCCGGTATTGACAACGCTGTCATTTTCCGTCATCGTTTATTGTACTGAACGGCGATATAAGCCAGAAACCAATAAATCCGTGCCGTACCGGGGGAACATTCGATGCGATCGCATATCGTTTTACGCAGTACTTTTGCCATTTGGGCTGTCCTTTCGTTCGCTGCCTGCGACGACGGCAGCCGCGCTGTTCCTTACACGGAGGTCGAATTCGGGCCGCCGGTCGTTGTGCCGACGCAGGACAACAGGAATAACACCCAGCCGACCCTGACGACCTACGTCAACGCGGAAGTCCCGCCGGGTGCGGCAGAGGACACGTTGACGCTCGTCTGGAGTGACGAGTTCGACGGCACGCAGCTCAACAACCGAAACTGGTTCTTCGAAACGGGTGATGGCTCGCAGTACGGGATTCCGGGCTGGGGCAACAATGAACTGCAGTATTACCTGCCGGACAGCGCGCAGCTCGAAGACGGCCTGCTGAAAATCACGGCCCGCGAGGAGTCCATCGGCGCCTTCCGGTACACGTCAGCCCGCATCAACACGCGTGACCGCTTTGCATTCCAGTATGGACGCATCGAGGCGCGCATGCGCCTGCCGGGCGGGCAGGGCATCTGGCCCGCATTCTGGATGCTGGCGCAAGACAGTCCCTACGGCATCTGGCCGGCTTCCGGCGAGATCGACATCATGGAGGCCACCAATCTCGGCGTGGGCGGCAAAAACGAGGTGCTCGGCACGATCCACTTCGGCACCAGCTTCCCTTCGGACTATCAGTTCAGCAGCACGTCCTATGTCGTTCCGGCCAATGCCCAGGACGAATTCCACACCTACGCGGTCGAGTGGGACGCGGACGAGATCCGCTGGTACGTGGACGGCGTGATGTACGCGATGCGCAACAGCTGGTATTCGACGGCTCCCTTCCCGGCGCCTTTCAACCACCCGTTCTACATCATTTTCAACGTCGCGGTGGGCGGCAACCTGCCGGGCGCACCGGACGCCAGCACGGTATTCCCCGTGACGATGGAAGTCGACTGGGTCCGCGTGTACTCAGGCGACCCCTGATCGACACCCGGATCGACACCAGACCGGCCGCTAACAAGCCGGCGGTCACATAACAAGAATATTTACCGAAACATCATTACCCAGAGAATTCGCTCATGAACGTACGACTCTCCATGCGTTTGACCCGCATCCTGACTTTGGCAATTCCCGCGCTGTTACTGGCGGGCTGTTTCGGTAACGGCGATGGGCCGACGCGCATCGCAGGTAACCCGCCGCCGCCGGTGGTGTGTGATGGTCTTTTCAACTTCGAGGAGGGCTGCGGGCCTTTTTCGTTCAATAACTTCGAGGCCGGTCAATCGGTCATCATCGACAATCCCGACAAGGGTGGCCTGAACGACACGGACAGCGTCGTGCAGATGACCAAGGGCGACGCGCGAACCTTCGGCGGCCAACCGTTCGGCGGTACCGCGATATCCATCTTCGACCCCATCGATTTTGCGCAGGGCGAAGCATTCACGATGCTCGTCTGGTCGTCCCGTTCGGTACCTGTCCTGTTCAAGCTGGAAGAATCACAATTCGTATTCGTGGAGGGTTCGGTCGACCACACGGGTGGCGGCGAGTGGCAGGAGCTGTGTTTCGACTTTACGGGCGCAACCGCGGGTGTCAATCCGGGCAGTCTCATTGTGATCTTCGACATCACCGAATTCGGCGAGGTCGAAACGAATCCGACCGCGTGGACGTTCTACTACGACGAAATCACACAGGTTTCCAGCTGCGGCGGCGGTGGCGGTCCCGGCCCCGGTGGTGCGCCGACGACGGGCGCGCCGACGCCGACGCAGGATGCCGGCAACGTGATCTCGCTGTACAGCGACGCTTACACGGACGAGGCGACGACGTGGCCGACGACGTGGTCGGACCCGAACAACACGACCAGCGACATCACGGTCGCGGGCGGCCTGGTCAAGGAACACCTGGCGATCAACTTCGTGGGCGTGGAGTTCGTGGTGGATGCCACGAGCATGACGCACGTGCACTTCGACGTGTGGACGCCGGATGCGACCAGCCTGCTGTTCCGCCTGGTGGACTTCGGCGGTGACGGCTTTGGCGGTGCCAATGCCGACACGCAGGCTGACGTGACGCTGGATGCCACGTCGACGCCGGCACTGGCGCAGGGCAGCTGGGTGAGTGTCGACATTCCGTTGCAGACCTTCCTCGACAACGGGCTGGCCAGCGTT
>JBFIFN010000064.1:0-3655 GCA_041602775.1 Woeseiaceae bacterium | reverse complement strand
TCGGTCGGCACGTACGCGGGCCCGCGGAAGGCCAGCACGAACCATGGCTGGGTCGGGCCCTCCCACTGCAGGTGCTCGTACTTCGGGCCGCCCAGCGGCGGCTCGACCGGCACGTCGACTTCGTAGTCGCCGCGCTCCCAGCCACCCCAGTATTTCTTCACGAGCTCGAAGGTCGCCTCGGCATCGAGGTCACCGACGAGAATGACGGTCGTTTTTTCGGGCCGGTACCAGCGGTCGAAGAATACTTTCGAGTACTCGAGCTGGTCGGGCATTGCCTCGATGTCCTCGATGAAGCCCATCGTCGTGTGCTTGTAGGTGTGCTTGCTGAACATCAGGTCGGACAGCCGCTCGTACATCTTCGAAAACGGGTTCGAGAAGTTCTTCAGGTACTCACCTTTGACGGCCAGCGCCTCGGTGCGGAAGGCTTCCTCGCTGTAGCTCAGGTTCTGGAAGCGATCGGCCTCGATCTCGATGACTTTCTCGAGGTCTTCCTTCGTGAACGTGATGTGGTAGTTGGTCAGGTCCGAACTCGTGTAGGCGTTCTGGTCGGCGCCGGCTTTCTTGAGAATGTCGGCATAGACGTCGGCCGGGTACTTCTCGGTGCCGCGGAACATCATGTGCTCGAAGAAATGGGCGAAGCCGGTCTTGCCGGGTTCGATCTCGTTGCGCGAGCCTGTCTGGACCGGGATCTGGATCGTGACGATGTCGGGGAAGTCCGTGGGAACGACGATGACGCGCAGGCCGTTGTCGAGGTCGCGGACCAGGTACGGCATGTCGAAGATCTTGTCGGTTGCGTTCGCGGCCTGGGGCTGCGGGGCGTCCGTGGACGGGCCGCAGGCGACGAGGAAGGTTGCGACCGACAAGGCGGCAATCAGCTTTTTCATGTGAGCTCCAATAGAGTACCGGGGCGGCGTAAATACGGTTTTTTTGATGCCGCGGACCCTACAGGAGTTGCATCGATTTTGCCTCGCTCGTGCAACGGCGATGCCGGGTCCTGCGGCGCAGATGAGATAATACAGTATTGCCTAATTTAGTAAATGCTTATATTATCCGCGCGATCTGATCTTAGCGGAGTTCGTCCCGTGAATCGCAAAATGTCACTTGAGCGCGCCGTAGAGGCGTTCGCCGGCTTTATGGTCCTGTTATCGGTCGCGCTGACCGTCTTCGTGCATCCCGGCTTCGTCTGGTTCACCGTTTTTGTCGGCGCCAACCTGTTCCAGCAGGCGTTCACGGGTTTCTGCCCGGCCGCGATTGTCTTCCGCAAAGCCTTCGGTTTTCGCCCGGCAGCCGAATGCGCTGCGCCGGGAGGACAGGGCGCTCACCCGTAGAAACACGGATGCCCTGAACCCCCAATCGGGCCTAAGCTGCGCGCGAAACGCGCTACCCGAAGGCGCGTGAAGGACAGGCAATCATGGATCTAACGGCTCACTGGGCGGGGTTCGCCGCGCTGCTCGTCTTCGTCCTCGCGTATTCCCTGGTGATCTCCGAGGAATACACGCATCTTCGCAAATCGAAACCGGTCATCCTGGCGGCAGGCGTAATCTGGGTCCTGATCGCCGTGCAGTACCGGCACGCGGAGAATACCCACGTCGTGGAAGAGGCCGTGTTCGAATTCACGACCGAGTTCGCCCAGCTCTTTCTCTTCCTGTTGACGGCGATGACCTACGTCAACGCAATGACGGAGCGCAACGTGTTCGAGGCGCTGCGCGGCTGGCTGCTGCGACGCAACCTCGGCTACCGCGCGATGTTCTGGATCACGGGTGTACTGAGTTTCTTCCTGTCGCCCATCATCGACAACCTGACGACCTCGCTCGTCATGTGCGCGGTCGTCATGGCCGTCGGCCAGGGCAACCCGCGGTTCATCGCACTGAGCTGCATCAACATTGTCGTGGCCGCGAACGCGGGCGGCGCATTCAGCCCGTTCGGCGATATCACGACGCTCATGGTCTGGCAGCGCGGCCTGATCGACTTCGGCACGTTCTTTGCGCTGTTCCTGCCCTCGGTGGTCAACTACCTCGCGCCTGCGATCCTGATGTCGTTCGCGGTAAAAAACGAAAAATCCACGGTCGCAGTTGATGGCGTCCATATGAAGCGCGGGGCGCGACGGATCGCAGGGCTGTTCATCTGCACCATCATCACGGCCGTGTCGTTCCACAACTACCTGCACCTGCCCCCTTTTCTCGGCATGATGACGGGCCTCGCGTACCTCAAGTTCTTCGGCTACTACCTGAAAAAAACGCACGTCCCGACGCCTGCCGACGTTGCGGAGTACGGGCAGGTGGGTGATGTCGCGGCGTTCGACAGTTTCCGCGCTATCGCGCGCATCGAGTGGGACACGATGCTGTTCTTCTTCGGCGTCATCATGTGCGTCGGCGGACTCGGATTCATCGGCTACCTCGGCGACCTCTCCGAGTATTTCTACGGCGAACTGGGCCACACGACGGCGAACGTCCTCGTCGGCATCCTGTCGGCGATCGTCGACAACATCCCGGTCATGGTCGCCGTCCTCGAGATGAACCCGCCCATGGACGAACTGCAGTGGCTGCTCGTCACGCTGACAGCCGGCGTCGGCGGCAGCCTGTTCTCCATCGGGTCGGCGGCCGGCGTGGCGCTCATGGGGCAGGCGCGCGGCCAGTACACGTTCTTCAGTCACCTGCGCTGGACGCCGGCGATCGCGCTCGGCTACGCTCTGAGCATCTGGGTGCACATGCTCGTCAACCAGCGTTTCCTGGGCATTTTGCCGGGGACGTAGGCGCCCGCGTAAGCAGCGAGGTCGGCCCGATTGAAGCAGGATTACCTACAGATGCGCGTGCTCGAGGTGGCCCCGCAGGTGTATGCCTGCGGCCCCCTGTTCGAGTCCGACCTGAAACTGCTGGCCAAACAGCAAGTCCGTAGCATCGTGAACACGCGACCCGACGGCGAGTCGCAGGACCAGCCGGCGGCGGCCGAGATTGCGAAAGCGGCTGAAGAGTACGGCATCGTGTACGTGCATTTCCCGGTTGTCGACGCCCGCTCGATGACTGCGGAGACAACGCAGGAGTTTGCGCGGGTTGTCGCCAGTCTCGATCGGCCGATGATGGTCTGCGGCCGCTCGGGCGGTCATGCGACGCGCGTCTGGGAGACTGCAGATCCCGGCTAGCGGCGCAGAATGAAAATGCCCCCGGCAAGCGGGGGCATCTTGGGTCGGGCGATGTTCGGCTCAGTCGTCGACCAGCGCGACGTCCTGGCTCGATACGGAGTAGAGCGGGCTGTAGTTGGTGACCGCATCGGTCCACAGGTAGCCGTCCGTCCACAGGTAGCCATCGGTCCACAGGTAGCCGTCGGTCCAGAGATACGCATCCGTCCACAGGAAGCCGTCGGTCCAGAGGTAGGCGTCGGTCCAGAGGTAACCGTCGGTCCAGAGATAGCCGTCCGTCCACAGGTAACCGTCGGTCCAGAGATAACCCGCGCCCCAGCTACCGTCGCCCCAGAGCTGGGCCGTGTCTTCGAGGAGTAGGACCGGACCCTCATCGGAGCGCGCCATGATCGGCGACAACGCCTGGCCGGACACCGTACCGGTCTCGTTGAGTGCAGCCTCGACGTCGAGTACGCCGGCGCCGACGGCCGTGATGTCGCCCGGGATCTTGCGGGCCGAGCGCATCAGGCGAGCCTTGAT
>JBFIFN010000063.1:0-3808 GCA_041602775.1 Woeseiaceae bacterium | reverse complement strand
TGGGATGGGCATACTCGCGAAACTCTTCTTTGGTCATGTCATCCCCCTTCTGTGCCAATACAGGGAGGCTGCAGCACAGTGCAGATTATTGATCTTATATGTTCAAAGTGTACCATAAGTGATCCAGGGGCCGGTTCATCGGCCTTCGCTTACCCGCCGGGGCGCTTATGGCTGATGTATTCGTAAGCTACAAGCATGAGGATCGAGACCGAGTCGAACCTGTTGTCGCAGCGATAAAGAGTGCAGGTTTTTCCGTGTGGTGGGATGAGCGCATCACACCCAAGGGCGAATGGGACGACACGATCGCGCTCGAACTCGAACACGCGAAGTCAGTCCTCGTGATCTGGAGCCATGCGTCCGTTGGTTCGAAGTGGGTCCGTACAGAGGCACACTTCGCCAATGAGCATGGCAAGCTGGTTCCGGTTCTGCTCGACGACTGCCGCCTGCCGATCTCCTTCATGTTGAACCAGACGGCCGACATCTCCACGTGGAACGGCGACGCGGAGCACGCGCAATGGCGCAAATTGCTGTCCTGGATTGAAGAACTTGTCAGCGCGTCGCCAGAGGAAAAAGCAGCCGGAGGTGCAGATGCGACGCCGCAGGAATGGCGGCACACATTCGGCATCACCGATCACGGCGAGGTGATTTTCGATGGTGCCACGATTTCCAGGCGCACTGCGGGGGGCACTTTCTTCCGCGATGGCGAAGATGGACCGCTGATGTGCGTCCTCCCGGCAGGTAGTTTCACGATGGGGTCCCCCGACAACGATCCGGACAAGCGGGACAGTGAGTTGCCACGACACGTCGTCGAGTTCGCGTTTCCGTTTGCCATAGGCGTCTATCCCGTGACGTTCGACGAATGGGACGCGTTCCTCGCGAATGGCGTGATCGATCGTAAACCGCAGGACAGCGGCTGGGGCCGTGGCCGACGCCCCGTGATCGACGTCTCGTGGGACGACGCCCAGTCGCTGGTGGCAGCCCTGTCAGAGGCGACCGGCGAACATTACCGGCTGCCTTCCGAGTCCGAGTGGGAGTACGCATGTCGCGCCGGCACCGCGGGCCCGTTTGCCTTCGACGAGGGAATCGGTCCCGATACCGCCAACTTTGGCGGCAGCGAGCCGGAATCCACAACCGAGGTCGGTCGGTTTCCGTCCAACAAGTTCGGGCTCTATGACCTGCACGGCAATGTCAGGGAATGGGTGCAGGACCTCTGGCACAACGACTATGCGGGCGCCCCCAACGATGGACTCGCGTGGTCGTCGGGCCACGGCGCGATGTATGTCATGCGAGGGGGGAGCTGGCTCGACTCCGCGTGGTTCCTGCGATCCGCAGCCCGTGGACGTGGCGGTGCCAGCGATCGGACGAACTTTGTCGGTTTCCGCGTGGCCAGGGATGTCCGCTAAGTCGCTGCATCACGTATTCAGCAACATCTTCATGAGATTAGGCAAGCCCGCGCCCTGGTGATAGCGATCGCGGCCGAGGTCGCTGCAGTTCCCAAGCAGGATCTCCTTGACCTCGTCGGGCCGGCCGATGAATTCTCGCCTCACGGACAGGAAAGCAGCGAGTATCCCCGAAACGTGTGGACAAGCCATGCTTGTACCGCTCGACGCCCGGTACAGATCCGTGAACCTGCGGTTCGAGCCCCGCCCCGTCGTTCGCATGGCGGCGTTGGCAGAACGTATGCGTTCCCCGGGCGCCACGACGTCGGGTTTGACGCGGCCGTCGGCCGTCGGGCCCCGCGACGAGAAGTACGATATTCCGTACAGATACGGTTTGTCGGCGTTGACCGATCCGACGGCTATGCAGTCGTCGAGGTTGGCCGGGTCGCCAATGGAGATCTGGGTGTTGAGGTTGGTTTCCCCGAAGTTGGTCTGGACGCGCAATTGACCCTCGTTGCCGGCCGCAACGCAGACCAGCGTCCCCTGGCGCCAGATGTCCCGAAGCTCCTGGCAAATCGGCGAAAATCCGCAGCCGTACACGGTCGCGTCAAAAGGTCCGCCCAGGCTCAGGTTTGCGCCGTGAATCTGCAGACCCGTGCCCGTATCGTTGCGGCGGTAGATGTCGTCGATCGCCTTGATGATCCATGCGTCCTCGCCGAAGCCATCGTCATCCAGCACCTTGTAGACGAGCAACCTCGTGCGCGGCGCAATGCCGCGCATGCGTCTGCCGTTGTCGTCATCCGATTCGCCGGCGATGATGCCCGCGACGTGCGTTCCGTGCCCGTCCCGGTCGGAGTCGGGAGCCGCTGTTATGCGCACCGGGGTCGAATCGGCCGTCGTGCAATCGAGCACGTCAATGATCGTGTTATTGCCGACGAAGTGCGGGTGGTCGATGCGCGCGCCCGTATCGAGAACGGCCCAGGTGATGCCGGCGCCCTCCGCACCATAGCTCACGCGCGCAGCGTCGACTTTGACCGGTGCGAGCGAGCGTGATATCAGCTTCTGTTTCTCGGCGCTGCGCCACACGGCGTAGACGTTGAGTTCGGCCGGCCGGCAGGCCAGCGCCCGGATCTCGTCGGGGGTCAACCTGGCTGACACGAACTTGCGGAGCGTCATGATCCGGGCCGCGGACTCGGCCGCATCGGGATCGCTGCGCTGTTCCTTCGCCTGCCTGCGTACTTCCTGCCGGACGCTGTCGGCCAGTTTCTCGATTCGTCCGGACAGCGATGACAGTGTTTCGGGCTGCGCCTTTTCGCGCTTCGCGAGTTCGGCAGGGCCTTCCCCGAGCGCCCAGTAACCGGGATGCAGCGCTTCGATCAGGACCGGCTGGCGTATGCCGACGCCGGCAAAGCCCTCGGCCACGTCGCGCGCGACGACGAAACGGCCGGCGGCATCGAATCCGAATGCATCGTGGACGACCGAGCGCACCGTGTTATTCGCAAGGTAACCCACCGAGGAATGAGGGTTGAACCGCAGGAGGTCTTTCGTGCGGTCGTTGACGACCATGTGGTCGTTGATAGCTCCGCGCGGTTCGAAGTCCGATTTGAGGCCGGCGTCCAGCGCGACCGGATCCAGCCTGTCGGCAAAATTGTGCCACGAGCGCACACCCTCCGGGAATTTCAGCGGGAACCCGCTTTCTTCCAGGAGGTCCTGCACTTCGCGAATCCCAAGCGGCGATCCCATCGTGGCGAACAACTCGACCTCGGGCCGCGTCGACAACTCGCTCAACACCTCGAAGGCGACGATCGTTCCCTGGCTGTGCGAGACGAGCACGAACGGCTGGCCTGTCGTGGGAATCTGCTCGATCAGCCGCTGCCTGATGCGCTTGCGCACCTGCTGGTCGAAGAAGTACGCAGCCGTGTCCTTGACGAACCAGCGCAGCAGTCGCTCGGCAATCGGGCGGCGCAGGAAACGGGGCAGGGGAAGTGCCTTGGCGCCCGGCCGGCTGGCCGGTGGCATTACGTCACCGTCTGCAGCCGCAAGGTAATCGGCCAGCGCCTGCACGGTACGCAGGGCGCGCTCGTCGTCGGGATCGACGTTGATTTCGGCCAGCAGCGTCGCGGGATCGAGTGACCGCGGTGACTTGGCCGCCGCCGCTCGCTTGCGCCCGCTTTCGGGGTGCAGTATGTCCGACCAGTACGCCATGCGGGTGCGGTCGCCCATGTCGCAGCCGAAAAGCGACAGGTCCCACTCGGCCTTGAACTGCTCCTTCGGCGGGTGTGCGCCGATACCGTGGATGTAGACGATCAGCGGCTCATCGCTACGGCGTCGTGCGGCTCGCTTCTTCGCTCGCGGTTTTTTGCTGCCTGCGCCCCGTTTCTTCCTGGCAGATTGACTGGAGGTCTTTTTCTTTGCGGGTTTCTTCGGTG
>JBFIFN010000062.1:0-3927 GCA_041602775.1 Woeseiaceae bacterium | reverse complement strand
CGCCACCTGCATCGCCAGGTATTCCGGCCCTGGGGCAGCTACGACGGCATCGATGCCGAGGACAACTTCCAGGTCAAGCGGCTGATCGTGAAGCCGGGCGCCGTACTCTCGCTGCAGAAGCACGTGCATCGCGCCGAGCACTGGGTGGTCGTCAAGGGCAAAGCGCGCATCACCCGCAACGACGAGGAATTCGACCTCAACGTCAACGAGTCGACCTACATCGCCATCGGCGACGTGCACCGCATCGCCAACCCGTACGACGAGCCGGTGCACATCATCGAGGTGCAGTGTGGCGACTACCTCGGCGAGGATGATATCGTCCGCCTCGAGGACAATTACGGCCGCGAAGGCACCAATACCTGACAATATTTGGGGTCAGATCAAAAACTCATTCAGGGGTCAGAGCAAGAACAACATCTGACTCGCGTCATTAAGTTTTTGATCTGACCCCAAATATCCAAAATCAAAGAACGGGGAAACGCATGCCCATCACCATCGACTGCTTCAAGGCCTATGACGTTCGTGGCCAGATCCCAAACCAGCTCAACGAGGACGTCGCCTACCGCATCGGCAACGCGACGGCGAAGTTCCTGGGCGCGAAGAGGATCGTGCTGGGCAGGGACATTCGGTTGTCGAGCGGGGAACTGGCGGATGCCGTGGCCCGGGGCGTGGCGGAGGCAGGCGCCGAGGTGCTGGACATCGGGCTCGGCGGCACGGAGATGGTCTATTTCGCGACGGCCCATCTTGACGCCGACGGCGGCATCATGGTGACGGCCAGCCACAACCCGGCCGACTACAACGGCCTCAAGATCGTGCGCGAGGAGGCGCGGCCGGTCAGCGCCGACTCGGGCCTCGAGGACATCCGCAAGCTGGCCGAGAGCGATGACCGCGCCACGGCGGCAAAACCTGGAAAACGCTCGACGGTAGACATTTTCGACGCCTACATCGACCATATTGCGGGCTACGTCGATATCGACAGCCTCAAGCCGCTGAAGCTGGTCGTCAACCCGGGCAACGGCGGCGCCGGCATCGCGCTGGCCGGCCTCAAAGAGAAGCTACCGTTCGAATTCGTCAACCTGAACTACCGCCCCGACGGCACCTTCCCCAACGGCATCCCCAACCCGATGATCCTCGAGAACCAGGCGGTCACCTCGAACGCCGTCCTCGAACACAAGGCCGACATGGGCATCGCCTGGGACGGCGATTTCGACCGCTGTTTCCTGTTCGATGAGAACGGCGTGTTCATCGAGGGCTACTACATCGTCGGCATGCTCGCCGAGAGCATCCTGGCCAGGAACCCCGGCGGCAAGATCGTTCACGACCCGCGCATGACCTGGAACACGCTCGACATCGTCGAGCGGGCCGGCGGCGAGGCGGTCAAGAGCAAGTCGGGGCACTCGTTTATCAAGGAGAAGATGCGCGAGGTCGACGGCGTCTACGGCGGCGAGATGAGCGCACACCACTACTTCCGCGATTTCTCCTACGCCGACAGCGGCATGATTCCGTGGCTGCTGGCCGCCGAACTCCTGTGCACATCCGGAAAGTCACTGTCCCAGCTGGTGGGGGAGCGGATGGCGATGTACCCGGCGAGCGGCGAGATCAACCGCAAGGTCGACGACGCCGGGGCGACGTTGCAGAAACTGCACGGGCACTATGCCGCCGACGCACTCGACGTCGACGACACCGACGGCTACAGCTTCGAATTCCCCCAATGGCGGTTCAACATCCGCATGTCTAACACCGAGCCGGTCGTTCGCCTGAACGTCGAGACGCGGGGCGACAAAGCGCTGCTGGAGGCGAAGACGGCCGAGGTGCTGGCAATCCTGGAATCCTGAACGGGCCCGAGCCCAGGCCCGCCGGCCGATTCAGCCTCGGCACCTGGCCTTGAGCGCGTTTACGGCCCTGGCAGCCGTCTGACCGTCCCACAGCGGCGGGCAGATGCCGCGGTGCCAGTCGCCGGCCAGCGCCTGCTCGATGTTCTCAGCCAGCGCGTCCACGGCGACGAGCTTGTTCGTGCCCTGCGAGATCGTGATCGGCCGTTCGGTATTCTCGCGCAGCGTCAGGCAGGGAATGTCAAGGTAGGTCGTTTCCTCCTGCAGCCCACCCGAGTCCGTGATGACCATCCGCGCGCCGGTGACGACATTCATGAAACGCACGTAGGGCAGGGGCTCTAGCAACGTGATGCCCTCGTGCGACTCGAAACCCTCGCGCAGCCCGAACTCGTCCAGCCTTTTGATCGTGCGCGGGTGGGCGACGAAAACGACCGGCAGCCTCGCCGACGCCGCCGTCAGCTCCTCGGTGATCGGCCCGAGCACGTCCTCGGTGTCGACATTCGACGGCCGGTGCAGGGTCACGAGCGCGTATTCGCCCGCGTCAAGCCCCAGCTCCGCGCGCGCGCTTGATGCCTCTATCCTGTCGCGCAGCATTTCGAACGAGTCGATCATGATGTTGCCAATCAGGTCGATCTTCGACGTCGGCACGCCCTCCGCCGCCAGGTTCTCATCGGCATCGGCCGACGGTGTCCACAGCACATCGGCAATCGCGTCGGTCACCAGCCGGTTGATCTCCTCCGGCATCCGCCGATCGCCGCTGCGCAGGCCGGCCTCGAGGTGCACGACCGGTATCCAGAGCTTCGCGCCCACCATCGCGCAGGCGGCGGTCGAGTTCACGTCGCCGACGACGACAATCCAGTCCGGCCGATGCTTGAGACAGACCTTCTCGTAGGCGATCATCACATGACCGGTCTGCTCGGCGTGGGTCCCGCTGCCGACCCCGAGGTGGAAGTCCGGCGCCGGCACGCGCAGGTCCTCGAGGATCGCGTCCGACATGTTGCGGTCATAGTGCTGGCCGGTGTGTACCAGGATGGGCTCTGCCCAGTCCGCCGCAAAGAGCGCGTGATACAGCGGCGCAACCTTCATGAAATTGGGCCTGGCAGCGGCGATCAGGTGGACTTTGACGGGCATGTTTCCGGGTCCCGACGGGGCGAACGCCGGATACTATAACGGATTCCATTGGCATATTCGCTGACAATGATATCCTTTACAGATTCGCAAGTTGGGCTCCGTTTTTCGGGTACTTGGTGAATCTCAGGCTCGCATTCCTTGGCTACCTCGGTGCCGCGGCGGCTTTTGCTGCCTTCACGGTCGCCCTGGTGACCGTCTGGCAGCAGCGCGTCCGCGGCAGTTTGCTTACCCTCGCGTCAGCGGTAACCGTGGTATGGGCGATCGGCTTCGCTGTCACCGCCTTGCTTGCGCAGGGTTCGGCATCGCGGGTCTTCATCATCGAGATGATCCACGATCTGACCTGGCTCGTCTGTCTCTCCTCCCTGCTCGGAGGTGCCGTCGCCGTTCGCTCGAACTGGCTCGTGAGGCGCGGCGGCGTCGTGCTCGCCCTGGTGCTGCTGCTGATCGGCGTGGTGCTCGAGCTTACCGGCCTCGATTCGCGGTTCCCCGGCGCGGCGATTCAGCTGCTGCTGCTGGGATCGATCGCCACGTCCCTCTATGCGCTGGTGGGTGTCGAGCAGCTCTATCGCAACGCGCGGCCCCGGCAGCAGAACGGCCTGAAGTTCTTCTGCCTCGGCCTCGCCGGCATTTTCGCCTACGACCTGCTGCTGTATTCGAACGCCGTCGTCGACGGCCAGATCAGCACCGATTTCTGGGGCGCACGCGGCTACGTCGTCGCATTGTGCATGCCGCTGCTCGCGGTTTCAGTCAAGCGCATCGAATCCTGGCACCGCGGCATCTTTGCATCGCGCCAGGTCGTCTTCTACACGACGACACTGTTCGCGGCCGGCATCTACCTGGTCCTGGTCGGCTTCGCCGGGTACTACATACAGACCCTCGGCAAGGAGTGGGGTGATGCGCTGCAGCTCGTGTTCTTCAGCGTCGCAGTACTCGGCTTTTTCATCCTCGTCATGTCGGACCAGGT
>JBFIFN010000061.1:0-5208 GCA_041602775.1 Woeseiaceae bacterium | reverse complement strand
GCCAGCATGACGTGCGGAGTCCTTGTCATGACACCGCGCGCGACGCGCACCGGGTTGGCGAAGTCCTGCAGAGCGGCCACGGCACCGGCCTCGCGGGTTGCGCCGTCCATGATCGATGCGTCGAGCTCGACGTATCCGGCGCTGTTGGGCGCCGAGCCGCGCCCGGCCACGTAAAGACCGCTCGACTCCATTTCGGCCACGGCGTGTTCGACGACATCCAGCGCGCGCAAACCGGCGGCGAGCCGCCGGCGGCAGTCCGCCGCGAGTTCGCCGAGGTGCGCCTCGGTCTCGCGATAATCGCGCCCGGCGACCGCGCCGGCACCGCCGTGCAGCGCCACGGCAAAGGCATTGGTTTCGCTTGACATCGTCTTGACTCTACAGGCATTTTCGCGCAGCGTCATCCGCGGAGTGATGCGAAAAACCACACACTTATACCCTTATTTTCTAACAAAAATCCAAATTTGTTGTAAAAATACAACACAAAAACATGGACATTTTCGGGGCGTCGAAATAAAGTTAGCGCACGTGGTGAAAGCGTAGCGTTTACGCCACGCAAAAAACTAACTATCTATCGACCAAAGGTTTTGTAGACAGACCGAAGCAAAGCGTTGAAAGGCATCGGTGGCGCCGCCACGGAAACCTGATCTGCGTCTTTGTAGAGGTCCTCTTAACCGATCCGGAGGAACCCAATGAAGATTGTTCCCACAGCAAAAGGGGTTAAAGCAGCATTGCTAACCGGTGCTGCCCTCGTGCTGTCGATTCCGATGACCACTGCGCAAGCTCAGGAAGAGCAACTGGAAGAAATTACCGTTACCGGTTCGCGCATTGTTCGTGACGAATACAGCTCGTCCAGCCCCATCGCCGTAGTCTCGGGCGAAGAGGTGGTGCTTTCCGGTGTCGTCAGTATTGACGAATACCTGAAAGACGTCCCGTCGTTCACCGGCTACCAGATGGGCTCGCAAACCAACAACGGCAGCGCGAGTGGCCAGAAGAAGCTGGACCTGCGTGGTCTCGGCTTCAACCGCACGCTCGTGCTCATCAACGGCCGCCGCATGATCGGCGACGCGTCCGGTGACGGCGCGGTCGACCTGAACTCCATCCCGGAATCCATGATCAAGCGCGTCGAAGTACTGAAAGACGGCGCTTCCACGATCTACGGCTCCGACGCACTGGCAGGCGTTATCAACATCATCCTGCACGACGATTTCGAAGGCCTCGAGTTCGGCGCACGGTATGGCGAAGGCATGGAAGACGGCCAGGCCGCCAACAGCATGATGTACATGCTGGGTGGCGTTGCGTCCGACATGGGCAACATGGTCGTGTCGGTGAGCTACACGAACCAGGATGAAATGCTGCAGAGTGAGCGGCCCTGGGCGCAGTTCGACGTGCACCCGCTGCTGACGAACGGCGAATTCGTGCCGACCCCCTCGGGTTCGTCGAACAGCCGCCGTATTCGTGTCCCGGGCCAGGGCAACTACATCTGGGATTCGAGCATCGGCCAAGCACGTCCGTTCGCGTCCGGCGACGTCTACAACTTTGCACCCGTCAACGCCCTGACGCAGCCCAACGAGCGCTGGCAGCTCGCGTTCAACGGCTCGGTCGAGATCAACGACACGGTCGAAGGCTACATGGACGCCCTGTACACGCGTCGTACGTCGCAGCAGCGCCTCGCGCCCGACGCTTCGTTCGCCGTCAATTCGGCGGTCGAAACGCCGAACAACGGCCTGCAGTGGAACGACTTCGTCCCGGCCAGCAACCCGTTCAACCCGTTCGGCGTGAACGGTTGCGGTCCTGACGCGACCTGCAACACGGCAGACGACCTGAACCCGCTCGGCATCGAGAACCTCGACGTGCGCATCAACCGTCGTTTCGAGGAATCGGGCGGTCGCCTGTTCCGCCAGACTGCCGACACCTATCGCCTGGTGACGGGCCTGAAGGGTTCGATGCTCAATGACCAGGTCGACTGGGATCTCTACTACATCTACGCGGAGCAGGAAACGCTCGACGAGACCAAGAACTACGGTCGTTTCGACCGCTGGGCCACGGCCGTCGATCCGGCTGCCTGTGCCGCCGATGCGTCGTGCCCGGGCGTGCTGAACCCGTTCTACGAGTTCGGTTCGATCACGCCTGAGCAGATGGCGTACCTGTCGACGGGTTCGTTGAAGGACGCCATCAGCGCGAGAATGGAAAACGTCGCCCTGAATTTCAGCGGTAGCGTTGGTGAGATGGCTGGCGGCAGCGTCGGCTGGGCCGTGGGCTTCGAGCACCGCACCGAGAAGGGCAACTTCTCGCCGGACGAGTTCCTGGCAGCCGGCCTGACGACGGGCGGTGCGAACGATCCCCTGTCCGGCAGCTACTCGGTCGACGAGATCTACGCCGAAGCGCTGTTCCCGGTCCTGGATAACCTGGACCTGAGTGCTTCGGTACGCTGGTCGGATTACGACACCGTCGGCGACAGCACCACCTACAAGGTCGGCGGTGACTGGGAGGTCATGGAAGGTCTGCGCGTGCGTGGCACGTACGCGACGGGTTTCCGTGCGCCGAACATCTCCGAGCTCTTCGGTGGCGACGCTGCGACGTTCCCGATTGTCGAGTCGCTTTGCGAGTTCGCCGATCGCCGCCTGGCGAACGGTGACATCACGCAGACGATCTTCGACAACTGCCTGGCCCTGTTGGGCACGGCTGCGGGTGGCAGCGATTCGTTCGTCAGCGATGGCGGCGAATTCGGCTTCCAGTGGCAGTCCCTCGTGACGTTCAGCGCGCCCTCCACGCCGCTGAAGGCGGAAGAGTCCGACACGTATACGTTCGGCTTCGTCTACCAGCCGTCCTGGCTGGAAGGCCTGAGCGTCGGCGTCGACTACTGGAACATCGAGATCGAAAACGGCATCGGCCTGGCAGATATCAACAATCTGTTCTATCCGTGCCTGAACTCGGTGAACCTGACCGATCCTGCGTGCGACTTCTTCGATTTCGGTCCGTACGACCTCAACATTGTATTCATCTTCCCGGGTGACGCGACGTTCGAGCTCGAC
The DNA here is from genome assembly GCA_041602775.1 of Woeseiaceae bacterium. Taxonomy (GTDB): domain Bacteria; phylum Pseudomonadota; class Gammaproteobacteria; order Steroidobacterales; family Woeseiaceae; genus UBA1847. The sequence goes on along the minus strand of JBFIFN010000061.1, from coordinate 2,176 downwards.
AACCTCGGAACGATCGAGACCAACGGCGTCGACATCGACGTCCTGTACTCGGGCGATCTCGACACGACGTGGGCACAGGGCTACAACCTGTCCTGGACCGGGACGTACATGGGCAAGCACGAGCGCGGTAGTGTCGACGGCGGCGTCGCCGATCTCGCCGGCACCGCCAACGGCTTTGCGGTCTATCCGGAGTGGCGCTGGAACCTCGGTCTGGGTCTCTACGGTGAAGACTGGACCGTCAACTACAACGGCCGTTTCATCGGTGCGACCGACGACCGCTTCCGCCCGTGCTACATCACGGACGACTGCGAGGCGGAGGAGATCTTCTACTCGGATCTCGTTGGTACGTACACGTGGGAGAACATCCAGTTCAACCTCGGCATCAGGAACCTGACGGATGAAGAGCCGCCCGGGTTCCACAGTGCGTTCAACGCCGAAACGGAGCCTGGCATGTACGACGTCGTCGGACGTGCCTGGTACACCGGTTTCAAGGTAACGTTCTAGTTATCGACGAAACGCAAACAAGACAGGGCGGTGATTTCACCGCCCTGTTTTTTTGTGCCCGTCATTCGCGCAAGCGCGCTGCTTATTACTCGATGCGCTTGACCTGGACGATGCGCTTGACGCCTTCTATGCGCATCTTGTAGCTGCCCGCGAAACTCCTCGTAATCGTCACTTTCGCCTGCGGTATCGGTTCGCGCGGCTGGTAATCCGGGATGTAATTCCTCGTCTGTTGCCAGACCTGGCCGTTGTCCAGCGCAAACGTCGTTTGTCCGGTCCAGCCGGTGAAATCGCCCACCAAGCGAGCCTCGATCCGATCGACGCGCTCGACGGGCAGCTGCTCGCTGCCGAAGTCCTCGACGGGATTCGGCGCCTCGGCTCGTCCGAACAGCGAGTCGTAGCAAGCCAGGCGCCCGACGTCGTCGTCGATCTTCCGGCACGCCTCGACGTCGCTTGTCTCAGCCACTGCAGCGGCGTTACCGAGCAGCGCGGCCACCGCGGCGTATACCAGGGGATACTTCTTCATGTCTCTCCCAATCGCATTGAAGTTTCGAGGCCCAACACGATGGTTATGCCCGTTTGAAATTTCGTGCCGGCGCTACTGGCCGCGCCGGGGAATCGGCTGGTCGAGCATCAGTGCGCGCACGAAGCGCACCGGCGGCGACCCGTAGGACAACACCTGGTCGTGGTAGCGGCGCAGCGTGAACTCGTCGCCCCAGAGCCGCTCGATCTCGCGGCGCAGGTCGCGATGTTCCTGGTAGCCGACGAAATAGGTCGACAGCTGCGCCGACGTGAGCTGGGCCCGGATCCACTTGCCCGCGGCCTCGCGCTCCTCCTGGAAACCGCCCTCGACCATCAGCTTCATCGCCGCCTCGCGCGTCATGCCGTCGACATGGATCGCCGCGTCGATGATCGCGTTGGTCACGGCGCGCAGGTACCACTTCAGCGTGATCAGTTTCTGCAGCGGATCGCCGCCCTGGTAACCGGCCTCGATCATCATCCGCTCGGCATACACGGCCCAGCCCTCGACGAACGGGCCGGACCAGAGCACGCCGCGCAGCACCGACGGGTAACGGTTCGAGAGGGCGATCTGCAGGTAGTGCCCGGGCACGCCCTCGTGAATCGTCAGGTCCTGGAGCGAATAGAGGTTGTACTCGCGCAGGAAAGACTCGGCCTGCTCGTCAGTCCAGTCCTCGGGCAACGGCGCGACCGCGTAGAACGCGGGCTGGTTGGTCTCGAGCGGGCCCGGGGGGCTCAGGTAGGCAACCGCGACGCCGCGCTGGAACTCGGGCATCAGGATGATTTCCACGGGTTCCGCGGGCATCGTGACGAGGTTTTTCTCGACGACGAAATCGGTCGCCTCGGCGAGTTGCTGTTTCGCGACGTCGACGATGCCGTCGCGGTCGGGCAATTTGCGGTAGGCCTCCTCGAGCGCCGCGCGGATGATCGCCTGCTTGTAAGGCTCGCCCGGGTTGTCCGGGAACACCGTCATCGGGTACTTGCCGAGATAGACGACCTTGGCCACCTCGTACATTTCGCTGCGTACGTTCTCGAATTCCCGTTCGGCGCGTGCTGCGATTTCCTTGCGCGACAAAGGCGAGTTGAGGGCGAAGGCGAGCTTCCTGTCGTACAGCTCGGCGCCGATGCGAAAATCGCCGTTGGCGCGTGGCAGCAG
>JBFIFN010000060.1:0-5250 GCA_041602775.1 Woeseiaceae bacterium | reverse complement strand
GAGCCGTTGCTGTCGCTCCACTCGCTCACCCCGATGCTGAGCGTTATGCGCTCCTCGTCGGAATTCAGTCGCGTGTCGGCAACGGCCAGACGTACCCGCTCGGCAAACTTCTTGGCACCGTCTATCCGGGTTCCCGGAAGAATCAGCAGGAATTCCTCGCCGCCATAGCGACCCAGGTGATCGTTGGTGCGGCAAAGCCCGGAAATGACCTGCGCAATTCGGTGGAGAACCTCGTCCCCGAACTGGTGGCCGTAGTTGTCGTTGATTGCCTTGAAGCGATCCAGGTCGATCATGAGGCAGGCGAGGGGGCTACCGTGGCGCCTGGCGCGTTCCACTTCGTTGTCGAGCGCCTCGAGCAGCGCACGCCGGCTGAGCATGCCCGTCAGCGCGTCGAAACGCGCCAGGTTGTCGGCCTTCAGCTTCGCTTCGTTCAGGTCCGACATGATCTGCTGAATCTGCCGGTCTCGCGGCTGGACGAACGCATAGTAGGCGATCAGTGCGACCGCGATCGCGAGCAATGCGGCATCCACGACGGCGTACGTCCAGTTGGGGAGGTACATCCCGAAGGCGTAAAGGCCCAGCATGATCAAGATCTCGACCACGAGCGCGAGGAGCGCGATTTTCACGATCATCACGACGGCGCTTCCCGGCGGTAGTGAAGTCCGGGTCACAATAATCTCTTGTTCGTCACGGCTTGATTCACCATCGACATCGCGTGGCACTTCGGTATTTCTGTCAATTCGGTCAGTGGGGTCGCCAGCTGCCGGTGACCGCATAGAACAGCAAGTACACGCCGATCAAGATGCCGCCGATCGCCGTATAGCCCGCCACGAGAACCCGCCTGTCGGGCTCCATCGACAGCAAGTTGACGGCGACCATGGCCGTGCCGACGAGGACGGCCAAACCCGTCGCGCCGCTAATGATTCTGAGTATCATTATCATTCCTGAAACTACCGCGCGCCTGCACTGCGTCCGTGACGATTATCTTACCGCGAATCAGCCATGTAACGGGCACAACCCGGTTATAGCCAGACCATCCAGAAGACGACGTGCGTGGCGCGACTTACCGTTTGCGCCCGCCACGCAAAAGCTCCCAGATAGCGAGCGCGGCAATGCCGCCAACCAGCCCGCTGAAATAACTCGGGATCTGACCACCGAGCAGGCCGCGCCAAGCAAGCCCCGCAATGAAGCTGGCTAAGACCATCAAGATCAGGGTGATCAGCAAGCGTTGCCATATCGTCATTGGTATCCCCTAGCGGCCAGCCGTGAACGAGAAATCGGACTCGCCGGTTTGTCGCCCGTCGGGGTCGAAGCGACGCTCGAAAAACCGCCAGCGATTCTCGCTGTCGACGAGCACCACTGTTGTACACCGCGTGCCGTACTCCGGCAAGACGATGAAGGGCGCCGTTATCGCATGCGCCGTGTCGAATTCGAGGCGTCCGCGTTCGACCTCCTCGGCAGGGCCCCGCTCGCGATCGCCCATGAGGCGCAGGAGCGCTTTGACGTTGAAGTCGCCACTACGGACCAGGTCGCGAAGTCGTTGCTTGCTGCGTTCCACCTTTTCCCATGGGCCGTCGAGCAGGGCGTTGCTCAGGCCGTATACGCCAGGGGTGAGCCTGCGCTTGCCGTCTTCGCGGTTCGACAGGTAGGCGACGTCATCCCGCTCGGCGACGATCAGGTTGAAGCCGGCATAGGCGTCTTCATCAATTCTGTCGAGATAGTCATCCGGATGCAGGGTTCCGTCGAGAAACCCGGTCACGAGGTGGCCTCGGGACAAGAGGCCGGGCTCGGGGGGCTTTGCATCGCGGAAGTTCGTGACCGTGGCCAGGCGTCCCTCCCGGCTGACGGCCAGCCAGGTGCCTCCGGCCTGCAGGTCGCGTCCGCCGAGGACGCCCTGCCGATCCGACCACCAGTGCGCGTCTTCGCTGGGGCGTGCATGAAATTCGTCGCGGTTGGCCGCGAGAATGAACGGATACTCCGGATGCTGACCGATAGCGAGAACGATGAGGCACATGCCTAGTCGCCGTGAATGAAGTGATCGACGAGTCGACGGGCAATCGAAATTCGAAAGGGCAGGCCGACACGACCCGAAGCGAGTTCCTCGCGCGAAAACCATCGCGCATCCTCGAGTTCGCCGTCATTGAGATGGATTTCTTCCGAGACGGCTTGGGCGATGAAGCCGAGCATCAGGGAAGAGGGGAACGGCCACGGCTGTGAGCTGTGGTAGCGGATGTCACCCACGTGAATGTTCGTTTCTTCGTAGACCTCGCGGCGCACCGCATCTTCGAGACTCTCACCCGGCTCCACGAATCCCGCGATCGTCGAATACCGGCCCTCCGGCCACGACGGTTGTCGCCCGAGCAGGCAATGGTCGTCGTCTGTAACGAGAACGATGATCGCCGGGTCTGTGCGCGGAAACAGCACCTGGTTGCAGTCCGGGCTCGTGCAACGCCGAGTGTTGCCGCCGGCCTCCGGCTGCGACATCGACCCGCAGCGGGGGCAGAAATGCGCGGCATCGTGCCACAGCGACAGTGCCCTCGCGTGTGCACACAGGTTCGCTTCGTCGGGCGGCAGCACGGTGCCGAGGAAGCGCAGATCCTTGAATTCACCGAATTCGCCAAAAGGCGCCTCTACGTTTCCGTCTATGGGTACCGCGAATGCGGGCTGGTTGCGGAACAGCCCCAGGAAGATCGCGTCGTCGTCACTGACGAAGCTGCCGATCGCCGCCCGGTCGAGGAGTATGGCTGACGGCGGATTACCCCCGACCAGGCAACGATCACCCCAGACCGGCACGAAGCGCGAGCTTTTCTCGGCAAGCGCTTCGGCCAGCCAGTCGGGGTCCTTGCGTCGCTCACCGATGCGATCGACGAACGCACCGGCGAAGACATTGTGGTCTGCTGTCAATTCTTTGCGAGCAGATCGCGAATTTCCGTCAGCAGCTTCTCCTCGGCCGAAGGCTTGGGCGGCTCGGCCGGCTTCTCTTCTTCTTTCTTCTTCAGCGAATTGATCGCCTTGATAAGGAAGAAGATCGCGAGAGCGACGATCAGGAAATTGATGACCGTATCGAAGAACATCCCGTAGTTCAGCGTCGCAGCGCTCTCGCCTTCCCCGAGGGCCAGCGACAGGTCGCTGAAACTGACGTTGCCGAGAATCATTCCGATCGGTGGCATGATCACGTCCGAGACGAGCGACGAAACGATCTTGCCAAACGCGGCACCGATGATGATACCGACAGCCATGTCGACGACATTGCCGCGCATCGCAAAATCTTTGAATTCCTTGAGCATTTGAATTATCTCCGTTGTGGTTGTTGTTCGCGGAGTTTACCTGAAGCGACTGCAATCTCACATGTGGGACAACTGCGGTTATCGATGGCGTAGGCGTCCTGGACGTAGCGCGCAGTGCAGGCGTCACAGACGGCAAGATAGAGTTCGTCGTTGTGGGCGATGCAGTGCAGAAGATTCCAGGTCCATTCGAAATTGAGCGCAGCGTCATCGTGGAGGACCAGGTAGGTTTCATATGCCCGGCAGACGCGATGACCGAACTCGACGTCGGGGCGTGGCCAGCAGGCGTGCACCTTGTCGTCGTCGTCGATGCGAATCAGGAAGCCGGCGCAGAAGAGCGCCACGAGCGTGGTCGCCTGGAGCTGGTGGGCCGGATTCCTGACGTAGTACTGGACCTGGCGAGGTGACTTGCCACGACGACGCTTCACATCGGTCCGACCGAGAAAATAGGTGGAGTACAGTTTGCGGATCCGGTCGTCCGACAGGCCCGTGCACTCCCTGATCGTGCGCGTGCGGGCCTCGTGGCGAATCATGCGCAGGGCGAGTTCGAACTGGCTTCTCTCGCCGGCGTAGCGGTCGTCGGTCAGTCTCATTTCTTGTCCCTTTTAGTAGAAAAATTACCATATATGGTTTCAATATAGCTACTATCATCCATACTTGGGACAAAAAGCTTAAATACAGTATGTCCGGGATCGGGCCAGAAAGTTGTCCGCCACGCGGCCAAGGGAGGATGTATGGATTACCCGGGACTCATCGAGGACGATGTGATCAACGTCAGGGCCCTGAACCGCGCCTGGTTGCGGATCGCTGGCGCCGGCTCTGACCCGTTTGCGGTTCTCGACGACGAGCGCCGCCGCCGCATCGCCAATGCGCCATTCCTGCTGTTCACATTGCGCGAGAACGAAGCACGACTGTGGTCGGCGCTGCTGAACGACCGGCCGCAGCGCGAACTGTTCGGCGGGTGCCCGAGTATCGAACAGCGCGAGCTGCAGGTCGCCTGCCTCGCCTGGCTCTGGGAACTCGTGCGCCGCAACCCCTACGTCGCGCGCGTCGTCGCGGGCGCACCGCTGCCATGGTGCGAGCGGATTGCTGCATACCCGCTCGTGCAACTGTTGCAAAATGCGGCCGATGCCGACCTCGTGCGTCCCCGGTTTCGCGACGACTCCCCCGTGCACCGCCGACTGCTGTTGCGCGGCGGGAGCGCGCTGCGCGCTGCGCGATCCGCCGCACAGCTCGCCGCTATGCAGGCCATGCTGACCGCGTCGGAAATTGCGCAATACGGTCGGATGTCGACGGCCGCCTGCCGGCTGCGGGCCCCGACGCGGCAGGTTGCGGAGTAGGTATGACCCACACGCGTGCGCGGTTACAATACGCCGCTGCATGAAAGCGCTGTCCATCAGAAACCTCACCAAGACCTACGCGAACGGTAACCGGGCGCTCAAGGGAATCGATCTCGCCGTCGAGGAGGGCGATTTCTACGCGCTGCTCGGGCCGAACGGCGCTGGCAAGACGACCGCGATCGGCATCATCTCGTCACTGGTCAACAAGTCCGGCGGCGACGTCGAGATCTTCGGCCACAACATCGACACGGACACCGAAGCCGCGAAGTCGTGTATCGGTATCGTGCCCCAGGAACTCAACCTGAACCTGTGGGAGAAGGTCGAGAACATTGTCACCAACCAGGCGGGTTACTACGGCATCGGCGGCAGGCTCGCCCGCGAGCGCGTGGAAAAATACCTGCGCGCCCTGAGGCTCTGGGACCGCCGCAAGGACAACGCGCGCAGCCTGTCCGGCGGCATGAAGCGGCGCCTCATGATCGCGCGCGCGCTCGTGCACGAACCACGGCTGCTGATCCTCGATGAACCCACGGCGGGCGTCGATATCGAAATTCGCCGATCGATGTGGGAATTCCTGCGCGACATCAACGATGCGGGCACGACGATCATCCTGACGACCCATTACCTCG
>JBFIFN010000059.1:0-5493 GCA_041602775.1 Woeseiaceae bacterium | reverse complement strand
GGCATCGCCGATGGCGTGCACAGCGACCTGGAAACCCGCCTTCATCGCCGCGGCGTTGAGGGACTGATCGAAACCGTAATTGTCGCCGCTGACCCCGCGATGACCGGGCTGATCCTCGTAGTCGTAAAGCAGCCTCGCGCCGCGGGATCCGAGTGCGCCGTCGTAGTAGGCTTTCACCGCGCGCGTGACCAGCATGCTGTCGTTGTCGGTGTCGGGACCCCGCTCGATCCATCCACGAATGAGATCCTCGTCACGCAGCGACAACATGGCGTAGACGCGAATCGGCAAGCGGCCCTCTTTTTCGAGCTGCTCGAGAACGCCCATGGCGCGTGCGCTGACGCCCGCTTCGTGAACGGCAACATAGCCATCCGCCGCCATCTGGTTCAGCCCCACCAGGATCTGCCTGATCAGCGTCTCGCGCGATGGCTCCGGCACGATGGCGTCGAGCATCGTCGTGGCGCGGTTGAGAAAAAGACCGTTCGGTTCCCCGTCTTCGCCGAGCCGCATTTCGCCGCCCGTCGGGACTTCGCTGTCCGCGGTAATGCCACCGGCATCCAGTGCGGCCTGGTTCGCCCAGGCGGCGAATCCGTGCAGGCTGTCGAGGAAGACGGGATGACTCGGAACGGCTTCGCTGAGCAGCTCCTTGTCCGGGTAGCGGTCGGCCCAGGCGCCTTCGTCCCAGCCCGCGCCGAGGATCCACTCACCCTGCGGGACCGACCTGGCGCGCGCCGCAACCCTGTCGACCGCCTCCTGCTCGGTGGCTACGTCGGTCAGGTCGACTGCATCGAGCTTCGCACCGAGATCGAACACATGGGCGTGCGAGTCGACGAGACCCGGGATGACGGTCGCACCGGCAAGGTCGACGACACGGGTTGCTTCTCCCTGCCACGCCAGCGCATCGTCATTGTTGCCGACATAGACGATTTCGACGCCTCGCGTCGCCACGGCCTCGGCGTCGGGTCCCCATCCTGCGTCCTGCCGCGGCGCGTCGGGCGCAGGACTGCCATCGCGGCCAGGCTCGCTCCAGTTCAAGGTGTAGACGCGGGCATTGACCAGGATCAGGTCGGCACCCGCAGTCTTGCCGACTTCCGCCGGTTCCGGCGCGCAAGCGCCAAGCGCGAAAGCCGCAGCGGCAAGGGAAAACGTTACCAGGTGTCTCATTGCTCCGTTCGTCGCTCTACTTATTGATTGATCGGTTCAATTGTAATCTGTTGCGCGTGCTCTAACGCGCGATAGCCTACTCGCGGGCCGCCGCCCGGGCGGCGAAGCGCGCAACGGCGCCGCGCAAGCGCTTGTGCGCGTCAAACAAGGTCACGAATTTCGCTTCGTGCACGCCCCCTTTCGCCCGGATCACGTCGACCAGTGCGGCGCGGTCGGCTCGCGGCCACTTTTTCACCGTCGCCACGGCCGCAATGACAGGGCTCAGCCGATGCCACGTCCGCTGCTCGTCCTCCGGCCAGCCCGTGATCGAATCGACGCCGAGGGCAGCCGCCAGTTCCTGCGAACAGCGCATCGCGCCTTCTTCGCGCCGGCCGCCGAAGCGATTCGATACGTAGTCCAGCACGCCGAGACTGAGCGAATCGGTGCACACCATCGGCAGCACGTCACGTCGTTTGCGGCCCAGCGACAAGTACAGCGGGAAGGCGGCGAGCCGGCGCAACGTGCTCTTGCTGCTGCGATAGCCTTTCTTGCGCGCCTTCAGCAGCTCGGCGCTCGCCACTTTGTTTGCGTTCGTATCGCGCGGGCGAAATCCCATGCGCGCGTAGAACCACCACGCGCCCGAATCGATGGCCTCCTCGTTGTCGGTGCCGATCTGGTAGGGGTCGACGGAAAACGTGTCGGCGCCGAACAGCTGGTGGAACGTCGCCAGCACGCTGCCATACAGCTCCGTCGTCTCGGCACCGCGAAACGCCGGGAACAGGTTGAACGCGATCTGGCACGACCCGAACAGGGCCGTGCCGGTCCCGTAGCCCACGACAACGCCGTTTTTCAGCATGAGGTAGCCGTACTCGCATTCGAGCAGGTAGCGCTTTGCCGGCAACATGCCCGTGAGCACGATCTCGACACCGTGACGGCAGTGCACGCGCATGACGTCGTCTGCGCTGGCAAAGGCGAATGCGTCGAGATCCCGCGAGCGGGCAACCATGGCGCTCTTGGCGAGATCCACGAGACGCATCGCCTGCCTGCCGCTCAGGCGTTCGAAGCGGAGTTCCCTTTTCGCGGCCTTGCGGAGATCGACGGCCTTTCGCTGCACGTTCTCCTGCTGATAGTGAATGGCTTTGGGCGGCAGGTACTCGTGCGTGCGGGCCGGCGTCGTGGCCGATGCCGCCAGGTGGAAGGTCGGGTTCAGCTCGTCGTAGACGCTGTCCCGCAGCGCTTCCGCGTCGCGCAGCGCTACGAAACGGCGGACCAGGAAGGCCGCATCGGTTTCATCGTCAGCGCGCATGCGCTCGATCCAGTCCGGGGCGTCATATACGTACTGCTGCAGCGCGCCTCGTTCGCTGAAAAGCGCCAGGCTTTCCAGCGTTGCCGACAGGCGATCCGGGTTTTCGAAGTGGCTCCAGTCGATGTGCAGGGCATCGTGCCAGCGCTCCAGCAGCCATTCGGCGGTCACGAGGTAAAAGGGGAAACAGATATCGGTGCCGGCGATGCCGGAGTTTTCCAGCGCGCCGGCAAACCGCTTCAGGTCGGCCCGTGCGGAGAAATTGTTCAGCATACGGTTAACGATCTTCAACACCCGCGCGTTGTCGGGCCAGGCGCGCATGAAACACAGGGCGTCGTGCAGGCGATGGACGTCGGCGGCGCGCCCGAGTGACTTGTCGTCGAGATCCTGCACCAGCTCGAGCTTCTCGCGAGCCGCCGCGGGACCGAAAGTCTCGCGCAGTGATTCCAGGCGTTCGAGCCGTGTCCTAAGTGACGCCATGGCGACCTCCATCGGTATTGCGCGAACGCCCTCTACCGATTGTGCAATCCTCCGCGTCCGCCTGTCCACGCTGGTGCGCTGACACGAATGCAATACACTGGGCGGATGACGACGATTCCAATCTACCAGGTCGACGCATTTACCCTGGGACCCTTTTCCGGGAACCCGGCAGCGGTGTGCCCGCTGGACGCCTGGCTCGATGACGACACGATGCAGAAGATCGCCGCCGAAAATAACCTGTCGGAAACGGCATTCATCGTTGCGCGGGAAGGCGGCTACGACCTTCGCTGGTTCACGCCGGCAATCGAGGTGGATCTTTGCGGCCACGCTACGCTGGCGTCCGGCTGCGTTGTCCTCGATCACCTGCAGCCCGGCCTCGACTCGGTGGCGTTCGAGACGAAAAGCGGGCAGCTGGTCGTGTCGCGCGACGGCGATCGGCTGTCGATGGACTTTCCCGCCCGCGCGCCATTGCCGGTCGCGCCGTCTCCGGCGCTCAGCGAGGCCCTCGGTGAAGCACCCTCGGAGGTGCACCTGTCGCGAGACATTCTCGCCGTGTATGACGACGAAGCGAGCGTCCGGCGCCTGTCGCCGGACCAGGCCCGGCTGCTCGCCCTCGACGAGGGCCTCGGCGTCATCGCCTCGGCCAGGGGAGACACGGTGGACTTCGTATCGCGATTTTTCGTGCCCAAGGCAGGCATTGCCGAAGACCCGGTTACCGGTTCAGCACACTGCACGCTGGTGCCGTTCTGGGCGCAGCGCCTCGGCAGGTCACAACTCGTTGCGCACCAGGTTTCGCCGCGCGGCGGCGAGTTGCACTGCGAGCATCGCGGCGATCGCGTCATCCTGGGCGGTCGCTGCTCGCTGTTCCTCTCGGGCAGCATCCATCTCTGACTGCGCTAGCGCATCTCGAGGCGATTCTCCACTTCCTCCACCTGGGCCGCCGTGACGGGCCTGAACTCCCCGAGTGCGCACATCAGCGATGCGTCCGTGCCCGACGTCGTGCTGAGCCGGTCGACGGCGCTGAACCGATCCATGTCGCACAGGCGCCCGCCATGGTGCGGCTTGACGACAAAAATGCTGTTGCGGTCGAGGCCGAGGCAGCGGCCTCGCAGTGCGTTGACCCAAAGCCGACCCTGCCGGCCCTCGAACAGGAGATGCCGATCCCCCAGCGCACGGTACCGGCGCACTTCGGTGTCTCGAAGGCAATTCCTGACTTCACCGAATTCCGCCGGGTCGAGTTCCTGGCTCAGGATGTCGTCGATGTCGGCTTCCATCTCCATGCGCCTGCGCTCCTCGTCGGGTGACGTGGCGCAGCCGGCATAGGCAAGCAGGGAAACAATGATCGCGCAGGTGGCAAACCTTCTGGTGTCCATGATGTGCCTCGCTGTGTCTTGCTCATATAGACCGTATCACCTCCCCGGAGTTGCCGGAGAGCGCGCAACTTACAGGCTGCCGAGCGCCTCGGCGGAGAGGCCGCCGATGCCGAGCGATGCCGGCGTGCGCAGACCTTCGGCTGCATAGTCGCGCGCCATGAGCACGGACGCAAGATGGATCACGGCATCCATCGTCGGCGTATCGACGCCGAGCTGCCCGGCGAGCCGCGACATGAAAACGAGACCGTAACCGACGTCCTCGTTCAAATAGCGATGATCGAGCCGGGGTTGCGCGCCGATGCCGAGGAACCCGGGTGCTTTTCGATACGCCTCGCCGTAGTCGTTGGCCAGCATGTATCCCTGGCGCATCCCCAGCTCCGGGTCGGGCAGGACCGTGATGCCCATCTTCGCGCCGATCGCTATGCGCTCCCTGTCGACCGCTTCGATCAGGCGGCCGGTCGCGTCGCTGACGCCTTCTTCGTAGAACAGGAAGTCGCCGCCGGTCCCCTCGATGCGCGCCGCATTGGCCAGCGTGACGGCAGGATGGATGACGGGGTTGGCATTCTGCAAACTCGTCTGCATGACGTTTTTCGCAGGCTCCATGCCCGGATAGACATCATTGATGAGCTGCAGTATCGAGGCCGTGTGCCGGCTCGGCAGGGCGGCCAGGAGGTTGCCGGCCTTGAGTTTGAGAAACACGTGAACGCTGCCGGGACTGGTGAGCCGGACGGCGTAGTGCAGTGTGGACGTTTCTGCCACCCTGACGGCGTCGTCATCGCGCGCGAGCCCCGCGCCCTGCTTGAAGGCGAGCGCGCCCCCGCAGGAGCCCGGCGTCACGATCACGGTCTGGCCGGCGCGGAGCTTGCCCGCGACGGCCTCGCCGAGAGGTGTCGTGCTGTAGGCAGGCCCTACGACGTAGACGAGTTCGGCATCTTGCAATGCCTCGTCGATGTCGTGACCGGCCCGGGCAACGGGCGCGAATCCATCGAGGTCGCCACTGGCATGAATACCACCTTGCTCGGCGATCGCCGCGATGTTGTCGGGGAACGACGGGAAATCGAACACCCGCACCTCGTGGCCGTGCGCGGCACAATCGAATGCGACGGCGGTGCCGCCGGCTCCGGCCCCGAGGACTGCGATTTTCACTGTTGGTGTTCCCCCGTCATTGCTAGGCTGTCCGCACCATAGCAAGAGTGG
>JBFIFN010000058.1:0-6632 GCA_041602775.1 Woeseiaceae bacterium | reverse complement strand
GAGCCGGCAGTGAATCCGAACCAGTGCACGAGCTGCGGCATCTGCGCCGGCTCCTGCCCGACCTCGACGCCATTCCGGCGCTCTGGCCCGCTCGAGCCCGGCATAGATGTGCCGAACAACCCGATAGCGGCACTGCGCAACGAGCTTGTGTCCCGGGGGGACGCCAACCTGGTGTTGGTCATTGGCTGCGACACGAGCGACAGCGCCGCGCTCGAGCAGGACGGCGTCACTGTCATCCAGCTGCCCTGTGTCGGCATGCTGCCGCCGTCGTTCGTGGATTTCGCACTCGCCCGCGGTTTCGCCGGTGGCGTCATGATCGCAGGCTGCGCCGAAGGCGACTGCCAGCATCGCCTCGGGAACGACTGGACGGCCGCACGCATGGCGCGCACGCGCGACCCGATGCTCAGGCAGCGCGTCGACACGCGACGGTTGCTGATGAGCTGGCTGCCGCGCGGTTCCCTGAAGCGCCGGCGCCGGGCGCTCGCTGACTTCAGGGCGCGACTCTCGGGGCTCGGCGATGAATAGAGTCGTGCAGCTTCTCCTGTATGTCGCGTTCGCCGTCTTTGTGGGTTACTTCTCGATTGCGCCGCGCTACCAGTATGCCGATGCGGGCGTTGCAACGATCAAGCTGTCGCTAAGCCATGCCGCGAACCGTATCGAGGAGTGCGTTCGCCTGACGCCCGACGAGATCAACGCGCGCGCACGACGCGGGGAGTCGCTAAGCGACTGCGAGCGCGAGCGCCTGCCGCTTACTGTTGAAATCGAGATCGACGGGGCGACCGTCCTGCACGTGAACGCCGCACCTTCGGGGTTGTGGAGCGACGGACCCGCTTCGGTGTATGAGCGCTTCGACATCGCGGCAGGAGAACACACGATCACGGCGCGTCTTCGAGACTCGGCCCGTGACAACGGCTGGGACTATCAACACACCGAGACAGTCGTGCTGCATCCGGGGCGCTACTTTACAATCGGGTTCCGCGCAGAGACCGGAGGGTTTGCTTTCCGATGACCCTGATCCACTGGAGAGACGAATTCAGCCTCGGCGTCGAGTCGGTGGACGTCGAGCACCGCGAGATGATCGAGCTGATCAACTCGCTTGACACATCGATGCAACAGGGCGCGAGCCAGGACGCCGTCGTCGATACGCTGGGTGAGATCTACGCGCGCATAGCGGCACATTTTGCGCTCGAGGAAAAGATCATGCGTGCCGCCAATTACGAGCAGCTTCCAGCGCACAAGATGGATCACGAACGGCTGCTCGATCGCCTGCTGGACGTCATCGACAGCGTCGACGAGGAGGGGCGTTACGAACGCGACGCCCTATCCGACTATCTCAACAGCTGGTTCTCAGTGCACTTCCGGGTACACGACGCACAGTTGCACAACCGGCTGGGCTGACGTCTGCATTCTTGAAGAGCGGCCATTCACCGGCACCCACTCGACAGTCGGCTAACCGCCAGAAGCCGACATTCGATCACAGCCCCAGTGAGCCAGTAGTCGCTTTATCTAGACTAGTTTGTGCTCATCACTTCGGTCTCTGGAGATACTTCGAGGCTGATCGGCGAAATCAGCAAGGATCCATTGCGAACCGAAACATCGCCGTTGATGTCGATCCAATCGGATCCGAGGTCAAGCGTACCACTGACACAAGCAGGGTCTTCGACCGATACGTTGGTCGTAGATACTCTAGTGCCATTTGTCTCGATCTTGACTCGAGTTGTTTCGAGCTTGAACCAAAGTGGCTCGCCGTCACCAGTTATACCTAAATATGGCTGAAACATAATTAGACTGAAGATGTCGACTTCGTCACTTGCCTCCCAAACGTACCTTCCGCTATAGATGCCCTTGCCACCTCCCTTCGCAGTTTGATGGTTGTCAAGCTGTTCGAGCTTATGTGAATCGAAGCCGAATCCGGAAAGCGCTTGTAGCAAGAGCTTCTTGGGCAGTGTCAATGTGGATTCGCCGCGCGCATTGACGGTCAGTTCAACCGCGGGCGGCAAGTCAGGAAACCTCGCGTTCATCATCTGGTCACGAATTAGTGAGCGAGTATCCGAATCGAGTATTTGGATGCCCGACTGGTCCGAAGCGGGTCGTTTGTCGATGTATCCCGTCAGCTGAATGTACGGACATTGCTCAAGGGCGGGCAATACCCTTAACTCTTGGCCTTTATGACCCGCGTCGCCCCTAGCCTGCATCGTGACGACTAGCATGATCGATAACCCGATCGTCCATAATCGTCGGACTACCCTAACTGACGGTCCTCTTCTCACATGCAAAACCAACCTCCGGAATCTAAATAGCAATAGCGGTGAACACCTTTTTATCTGCTTGCCGTGCAGTCTCTACCCGACTCTCAAAACAAGCTCAGCGTCTGCTTTGGGTCAAAAAACAGCCCTTCAAAGAATACCACTCGAACAACTGCCTAATGTGGAAAAGGGGACACCTGACAGGAAAGACGAACTCATCACGAAAACGGGCCCGATCGAAGATCGGGCCCCGTGGTTGCGCCATTTGCCCAAACGGCGCCTTGCTGGCGGACACTCGTCGCTCTCGAGCGCCCTTCGCCAGAGGTTGTCAGTAGATGTCGTTCAGCGTGTTGTAGACATTGAACTTGCCCGTGGGCGTGATGAGTTTCGGATCCTTGATCACGGTCTTGAGCTCGCGCGTCTTGTCGTTGACGACCACGATGGCGCTTTCCTGCTCCTTGCCGGACCAGACCGAGAACCAGATCTCGTCGCCGGCCTTGTTGTATTCGCCCTGCACGACGCGCTTCGGACCCTCACCGAGGTCCGCCCATTCGGCGATCGGCAGCTTGACGAAGCCGGCCTCGAGGTTGTTGACGTCGAAGACGGCAACCGACTGGCTGATCGACTCGTCCGGGTTCAGCGGCGCGTCGACCCACAGGTTCTCCGACTTCGGATGCGACTTGACGAACAGCGAACCGCCGCCCATGCCGTCGATTACGCGGACTGTCTTCCAGGCCTTGTCGGGGTGTTTTACGGGATCGGTGCCGAGGAAGGTCACGTTGGCATTACCCAACGCGCTCGTA
The DNA here is from genome assembly GCA_041602775.1 of Woeseiaceae bacterium. Classification (GTDB taxonomy): domain Bacteria; phylum Pseudomonadota; class Gammaproteobacteria; order Steroidobacterales; family Woeseiaceae; genus UBA1847. The sequence goes on along the minus strand of JBFIFN010000058.1, from coordinate 3,583 downwards.
ACCCAGACGGGCCCATGCTCGGGATCATTGAGATTGGCGCCGCGACCCGGGTGCGGGATCTTCGTCACGTCGGTCAGTGCTGCAAGCTTGCGCTCCTTCGAGTCGACGACCGCGATCTTGTCGGACTGGTTAGCCGCCGTCAGGAAGTAACGCTTCGTGCTGTCCCAGCCACCGTCATGCAGGAACCGGGCTGCGCCGATGTCAGTTACGGTGATGTTGTCGATGTCGCTGTAATCGACGAGCAGGATGTGTCCCGTTTCCTTCACGTTGACGATGAAGTCCGGATGCTCGTGCGATGCGACGATGGCCGCGACCCGAGGCTCGGGATGGTATTCCTGCGTATCGACGGTCATACCGCGCGTCGAGACGATCTTCAGTGGCTCGAGCGTGTCGCCGTCCATGATGACGTACTGCGGCGGCCAGTAGGAACCGGCGATCGCATACCTGTCTTCATAACCCTTGTACTTGGATGTCTCGACCGAGCGCGCTTCGAGGCCCACCTTGATCTGGGCAACGGTTGCGGGCGGATCCATATAGAGATCGACCATGTTGATCAGCGCATCGCGACCGATCGTGAAGACGTAACGGCCCGAAGCAGAAACACGCGAGATGTGCACGGCGTAGCCGGTAGCGAGACGCGTCACGATTTCCTTGGTGTCGCCGTCGATGATCGCGACCTCGCCCGCATCGCGCAAAGTGACCGAGAAGAAGTTGTCGATGTTGCGTTTGTGCTGCGGTTTCTTCGGGCGGTCTTCCGGTGCGACGAGCACTTTCCACGTCGCCTTCATTTCCGCCATGCCGAATTCAGGCGGCGAGGGCGGTTCCTGCTGCAGGAAGCGCGCCATGATGTCGATTTGCTCTGCCGTCATTTCACCCGACGTGCCCCAGTTGGGCATGCCGGCCGGCGAGCCGTAGGTAATCAGCGCCTTGAGGTAATCGGTCCCCTTTTGCTTCGTTATGTCCGGCGTCAGCGGTTTGCCCGTCGCGCCCTTGCGCAGCACGCCGTGGCAGCCCGCGCAGCGTTCAAAGTAGAGCTGCGTTGCCGTTGCGAATTCTGCTTCACCGAGTACGGGACCTTCGGCGCTCATGATCTGCCGGGTTGCTTCACCCGGGATAGCCGATGGCGCGCCCTGGTACTTGAGTTCGCCTTCGGTCGCTCCGACATGGCGCTGGCCGGCAGCGCGATCTTCCGCGCCGACCGCAGCGCGAATCGCCGCGACTTCTGCGACGCTGACGGCGGCCAGATCATTGCCCCAGGACCCGAACACGTAGGTGATCGCAGCGGCGAGATCTTCATCAGGCAGATGCCCGAGGCTGGGCATGACGCCGTTGTACTCGACGCCGTTGACCGTGATAGGGCCGGACAGGCCGAACAGCGCAGCACCGATCACGTCCTCGCGATTACCCTGCAGGTAGTCGGACCCGGCCAGCGGCGGGAACGCACCCGCGAGTCCCTGGCCGTTGGCTTGGTGGCACGCGGCGCAGTTGGCGTTGTAGATGCCCTCGCCTTTCGCCATGAGCTCTTCCGCCGTCATGGCAGCAGCTTCGGCGTCGTGCACCACCGTGTCGCTGGCCGCCGAGGCAGACCCCATTGAGCAGCCTCCCATGACCAGCGCCAGGACAGGCGCTGCCAGGAGCATGCTGATTGTCTTGCATTTCATTGTTCACTCCCCTGTCGTCTAGACATTGCGGAAATTCACCATACGAGTTGAAGGCTCACGGACGCCGTGCGTCCGGCCTGCGCGAGGTACGGAATAACGGGATCGCCCGGCGCCAGTCCGCGAACGTCGGACCAGTGCCAGTAAGTGCGGCCGGCCAGGTTGTGCAGGCCGGCGCGTACAAAGGCATTGCGGCCAATCTTCTGCGAAAGGTACATGTCCAGTACGGCGTGGCCGGGCGGCTTGAACAGCTCTCCCTCCGTCTCGTCGAGGTGATCGTAGGCGTCGGTGAACGTGCCACGCAGCCGCAGCTGGCGACGCTCGTCGGCAAACAGCCACGTGAAGCCGATGACGGCCTGCGCCGGACCGACCGAGTTGATCGGCTGACCCGTGACGTCGTTGTCGCCACGCGCTAAATACGCCGAGCCGTCGAGCCCGAATTGCTCGAATTCGCCGAGACGCGTGGACCACGCCAGCTCGACGCCCTCTATCGTCGTGTCCTCGATATTGCGCGACTGGAACAGCACGAAGCCACTGACCGGGTCGAGGCCGATATTGACCTTTGTCTCGATGAAGTCCTGGTAGTGGGTACGAAAGGCCGACACGCGTGCCGTTGAGCGCACGCCGTGCCAGCGCAGGCCGACATCGAAGCCGTTGGACGATTCTGACCGCAGGTCCGGGTTGGGTACCGCGCGGACGCCGAACAGCGGCAGCTCGAGCGACACGTTGGCGTCGGAGTAGGGCGGCGCGCGGAAACCGTGCGAATACTGCACGTACCCGTCGACGCCGGGCGTGACGCTGTAGATGATGCCGAGCTTCGGCGATAGGTCGGACTCGTCGAGCCGGGTAGTCTCGTAGTCGGGATAGTCCGCGAGGTACATCGCGTCGACGTCCGGCCGCAATTCGAAGCGGTCGGCCCGCAGGGCAGCGATCACCGTCCAGCGCTCGCCGATCGACATCGAGTCTTCGATGAACGCCGCCGTTTCCCTCGTATTGCTGATCGGGAAATCGCGCAGCGGAAAAACTTCACCTAGCAGCACGTTGGTCTGCGCGCCTGTTGCGAGGTCCGTGGACAGCCCGTCGCGGAACTCCTCGGTGCGGCGCTCCCGGGCCTCGATGCCGAAGCCGACACGGTGCGAGACGTGCCTGCCGGCAATGTTCTTCCACAGATTGAGTTCGACGCCAATAATTTCCTGGTCGTAGGAGAAGAAACGGTCTATCGACACTGGCGTGCGTGCCGCGGCGCGCTCGTCGAGCGTGTACTGGTCGATATCGGCCTGCTCCCAGAAGCCACGCAGGATGCCACTGTCGATCCAGCCGTCGGCCGCACCGAAGGCGTACGCGAGGTTAATGACGTCGAGGCGCTGGTGGTCGTCGCCCTCGAGCGCCGTCGTGGACCGAAAGCGCCCGGCCCCGAGCATCGAATTGAGGTCGGACTGTGTGCGTCCCTGCTGCCGCAAGACGCTCGCGCGAAAGGTGTGCCCGAAGCGATTGTCGGCCACGAACTTGACGAGCGCCGTGTCCCGTTCATAGTCGCGCGAGTCAAGCGAGTCAGGCGCAGCCGCCGAATCGACGTGCTCGCCGTCGCGGCGGCTATAGCCGACCAGGAGTCCCGCGGATTCGCCCGCGAGAGCGGCCATGGCCTGGCCGTGCAGGCTGTCGTCCGCGCCACGCCAGGTACCGAGAACGTCGGCGCCAATGCCCGGGCTGCGCGCGAGGTCGGCCGGGTCCGGCGTGCGCACCGCGACGACGCCGCCGATCGCGGCGCTGCCATACAGTGCCGAGGCCGGCCCGTGCAGAACCTCGATCCCCTGGACCAGGCCTGCGTCGATGAAGTCGCGTGTCGCGTTCGAGAAGCTTCCGGTATCGAACTGGTCGGACAGCGGCACGCCGTCGACGAGAATTGCCACGCGATTGCCGCCGAT
>JBFIFN010000057.1:0-6673 GCA_041602775.1 Woeseiaceae bacterium | reverse complement strand
TCATCCGCTCGGAGGCGCCGCGCGATTGCGCGCAGGGCAGCGAGCGCTGCCGCCGTGCCGTCGACCCGGCAAGCGTCGCCGGCACGAGCGTGTATTCCCAGGTGACCGGCGAGTCCGTGCCGCTGGCGCAGGTGGCCACGCCGAAACTCGTCTGGCAGCCCGGAGAAATCATGCGCCGCGATCGCCTGCGGACCGTGACCGTGTCGTCGCAGCTCGCGCCGGGTGCGACGGCGTTGGACGTAACCGAGGCAATTCGACCCTCGCTGGAAGCACAGCAGGCCACCTGGCCGTTCGGCTTCTCGTGGGAGTTCGGCGGCGAAATCGAAAGCTCGGTCAAGGCAAACCAGTCGATCGGCGCCAAGATGCCGATCGGCGTGCTGATCATCGTCCTGCTGCTCGTTTCGCAGTTCAACAGCTTCAGGCGACCGCTGATCATCCTGATGACCATTCCCCTGTCGATCATCGGCGTGGTCTTCGGGCTGCTGGTCGCGAACTCCTACTTCGGCTTCATGACACTGCTCGGCATCATTTCGCTGGCCGGGATCGTCATCAACAATGCGATCGTGCTGCTCGACCGGATTCGCATTGAGCAGGAAGAGAACGGCCTGGCCCCCGAGCAGGCCGTCATCGAAGCGGCCCAGCAGCGACTGCGGCCCATCCTGCTGACGACCGCAACGACGATCGGCGGCCTGATCCCGCTCTGGCTCGGCGGCGGACCCATGTGGGAGCCGATGGCCATCGCGATCATATTCGGCTTGCTGTTTGCGACCGTGCTGACGCTCGGTGTCGTGCCGATCCTGTATTCGTTGTTGTACCGGGTCAGCTTCCGTGCGGCGACGGTTGAACAAGGCAGTTGAGCTTACAAAGAAGCCCCGCAATGCGGGGCTTCTGGAAGCGAGCGATGACTAACGGTCAATCATCGTCATCGGGCGGCACGAACTTCTGTGCGGATGCCGCGCTCTGCCTGACGTCCCTGTTGCGCTGACGTATGTCGTAATAGTCATTCGTCAGCCAGCGTCCGAGAATGTTCGCGTAGAGCGGACTGCCCAGCACCCCGCTTTCGCCGCCCGGCAGCGTCGTCTGTCCCTTGATGCCGCGCGGCGCCCGGTTCGACTCGCCGATATAGCGGCGTGACGGCCCGCTGCCGAACATGAAATCGTTGCTGCTATCGGCACGGGCGGAGTGGCTGGAGGCATCGACGACACCGAAACCACCATCGACCGCAAGGCCCGGAAGGTCCGGGAATGACGGGGGAAAGGCGCCGCCCGCCGGTGGCGTGTCGAACGGCGGACCGAGCGGATGATCCAGCACGATGCGGTGCAGGCGTCCCCAGCGGTAGTCGCTTTGCTCCGTCGAACCGCCGAACGCTTCGGCGAACTGCGGCCCGGCGAGGAGATCGAGTGCGTCCTGCACGCTCTTCAGGACCAGGATGTCACGCCGCGCCAGCGGATCGGCAACCCCCGGCACGTTGAAGAAGTTCAGGCCCGATGCGCCCGCGCCGAACTGCGTGTCGTACTTGTCGAACAGGTTGCGCAGGGCGGTCATGGACCGGCTGCTCGGCGGCCGCGGCAGCCCGATTGCATCGAGGACCTGGTCGATCGTGTTGCCGATCATCTGCCCGCGCCAGACCGAGTAAATCGTTGCGGCGATGCTGTGGTCGACCTCCGCGGCAGACGGTGCACTGCGGTTGCCATCTTCATCGCTGGCGTCATAGCCTTCGGTAACGCCGGTCGGCGTCGAGTAATCCCAGGCCGCCAGTCGGCCGACAGCCTCGGCAACCCGCGGATCGGCGGCGAGTGCGGCCAGCAACGGGTGTGCAGCACCCGACTGCGCGTTCTCGAATGCCGCGAGGATCAGCGGCGTAAAGACCTGTGCGTCGAGCAGTATGACGTCGGCCTGGATCTCCTCCATGTCTTCGCGGCTCAATGGCCCCGATGCAAGCCGCTCTTCGAAGCCTTGCGTGATACGACCCGCTCGCGTGCCGATCGCGTAGCCGGGGTTCAGGTAGAAGATGCCGCCACCGGGCCGCAGCTCGTTGAGCGGATTATTGTCGCGCGTGTTACCCGTCGGATCGTTGTTGGCATTGATGAAATAGCCGCCGACCGGATTGACGAGTTTCGGCATTTCGTCGAACGGCAGGATTTCGTACGGCACGGCCTGGTGCGGCTGTGGATTCGAAACCGGCAGCCATTCGTTGCCGCCACCGCCGTTGCGGAGCAGGAAGGGCGGCAGGCCGTTGACGACGCCGGCCTGCAGGTCTTCGCGGATCGGCATCTCGGCACTCGTGAAATAGGCGATGTTGCCGTCGGTGTCCATGTACGCGAAGTTCTGTGAGCCGAAATCGAAGAACTGGAGGGCGTGCCTGAAATCATCCATGCCCTTCGCGTAATTGAAGTTATAAAACGCATCGAGTTCGCGGGTCGGGCTGAAGCCCGTGTACTGAACGCTGAGCGCGAAACCCGTCGTCAGGTCGACATTAATGATCGGCCCGTTGTTGCGTCGCGGCACGATCAGTGTGACAGGCGGGATGAACACGCCATTCACGGTCCCGCCCGCCGGCGCTGTGACGAGGTTGTTCGGCACGCCGTCACCGACGACGTTATAGCGGAACACCTCCGGTATCGGGATGAGCGGCTCCGGGGTGCCAAGGTAGACCGTGCTCAGACCACTGGGTGAACCCGGGTCCGGGACCACCTGTTCCTGGAAGGTGTCGGTCACGTCCATCGGGTTGACGGTCGCACCCCAGGTGATGTGCCGGTTCTGTCCCAGCACGACATAGGGCACGCCGGGAAACGTGCTGCCCACCACGTCGAGGCCTGCCGGCGTGGCCCGCAGATGGTTCTGGTACCAGGTCGCCGGCGTGTTCAGCGCAAGATGCGGATCGTTGGCGAGCATCGCCTTGCCCGACGCGCTGCGGCTCGGGGCAACCGCCCATTCGTTGCTGCCTTGCGGCTTGTCGGTCGATCTGAGCGCGTTTTCGAGTAGCGGAACGCCTCTAGCCCGTTCGATGACGTCTTCGATGAGCTTCCCGACTGCCGGGTCGAGCGGCTTGGCCGGTTTGCCGTCAGCTGCCGCCTTGCTCGCCCTCGGTGCGGACTGTCGCGCTTTCTTGGCGGCCCGGTTTTGCGGTGACGGGCTCGGTGCCGCGGCGGCCAGAGCATCGGGAACCGTCGCGGCTGGGTCAAACGGCTGCGAGCGGAACAGGTCCTCGAAGAACAGTGCGGTGCCATCGAAACCAACGATCCCGCCCGCGACCTGGTAGCTGATCAGGGCCTCGGTCGTGCCGATGTCGAGATCGAACGAGAGGCCGAACGCGATCAGCTTGGCAATCGCAACGCTGTCCAGCGGTGTCCACGGGTCGGCCTGCGAGATCTCCAGCACCACGTACTCAGGCGGTAAGGGCTGCGTAGCCAGGAAGTAATTCACACCATCGGCATAGGCCTGCAGCCCGGCTTTCACCTCCGGCGATATTGCCGCCAGCGAGCGTTGCGCCGCGCGGCGCAGTCCGATGGTGCGCAGCTGCGTGTCGCTGCCCATTGCGGGCGCGCCGAGCAGCTCGGCCAGCGTCCCGCTCGCCTGGCGCCGCGAAAAATCCATCTGGAAGAAACGGTCCTGCGCGTGCAGGTAGCCCTGCATGAACACCACGTCGTGTTCGGTGTTGCCGATAATGTGCGGAATGCCGTCAACGTCCCGGACTACCTTGACCGGGGAGACCAGGGCAGGTACTTCGACGGGAGCGGCGACGGAGGTGGAAGCGGCTGCGGCAATAAATAGCGCAGCGACGATACGAGCGTGATTTAACATGGCTTTCCCCTTGCGGCATCGCTTCAGAATAACCGCGCATCCCAGCAGGCACAGGAAGAACAGGCCAGTTCCGCCGGCACCGCCCTCACCGCGGCTGTCCGCACTGGTGGAACCTCCCGCCTCGGTACCACCGACACTGTCACCACTAGTATAGTCGACGTCGACGTCATCGCTGTCGGAGTCGCTATCGTCCTCGTCGTACAGTTCGTCATCGCTATCGGAATCGCTGTCGCTATCGTCATAGCCATCGTCATTCGACTTGCTGAGATTGCCGAGGAAATCCTCGACTTGATCAATGTCGGACTCTGGGAGACAACTCAGATACTGCATCAATCGCTGATTGACATTCACGTTGCGTTTGCCGCGGAGGTCTTTGTTGACGAAACCGCCGCTGGCATCGGCCCCGTGGCAACCCGCGCATGTCGTGACGTAGCGCTGCTCACCCGACACGGTGTCCGAGTTGAGGTATTCCGCGATCTTGGCGATCTCATCCGAGCTCAGGTCCTGCAGGAACAGTTTTGACGGCACGCCGTCCGGCCACGGAATCTTCTTCCTGAGACCCCTGTTCGTTGCGGCAGGGTTGCCAAAGATCGAGGCGGTAATCGAGCAATCCCTCGCCCCTGTAACGCGACGCCCGGCGACCAGAGTCGGGTCAACCGCCGGACCGGCCCACGGGTCGCCATGACAGGCTGCGCAAAGGCTGTTGTACAGCATCTCACCATCACCCATCGGCGGCTGTTGATCGGTGATCGTCGCCGTCGTCGAATCGGTGCCGGTAGCGCCGTCGTCGTCGGTGACCGTCAGCGTGACATCGAAAGTGCCCGGGCTTGCATAGTTGTGCGTCGGGGTTGCCCCGGTACCCGTACTGCCATCACCGAAGTCCCACATGTACGACACGATCGTGCCGTCGGTATCCGACGAGCCGCTGCCATCAAAACTCACCGGTGAACCAGCGACGCCCTCATAGGGCCCATTTGCATCGGCGGATGGAGGACTGTTTTCCTGCCTCGCCTCGATGGTCGCCGTGGTCGTATCGCTACCGGCAGCACCATCGTCATCGATGACCGTCAGCGTCACTTCGTAAGTGCTTGCGGCGATATAGGTATGCGTCGGGTTCGCATCCGCAGAAGTGTTGCCGTCGCCGAAGTCCCACGTATAGGACGCAATAGTGCCATCCGAATCCACCGACCCGGCGCTGGAGAACTGCACCGGCGTGCCTTCGGTGCCGGTATACGGACCGTTGGCGTTCGCGACGGGTGGCATATTGCCCGTGGCCGGACCAATCGCGGCCGACGTCGTGTCGGTGTCTGTCAGTCCGTCGTTGTCGGTCACCGTCAGGGTGACGTTGAATGTCCCATCGATACTGTAGGTGTACGTCGGGTTGGCGGCAGTGGACGTCCCTCCGTCTCCAAAGTCCCAGTTGTAGGCGACAATACTGCCATCCGGATCCGACGAGCCGGCACTGGAGAAGCTTACCGGCGAACCGACGGTGCCGGCGTAGGGGCCGTTGGCCATGGCGACCGGCGGCATCGGCTGCGATGAAATCATCGCCGTCGTTGATGCGGAGTCGGTAGAACCGGCATCGTCGGTAACCGTGAGCATGACATCGAAAGTGCCCGCGCTCGAGTACGTGTACGTGGGGGCGACGCCGGTACCTGTTCCGCCATCACCGAAGACCCAGTCATAAGAAACGATAGTGCCGTCGGTATCGGATGAACCTGATCCGTCGAAAGTCACCGGGTCTCCAACCGTTGCACTGTAGGGACCGTTAGGATCGGCTGTCGGGGGTTGGTTGGCCGAGCAATCGGGGTCGGAGCCGTCGTACAGGCCGTCGCCATCGTTGTCGAGGCCTATGAAGGCACTGTCGACGGTCCAGTTTTCGTTGAGGTTGCCCTGAGCGACAAGATTGCAGGGCTCATCGGCAAGCGTGTCGACCGTGCCGTAGTACTGCGGCACCACGTCTTCGCCCACCGGCGAGTAATTGGCGGGGTCGGCGTCGATGTGACAATCGGCGCAGTTGGTGATGCCGGCGTTGTAGTGATGCTGACGCAGACCGGCGCCGCGGCCGGGAGACAGGCTGTCGTTGCCAGCGTCCGCCTCGCGGCCGTGGCAGCCCACACAGCCAACACCGGCGTTGTTGCCGGTCCCATCGGACGATCCGAGAAACGGATTGCGATTGTCACCATTCGTGTGGCACAGGTCGCAGCCGGCGTCCATCGCCGAAGAGCTTCTGTGCATTACGTGTTTATCCGCCTGCGGAAACACGCTGCCTTTCGGCGACACGCCGTCGGTGAAGTCGCCGTGACACGTGGAGCAATTGCCCGCGCCAGTGGCTTCGTTCTTGTACCGATCGTATGCGGTCGCTTCCGTTGTCCACGAGCACAGGATCGCAACAGCGAGAAGCGCCAACAGGCGCCCGGTCGTGGCCAACGACCTTATGCTCGATTTTTGCTCTGATGAATGGGTGTGCTCGGCGCGAACCGCCGACTGGTATGCAGTATTCATTGAATGCTCTCCCCCGCAGATCTGCGGGCACTGGCAGACCGGAGACAGCACTCGCAGCGGCGTGTCCCTGACGTCAGTCAGGTCGCCTGTTGTAGGTATAGGAAACTTTCGCGCCGGCGAGCAAGCCGGGTCAATTCTGGGATGTACCTAGAACAACGAAACCTAACCGGTTACGCGAAAGGGCCCGAATTCCCGGGTCAGGTTGTCCTTGCGGCCCGTCACTGGGTCGGGTTCATCGAAATCCACTTCGGGAAAGACCTCGGAGCGAAAAACTTCATTGCCGTTTTCGATAATGACGAAGTAGATATCCGGCGTCCGCTCGCCAACCGAGTCGACGGACAGAATGTCGGCCGCCGAGAACACG
>JBFIFN010000056.1:0-6872 GCA_041602775.1 Woeseiaceae bacterium | reverse complement strand
GAGGCCTACTACTGCAAACGCGCGACCGAGATCTACGAGTCGTACGTCAATGCGCCGCGACTTTACAAGACGAATGATGCCGGCGAACGCGTCTATCTCGACGAGGAAGAGGCCGCGCAGACGATTGCGGAGACCCGCGCACAAAAGGATGAATTCTGCCATTAGGCAGTCGCAACAAACGAGGCAAGATCCGATGCATTTACCCAGCAGTCTTTACGAACGCGCACCACATTACTGGTTGTTTATCGGCCTGTTGCTCGTCGTCGTTGGAATTTATCTCGGTCTCCAGGTCGACACGAAATTCCTGTTCGTCGGCGTAGCCCTCGGCATTGCCTCCTGTTTGTGGGGCGTTCGCGTCTTCTTCTACCGCGCTCGCAAGCCCGGTGAAGCCGACGTCGCCACGTCGACGTCAACGGCCGACTAGGCTCCCGCTAGACAGGCTCCTTCAGGCGCTCCACGCCGATCAGTTTCATGATCGTCTTTTCGTAGTACGGCTCCGTTTTCGCCGTGCGCACCTTGTGCAGAAAGTACTTCTCGTAAGCCACTTTCGCGAGATGCACCCATTTGCCTTTCGAGGCCCAGTTCATGTTGCGCGGCGGAATCTGCGGTAGCGCCACGAACGCCACGCCCGTGTCGCCGAAATCAGCGAGGCAAACGGCATTCCAGGTCCCTTTGCGGTCCGGTTCCCGGCCCTCGACGAGCCTCGAGATGTTGTGCGTCGTGGCTGTAACCATCGACTCGATCATGTAGCCCGTCTTCGGCGCGCCTGTTGCAACCGGCGTAGCGTTCACGGGGGGGATAGCGACGCACACACCAACCGCGAAGATGTTCGGGTACTTCGGATTCCGCTGGTAGTCATCGATGATGATGAAGTCGCGCGGATTGCAGAGGCCCTCGATTCCGGCTATCGCGTCGACGCCCTTGAAGGCTGGCAGGACCATCGAGTGATTGAATGCCAGTTCATGCTGTTTCTTCTCATTGCCGTTGTCGTCGGTTTCCGTGAAGTGCATCTTGCCCGCCTCGACTTTCGTGATTTTCGCGTTGGTCGTCCAGCTGATGTGGCGATCGCGCATCTCCGACTCGAGCAGCGATTTGGTGTCGCCGACGCCGTCGAGCCCGAGGTGACCGATGTAGGGTTCGGGCGTAACGAAGTGCATCGGCACCTTGTCGCGTACCTTGCGCTTCTTGAGTTCAGTGTCGAGCATGAAGGCGTATTCGTAGGCCGGTCCGAAGCAGGACGCCATCGGCGCAGCGCCGATGATGACGGGGCCGGGCTCGGCGACGAGCTTTTCGAAGTCGACGTGCGCCGTTTGTGCGTGGCCTGTCTTACAGATCGACTGCGTGTGACCGTCAGGTCCCAGCCCTTCGACTTCCTCGAACGCGAGCTTGGGGCCTGTCGCTATGACCAGGAAGTCGTACTCGACACTCGAATCGTCGTTGAGTTCGAGGCGATTGTCGTCGGCATGCAACCGGCGCACGCCGGTGCTCCTGAAACCGATGCCGTACTTGCTCATCAGCTCGGGCAGGTCGATGCTGATCTGCTCGCCCTTGCGCCAGCCGACGGCCACCCAGGGATTGGATGGCGTGAACTCGAAGTGATCGGAGTCGCCGATGAGGGTCAGCTTGTGTCGATTGTCGAGGGCCTTGCGGAGTTCGTAGATTTGCGAAATGCCGCCGATACCGGCACCCATGACGACGATGTTTGCCACTGTTTTGCCCCTTCTTGTTTTTCGAAATACCGCGACAGACGGTAAGCGACTCCGCGGGGGGCGTACAGGCGACTTTAGGCGGCCCTCCATGAATGAGACGCAGGTGCGGTTGCGAAGGACTCGCAATTGCCAGTCACGCCAACCGGAACCATAGCGTGGCGAGGTCGACGGCCGTCGAATCGATGGCGCCCTGCGCGGCAAGGGCAGCGACGACTGTGCGCAGCGCATCGTCGGGCCGCTCGTGCGAGCTGCTCCACTCGACCGTGGACAACCACCGTTCAGCATCGGGCAGCCGCAAGCCATAGGTGTCGCGCACGAGTTGCGCCGTAGCGTCGCCAATCTTCAGGCGCTGCGCGAAGCCCGCGACGATGTCGAGGATGCTCCGAATCGCACCGGCATGGGGAGCGAGCATGTCGTCCCGCACGGATACGACGAACGCGGGCCACGGCACCTCGCGCTCGCCCACGCGGCGAAATTCGCCGGCGTCGACGAGCGGCTGGGTCATGTGGCGTTCCCAGAGAAAGACATCGGAATCGCCTGACGCCAGCGAACGACGCGCGCCGTCGAGATCGTTGACGACAACGAATTGCATGTCGTCCGTGTCAAAGCCGCGCTGCATTGCATCGACGACGGCAATAAGGTGAGAGCCGGAGCCGAACCTCGAGATGGCTACGCGCTTGCCTGCAATGTCCTCGACGGACCGGATCGGGGCGTCAGCTGCAACATGGATGCCCCAGGTCAGGGGAGAGTCGACGTAAACGCTGACGAGGCGATTCTCGCCACCGCCCAGGATGTCGAGAACGCCACCCTCGGTCAGAACGATGGCTGCTTCGACGTCACGCTCACGCAGCGCCCGCGTCATTGCGCCTGTACCGCTGGGTTCTTCGATGAACCGCACGTCGAGCGCAGAGCCTGCGAACGCATTCTCGGTGATGGCCTGCCGCCACGGCAGGTTGAAGTGTTCGGGTACGCCGGCAACCCGGAATAATTGCGCCATAGGGCGCGCAGCGTATCAGATCGCTGAATCCTTCGCCGAGCCCGTGAGCTTGCCGCCGTTCACGTCGTAGACTGCGCAGACGACTTCGCGATCGTCCTGCAGGCTCCAGCTCTGGCTGCTTGGATACAGCGCCGTGACGTCGAGTGTAGACAGTTCGTAGTCGGTGCCGACGAAGGCCTCGAAACGGTCGAGGCATTCGGTGAACGCTTCGTCAGCCATCTGTTCGTCGCCGGGAAACGAATCGAAGCGCACGTCGAACACGGCGTAGACCTCGTTGTCGTGCGGTTCGGAGCATGGCACGCCGGGAAGACTCGAGACTTCGCCGGCCTCTTCGGTGCCGAGCGCGCTCGTGTCGTTGAAGCAGTCACCGAGACGGATCGTGAAGGCATCGACGTTGCCGCCGTCGACGATGTTGCCGGCAGCGTCGCGGTCGGCCTGCGTGCCGACGTTGTAGGCCACGACGCCGAGCCCGATGACCGCGTATATGAGGAAGTTTCTCATTGTGCCTCCCTGCTTTTTGACGGCACTTCCCGCCAGAACGCACCAGTGTCGCCGAACGATGAATTCAGGCAAGGACCTGTGTCTCGGTTTTCGACTGGAGTAGACTCGCTGCATGACTACAAGAAACCGATGTGCGGTGGGCCTGGCGATGATTCTACTGAGCGGTACAGCGTGGTCCGATTCGCCGACCTACGATGATCTTTTGCAGCTTTTCGCCGACTGGCGTGCATTCGAGTCACCGCCATTGCTCGACGGTGCGCCGGATTACACGGCCGAACGTTTCGCGGCCCGCGAGCCCGAATTCGCGGAACTGCGCGAGCGTCTCGAGAGCTTCGCTATCGACGACTGGACCGTGCCGCAGCAGGTGGACTGGCACCTCGTGCGTGCCGAGATGAACGGCTACGACTTCAACCGGCGCGTGCTCATGCCCTGGGCGAGAGACCCTGCGTTCTACGACACGGTCTGGACATACCGCAGCGACGTGCCGGCGCACGAAGGTCCCGCGCACCACGCGCTCGTCGAACTCTGGACCTACGAATTTCCGCTCAGCGGGGACGAGAAGAAGCGTCTGACTGACGAATTGCGCGTGATCGCGCCGCTCATGAAGCAGGCGCGCCGGAATCTCACGGGAAACGCACGCGACCTGTGGGTGACGGGCACCCGCGTCATGCAGGAGCAGGTCGAAAAGCTGGACGACCTGCGCGATCGTCTGGGTGAAACTGCGGGCGAAGAACTGACCGGCGTGATTGCCGAGGCGCGTGCCGCGACCACGGAACTCGTTGCCTGGCTCGAGGCCCGGCAGCCGTCGAAGACGGGCCCTTCGGGGATTGGCAAGGACAACTACACCTGGTACCAGCAGAATGTGCATCTCGTGCCGCTCACCTGGGAGGACGAAGTTCGCCTGCTCCAGCGCGAACTCGCTCGCGCCTGGTCATCGCTGCAGCTCGAAGAAGCGCGCAACCGCCACCTTCCGCCGATGACGGCGGCCGGCAACGCCGAGGAATACGACGCGCTCGCCGACGAAGCCGTCAATCGGGTCATGCGATTCCTGCGCGACAAGGATGTCGTCACGATCGAGGACTACATGGAGCCCGCGATGCGCCAGCACATGGGTTCATTCATCCCGGAAGAGCGCCGGAACTTCTTCTGGATCACGGCACATTACGACCCGGCGCCGCTGTTCACGCATTTCTGGCACTGGTTCGAACTCGCGCGCATGGACAATGAACCTCATCCGAGCCCGGTTCGGCAGGGAGCGCTGTTGTACAACATCTTCGACAGCCGCAACGAGGGCACGGCGACGGGCGTCGAAGAGATGTTCATGCACGCCGGCCTTTACGATGACAGCCCGCGGTCGCGCGAACTCGTCTGGATACTGCTGGCGCAGCGCGCCGCGCGCGGACTCGGATCACTGTACGCGCACGCCAACGAGATGACCATGGAGGAGGCCGGCGAGGTTCACGTGGAATGGACGCCGCGTGGCTGGATGTCGACCGAGCGGGATCTCCTCATCTTCGAACAGCACCTTTACCTGCGGCAGCCGGGCTACGGCACCGCCTACGTCACGGGCAAATACCTGCTCGAACAGGCGCTCATGGACTACGCGAAGCAGGCCGAACGCGCGGGGGCGACGTCCGGCCTGCGCGACTTTTTTGACGCTCTGAACCGCATCGACAGCATCCCCATTTCACTCGGACGATGGGAGCTGACGGGCGTGAAGCACCCGATTCTCGACAGGCAGGCAAGATGATCCGCAAATTCTTCAAATGGACCGGCATCCTGCTGCTGGTCATCA
Source organism: Woeseiaceae bacterium (assembly GCA_041602775.1). Lineage (GTDB taxonomy): Bacteria > Pseudomonadota > Gammaproteobacteria > Steroidobacterales > Woeseiaceae > UBA1847. Next base: position 1,870 of record JBFIFN010000056.1, on the reverse strand, counting down.
TTCTTGGCGGTGGCTCGTTCGTGGCGCACGAGTGGTATGCAGACAAGCCCGTCATGTTCCGCGCCTACATGGACCGCATCATGCTCAAGCTGGCATTCAAGAGCCCCGAGATGCTGACGTCACTGGGGTTTCTCGAATCCATGGGGATCAAGGGCCACAACGCGCATCTCGATGATGTGCACCCGGACCGCACGGAAGAGTTTTTCGCGGATATGAGAGCCTTTGGCGAGGGACTGCACCGGTACGACGACGAGGACCTCGACGATCAGCAAAGGCTGACCAAGGAAATCGCCCTCTATCTCACGGCGTTTCTCGAAGATGCCTACGCGTTTCGCTACCACACCTACCCGGCCAACCAGATGTCCGGCATCCAGAGCGCTTTCCCGACGTTCATGGACTCGAGCCATCGCGTGAACACGGTCGAGGACGCCGAGAACTACCTGTCTCGAATGGGGGAGCTGCCGCGCAAGTACGAGCAGTACCTCATCACCCTCAGGATTCGCGAGGAAAAGGACATCATTCCGCCACGCTTCGTCATCGAGCGCGTGCTCGACGAGATGAGGAATTTCGTGGCGACGGCGCCGGAAGAGAACATCCTGTATACGTCGCTGGCGGCCAAGATGGCAGAGGCCGAAGACATCAGCGACGAGCAGGCCAGTGACTTGCTCGCACGCGTCGCCGCGTCGATCGACGAGAACGTCTACCCTGCCTACGGAACCTTCATCAACTATTTCAGCGAACTCGAGTCCCGGGGCGGAGATGACCACGGCTATTGGCACCTGCCCGACGGCGAGGCGGCCTACAAGCTTGCCCTGCGTTTCTTTACAACCACGGATTACACGGCTGACGAGATCCACAGGACCGGGCTCTCGGAGGTTGCGCGCATCCAGGCCGAGATGATGGAAATTTTCAGGATCGAGGGTGTCGATACCTCGCAGGGTTACTCTGCTGCCATGGAGGAATACTCGGCACGTCCGGAGTTCTACTACGACGACAGCGATGAGGGGCGGGAACAGATCCTGGCTGATTACCAGGCGATGCTCGACGAGTTCGACGAGAAGATGGCAGAGGCTTTCAATATTCGTCCGCAGGCCGGTATCGAGGTGAAGCGCATCCCCGAGTTCAGGGAAAAAACGGCCCCGGGCGCCTATTACAACCAGCCGTCTATCGACGGCACGCGTCCCGGGCGATTTTACGCAAATCTCTACGACATCAAGGCGACGCCCAAATTCGGCATGCGGACATTGGCGGCGCACGAGGGTATCCCGGGCCATCACTTCCAGATCGCGATTGCGATGGAGCTCGAAGGCATGCCATTGCTGCGGCGCTTCGCGCCGTTCACGCCCTATGTCGAAGGCTGGGCCTTGTACGCCGAGCGCGTTGCGTGGGAACTCGGCCTGATGCCGACGCACGCCGACAATATCGGACGCCTCACCGCCGAGCTGTTTCGTGCCGTGCGACTCGTCGTCGACACGGGCATCCACCACAAGCGCTGGTCGCGCGAAGAGGCGATCGATTACATGCTGGAGAATACGGGTATGGCCGAGAGTGACGTGATATCGGAGATCGAACGTTACATCGTCATCCCGGGACAGGCGACGGCCTACAAGGTCGGCATGATGAAGATTCTCGAACTGCGGCAGAGAGCCATGAACAGGCTCGGCGACCGGTTCGACATCCGCGATTTCCACGACGTCGTGCTGAAGAACGGCGCCGTACCGCTGGATACCCTCGAACGTCTCGTCGACGAGTACATCGACGAGACGCTGACCACCTAGGCTGACGCGGTCAGGGCGCCGTCGCCGCGTAGACGCTGCGACCGCCGACGACGGTGCGCAGCACCTGCGTTGCAGCGATGTCATTGACGTCG
>JBFIFN010000055.1:0-7110 GCA_041602775.1 Woeseiaceae bacterium | reverse complement strand
GATATCGGCCCCCAGCGACAGGCCAATGCGTCGGGTTCTCGTCGCCATGTTATTTTCCTTTTCAGCGCGTCAATACACTATAGGCCCTGATACGGGCTATTCATAGACCATCCAAAGAGGTCCGGGAAACAGCCAGGACAGACCGTTACGCAAGCGATCTCGCCAATTCTCCCAGTTGTGAGCGTCGCGCGACTCTTCGAAACGAACGTCGATCCCCTGCTCCTGCAGACGCGGCACCAGCGACCGGTTCTCGTAGATCAGCGACTCGTAGATGCCGCAAGACACGTAGATGCGCTCGGCCGGAACTCCGGGCTGTTCGCGGAATTCGTTCATGAATTCAGCCACCGGATCGAAGACCGGGCCGCGCTGGTGCCGGCCGAAGTCGCTGAACGCAAACGACCCGGATTGCAACAGCAGTCGCCCGAACCGGCCGGGGTTGCGCCAGGCCGCGTGCAGTGATGCGACGCCACCAAAGCTGGCGCCCATGATGCCGCGCGCGCGCGGGTCATCGATCAGCGGGAAGTTGGCCGCCATGAAAGGCAGCAATTCGTCGGCCAGGAACCGCGCATGCCTGTCGTCGCCGCCGTATTCTCTCAGCCGATCGGGCGACTGGATCAACGCGGCGATGAGAGGAGGTATTTCGAGCGCCTCGATCAGGTTGTCCAGTACGGTCTTGAGCGCGGCAAAATGTAGGTAGTCGAGGCCGTCGTGCACGACCATCAGGGGGTAGCGCCGATTGGCTCTGAAGCGGGCCGGCCGGTACACCTGGAACTCGCGGCGGCCGCCGAAGACCTGGCTGTCGACAACGGCTGACACCAGCTCGCCTTCGCGCACTTCCGGGTCCGGCTGGGTCCACGCGGGCCGTTCGTAGCCATGGGCCTGGCAGACGGAATTCGCTCCGAAGGGGTCATGCGCCAGAACCTCGTTGAGCGGATCGGTAATCAGCTCGCGATTGCCGTTGCGCGTAACCTCGAACTTGTACTCGATGCGCGAGCCTTTCGGCAGCTCGATCGTCGTCGCCCACAGATCGGTGTCGGCCAGCAGCTGGAAGGGTTGCGCTGTATCGAGTCCGGCGATCCAGCATCGCAGGTGAACCGCATCGGCCGCACCCCGGTACACGAAGGTCACGTCACTGCCATCGACCAGCGGAAAGGTCGTCCCAGCAACGAACGCGTCGACTGCCGCGGCGTCCGGCGCGCCCTTGCGAAAGAGCCTGCGCAGTTCCGGGTTCACGCTGACCGAATCCTGGCCAGGCGGCCGTCATGCCGCAGCTGCCTGGCGCTCCCGGCGCCCTGCAGTGCCGCATCGCCCAGGACGATTTCGGAACCACTGTCGAGAGCGGCACAGACATCGGGCGCGAACCTGCGGCTCATGAGCCCGATGCGCAGGCGGTCGCGCGTCCGCAGGCGCCGATTTGCATCCGGCAGGACGACGTAGCCCGGCACGACGCCGCAACCGGCGCCCAGCACTTCGGCATCGCGCCGCCCTTCGGGCGATCGTTCGTGAAACAGCACGATGCGATCCGTCAGTACCATCGCGCCGGCCGACCACGCGACGATGTGGCAGCCGCGGAGCATCTCGCCGAGGCCGAGCAGCCGCATGCGGTTGATCAGGACCGCGACGTTGCCGCCCGTAATCAACACGCCGGCACACCGCTGCAGATGCTCTCGCAACTCGCGGGCATGGCGCGCGAGCAACGGGTGCGACTCATTATTATATCGGGCCTGGAACCGGCTCCAGATCGACTGGCTGCGGGTCAGCTGGTGCCGGTCGAGAGCCCGCAACTGCGCGATCGCGTGACGCTGTTCGGCCATGAGAAGGTCGGCGTCACCCTCGGCCTCGATGACGCGCCGCGCCGCGACAGCGAGCTGTTTCAGGCGCAGGCGGTAGAGGCGTTGCAGGTCGACGAGCAGATCCTGTCGCGCACGGATGGCAGCGGCGAGCGCCGGGTCCTCTGCCGTGATTTCCTCGACACGACCATACAGGCGCATGTCCTCGAGCGGTCGCGCGACCAGGCCAGACAGTTCCTCGAGATCGCCCTCGGCTTCCTGCCAGCCCGCGGAAATCACGGCCAGCGGACCCTGCGGCAAGCGGTCTGCAGCCACCCCGACGGTTGGCGACGGCGACTGGGGTCCGAGCAGTATGCGGACAGGCGTCGCGTCGGTCATGCGAGTTCCACGCGAATCATCCTGACGATTTCCTTGAGCGCGTTCTCGACGACCTCGGTCTCGGGATGGCGCACGATGACATAGCCGTCACCTTCGTACGAGTCCGTCGGCGACTGCCCCTCGTGGGGCAGTTTCGCTTCGACGACGAGACTGCCGAACTGACGCTGCGCCTCGTCGAGGCCGTGGATGCGGCGTACGGTGCCGCGGCCCTGCCCGCGAATGTAGGCCGCGCCGGCGGCGTACCGCCGTGGCGGCGGCTCGAATTCACCGAATACCACGAGGTGCGGCCACGCACGGTAAAAGTCGACGTCGTGTGCGTACGACAGGAGGGACGTGAACTGCGCGCCCGGCGGCCGCGCACCGACCTCGGATATCGCGATGCGGCCATCGCGCAGCCGGAACCACTCCATGTGACTGAGCCCGGTCTCCAGTCCCAGCGCGTGCAGCCCGGTGTCGGCGGCATCGCGAATCGGGTCGAACTCCGCACCGTCGATGTCCCGCGGCAACAACACGCACCACTGGATCCAGGAATTTTCGAGCACCTCGAGCGGCGACGGCATGTATCGCGAAATCGAGTGCCAGGTCAGCTTGCCGTCGATCATGACGCTGTCGAATGAAAACTCGGTGCCGGACACGAATTCCTCGTACAACGTCGGGTACTCCGGGTGGGGCGGATGCCGGTCGAGGAAAGTCTGCAGCCCGGCCGCATCGTCGATACGGTAAGTGCCCTTGCCGCCCGCGCCGGCCGGCGGTTTGACGACCAGCGGAAAGCCGACACTTTCGGCGAACCCGATCGCCGACGCCACGTCTCCCGCCAGCGCGTGGCGCGCGCAGGGAACGCCCGACTCGTGCAGTACGGTCTTCATGCGTGCCTTGTCGCGGAAGTTGCGCGCGGCATCGGCGCCGAGGCCCTGGATACCGAGCGACTCCCGTGCGACGGCCAGCGGCACCTGCAGCTGCTCGAGCGGGCCGAAGTATCGATGCGCGGGCCCGAGCCGGCGTTGCAACTCGTTGGCCGCACCCACTAGCTGCCGCGGATCGAGGGCATCGTCGACCCGCCAGTGTCCCGACAGGCGTTCGCGAATGTCCTGCGGCAGCCGTTCGAGAGGGTCCTGGCTGACCAGCGACAGGTTGACGCCGGGCAACTGCGTCGAGCCTCGCAGGAAACGCAGGGTGGCATCCATGAAAAAGGGTGCGGCGAAGATGACGTGGGTCGGCATGTTGCGCCGAGTTTACCCGATTCACCTCGCTTGCGATGGCGGCTAGGCGACGCCCGGTCGAACACGTGCATCGCGGCATCCTCGTGTAGAATTGCGGCCTCGTTCTTTGCCTGGGTCCCGCCATGGAATCCATGATCTGGGTGGGCATTTTTGTCTGCCTGCTGCACTCCGCGATGTTTTCCGGCCTGAATCTCGCGTTCTTCAGCCTGAGCCGGCTGCGTCTCGAGGCCGAGGCCGGCGCAGGCAATGCCGCCGCGGCCAAGATCCTCGAGCTGAGGCGAGACGCAAACCTCCTCTTGACGACGATTCTCTGGGGTAACGTTGCAATCAACGTGCTGCTGACGATCCTGTCGAACTCCGTGATGATCGGCGTGGTGGCGTTTGTTTTTTCGACGGTGCTCATTACCTTTGCCGGGGAGATCCTGCCGCAGGCCTATTTCTCGCGCAACGCAATGCGCATGGCCTCCATACTGAGCCCGGTATTGCGCTTCTACCAGCGCGTGCTCTACCCCGTTGCGGGGCCGAGCGCGTGGATGCTGGATCGACTGGTCGGCGAGGAGCAGATCCTGTACATGCGCGAGCGCCAGCTCAAGGGAGTCATCGAGAAGCACATCGAGTCCGACGGCGCCGAGATCGACTTCATCGAGGGTCGCGGCGCACTCAATTTTCTCGACATCGACGACGTACCGATCTCGGACGAGGGCGAGAACGTCGATCCGGGAAGTATCGTCAGGCTGCCGACAAAGATCGACCTGCCCCTGATCCCCGAGGTTGACTCGACCACGGACCCGTTCGTCACGGCCGTCAATGCATCGGGCAGGAAGTGGGTCATCCTCGTCGACGAGTCGGAAAGGCCGCAGCTCGTGCTCGATGCCGATGCCTACCTGCGTGCCGTGATGTCCGACGTGGCAACGGCCGATCCGTATACCCATTGTCACCGGCCCATTATCATCGAGGAGGCCGGGAGCCCGCTCGGTCACATCATTGAAAAGCTGCGGGCCAGCGTGGATGAGGAAAACGACGCCGCGATCGACAAGGACATCGTGTTGCTGTGGACTGACGACACCAGGAAGGTCATAACGGGCGCCGACCTGCTCGGCCGGCTCCTGCAGGGCATCTAGGTCTGCCCTGGCACGCGACAGGAGGACAAGACCGCCACATGATCCGTACCGCGACTGACACCGAGGAATGCCGCGAACTCTGGCACCGTTTATCGCCGGGGCGGGACGCCTGGGACGATTGGGACTTGATATTCGCGTTTCACGACGAGGACAAGCATCGCCTCTGTTTTCTCGTGCACGACAGCAGCGACGGAGATCCCGACGGGCTGGTCCCGCTGATCCTGGACACGACGCAAAACCGCTACACGCTGATGGGGGGCAGCTACCCGGACGGCCGGGTCCTGTGGATTCGCGTCGAAGACTTTCCAACGTTTTTCGACCACCTGCCCGAACCCGCGGTATTTTTCGATCTCAGGCAAAGCTGGGTGGATGAGCTTCTCGGAGCCCACCCTCAGTACGCAACCCATTTCGGGGAGCAGGAGACACGCTACTACCTGGTGCCGTCCGACTTCGAATATGACTTCTACAGGCACCTCGATACGTTCTCGTCCGAGAAGCGGCAGAAGTTCCTCTATGACCTGCGCAAGATACGCAAGAGCGAGCCGGTCCTGCGCTGGAGCGACGATGACGAAGCCGACCTGTTCATCGAACTCGTCAACCGCAATTTCGGCACCGAGTCCGACTACGTCGAGGAAGACAACGCGAACGAGCTGCGCAGGGTCATCGACGAGCTGCGGCAGAGCGGCCGCCTGCGGACCCTGACGATCGAGATCGAAGGCATAAGACAAGCCGTTTCGCTGTCGCTGGTGCATGGCAGCAAGATGGTCGCGCTGTACGCGGCCAGTAACAACGACTACAACAACCTCGGCAAGCTGCTCAATGTCGAGACCATCCAGGAAGGCTGCCGGCTTCGGGTCGACGAGATCAGCTACATGACCGGCATGCTGTGGAAGGCGAACTGGCAGATGAAGAGCGAGCCCTGCCTGACGATGCGCAAGCCGGCCGGGCCGTGGAACACCAGCGCCAAGTGACGCCATGAGTCTCGCATACCTCGGTAAACCCGAATAACAAGTGCTGGTTTTTTGTGCAGAAATGTGGCTATACAAGCCAGCCGGCACCGGGTCCCGGGGGGAGTCGGGCGGCCGGTCATGGCCGATAAAAACACCGACAAATCCACACCAAGGATCCATATCATGAACGGGCAACTTCGTAGCGCATCCATGGGACTGCTGCTGGCCTCGTGTGCGCTCAGCTTTCCTGCAGCGGCATTCGAATTCACCTGGGGCGACGTCGAGGGGAGTTTCAACTCCCAGATTTCGATCGGCTCCAGCTGGCGTATGGAGGGCCAGGATGCCCAACTCGTCACCCCCGGCAACCGGCCGGGGTTCGGTCTCGCCTCGACGAGCACCGGAGACGACGGCAACCTCAACTTCGATGACGGCGATACCTATTCAGTTATCCTGAAAGGTGTCCACGATCTCGAACTGAAGAAAGGCGATTTCGGCCTGTTCCTGCGCGGCAAGTACTGGTACGACTCCGAGCTGGCCGACGGCAAGCGCCCGCACGGCAACTCTGCCAATATCTATGTTGCGGACCAGGAACTCGCAGACGACGGCTTCGACGACTATGCGCAGTCCTCCGGTATCGAGCTGCTCGACGCCTTCGTCTACGGCACGTTCTACCTCGGTGAGAACCAGGCGCCCGTGGACATCCGGCTCGGCCGACAGGTTGCAAGCTGGGGCGAGAGCACGTTTATCCAGAACGGCATCAACGTCATCAACCCGGTCGACGTCTCGGCATTCCGCCGTCCCGGCGCCGAGATCAAGGAAGGGCTGCTGCCCGTCGCAATGGCAACGATCTCGATCGGCCTGACCGACGCGCTCAGCTTCGACGCGTTCTACCAGATCGAGTGGGAAAAGACCGTCATCGACGGCTGCGGCACGTATTTCTCGAGCGCTGACGTGGCGGCAACCGGCTGCAACGTCGTGACGCTGACCAACCTGGTCAGCGACCGTTTCAACATGGTCGGCATACCGGATCCCGCCAATCCCGGCCAGTTCCTCAGTCCTCCGGGCCTCTTCATCACGCGGCAAGCGGATATCGAGCCCGATGACAGCGGCCAGTTCGGCGTGTCGTTCCGCTACTTCGCCGAACAGCTCGCCGGTTCCGAGTTCGGTATCTATTACATGAACTACCACAGCCGCATTCCGTATCTCGGTGGCTTCACGTCGTCGAACGAGCTGCGCGGCGGACCGCCCAACACGCCGTTCATCCCCGGCGACCCGCTCGGCGGCAACCCGGCATACTTCGCCGAGTTCCCCGAGGACATCGAGCTGTACGGCTTCAGCTTCGCGACCAACCTCGCCGGCTTCGCCGTGTCGGGCGAGATCAGCCACCGGCCCGACTTCCCCGTGCAGATCAACACGACCGAGATCCTGCAGGGCGCCGTCGGCCTGGCCCCGTGGTCGACCGTCACGCCGATCGTCATCGCTGCAGGTCCCGGCGCGGCCGCGTCAGGCTACGACCTGCTGCCGGTGACGCAGGCGCAGGTCACCTTCATCCGCTTCTTCGAACGGGTCCTCGGCGCGAGTCGCCTCTCGTTCGCGGCGGAAATCGGCGCCAACTGGGTCGACGACCTTCCCGAACAATCAGTGCAACGCT
>JBFIFN010000054.1:0-7472 GCA_041602775.1 Woeseiaceae bacterium | reverse complement strand
GCTATGGCAAACTCATGAGAACGGTCGCCCTGCCCGTTGACGTGGATCCTGAAAAAATCCACGCCGAGCTGAAGGACGGAATCCTGACCGTTACGCTTCCAAAAGTCCGGGTGGCGGAACGACACACAGTGAAAGTTGCCTGACGAAGTAACTGTGTTGTGAGTACCGGGGCGACTAGCCATGGCCGCCCCGGTTTTTTATAGGGGGCTGTCCCCGGAACCATCAGCGGCGCCGAATGCGGTAGACGACACGCGCTCCGAGCAGCACGGCGAGTATCACCGCGTACACGAGCGGCTCAGCGAAATCCTGTTTGACCTGCCACCAGAAGTGCCAGACGCCGAGGACGGCGATGACGTAAGCGGCATTGTGCAGGCTTTGCCAGCGCCTGCCCAGGCGCCTGCGCATGCCGGTGGTCGAGGTCACGGCGAGCGCGACGAGGAGCGATAACGCGGCCATGCCGATCGTGATGAACGGCCGTTTCACGATGTCCTCGAGGATTGCCGACAGCAGCACGCCCTGGTCGAGCACGAGCCATGTCAGGAAGTGCAGGGCCGCATAGAAGAACGTAAACAGCCCGAACATTCGCCGGAAACGCTGTAACCAGCCCCAGCCCGTGACGCGGCGCAGCGGCGTGACGGCCAGCGTGATCATGATGAAGCGCAGGGCCCAGTTACCGAAACGGTCCAGGATCTCCTCGACCGGGTTCGCACCGAGGCTTCCGGTCAGACCGAACGTGTCGCCGGCGACCAGGGCGAACGGCAAAAGGCAGGCGAGAAAAACGAGCGGCTTCCAGATGAGCCGGATTTGCCGAAGCGTGTCCAAGCGACCTAGAAATTGCGCCTGAGGTTTAGGCCGTCATAGAGGTGCGCGACATGCTCGCCGTAGCCGTTGAACATCAGCGTCGGCTGTTTCGCGGCAAAGATGCCGGCGCCGATCCGCCGCTCCCTTGCCTGGCTCCAGCGCGGGTGATCGACTTGGGGGTTCACATTGGCGTAGAACCCGTATTCGCCCGGTTGTGCAATGTTCCAGCTGCAGGGCGGCTGGCCCTCGGTGAAACGGATGCGAACGATGCCCTTGATGCCCTTGAAGCCATACTTCCAGGGCACCACGAGGCGAATCGGGGCGCCGTTTTGGTTGGGCAATACTTCGCCGTACAGGCCGACGGCGAGGATCGGCAGCGGGTTCGTCGCTTCAGCGATCGTCAGGCCCTCGCGGTACGGCCAGTCGAGCGACCAGCGGTTCCGCTGACCCGGCATGCGTTCGGCATCGTGCAGTGTTTCGAAGGCGACGTATTTCGCCTGCGACGTCGGCTGCAGCCACTTGACGACGCTGGCGAGCGAAATACCGACCCACGGTATGACCATCGACCAGGCCTCGACACAACGCATGCGGTAGATTCGTTCTTCGAGATCGAAGGGTTTGATGAAATCCTCGAAGGCGTATGTGCCCGTCTTTTCCGCGTGCCCCGCCACCTCGACGGTCCACGGGCGAGGCTTGAAGTCGCGGGCGCGGACGACCGGATCGTCCTTGCCGGTACCGAATTCGTAATAATTATTGTACGTCGTGATGTCGTCGTAACTGTTCGGCGGTTCGTCGGTACTAAAGGGGCTGGCGGCGACATCCGCAATCCGGGCGCGCTTGCGGTCCGGGATGACGGCGGCGAGGCTCGCGGGCGCGAGCAGCGAGCCACCGGCGATCGCGCCCGCACGCATGAACTCGCGGCGATTGAGGTAATTGTCGTGGCTCGTGATTTCCGACGGCCGGATATCGGCGGGTTTTTTGATCAGCAATGCTCTGCCCTTTGATGCCTGTCAACGACAGTAGACCGGGTTGGGTGGGACAATATTGCACGAGAGCGGCAACTAAGCCGCACGGGCATACAAAATGTTACGAACGGAGGCTGAGTGAAAGCCGATCGAGTTCTGCCCTGGTACTACGCCGCAACGGCGTTATTCCTGCTCCTGGACTACGTACTGGGGATCAACGTTCGCATCGCGTTCCTGGAGCCCTTGCCGATGGCGCGCCTGGGCTACTACGCGGTGTGTTTCGCTTGTCTGGGCCTGATCTGGTGGCGACCGGCCTGGACGACCCTGATCGGCACCTTCGAATCGCTGGTCACGCTGATCGCCCTGATTCTCGGCATGGCCATGCGGGTAATGGTGCCAACTGACGCGATCTTCGACGAAAACTACCCGATCGTGACGTATCAGGAGCTGTTCAACTTCATGATCTCGGGCAGTATTGCGTATCTTTCGTGGGTGAAGGGCCTCAGGCAGCTTCAGGGCAGTCAAAGTCGCTGAAAGTCCGATATATTGCGCTCTTTATTCGCGAAAATCGATAAAAACTTCAGGATTGTGACTTCAGTCATTTGACGGTGGGAAGACCCCAAATCGCTGGCACCAAGCCGAGAAAAAGAAATTAAAGGAAAATACTGGTCTTTTTGTCGATTTTTCGCAGACGATAGCGCTTTTTGGAGAAATCAGGGTGCTCGTTCAGCTCCAATTCAATGCGCGCGGTCTAAGGTAGAGACCATTGAGATCGGGCGCGGCGGCCCAATCTAGGGCATAAGAGGAGGATCGAGCACATGAGCGAGACACTGTTCAATATCGTCCGCAGCACGGACCGGATCACGCCGACCGCGACATTGCACGTCGAGGTGATCGCCGATTTCGTGTGCCCGTTCTGCTTCATCGGCAAGCGCCGGCTCGACAGCGCGCTCGAAGCCGTGCAGGGCCCGACCGACATCCGCTGGTACCCGTTCCAGCTCAATCCGGAGATTCCGGCCGAAGGTCTGCCTCTCGACGTCTACCTGACGAAGCGCTTCGGCAGCCCGGCCAACGTCCAGCCAGTGCTGGAGCACCTCGCCGACGAGGGCAAGGGGGCGGGCATCGATTTTCGCTTCGACCGCATCCGGCACGTGCCCAATACGCTCCCGGTTCACCAGGTGATGCAATTGGCCGAGAGCGCGGACGTCGACCCGGCGGCGCTCGCCGACGATCTCATGGCGGCGTTCTTCGAGGACGGCTTGAACGTCGGCGAACTCGGCAGCCTGATCGATATCGCCGGGCGCCACGGCGTCAGCGCGGCGAGCATCCGCGATGCCGTCGGCAGCGATCACCTTCGCCAGCTCGTCGCGACGCGCGAAGCGCAGGTACGCAGTTCCGGCCTCGCGGCCGCACCGGGATTCCTGATCAACCGGCGGCTGCTGGTCGTCGGTGCCCAACCGACCGACAGCCTGGTCAACGCCTTCGATCGAGCGATGTTCGGTGAGGGGACGGACGCATTCGAGTCACCGGCGCTGCACTAGCCAGTCGATGATCAACCGGTTGGTCTGCTCCGGTTTTTCCTGCTGCGTCCAGTGGCCGCAGTCGAGCGTGTGTATCGTCAGGTCCTCGACGAAAGGTTTCATGGCCTCGATGTGCTCGGCCCGGATGAGCACGTCGTTGTCGGCGCCGATGAACAGGGTCGGTATCGAAATCGTCTGATCGACACCCTCCAGGCACTCCCAGTTGTGCGTCCAGTTGCGATACCAGTTGATCGGACCGGTGAAGCCCGATCGCCCGAACGCATCCGCGTAGTACTCGAGCTCGTCGGGCGACAGCAGCGGCTGACCCGCCGCATGCGCCGCGCGCGTGGCGCGCAACAGGCTGACGACCTGGCGCTCCGGCGGCAATTTCTCGTAGTGCTCACGGCTTAGCAATCCCTTGCGCATCATGCGGTCGATGAAGTGTGCAGGGTCCGCGCCGAATACACGGTCGGCCTCGTCGGAGTCCTGGAAATTGACGATGTAGAAGTTGGGGCCGAAGCGCTCGCGCATGATGGCGATCGGGTCCACCGGGCTGCGCGGGTAGTGCGGGATGTTGAGTACGATGAGTTTGGCGATCCGCTCGGGGCGCAGCATCGCCATGTGCCAGAGGAGGAGAGCGCCCCAGTCGTGGCCGACGAACACAGCGCGCTCGAAATGCAGCGCATCGAGCAGGCCCTCGACATCGGCGATCAGCGCCGACATGCGGTAGTCGCGGACATCGGGCGGCACGGTCGTCCGGCCGTAGCCGCGCAGGTCGGGTGCGATGGCGTGAAAGCCGGCTGCCACGAGCGCGGGCAGCTGATGGCGCCACGAGAACGCGAGTTCGGGAAAGCCGTGGAGGAAGACCACAGGGGGGCCGGAACCCTGCTCGTACACGGCCATGTCGATGCCGTTCGTGGCAATGAACCGGGGCTCAGGAAACATCGACCCATTTGACAGCATTCGCGCCGCGATCGCAAAGTCGGGGCAGGGAGATGCCGATGAATTCTTACGCGCTGGTTTATCCGATGGCCGCCATGGTCTTGTTGACGGCGATCGTCCTCGTTCGCATGGTGCGCGGCCGCGTTGCGGCCGTGAAGCGCGGCGACGTCGACGCACGATTCTACAAGACCTATCAGGGCGATACCGAGCCGCGCGCCGCGGCTCAGAACACACGTCACTTCATCAACCTGTTCGAGAACCCGGTTCTGTTTTATGCGGCCTGCATCGTGGCGATGGTCATGCAACAGGGCGCGGGCCTTATCGTCTGGCTGGCCTGGGCCTATGTCGCCTGCCGGGCCGCTCACGCGCTCATACACCTCGGATCGAACAGGATTCCGCCCCGGATGGCGGTCTACGGCGCGAGCTGGCTGGTGCTGCTCGCGATGTGGGCCGTGCTCGTGATGCGCGCGGCGCCGGCCTGATGCGCTAGAGCTTCACGCCGAGCATCCGTACCAGTCCCTGTGCCCAGGACCGCTTCAGCACCGGGATGAGGAACCGGTACAGTCGACCCGACGAGTACTCGGCCCTGCCTCTCTCGAGCGCGCCGAGGCCTTCGCGAACGACGACGTCGGCGTCGTACCAGATGAACTTCGGTGTGGCCTTTTTCATTTCCGTCAGCCGCTCGGAGGCATGGAAGTCGGTGTGCGTGAAGCCGGGGCACAGGGCCAGCACCTTGACGCCCTCGTCGCGGAACGATGCGGCCAGCGCTTTCGACAGCGCAATCAGGTACGCCTTGGTCGGACCGTAGCTGTAGTCGCCCCCGACCGTGATCTGGCCGGCAACCGACGCGACGTTGATGACGCGGCCATGTCCTCGCTCGAGCATGCCGGGGATGAACTCGTGGCACATGGCGGCTACCGAGGTCATCATCAGTGTCAGGTAGGCCTGCTGCCGGTCCCAGTCGCGGGAGCGGATGAGGTCCGGCCCCTCCGAGCCTGCATTGTTCACGAGGAAGTCGATGGCGAGGCCCCGATCGCGGATTTCTTCGGACAGTGCCCGCGGCGCCGCGGGGTCCGACATGTCGGCCGTGAGGACCGCGACATCGACACCCCGTGCGTCGTGCAGCGCGGCAGCGAGTTGCTCCATCGGCTCGCGGCGGCGTGCAACGAGCACGAGGTCCATGCCCTTCGCCGCCAGCTGGCGTGCGAATTCCTGGCCGAAACCGGCCGAAGCGCCTGTGATCAGTGCAGTGCCCATCGTGGGCCCGACTATCGCACATTTCCCTTGTTTTTTAGCCCTTTCCCCGCTACTTTGCCGGGCAAGACGCTGATGGGGACGAGTAGGCAGCCCAGCCAGGTGACAGCGACCGGAGGCCGGTGGAAGCTCCGGGCCCGGACCTGCCGAAAATCACCCCGGAGTCGCCACCCGAACGGCATTGCTCAGTAGGCCTGGCCGGCTGGTCCACGATACGGACGACGGGCACGAAGCCCATGAGGCAGCGCGAGCTGCGAAGCCGGGTGGTACCGCGCAATTTGTCGCCCCGGAAGAAATTAGGTACCGGACACCCTAATTCGTTGGGAAATAGGGTGTCCGGTACCTAATTTCTTCCGGGGCTTTCTTGATTCTGGAGCAAGCACATTGGCGTTTAAGGAAGTCAGCAGCCGTTACAACGGGCCGGCCCTTGAGGAAAAAGTCCTCGAGTTCTGGCGCGAGCACGACGTGTTCGGGCAGACCGTCGCAGCGACGAAGAACGGTCCGCAGTTCAGTTTCAATGAAGGTCCGCCGACCGCGAACGGCAAGCCGGGCATCCACCACGTGCTGGCGCGCGCGTTCAAGGACGTCTTTCCGCGTTACAAGACGATGCGCGGCTACCACGTGCCGCGCAAGGCCGGTTGGGATACGCACGGCTTGCCGGTCGAACACGAGGTCGAAAAACTGCTGAAAGCCGAAGGCCGGATCGACAGCTACGACAAGGAGGAAATCGAGGACAAGGTTGGCATCGCCGAGTTCACGCGCCTGTGCCGCGAGTCGGTCATGACCTACATCGGTGACTGGGAGAAGATGACCGAGCGCATGGGTTTCTGGGTCAACCTCGACGAGGCCTATTACACACTCGACAACGCCTACATCGAGTCGGTGTGGAACCTGCTGAAGCAGATCTGGGACAAGGACCTCATTTACAAGGGCTACAAGGTCGTCCCCTACGATCCGCGCATCGGTGCGACACTGAGTTCGCACGAGCTGGCGCAGGGCTACAAGGAAACCGAAGATCCCTCGATCACGGTACGCTTCAAGGTCGCAGGCGAGGACGACACCTATATCCTGGTCTGGACGACGACGCCCTGGACGCTGCCGTCGAATCTCGCGCTGGCCGTCGGGGACGACATCGACTACAGCTACTGCAAATCCGACGGCGAGACGCTGATCCTCGCCGAGGCGCTGCGCGAGGCCGTGTTCCGAGACGTCGAGCACGAGGTCGTGAAGACGGTCAAAGGGTCGGAGCTGGTCGGCACGCGCTACGAACAACTCTTCGATTATCTCGACGTCGATGCTAAGAACGCATTTACGGTCATGGCGGCCGATTTCGTCAGCACCGAGGACGGCACCGGCATCGTGCACACGGCGCCTGCGTATGGCGTCGACGACCTCGCGTTCGGCCAGGCCAACGGGCTGCCGGTCGTGCACGGCGTGGGACTCGATGGCAACATGCTCGACGCGGTGGAGCCCGTCAAGGGGATGTTCTTCAAGGATGCGGACAAGATCCTGATTCGTCTTCTCAAAGACCGCGGCCTGATGTTCCGTGCGGAACGCTACCGGCATAACTACCCGTTCGGCTGGCGCACAGGCGACCCGATCCTCTATTACGCGAAAAACGCCTGGTACATCCGCACGTCGCAATTCGCCGGCCGCATGGCGGAGCTGAACCAGACCATCAACTGGGTGCCCGAGCACATCCGGGAAGGTCGTTTCGGCAACTGGCTCGAGAACAACATCGACTGGGCGCTGTCGCGCGAACGATTCTGGGGAACGCCGCTGCCGGTCTGGACCGACGGCGAGGACTTCCTGTGCGTCGGCTCGGTCGCGGAACTCGAACAGCTGACGGGCAGGGAACTCTCCCAGCTCGACCTGCATCGCCCGGCCGTCGACGACGTCACGTTCGAAAAATACGGCAAGACCTGGCGCCGCGTACCCGAGGTCATCGACTGCTGGTTCGACTCGGGCGCGATGTCGTATGCACAGTGGC
>JBFIFN010000053.1:0-7576 GCA_041602775.1 Woeseiaceae bacterium | reverse complement strand
GCCACGCCACCCCCGATCGTGACGTGTGCCGGTGCATCAATGGCGCGATAGCTGCGTAACAGGGAATTTGCCGCCAACAGCACTAGTACGGCAGTCGAGACCTGCGCAGCCAGCCGGTGGCGGCGCCGAGCCGCAAGACTGCCGACTACGCCGCCTCCGTACCACAGCAGGCTCACGGTCGGTGCGGCACCGAAAAATATCGGCGCGGCGAACAAGACAGGAACCAGGTACGGGTTTGCGTTTTTTGACGTGACCGCACGGAAGCACAGCACGAAGTTGATTGCTGCCCCTGCAAAGAACAGCGCGTACTGGATCCCCTGCATGACGACGTAATAAGTGCCGTCGGCATACAGTACGGCGACCAGGAGCATGCCGAATACCACCCCAAACAACAGGAATTTGCCGATGTATCCGTCAATGAAAAATTCCTGCACCGACGGTGGCCACCGATTCTTGTGTTCGCGCAGCGCGGGAGCGCCGAATATCAGCGCCAGCGCGATGAGCCACGTGACCCCGATCGAAACGAGCGTGAACGGCGGTTGCACCGTCAGCGCGAACAACGTCGGTGCGACTCCGATGCCGTGCCCGACAAGTACGCCGGGGGCGCACAAGAACGCGATCAGGCTCGCGCGAGCAACGCATCGAATGCTCCGGGTCTTGATGGGGCCGCAGGCGTACCAGCCGATGTAGGCGCCGATCACGCTAACCGCATAGAGCCAGAGCAGGTACATAAATCATAGTCTATCGGGACTCAATTACGAGTTGCGCGCTTTTAGACAATCAGGCTTTGGAAAATGCTGAAAATCCGCGTGTCGGTGGTTCGATTCTGCCGCTGAGTGCCACATTCGATAGGCCCGTCCCTGGCGCTCGACAGACGGCCGAAAACAAGCCGTTTTCCTGCAAAATGTCGATTGGTTCCACGCCGCTGAGCAGATTATGTGCCAATCTGGGCCCCATTCGACGGGAAGTCCCCGAATGAGGATTTTGGCCCATGATCCGCACAGAACCTGACCTGGTGAACGAGGATCCCGGAAAGCGCCGCGCGCATCTCGAGGTCGTATCTGAAGAGCGACAGTTCGCGCCGGATTCCAAGCAAACCAGTGGATACCGACAACGCCTGCCCGTGAGACTGACCCGCAGCGTTTTTGACGATCTCGCGATCTGGATGATTGGTGTCGGGATCGTAATCGGCGCGATATTTCCGCCCATGCTGGTTGGCTTCGGTGTGCCTGCCGAGATTGTCCTTACCCCGTTCTTTTTTGTCGTCTGCCTGCTCGCGGGGATCGTGGTCGGTGGCATCAATATCAGGTTGATGCGTGTTGTTGTCATGCCGAGATTGCGCGCGCTCGTCGACGGCATGCAAATGATCCAATCCGTCATCGAAAGCGCGACCTACACGGGCGATTGGTCGGATTGCGATCCGGAAAGTTGCCAGCTGCCGGTCGACAGTGACGACGTTATCGGTGAGTCGGCTTCGGCGTTCAATCACCTGATAGGCGTTCTGCAGCACAGTCATGAAGTCGAGGAGCGGGTTGGCGAATTCAGCAAGACCATGACCAGTCAGCTCGAGCTCGGCCCCTTGTGCAATGGCGCACTGAGCGGTTTTATCGCGGCCACCAGTGCCACAGCGGGAGCCATCCTGGCCGATGTAGGAGGAGAGCTTTCCGTCCTGGCCAGCTTCGGAATCGCTGCGCCCGAAAGCCTGTGTGAGAATGACCACGTACGGATGGCGCTGCGAACACAAGAACCTGTTTATGTCGAGTTGCCGGATGGCTTATCCGTCAATGCCGGATTGGTCGAATTTCAGCCGCGGGAGGTCGCTTTCGTGCCCCTGGTCTTCCACTCGAAGGCGACGGGTGTTGTTGTATTGGCCAAATCGACGGCGTTCGAAAGAGATTCGCGCTCGATGTCGCAGATCTTCGGCAGAACCTTCGTTACAGCCCTGTCCAATGCCATGAAGCACGGGGATCTGCAGCGTATCGCTGCGCTCGATCCATTGACGAACTGTTACAACCGACGCTTCGGGCTGACACGTCTGCGCGAGGAGTTTACGCGGGCTGAGCGACACGAATCACCGCTGGGCGTGATCATGTTCGACATCGATCACTTCAAGTCGGTCAACGACTCTTACGGGCATCTTATCGGTGATCGGCTTCTCGCAAACGTCGCGAAAGTGGCCAAGTCGAATCTACGCGAAGGCGACGTACTGGTTCGCTATGGCGGGGAAGAGTTCCTGTGCATATTGCCTGGTGCGTCGACCGAAGGTGCCGCCGAGGTTTGCGAGCGCATTCGCCATGCAATTGAGGCGATGACGGTGCAAGATCGTGGCAAGACGATCAGCTGTACGGTGAGCCTGGGATTCGGCAGTTTCCCTGCGACACCTGCCGAGGATGAAACCGCTCTGATCCGGGCCACCGACGAGGCGCTCTACCGAGCCAAGAACGACGGTCGTAATCGCACCGTCGAAGCTGCCTGAAATCGGTTCACCAAAGTCCGATCGTTACGGCGACCAGCGCAGGATGAAGCGCGCGCCGCCGAAATCTTCGGAGCTTTCCACGCGTGCGGAACCACCGTGCAATGCGGCGATCCTCGTGACAACGGCGAGGCCGAGGCCGTATCCGCCCGTCTCGCGGTTGCGGCTGTCGTCGACACGTGTGAATGCCTTGAACACCTTGTCGCGGTCCGCTTCGGGCACGCCGCTGCCGTCGTCCTCGACGCTCAATTCGTAGCCTGCTGCGGCACGCGCGAGACGTACGCGGATCCGGCCGCTCGCATAGCGGCTCGCGTTGCTGATCAGGTTGCTGAGCGCCAGCGCCATGAGCCTGGGGTCCATTGCGGCGCTGTCCAGGCCGTCGTCGCGTTCGACGTCGATCGCCAGGTCCGCCCGACGGTACTTGTCGACGGTTTGTTCGAGCCACGGCCCGAGCGGCACGTCCTGCCAGTGCATCTGCAGGTCGGGATGATCGAGGCGCGCGTAGTTGAGCATGGCCGCGATCAGGTCGTCGATTTCCTGCACGTCGGCGTTCAGTCCCTCAAGCCGCGCTGCGAGCTCGTCGTTCGCTTTATCGCCCAGGACCGCCAGCGCGAAGCGGATGCGCGCCAGCGGCGTGCGCATCTCGTGCGACAACGCGGCGATCAGTTCCTTCTGGTTCTGGATGAGCCCGCTCAGGCGCGCGGACATGTCGTCGAGATTCCGGGCAAGGCCCGTGAGCTGCGTCGCGTTCTCGGCTGTCGACAGCGGTTCGCGATAGTCGGCCGCAAAGCGCTGCGCCGCCGCCGCGATGCGGTTGATGTCGGCGAGCAACGGGCGCAACCAGAGGCCGGCGACGACGAAGATCGACAGATAGAAGAGCACGGGCACGAAGCGCAGCAGGCGATTCTCGCGCGGCTCCGGCACCGGTCCTATATAGAGGAGTTCGTCGAGCGTTGCCGGCGCTACCAGGTACCAGCCGTTGCCGTCTTCGTCGACGAGCGTGTCGAGCCCGATGTCGCCCCTCGCCGCGACGTCGTCTTTGTCGAGTAAGCGGATCGTGAGCCCCGATTCTTCGGCAAGGCGCTGCGCGACGTCTGGTCGTTCGGCCGCCGGCGCCGCGGCCAGCTGGGCCTCGACGATGGCGAGCGTGGTCTCGAGCCACGGGTCGCGCTCGGGCGCAGCGCTGGACTGCAGGTACTCGAAGCCGAGTTGCAGCACGACGGCGACAGCCAGCAGGCCGGCCACGAGCACAAGGTAGGAGCGAAACAGGAGCCGGCGCTGCCGGCCGAACAGGACGTCCTTCACCCGCCGCTGCCCCAGGCATCGGGTACGAGCAGGTAGCCCTTGCCCCAGACCGTCTTGATGCGTGCCGGGTGGGTCGCGCTGTCACCGAGTTTGCGGCGCAGCTTGGAAATGCGGCCGTCGATCGAACGGTCGACGCCGTCGTACTCGATGCCGCGCATCGTGCGAAAGATTTCCTTGCGGCTGAACACGTGGCCCGCCTGCCGGGCGAGCAGCGACAGCAGCTCGAACTCCTGCGTCGTGAGGTCCACGGGTTTGCCATCGAGCCAGACCTGTTGCGAGGCCCTGCTGATGCGCAGGCCGCCGAGCACGATGTCGCCCCGGCGGTCGGCGCCCGTGCCGGGTTTGCCGAGGCGGCGCAATAGCGCGCGCGTGCGCGCGAGCAGCACCATGGGGTCGACCGGTTTCGCCACGTAATCGTCGGCGCCGGCCTCGAGGCCGATGACCTGGTCGATGTCGGAATCGCGCGCCGTGAAGATCAGGATCGGGCCATCGAAGAGCTGCCGCAGCTCGCGACAGACATCGAGGCCGTCCCGGCCCGGCAGCATCAGGTCGAGCAGCACGACGCGGGGCTGTGTTTCGCGAAAGCGGGCGATGGCACGGTCACCGCGCGATTCGGTCACGACCGTGAGGCCGTTTTGTTCGAAGTACTCGGCCGTCAGGTCGACAAGGCGCAGGTCGTCCTCGACGAGCAGTATGTCAATCGCATTGTCGGTCAAAGTATGTCCCAGACATGCCGCGTGCGCCGCCGCCGGCGGCGATCGTCGCTGTCCTTCCTGAGCACGTCGACCGTGGCCGAAGCCAGGGCCGGCTCACCGACGCCCCGGTTGAGCCAGTAGCTGAAGCGCTCGCTGACGCTGCGGTCGTCCCGCAGCTCGCCCGATTGTGCCGCGCTCCAGCAACGCAGCGCTTGCGTCTCGAGGTCGCTGAAGACGCAATAATACCCCGAAACGCCGCTCGCCCAGTGAATCGCGAACCGCATCTCGCACGCAGGCGTCCGCGCATCGACGATGCACAACAGCGGCTTGACCGTGAGATGGTACGCCTCGTCGGCCGCGTCGTCGGCCAGGGCCGCGAGCGGCAACATGAGCAGCAATGTCAGGAATCGTTTCATCTCAGAACCGGAAGGCCAGGCCCGCGAAGTAGCCCAGCACGCTGTCGTGCTCGACGATTGGGCTCGCGGCAGCCTCGTCGTTCAGGCGTTCGTATTCGGCCGACACGGCGAATGACCACTCGCGCGAGAAATAGTAGGCGGCGCGCAGCCGCAGCCGCGGGTTGATGCCGGCGCCGGCCTCGTACGCGGGCAATGCGATGCCGGCTTCGTCGGGCCGCACGCCCCAGTAGTAATCGTTGAGGTCAGCGCTCTTGTACGCAAGACCGACCGCCGGTTCGATGTACCAGTTGCCTTGGCGAAAGCCGATGCCGTAGCTCGCGTCGATCTCGAAGCCGTCGTGCGTGCCGCTGACGTCGTGAAATGCGCTGAGCTGCAGGAAACCCCAGCGGCCGTCGGTTAAGAGCTCGATGCCGGCCTCGACGGCGTGGTCGCGGTCGGGTATGGCCAGCTCGACGGCCTCGGAGAGCGGCAGCCCGGCCGCGTCGAAGACGACGAACTTCGTGTCGGTGCGGCCGAAGAACACGCGGTCGCTGCTGAAGCGCGCCATGACGCTGGCCGTCATCCCCGCATTGTCGGCAAACGTGATGCCGAGATCGCCGTTGTCGAAAAAGAAACGCTCGCCGAAATAAGCGATGTCGAGGTCCAGCACGAGGGGAACGTCGTCGGACTGGGCGAGCGGATTGCTGCGCTCGCCGTAGCCCAGCGCCGCGCCGAGCCGCCAGGGCGATTCGGCCGCGGCGAGCGCCGGCAGGAGAGCGAGCAGCAGGCAGGCAGTGCGGATCTTCATCGTTGGCAGGCCTCCGTCGGGTGTCACGGATACTGGCATTATTCCGTGGGCGGCTGTTCGCCCGGGATAATAGCTGTATCGAAATTGTCCAAAATTGTAACGCGGTGCCTCGACACTTCTTCACATTGTCGGGCAATATTCTGCACAGACAGGCGCGCGGGACCGGCGTAGTCTCAAGCTCGAGGAACCATGGAGGACGGGCTATGAAGCGCATTTCAACCGTACGCAGTTTCTGCGTTTCCACCTTATTCGTAGCAGTTCTGGCGTTGACCGGCTGCGGCGGTTCGTCGGGCGGTGCCGGGCCCGGCGAGCCCGTCGCGGAAGGCCTGCTCAAGCAGGTCGCGAGCCCGCAGGAACTCGAGTCCGCGCTCAAGGAAAGCTTCACGACGTTTGGCAGCCAGGCCGCGACGACTGACGCCCTCGCGCTTGCCGCACCGGGAGCGCCCGCGGAGGCCGACTTCACGGGCACCTATACCCAGGAGAAAAACGTCGACGAGTTCGACGCGGTGCGTTATGACGGTGAGCACCTGTACGTGGCGCCGCGCCGCTTCTTCCACTGCTGCTTCATCGCCGACCCGCTGATGCTCGACGGCGCGATGAACACCGGCACGCCGCCGCAGGCTTCGATCCGCATCCTGGCGACGGACCCGGCGAATGCGGGCGCGCAACTTACCGCGGAGATCCCGCTCGAGGACGGTATCAGTGTGCAGGGCATGTACCTGGCTACGGACCGCATGTTCGCGCTGACCGCGCAGTCGGTGTACGGCAGCTACGGCGACGCGTGGTTGCGCCCCGATATCTGGGCGCCCGAGAAACTCGGCTACCGCGTCTATAACGTGAGCGACACTAGCGCGCCCGTACTCGAGGTGGACGTCACGATGGACGGCGTGTTCGTCGAGAGCCGGCGCATCGGCAATGTCGTCTACATCATCAGCCGCTATGCGCCGAACCTGCCGGGACTCATCTATTACCCGGCGACGGCCGCGGATGTCAGCAACAATGAATCCGTGCTCGCGGACAAGACGCTCGACGACCTGCTGCCGACGATCACGATCGACGGCGAGACGCAGTCGCTGGTCGACCCGGACAACTGCTACCTCAGCAACGACGATCGCGTTCGCAAGCATCCGGTGATCACGAGCATCACGGCGATCCCGATCGACGACCCGAAAGCGTTCGTCAACACCTGCTATAACGACGAGGTGTACGGGGCCTACGTTGCCGAGAATGCGATTTACTTTCCGCAGTTCCTGAGCCACCTGTGGCCGGACGAGGCCCGCACGCGCATCCACAAGTTCGCACTTTCCGGCTTGTCGGCGCGGTATCGTGGTTCCGCCGACATCGACGGCCAGGTCTGGCGCGGCGGGCAGGCGGACTTCCGCATGAGCCAGTCCGGCAATGACCTGCGGTTGGTGTCGACGAAGTACACGGGAAGCAGCACCGATTTTGTCGATCATTTGCTCTACATCCTGCGCGAATCGCGCACGGCACCCGCGCTCGACATCGTTTCGCAGCTGCCGAACGATGCGCGTCCGGAACCGATCGGCAAGCCCAACGAACAGCTCTACGGCGTGCGGTTCCTGGGCGATCGCGCCTACCTCGTGACCTTCCTGCAGATCGATCCGCTGATCGTCGTCGATCTCGGGAACCCGGCCGATCCGCGGATCGCGGGCGAACTCGAGGTCACGGGATTCTCGGATTTCCTGCACCCGGTCAGCGACGATTTGCTGCTGGGCCTCGGCCGCGCACAGGGCTTCGAGGTCAAAGTCGAGCTGTTCGATGTGGGTGACATCTCAGCGCCCGTATCACGCGGCAGCGTCACCATCGGCGACCGCGGCACGTGGAGCGAGGCGCAGTACGACCGCCACGCGTTCACCTACCAGGCGGACGTCAACGGCGT
>JBFIFN010000052.1:0-7952 GCA_041602775.1 Woeseiaceae bacterium | reverse complement strand
GGGTCGGGTTCATCGAAATCCACTTCGGGAAAGACCTCGGAGCGAAAAACTTCATTGCCGTTTTCGATAATGACGAAGTAGATATCCGGCGTCCGCTCGCCAACCGAGTCGACGGACAGAATGTCGGCCGCCGAGAACACGAACTCGGCGGTACCGTCCTCGCTGATCGGCGAGGTGCCCAGCTTGTCGTCGAACAGGCGGTCCTTGTCGAGGAGCGATACCTCGTATTCGGACCCGAAAAACGGGCGGCCTTCGGCATTTTCGAACCTGGCGATAACTCTGAAAAGATCGGCGGTCATAGGTTCTTAAGGACTCCTGTGATCGTTGCGCCATTGATGGTAACAGCAAATTCGCGGGACTGGATTCGCCGCCTCGTCGAGCCGGGCTTACAGTCGTTTGCAGGCGCGCAGCTGCTTCGTCAGTTCGAGCAAATCCGCAAGGTATTGTTTGCCCTGTTCCTGCGAGTAATCGGTTTGCCGCATCTCGAGATCAATCGTATCGATGGCATCCCGCGTTTCTTTTTCGCATGCCGCGCGGCTTTCTGACAGCTGTTCCGGCAAAGGCGCTTCGGTCCGCGCAGGCGCAGGTTCGTCGAAAGGATT
Organism: Woeseiaceae bacterium; assembly: GCA_041602775.1. Lineage (GTDB taxonomy): Bacteria > Pseudomonadota > Gammaproteobacteria > Steroidobacterales > Woeseiaceae > UBA1847. The sequence continues at coordinate 7,350 of JBFIFN010000052.1, read as the reverse complement.
CACGAAATCGACTGCACTATCGTCGCCAACAGGCGCTCGGCGATCGTCCTCACCGTCGCGGCTTGCGCCCGGTTCGGGACACGGCAATTCCTGAAAGGCAAAGGTGCCGTCATCGAGCAAACACCGGTAGATTTCCGTGTCCGCCGTTGCGCCCGATACGGCGAGGGGCAGAGCCATGAGGGCCAATCTCGTGATTCCTGCCCGTCGCATTACAGGTGTTTTTCGATGAAGCTGGCCAGCGCGCGCAGGGTTTCCAACCGCGAATCGCCGTAAGACAGCCAGTGATCCTCACCGTCGAGTTCGTGCAGCGAGACGTCCTTGTCCGCTTTGCGCAGTGCTCGGAGCATTCTCTTGCTCTGGTCGATCGGAACGACGGTGTCCTTCCTGCCGTGAATCAGCAGGACCGGCGCATTGAACCGGTCGGCGAAATTAACTGGCGAGATCGCCTGGAGCTCGTCCCAGTCGAAATCGTCGCCGCCGTATTGCCGCTCCCAGTAGCTGATCGCCCAGTGATTGCGCCCGTACTTGCGCCGTTCTGACTTCAACATGACCTCGAGGTCCGAGACACCCGCGACGGACGCAATGCACTTGTATTTGCCCGGCGAAAACGCCCCCGCTGCAAGAGCCGCGTAGCCGCCGTAGCTCATGCCTGCAATGCAAACCCGATCGGGATCGACAAGCCCCGTGGCAATGAGGTGATCCACTCCGTCATCGATGTCGGTCTGCATCTTTCCACCCCATTCTCCATAGCCGGCGCGCTCGAAGTCCACGCCGAAGCCGCTCGACCCGCGGAATTGCGGCTGCAGAACGACGTAGCCACGACTCGCAAAGTACTGGGCCATCCAGTCGAATTCGAGGCGATCGTAAGAAGCGGGACCGCCGTGCGGCACGACGAGAAGCGGCGCACGGCCTTTCTCGCGCAGTTCGGGTAATGCCGTAACGAGGGCCGGTATCTCCAGGCCGTCTCTCGCGGCATAGCTCGTCGTCTGGGTTGGCACGACCTGCTCGGCGGGGATATCCGGTCGAATCGTCGCAATGACCTCGGGTTCCAGCGAGCCTGCGCGGAACTTCAGATACAGACCGGAATTCCAGCCGCCGCTGATACGCACGACGAGGTCATCAAAGCCCGCGCTCCAGCCCACGAGCGTCGTCGATGTCTCGGTCAGGCCATTGACGATCTTCTGCATGCGGGCGTCGAGTTCGGGGTCGAAGAACTCGTAGGTGGGCGAAAACCCCGAGTACCGAACACCGTGCACGACCTGGTTCAGGTCCGACTGGACGGCCTCGACGCTGGAGCCGCTGCGCTCCAGGATCGGCCCGGTAACCTCTCCAGTCTCGAGGTCCAGGCGGTAGTAGGACGGGTATTCCGAATCCTGCGGCACCAGCGTCATTACGAGCGCATCTCCATCCGGCATGACGCCTGCGGGTCCGCGCAGCGGTATCGACGTTTCTGTTTCAAAGATAACGTCGCGCGACCCGTCCAGGGACAAGATGCGGTACAGCTTGTTTCTCTCGTCAAAATCAACGCGGGCGATCAATTCACCGTCGCCGTTTGCAAACCAGTCCCTCGCCGTAAACGAACCTCGGTTGAACAGCCGCGCGTGATTGGCATCGATATTGACCGAATAGACCCCGTACCTCGGATCGGTGACGAACTCGTCTTCCCTGTGGTAGGCAGGCATGAGCAGGGTCTTGCCATCGTCCGTCACGGCGATGATGTTGCCCAGCCCGGACTGGGCCGGGTACAGGTCCTCGGCGCGCACAAGCAGCTGGTCGAGTTTCTGCGACGCAATCTCGAAACGAAACGCTGCGCTGTAATCGAACTGTCCCCTGACCCCCACTGCTCTTATCGTGCGACCAGCAATGATGATCAGGTTCTCGTCGTCGACGAACTGCAGCTCCCGCGCGGCGATGTCCCCGACTTCTATACCGCCGATCAATTTCCGGGCTTCGAGGTCGACGACGACGATAGCGTCCTGGCCGCTCGACGTCATGCGGTACGCGACGCGCTTGCCACTCGGTGAGAGTGTCAGCAGGTCGACGCTCGGCATTGCGCCGTAGGCTTCGAGCGGGGGCGGCGCTTGTGCGGCAGATGCAGAAGCGAGGAGTAGCGTGGTGGCGAGCAGGACGATACGAGGTGTGTTCATCACACCACTTTAGCCGCGGTCCTGCGCGTTTTCCACACGCACGCGTGCCCCGGTGTTTGCGCACCGGGGCTTCGGTTCAGTTCACCAGCGGCGTCGGATGAACGAGGCGTTCGAAGTCGGCGTAGTTCAGGCGAATCAGTTCGCTGTGCGAGCCGGCGTTGAACGCGATTACCTCGTCCTCCCTGAGCGCCTGGGACACGAATACCTTCATTCCGTACAGGTTGCCGAACGGTGGCATCGCGCCGGTCTCGCAGTCCGGAAACGCTTTCTTGAACTCGTCTTCGTCGGCGAGTTCGACGTTGCGCGCGCCGAGCGTCTCCCGCAGGTTGGCCAGCAGGACATGGTCGGACGCCGGCACCACAACCATCGCCAGTTCGCCATCGATCTTGACGATGACGCTCTTGGCGAGTTCCTTGCCGGGGATGTGGGCCGCTGCGGCGATCTCCTGTGCCGTGAAGGCCGGCGAATGGTCGATCGATACGTACTTGACGTGTTCCTTGTCGAGGAACTCCTTGAGTCTTGTTTCAGGCATGGACGCCTCCTTCCGCACCACTTCGGGCACCGGGCGGGCCCTGGGCTGAATCGCCTGTGTTTGTGCGGACTCCAGATTATACACCTGCGGACCCACTGCCTGGCAGGCAATGTGCCGTTGTTTAGCTACGCAGGGACTCGAGCACTTTGCACGCCTTCTCATAGCCGAGTTCGGCCATCTCTTCGGCGCGATGGAATTCGAAGAAACTGCAGGCATTGCGCGGGATATCGATGGTCTTGTCCGGGGCGTAGGCCGCCAGCTTGAAGCGCGCAATGGCGCCCTGCATGATATCGATCGACTTCACCAGCAGATCGGCCGCGTCGAAATCGCTGCCTGCGCTGTCCGACGCATCCTCCTCCCGCAGCTTGCTCAGGAAATCCGCGATCCTGTCCCGATAGCTGTTGTCGTCGTCGTCTTTCTCGACGGCTTCGTGGGGCGTGAATTCCTGGTCGATGCCGGCCAGGTTGACGGCAATCGTGAAATCCGTCGAGTCGTTCAGCGTCGGGGCAATCGGCAGCGGGTTGATCAACCCCCCGTCGACCAGCGTTTGCCCGTCCAGGGTCACCGGTGAGAATACGCCCGGCACGGCCGTCGACGATCGCATGGCTGTAAACAGGGAGCCCGAGTTGATCCAGACTTCCTGCTCCTCTTCGAGCGACGTGGCCACGGCCGTGAAACTCTTGTCGAGATCCTCGATCTTGCGGTCCCCGACAAGATCCCGGAGCACGTCGAATATCCGCTCGCCCTTGAAGATCGAGCGCAGCGAGAACGAAAAATCGAGCAGCTTGACGACGTCGCCGCGGGTTAGCTGAAACGCCCATTCGGTGTACGTGTCCAGCTTGTCGGCGGCGTAGATGCCGCCGATGACCGAACCCATCGAGCAGCCCGAAATATTGCGTACCTCGAAGCCCATTTCGTGCAGGGCGCGAATGACGCCAATGTGAGCATGCCCGCGAGCGCCGCCGCTCCCGAGCACCAGTGAGACGGTGTGTGATTCCTGCGTCATCGATGCTCCGTTCGTCCCGGTCGATTCTCAGTCTTCTGCTTCGCGGGAGATCTTCGCGCGCAGGCGATGTATCCCGAGAAACGCAAGGCCGGCAACAACCGGGATGCTGGCGGCCGTCACAACGGTGATATTCAATGGCACGCCCATCGACACGACGCCCTTCGCCAGCATGCCGACCAGGCCCACGACGTAGTAAGTCACGGCCGCAACCGACAGTCCTTCGATCGTCGTCTGCAGTCGTAGCTGGGTCTTGGCGCGCCGGTTCATCGATTCCAGCAGCGACTGGTTTTGCTGCTGGCGCGACACGTCGATGCGCGTCGACAGGAGCTTGGTCGCGCGGGCCATTTGTTCGAGTACCGACTTCTGCCGTTGCGACGCTGCGCGGTACGTGTTGACGGCCGGGGTCAGGCGCCGGTTCGTGAACTCGGCAAAGGTCTGGACGCCATGAATGCGTGTTTCGCGCAGTTCTTTGATGCGCTGCAGGACGATGTCGTAGTAGGCGTCCGACGCGGCAAAACGATAGTTGCTGCGCTGGTGGCGCACCTGGCTGCTTGCCGACAGCCGGGTCAGGCGCTCCAGCCAGTCCTGCTCGTGATGCGACTCGACGTCGACCAGGGCCTTGCCGATCGCCGCGAGCTCCGCCTCGTCTTCGTCGAGGGCCGGGACCAGCTCGCGCGCGAGCGGCAGCGCGAGCAACGCCATCATGCGATAGGTCTCGATCTCGAGCAGCCGCTGCATGACCCGCCCGGTCTGCTGCTCGGACATATCCTCGTTGATGAGCAGCAGGCGGCTGAATCCATCGTCCTGGATGCGGAAGTCGGTCAACGCGATGGCATTGTCATCGGCAATGCGCGAACCGATCAGCGTATTGCCGTTGAAATATTCCGCGCTGAGTTCATTGACGGGTCGGTCACGCGCCTCTGCGCCGACTACGAGCGCTTTGACGCCGACCAGTACCTCGCCCTGCATTTCTTTCAGCCAGTCGTCAGGGATGCACCGGCCCGTCTCGTCGAAGGAACCCGGCTCATTCGTTTTGCCGGCGACGAACGTGTAGCGGTTGTACTCCGTGTGCCTCTCCCAGCGCAGCCGCCGTTCGTCGAGCGTCGTCGTGAAGTGGTTCGTGGCCCGGTCGGGGCGTTCCTGGCCAAAACGGTGCAGCAGGTCGCCGAGCAGGTCCTTACCCTGGCCGCTTTGCGGATCGAGCTTCGGTATCCGCGCGATGTAACAAATGCTGGCTGGTGTCGGCAGGCTGTCGGGGGGGCGCGCGTGAACCTCGTCATTCAGTTCACGGCGCCATTCATGTTCGACCGACGGGATGATCTGTGTCATGCGGTGCGTGACGTGTTCAGTCGGAGAAGTGTTTGCTGCGCGGCAACAGGTACATTTCGGCAAGCGATTGGCGCAGCGCGGCGAAGAACGAGAGGCCGTCGAGACGGTGGTACTCGATCTTCATCGTCAGCGCGCTGCCGAAAATGATACTGGCCAGCGACAACAGCGAACCCGCCGCCAGGGTCGACATGCCCGTGACGCCCTGGCCGATCGTGCAACCGAGTGCGAGTACGCCGCCGAAGCCCATCGCGATGCCGCCCGCGATGTGCCGCAGCATGTCGCTCCGATCGCCGAACGTCTCGAGGCGAAACCTGCCCGTCGTAATGACGAAGAGGAACGAGCCGAGGATAACGCCGCCGACGGCCGCGACGCCGAAACTGATCGTCGAGCCCGTGTACGTCAGGAGATACATGAGGCTCTCGCCGGTCGGCGCGATAAACGTATACGACTCCAGTCGCACCGGGTCGAAGTCATCCTGCCCGATGACGCCGGTGATGTACCAGCCGGCGGGGATGACCAGGCCGACGACGATGCCGGCGAGGATATTGTCGAAGCTGGAGCGGAAGGTCTTGCTGGCGAACGCATAGATTATCGCCGCAAGCGCGAGCACGATCGCGACGGCCCAGGCGATTCCGTCTACGTTCTGCGCACCGGCCGCCGCCGCCAGCAGCGTGTCGATCCCCTGGCCGGGGATGTCCGAGGCGGCGAGGTCTATGTTGGCGACTTCGATGGCGTTGATGCGTACGAGGGCCAGCAGGCCGCGCAGCGTCATGTACGCACTGATGCCCAGCAGCAAGACGACGACCAGCGATTTGAGGTTACCGCCACCGAGCCGTACCAGCGTCCGCTGTCCGCATCCCGAGGCCAGCGTCATACCGACGCCGAACACGAACCCGCCGACGATATGCCCCAGCCAGCCGAAGTTCGACGTTCGGTAGATGGACTGGTCGATGTCGATCAGGCCCCGCGCATCCATCAGCCGCGTGGCGAGTATCGCGATACCGATGGCGAGAAACCAGGCGCGTAGCCTGTCCTTGCTGCCCATGTTCACCCAGTCGCTCACCGCGCCCATCGTGCAGAAATTGGTCTTGTTGGCGACCGCGCCGAACAGGATCCCGACAGCGAAGCCCAGCGCCGCTACCCGGTAAACAGGTTCCCACTCCATCATTCGCTTTCACCGGCCACTATGTCGAAGTTTCCGCCATTCTACCCCATGCGTTTTGCGGGGCGCATTTTCAGGACTCGGGCTTGCGAAAGAGCAGGGTGAAGCGATCGGTATTACCGGTTACCGAGCGCCGGCCGACCTCGTATTGCAGCGTGTCATCGGGACGGTAGTGAAGATCCGACCACGCGACGAACTCGAACCCCGCCGCCAGTGCCTCGTGGATCAGGCGCACCGGGTCCACGCGCCGGGAATTCTCCGGGCCGTCAGGCTCCATGTGTCGGCGCGTATGATCGATGACACCGTAGTGCCCGCCCGGGCGCAGCGCCTCGAACACGGCCTCGTTCAGTGCATGGCGGCCCGCGGGCGTCAGGTTGTGCGCGTTGCGAAACGTCAGCACCAGGTCGAGGTCCTCGGCCCAGAACGAGAAGGGCTCGAGATCGAACACGCCCCTCACGGCCGTGGACGTCATCAGCGGATTGACGTCGAGCACCCGGGCGCTCTCCAGTTCCGGGGTGCGGGCAATGAGGTCCACGATCCTGTTGGTGCCGAGGGCGAGGTACAGCGTGCCGCGTTCTGCCAGCACCGGCGCCAGCAGCTTCGTGTACCAGCCCGTGCCGGGAAACAGCTCGAGGACCCGCATGTCGTCGCGCAGTCCCATGAAGGCCAGCGTCTCGGCCGGGAGCCGGTTCGAATCCCGGGCCTTTTCCTCGTCGCTGCGCAGCGGGCTTTCCAGCGCCGTCGCCAGCTTCGTCTGCCACGGCTCGTCGGCCGCGCTCGACAGCGGTACCACGAAGATGGCCAGCACGATGAGTAGGATTCTCGACGCCATGGTTTCCTCCCGTCGGGACAGCGCGACGGTCGCCTGCTTCGCTTGCCGTTATACTATGTGCTGCAGGGCACGGACACTATCGGATCACCGGAATCGTCCGCATCGACAAGTCCCTGCAATGGAGCAATGACAATGAGAAACAGGATATTCGGGGCGATACTTTGCACGCTGGCGGTCACGGGCGTCGGCCAGGCCCAAGCCGAGGATGCAACCTTCGAGATGACCGTCATGACGCCGGAGACCGCGTTGCGGGTCGCCAAGGCCGCGCTCGAGAGCTGCCGTGCGAAGGGCTACCAGGTCGCCGTCACGGTCGTCGACCGCATGGGCGTGCCGCAGGCCATG
>JBFIFN010000051.1:0-8018 GCA_041602775.1 Woeseiaceae bacterium | reverse complement strand
TCGTTGCGGGAAACCGGCGCCGACATCACGTTCAACTCGGATAACCCGGGATCCGATCACAGCATTTTCTATGGCCTGCACTCGGCGATCACCCGACAGGACAAGAACCGGCAGCCGGAGGGCGGCTGGTACGCGCAGCAGAGCTTCAGCTCCGAGGAATCGGTGCGCGCCTATACGAACTGGTCGGCGTATGCGAGTTTCCGTGAAAACGACACGGGCATCATCGAGGTCGGTCGCTGGGCCGACCTGACCGTCATGGACATCGATCCCTTCGTGCTCGCGGAGGAGAGCCCGTCCGATATCCTCAACGGGCAGATCCTCATGACTGTCGTCAACGGCGCAGTCGTCTACGAGCGGCAATGAAGACGCGTAAGGCCAGCATGGTGCCATTCGTTCGTGTCCTGTTGCCCGTCGCGCTGGCAAGTGCGCTTGCGGCACTGGGCGGTTGCAACCGGCCCGGCCCGCAGAGCACGGTTCCCGTCGCCGACCTGCTGCTGGTCAATGCCGAGGTCGTTACCGTCGACGCGTCGCTGCCTCGCGCAGAAGCTGTCGCGATCAAGGGCGACCGTATTCTCGCGGTGGGCTCGTCAGAAGAGATGTCGCGGCATCGCGGCGCAACCACGGAAGTCATCGACCTGCAGGGCCAGGCGGTGATCCCGGGTTTCATCGAGGGCCACGGGCACTATACGAGCTTCGGCGGGGCGCTGATGATCCTGGATTTTCGCTACGCGACGAGCTTTGCCGAGATCGTGGCGATGGCCGCCGCGGCAGCCGCCGATACGCCGGCCGGTGAATGGATCATCGGCCGCGGCTGGCACCAGGACAAATGGGAAACGAAGGAGAACGTGCTCGTCGAGGGACTGCCCGTGCACGACTCGCTGAGCGCGGCGACGCCCGACCATCCCGTGATGCTCATCCACACGAGCGGTCATGCCGTATTCGTGAACCAGCACGCCATGACGCTCGTGGAGGTCGACGGCAACACGACGCCGCCCCCGGGCGGTGAAATTGTGCGTGATGCACAGGGCCGGGCGACGGGCATGATGCGCGAGGCGGCGCAGGACATCTTCCGCGCCGCCTATTCCGGACACCAGGGACGCCGCCCGGCAGGCATTGCGGAAGCAGAACTGAGGCGCATGGTGATACTGGCCGGCGAAGAGTCGCTGCGGCACGGCATCACTTCGTTCCAGGATCTCGGCACGACCTTTGCCGAGGTCGACTTGCTGAAGACGATGGCCGACGAAGGCAGACTGCCCGTGCGGCTGTACATGGCCTTCGAGGAACAGGCGGCGGACATGGCGGACCGCCTGGGCGACTATCGCATGATCGGCTACGGCGACAACTTCCTCACGGTGCGCAGCATCGGCGAAAAGGTCCTGGACGGCGCCCTCGGCACACACGGCGGCTGGCTGCTGGAGCCCTACTCCGACCTGCCGCGCAGCTACGGCCTGAATGTCGTCCCGCTCGAGGAGATCGAGGCGTCGGCAAAGCTCGCGATGCAGCACGACTACCAGATGGCCATCCAGGGCATCGGCGACCGGGCCTACCGCGAACTGCTCGACATCTACGAGGCCGCGTTCGCCGAACATCCCGACAAGACCGACCTGCGCTGGCGCATAGAGCACGCGCAGGTCATACATCCCGACGACGTCGCGCGGACCGTTGCACTGGGTGTGATCCCGGCCGTGCAGGGTATCTTCGCCTGTTCCGACGGGCCCTGGGTCGAGGAGCGCCTCGGCGAGCAGCGCACCCGCGAGCGCGGTTACATTTTCAACACGCTCGCCGAGGCGGGCCTCGTGCCGACCAACGGCACGGACCCGCCCGTCGACGAGATCAGCCCGATCGGCAGCTTTCATTGTTCGGTGACGCGCCGGCTGCCCGACGGAACGCTGTTCCAGCCGCAGGAAGCCTACTCCCGCGAACGCGCGCTGTACTCGTACACGATGGGTAACGCGATTGCGGCGTTCGAAGAAGACATCAAGGGCTCGATTACGCCCGGCAAGCTGGCCGACATCACCGTGCTGTCACAGGACCTGCTTACCGTTCCGGATGACGCCTTGCTCGATACCGAAGTCGTCATGACGATCGTGGGCGGCCAGGTTCGTTATCGAGACGGCGAGATCCTGCGGCAATAAAGTAAAGGACGAGGCCCGAGGCTATGACCCCCAGCCCGAACAAACCTTCCACGGGCCGGTTGGCGAGCACGAAAGCCAGCGTCCAGCCCGTGAGCGCAAGGTACAGAAGCGGCGTCAGCGGAAAGCCGAAGGTCCGGTAGGGCCGCGGCAGCTGTGGCTGGTGCCAGCGCAAAACGAACACGCTGAGCACCGTGACGAAGCTGTTGAGCGCGAGCGTGAAACCGGCGAACACCAGGATGGATTCGAAGCTTGCGGTCAGGATGAAGACGAGGGAGAGGCCCGTCTGGGTGTAAATGGCCGCTGCTGGAATGCCGTCGCGGTTGGTGCGTGCAAAAAAACGCAGCGCGTGGAAGTCCTCGCCAACGACCTGCAGTACGCGCGGGCCGGCGATGGTCATTGCGCTCACCGTGGAAATGAGCAGCGCGGCCAGGATCAGTCCGGCGAGCTTGCCGCCGATCTCGCCGAAGGCGGAACGGGCGGCGATGTAGCCAACCTCGACCTCCCCGCGCATCGCGTCGACTGGCGCGACGCTGAGAAACACGTAGTTGAGAGCGATATAGAGCAGCACCACGACCAGCGTGCCGCTGAAAAGGATGATCGGCAGCGTCCGCTGTGGATCCTCGAGTTCGCTGCCGAGATAGGTCGCGGCATTCCAGCCCGTATAGGCATAGCTCACATAGATCAGGGCGATGGCGAACTCGGCGCTGAAGAGCACTTCCGCATCGCCTGCGACCGGCAGAAAACCGATCGGTTGTGGCTCACCGACGAAGAGCAGGGCCGTCACGCAGAAGATGACGATGACCGCAACCTTGAGAACCGTGAAGACGATCTGCGTCCCGCTGCTGGTGCGGTGATTCGATGCGTGCGCGAGGCCCAGCGCGACGACCAGACCGGCGGCGAGCGCCGGGCGCAGCCAGGGCAAATCGCCGGTGTCGAAGATCGATGTCGCGTAGGCCGCGAACGTCATCGCGGCGAGTGCACATGGCCCGGCGAATCCGATCGTGGCGGAAACCCAGCCCGAGACGAAACCGGCGGCAGGATGGAAGATGCGGGACAGGAAGTTGTATTCACCGCCGGAGCGCGGCAGTGCCGCGCCGAGCTCGGCATAGGTCATCGCCCCGCACAGTGCGGCAATACCGCCGACGGCCCATAGCGCGAGCAGCGCGAACCCGGACCGGATCTCCAGCAGCTGGAAACCGAGGCTCGTGAAAACCCCGGTTCCCACCATGTTCGCAATCACGATCGCGGTAACGGTCGTGAAGCGAAACTTGCTGTTCGTGCCGCCCGACACCGTGCAGACGCGCCCCTTTTACCGCCGCCGCGGGCCCCGGCCCTGCGGCGGTGGGCCGTTCCGCGAACTACTCGAAGTCGGCCCTGACCCTCAGGTAGTAGAACCCACCGTTGAACCCGAATGGCGATGTCAGCGCATACTGGACGCCGAGGAACTGCGACACCGGTTCCTGCTCGGCACCCGGAAGTTCATCGAACAGGTTCTCCGCGCCGAGGGTCACCGTGTAGTTGTCGGCGAGCGTCAGCTTGAGTTCGAGGTCCACGAGCACGGACGAGCCGTACTTGTACTGGTCCGAGGCGTCGCCGGGGCTGAACAGGCCGCCCGTCGCGGCCCAGCCGTCGTAGTAGTTGAAGCGCAGCAATCCGCCGAACGTGTCGCGCGAGAAGTCGAACGTGACCACGGCACGGTTCTCGGGGATGTGGTTTTCGAGATCGAAGACCCTTGACGCGTTGATCGTCCCGGCGCGCACATCCTTGACTTCCTGCTGGTTGTGGTTGAAGCGGAAGTCGGTCAGCAGGGTGCCACCCCATACGTCGGACGTGTTGGTCGCCGCCAGGTCGAAACCGGACACTTCGGACTTGAAGCCGTTGACGAAGAAGTTCGCATTGGTACCGATCAGCAGGTTGGCCTCGGCGCTCGGCACGCCCGCGTCAATCAGCGCCTGCAGGTCGCCGGCGCCGATCGTGTTGTTCAGCAGCGCGAGGCGATCCTCGATCTCGATGAAGTAGATGTCGGCCGTGAAGCTCCAGGCGTCACCCGGCGTGATGATGGCGCCGGCCGTGAAGCTCGTCGACTCCTCGGGCTCGAGCGGTACCGCGCCGAGCGCAATGGCGACCGGGTTGTCCACCGGGTAGGTGCCGTTCGGAATCAGCGCGCCGGTCGCATCGGAGGTCGTCGTGATGTTGAGCGTGTTGACCTGCCCCGGCGTCGGCGCGCGGAAGCCCGTGTTGACGGTCGCGCGCAGCGCGAACTGCTCGTTGAAGTCATAGCGGCCGGCGAGCTTGAAGTCGAAGGTCGTATCGAACTCGTCGTAGTCCTCAGCGCGCAGCGCGAGCGAACCCGAGAACTGTTCCGAGAAGTCGGTCTCGAGGTCGACGTAGGCAAAGATGCTGTCGCTGTCGAAGCTGCCCGCCGAGTCCGTCGGGAATCCCTGGAAGCCGTCCGAGCCGACGCCGAAGATCGCGGCCGTGGGTCCTGCCTGGATCGAGGGCGCGTCGCCGGCACCGATGTCATAGGTCTCGTTGCGCCAGCCGCCACCGAAAGCGATGTTGAGCGGCGAGCCGTCGAAAGTCTTGACGAAGTCGGCCTGCAGGCTGCTCTCCTCCTGCGTCAGCGTGCCGGGACGGAATTCGACCGGTGACAGGCGGCCGAGGCTCGGGTTGATCGTCTCACCGACCACGTACTCGACCTCGTTCTCGGCGAAGCGGGCATTCACGTCCCAGGAGAGCGTCGGCGAGAACTCGCCCCGTCCGCCCACCACGAGCGAGAAGTCCGAAATATCCGCGCCGAAGTCCGGGTTATAGCCGCCCGGGAACAGCGTGAAGATCGGGTTGCGCAGCACGAAGCCGCTGGCGCTCGTCGCGCCCGGCACGTCACCCACCGCCACAAGGTAGTCGGCGGGGTTGAGGCCCTGCCCCGTGATGCTGTCGACCAGCGACTGGTCCGCCGCATCGGGCAGGCCGTCGCCATCGCCGTCGATCTGCAGGGTCGTACGCGCCTCGACCTGCTGCTGCTCGGTCGGATCGGTCAGGACCGGCGTGCGGTAGAAGAAGTCCGACACCGTCTCGTTGTCCATGAAGGTCGCAAAGCCATACAGCGTTGTCGTGTCCGACACGTCGATGCCGGCGTTGACGAGGAACTTGACGGCCTCGACCGCCGGATCGCCCCAGCGCTGGCCGAATCCGTTCAGCGGCACCTGGTCAGCGCCCACGAATCCTGCCACCTGCTCGGCATCGGGGCGCGGCACGCCGCGATTCGTGATGTCGGAGTCGGAGTACTCGGCGGTCAGGTTCAGGAATCCGTTGTCGCCCAGCGGCAGTCCGAGGTTGCCGCTGATCGTGAAGCGCTCACCCTCGGAGTCGTAGGTCTCGCCGTACTGCGCCGATGCCGAGAAGCCGGACGCACTGTCCTTGAGGATGACGTTGACGACTCCCGCGATCGCATCCGAGCCATACTGCGCCGAGGCGCCGTCGCGCAGGATCTCGACGCGCTCGATGGCCGCGGCCGGGAACGCAGCCCAGTCCACTGCCTGCGAGCCCTGGTTCACGGTACCGAGTGGCGCCAGCTGCAGGTTTACGAGCGCCGAGCGATGCCGGCGCGTGCCGTTCATCAAGACCAGCGTGTGGTCGGGCGACAGGTTGCGCAGGCTGACCGGGCGGATCAGCGCGGTGCCGTCGGCGATCGGAAAGCGCTGCGTGTTCAATGACGGTGCGACACGAGTCAGCGACTCGGTCAGGTCGAACGCCGCCTGGTTCTGCATGCTGCTGCCCGCCAGGACATCCACGGGCGATAATGTCTCGGTCGGCGACACGCCGCGCTTGCGCGTGCCCGTCGTGACAATCTCTTCGATGAAGCCGTCATCGGATGCGCCTTGCGCGACCGCAGAATGCTCCGGCAATGCAAGAACTGTCGCGGCCAGGACAATGGCCGAACTCGAAAGAAACTTCGTAGTCATTGGTGTACCCCCGAATTAACCAATTGATGTGTTGTCAGCGCAAAGAAATTACAAGAACGCCTCCAAGCGTCCCGAGTATAGACAAAAAAGTGACGGGCGACAGTTTGCCCGGGGTCAGTCCGCGACGACGCGGTTACGCCCTTCGCGCTTGGCACGGTAGAGACGCTCGTCCGCCTCGTTGAGCAGCGCAGTGGACCGCGACGCATCGCCGGTCTCCGCGATACCGACGCTGACCGTCACGGCAAGCCCGGCGGCGATATCCGACCAGTCGGTATCCTCGACCGCCCGCCGCAACTGGCCGCAGACCTGCCGTGCGTGGTCGGCCCGCGTATCGGGAAAATAGAGCAGGAATTCCTCGCCCCCGTAACGCGCCACGAAATCGGTGTTGCGACAGCCCTTGCTGAGAACTTCCGCCACGCGCTGCAGCACGCGATCGCCAATCGCGTGGGAATAGCCGTCGTTGATACGTTTGAAATGATCGACGTCGGCGAGCGCGACCGCATCCGTGCGGCAGCTTCGCTGCGCGAGCTCGACCTGCTGCTGCAGGTAGCTGTCGGCATAGCGCCTGTTGGGCAGCTGGGTGAGCTTGTCGCGGGTGGCCTGGCGCTCGAATTTTTCCGCCTGCACCCGGAGTTCCTCGGTGCGCTCCTCGACCAGCCTCTCGAGACGGTAGCGCATCTTCGCGTATTGCATGATGACGAGCGTGCCGGCAACGAGTACCAGTAACAGCAGGACGAAGTACGACCGCGACCCGGTCGTGAAGGCGATGGCGAGGACGACGCCGGCTGCCGCGGAGACGTATTCGACGGTCGCCGTGAATCGGCTGAAGACGAGGCGGGGGTCGCCGCCGCGCAGGTAGAGCATGAACATCATGCCGAGGTCATTGACGATCTGCATGCCGATGACGAGACCGAGCAGCAGGATTCCTGTCCCGACGTCGAACGCGTCGAGCGGTATCGGTCCGCCGAAGCGCTCGTACAGCAGCCCGGGCACCAGTATCACGAATATCATCAGCCCCGCGTTGTGCATCGTCGCCATCACGACAGAGCGCAGCGGCACCCCGAGGCGCAGCCGGTGCGAGGGATAGACAAAAGAGGCAAGTCCGTTGACCCAGGCCGCATCGACCGGGCCCAGCACCAGGATGCTGGCGACCTGCGCAATGCGGTCGAAGGACACGTGACCGAACACCGGGTGCGGAAAGCCTGTCGTTATCGTGAAGAGACCGAAGGCGAGGAAGAAGGCGGCCGTCCCCAAGCCGTGTTCGCCCGCGAGCAGGCCGTTATGCGCCACGGCGACCGCGACGGCGGCAACGCCGCCGAGCAGCAGCAGGCCGGAATAGACGAGATCGGCACTCCACCGGCCGGACTCGTCCGCACGCATTGTCGGGGCAGGCTTTCCCATGACGCAACGGATTATGCCCCAACCGGACGGTGTCGGCCGGGGGAATCCATGAAAGAACGGCACTCACGCCAAGGCGACGAGCATCGAGTGGAATATGTTAAAGCGGTGTTTTCGTGACATGATTCGAACATGAAGATCCTGTTTTTCTCTCTCGTCGTTTTCAGCCTGTCTGTCCTCAGCGCTCATTTCCTGCGCTCCGGCAACGACGTGGGTGTGGCGATTTCCATCGCGCCGATTGCGCTGCTGTTTGTACGCAGCCCGTGGGCGGCGCGTGTCGTCCAGCTGGTCCTCGTCCTCGGTGCAATCGAGTGGATGCGCACGCTGTATGGGCTCGTGCAATTCCGCCTGGCGCAAGGGGAGCCCGTTACGCGATTGGCGATTATTCTCGGTGCAATCGTTGTCGTGACAGCCGTTTCAGCGGCGCTCTTCGAGACGCAGAGCATCAAGCGAATTTACAAGCTGCGATGACCCCGGTACGGCGCACTGGCTTGATCGTCGTCGGGTTGGTCAGTCTCAC
>JBFIFN010000050.1:0-8654 GCA_041602775.1 Woeseiaceae bacterium | reverse complement strand
TACTCGATGGAAGTCGAGGCGATTGGACAGATTCCAGACCGCGAGCCGGGGCAATTCGACCACGTGGCCCGGGAACAGACCAGGACCGCGGTGCACAAGCTGCTCCGGTCGATGCCCGTCAAACGAGATCGTGAAATCCTCACGCGTTTCTACGTGCAGGACCAGGACAAGGAAGAGATCTGCCGTGCGCTCGACCTCGACAGCCTGCACTTCAATCGTGTGCTGTTTCGGGCGAAGAAGCGATTCCGCAAGCTACTCGAACAGTCGTCGAAGGCCGACGACTTGTCCGCAGGGCAGGATGGCTAGGCCATGAGATATTCAGGCGAGAAACAACAGGTACATAGCGAAGAACTTCGGGGCGTTTGATGGACAGGAACTACATGGAACAGCATCTTCTCGTAGACCGCTACATCCGGGGCAAGCTCGCAGAGCCTGAGCTGGACGCCTTCGAGGAGCGCCTGGTCTGGGACAAGGAACTCGTTGATGAGGTCGAGCTCGCCGAACGGCTGAGAGTCGGTCTAAAGGACGCCGCGGCGGCGAAGGCCGACATCGTCGAAAAGCCGGGATTCGATCTCGTAGCCGCGGTGACCGGGCTCTTTGCCGTCCCCCAGTTCGCCGCAGCCGCGTCTTTCCTGCTTGCGGTGACGCTCTCGGTCGGTTTCCTGTCGAGCCCGCTCGTCGACACCGGCAGCGACTCCGGGCCCGGCACCGTGCAGACCGATATCGTCCCGCTCTTCGCCACCCGCAGTGACGACGTGATATCCATCGCGGTCGACCCCGGTTCGTGGACCGTCCTGCTGGTCGACGTACTCGGTGACTACGAAACCTATCGCGTCACCGTGCGACGGGACGACCCCGGTTCGGACCCGGTGTGGGTACAGGGTGGCCTGTTGCCAACGTACCCCGAATCTCTTGCGGTAGGCATGCCCGGCAGCGCGCTCGCAGCCGGTCGTTACGTACTCACGATCGAGGGCGCCCTGACCTCGGACACCGGCGACACCCTCTACGAGCGCGTACAGGATATTCCGTTCGCGACCACCCTGGCCGACTAGCCCCGCTTCTTCAAACCACCCCTCTCCAGCATTGACGCCGCTCCTGGGCCTCAAAAGCCTCGTTCGTAGGTGGGATAGATCCCGCCACGGCGACAGGTAAGGAGTAGAACGGACAATAAGAGGGTGGCCTGTCATGAACTCAACACCACGTGCCGAAGCGCAACCCATCAGCCTGCCGGCTTCGCGCAACAGGCTGTTCTACTTCCTCACCGAAATGCGCCGCCGCCGCGTCTGCCGGGCCATCACGATGTACTCGGTCGCCCTGTGGCTGGTCTGCCAGATTGTCGATGTCGTTTCACCGGCCCTCGATCTGCCCGACTGGACACTGAAGCTCGTCATCGTGTTTGGCCTCTTGGGCCTGCCGATCATTATCATCATGTCGTGGCTCTTCGAGGTCACGCCGGAGGGCCTGGTCGCAGAAATTCCTGGTGAGGCGGCGCGCGATTGGTCCAGGTCGAACAGACCGAAACATATCGCCGACCGGCTCATCGACGGCAGCCTGATACTCGCCGCGCTGGCCATCGGCGTGCAGCTGGCTGTCGGCACCCTGGGAGGCCCGGTCGCGGCCGAGGACATTCCCACCCGCAAGATCGCCGTGCTGCCGTTTCGTGATAGCGCCGGCAAGGATGCGGCCCGTTTTTCGGAAGGGCTTGCGATCGAACTGCAGCATGCACTCCGGCAACGGCCCGGGATCACGGTGATCGCATCCAGTAATCCGGCGCAGCTGAAAGGCAGCATGAGTCTCACTGGCGTTGTCTCGGCCAGCGAGACCAACGTTCGTGTCGCCGTGACGATGATCGACTTCGAAACCGGCGTCGTCGTCTGGTCGGCCGCATTTCAACGGCCGCGCGCTCACGGCCATGCGCTGTCGTCCGAGCTCGCCCGTTACATCGTAGCGGCGCTGCCGTTTCCGAGCGAAGACGCAGCGCTCGTGAGGTTGGCCAATGTTGCAGAATAGGAAAGATCGGCAGCTGAAGCGGTTATTGAACTGCCTGTATTGCCTGGAGGGCTGTCTGTTGCTCCTGGCGTTCCTGGCCACCCTGTAGCGGCTGATCCCGCTCGCTATACCCGCGCGTCAACGCGACTCGCTATCAGCAGGTCTCGCCGGACAGCTCCAGCTGCCGATATGCAGTCGGCCATTGCGGAAAGACAAACACGTGGTTTCATCGACCGGCGGATGCGCAACGAATCCGCGAAATGACGCGCCCGGCGCGAGCGCCTCGGTTTTCCAGTCGCCGATACAATTGACTGTCGTCAGTAAGCCCGCGTATTTCGAACGTCCGCTGAGTTCGAGGACCAGCTCATTCTTACGCTCGCCCCTGCGAAAGAGCACATTCAGCTTGCGGCGCACTTTCAGGTGCACTTTCAGGGCTTTCAGCGCGTAGACGAGCTCCCGCATGTCGACGCGCACCGGTTCTTCATGGATGAAACGGCTGACCGTCTCCGGCAGGTATTTCCGAAAGAACGCGCGTTGTCGCGGCGACAGGCGTCTCCACTCAATTGACTCGGGCGCGATGATCGCCTTGCGATAGGTTTGCGACATGAACTGCAACGTCCAGTCTTTCGGGTCGACGACCGGCAAGTCGTCGATGTCCGGGGCAAGGTAGATGTAGCCGCTCTTGTCCTCGCCCTCGAATCGCAACAGGTCGAAGAGTTCAAAGTCGTCGAAGTCCGACAGACCGACGGTCTTGTTCGTCCATTCGACGCATTGCGTGGCGAGCAAGACATAAAACTGTTCCCTGTTCAGCCTGTTGCCTGCCAGGAAAGACAGCGTTGCGCGGCTTTGGGCGTCGGCAACGCCGCCGACAGAGGCCGAAAGCAATTGCAGCGAGTCGCTCAACTCGGCGAGCGACTCGCGTATCTGCCTGGCCGTCTTCGGCGTAATCCTGCTCTTTCCGTCGATTTCGCGCCTGTAGCAGGTCATCAGGTCGCACATCGCGTCAACTGCCGCCCTGAGGGACTGGTTTGCCGCCTGGCAAGAATGGCCCCATGAATTCACTGGCTGAGCTCCCGGATCCCTGGCCCGTTCGCTTGGCCGGTCGTGCAAATTTCTTGCTTGTTCACGCTGCTGTCGTCCTCCCGTGCTGGCCCAAGACAATAGGAAGCCGCTCCGCTGACAGCGTGTCGCAGAGTGCCAAGATGGTCTTGGGGGATGACCTAAACTACCAAGAATAATGTGCAGGTCAAATCGTCATTGCGGGCGAATCCGCAAGTCGTTGAATTGATTTTGCGGCGCCTTTCGGAGCGCGAATCGGCAGCCCGTCGCGTGCGCAAGGCGCTCGAGAACGATGCGTTCGAACTCGCGACAGGACGGCTTATCGGGGCCGAAGCACTGATCCGCTGGCAGAATGAGGACGGTAAGCTCGTCCCGCCGAACTCGTTGATCCGAACGGCGGAAGAGTCCGGCCTGATCGTTCCCATCGGCGACTGGGTGTTGCGCGAAGCCTGTCGGCAGGCCAACAGCTGGCACCAGGCATATAGTCTCGCCCCGCGTATCGCGGTCAATATTTCAAGCCAGCAGGTTGACCAGAGCGATCTGACCCAGACCGTCATGAAAGCGCTCTTCGAGGCCGGCGCCAAGCCCAGCTTCCTGCAGCTCGAGCTCACGGAGAGCATTCTCAAGCGCGATGTCGGAAAGACGATAGCCACGCTCGAGATCGATCGCTCGTTCGTCATGGACTTGGAAGTAAGCAACGACAGCGCGACCATCTGCGCGGCGATTATCGCCATGGCGCGCGAACTCGGCGTCACCATTGTCGCCGAAGGCGTGGAAACGATTCCGCAGGCAGAGTTCCTGAAGTTGCACAAGTGCGACCAGATTCAGGTTTACCTGTTCAGCAAGCCGGTACCGGCAAGCGATTTCGAACAACGTTCTCTCGCAGTCCCGGATACGCACTTCGCCCTGGAATCGGCAGTCAAGGGCTAGCTGGCCAGTGCCATCCAACGACTGAATTTACCGGGCTCAGTCGACCGAAACCCCGGAACCTTGAGAACGAAATTGCTACCCTGATCGGAGGGGTTCTGCAACGGTCATTGGTGAGACATGTCTTCCAGCTCTGTCGACCTGGCGAGAAAAGCCTTCCGGGATCGTCGCATCGGCCCGCGCTACTCGGGACCTTTGCATCTTGCGACGACGATCAGTGTCAGCCTGGTCGTCGCACTGGCGAGCGCCGCGATGCTCGAGGACGTCAGGCTGCTTGAATGGCTGACGATTCCGCTGACGTTTCTCTATGCCAACCTGAGCGAGTACCTCGGGCACCGCGGACCCATGCATCACAAGATGCGCTTCCTTGCCAAGGTCTTCGAGCGACACTCGATCGAGCACCATTCGTTCTTCACGGACAAGGCGGCCACGTTCGACTCCACCCGGGATTACAAGGCGGTCCTGTTCCCGCCGGTTCTATTGTTCTTCTTTATAGGCGGATTCGCGATTCCGGTCGGGTCATTGCTCTACTGGCTGATTTCACCCAACGTCTGTTTCCTGTTCGTTCTGACCGCGGTGCTGTATTTCCTGAACTACGAGGTGCTGCACTTTGCCTATCACGCTGATCCGGGCTCGTGGCTCGGCCGGTTGCCGTTCATGAGCCGGCTGCGGCAGCACCACATCACTCACCACAACCGGCAGCTGATGACGCGCTACAACTTCAATATCACCTACCCGATCTGTGATGCGATTTTCGGAACGCTGTATCGCGGCGCCGATCACGACCATTCCCGATAGCGCGAACTGTGCCACAGAACGCAGCCACCGACTCTTGTAAAAAGGGCGTTGTTCCTGGGGATACGGAACGGAAGAACGGCAGTTTCTTTTTACATAATGGGTGCACACGTGCTAAGGAAAGGCGCATTATTGTTGGTCGCGGCGTTGTTCGCGGGTTGCCAGGCGCTGCCGCCGCCGGCGCCGCCCGTCGAGGAGCCGGTCGAAGTCGTCGTCGAAGAGCCGCCGGTCGTCACCGTCGAGCCTGAACCGGAACCGGAACCCGCCCCACCGGCACCGCCGCCGCTGCCCCCTGTCTCGATCGTCCTGACCAACAGCCAGCCTGCCTATGCCGACGTGGCGCGGGAGCTGACCCGACATTTCGACAATCACACGATCTACGACCTCAGTGACAAGGATCGCCCGCCCGTCACGGTGTTGCGTCTGATCAATGACTCGGAGCCCGGCGTGGTCATCGCCATCGGTCTGCGCGCGGCCGTATCGTCGACCGCGATGTCCGATCATCCGGTCGTCTTCAGCCAGGTGTTCAATTACCGGCGCCACGACTTGCTGCGCGACAACAGCCGCGGCGTTGCCGCTTTGCCGCCAGTCGACGCGCAGCTGGCCGCCTGGAAAGAAGCCGACCCCACTGTCTCGCGCATCGGCCTTATCCTCGGCGAAGGTCACGACGAGCTGATCGCGGAGGCCGAAATCGCGGCGCAACGACATGGCCTCGACCTCGTCGTCCAAATCTCGCACTCCGACCAGGAAACCCTCTACTTCTTCCGCCGCATGATCCGTGACATCGACGGCTTCTGGCTGCTGCCGGACAACCGCGTGCTGAGCGCGCGTGTCCTGCAACAGATGCTCGCGGACGCGAAGCAACGGCGTGTTCCCGTCTCGGTACCCAGCGAGTCGATGCTCTCCCTCGGTGCCATGATCAGCATGACGACGAAGGCATCTGACATCGCCGCGACCATCGCCAACATCGTGCGCGAGATCCACGGTGGCCGCATTGACCGAGTGCCGCCAATCACCCCGCTCAATGAAATCGCCATAAAGACCCGGGGCTCACGGCAGGTGGTCACGCGATGAAAGTGCTCTCCGCACGAATGGCGGATTTCGCCCGGCAGCTTCGGACGTTGTTGCAGCGGGCCGGCGCGTGGCCGGCGCGTCTGGGTCTCCGTGGGAAAGGCGGCAAACGTGTGCTGGTGCACGAAATCCTGTCCCTCCAGGTGTTGACCGCCGCCCTGTTTGGCGGGCTGGCAATTGCCAGCCTGTATTTTGGCGGCCAGTGGGTGCTCCAGGACAATTACAGTCGCTGGGCCCTGCAGTGGACCGAAGAACTCAACGAGCTGGCCGCGCCGCTTTATCTTGCTGATGACAGCGAGGCGCGGTTCCGCCTGGAGAGCTTCGTCGAGCGATATCCCGAAATCGATAGCGTGTCGTACTTTGCGAAGGACGGCTCTGCGCTCTTTTCCGTCGGTGGCGACGACGAGGAGTCGGTTGAAGATCTCGATGGGTCGCGACTCGATGATGCCATTGAAGTCGTCGGCGACGAGACACCCTACCTGATGCAAAGCGGTCTCCTGAACCCGCGCCAGTTCGAAATCCTGGCGCCGGTGTGGACGGAATCGATGGCCGAGGATGACCTGTTCGCCTTTGACGCGGACAGCGCCGAGGCGCAGGCTCAGACGAAGTTACTCGGCTTTGTCGCTATTCATCTCGATTTCCTGATTTTCCACAATCGCCTGCTGGCGAACATAAAAGGCGCCGTCCTGATCCTCGTGATCCTGATTGTCGTCCTCGCGCTTGTCGGCCGCCGCGCGTTGCGCCGTGCCCTGTCGTCCATCTCCGAATTGCAGGCACCGATCCAGGAGCTTGCGAAGGGCAATCTTTCCGTCAAGTTCAATCCGGCGGAACACCGCGAAATCTCGGACATCGTCGAAGCGCTCGAGACAACGGCGACGGCCCTCAGCGAGCGCGATGCGAGGCTCGTCGAGATGGCGAATCACGACAGCCTGACCGGCCTGTTCAATCGGCGCCGCTTCGTCGAGGAGCTCAAGAAAGAATCAATTGCCGTCATGCGCAAGGGGCACACCAGCGCCGTGCTCTTCGTGGACCTCGACCAGTTCAAGTACATCAATGACTCGTGCGGGCACCAGGCCGGTGATCGCCTGATTCGCAAGGTGGCCGACGAGCTCTCGCGCAGCGTTCGAGGCGGCGACGTCGTTGCCCGCTTCGGTGGCGACGAATTTGCGATCCTGGTTCGCAAGACGACGATCGACGGCGCGCAGTCGGCAGCCAACACCATCCTGACCAACATGCGGCGCATGGCTCATATTGAAGATGAGCGCGTATTCCATATTCATTGCAGCATCGGTATCGCCATCATGGACGGCGATCACCTTTTCTACGACGACCTGATAAACCAGGCAGACGTGGCGTGCCGCGAAGCCAAGATGGCAGGCCGGAATCGATCCGTAATCTATGCGCACTCTGACGAAGCGAAGAAACGCGATGCGGCTGGCGTCGGCTGGGTCAACCAGCTGCGCAATGCACTCGACGAGGATAACTTCGAGTTGCGATTCCAGCCGATCAACGACATCCATACCGGCGAGACGACTCATCACGAGGTACTGATTCGGCTGCGCGGTGAGGACGGCAAGATCATTCCGCCCGATGCGTTTCTCGCGTCCGCCGCACGCTTTGGCATGATGTCCGAAATCGACTTTTGGATTATCGAGAATGCCGCCAGGGCCTACGCGACGTATTCGCAGCAGATTAGCGAGCTCAGGCTGTCTATCAACCTGTCTGCCAATGCATTCGAGAGCGACGACCTCGTGCAGCACGTCAGGCAGACATTCGACGCGCACAACGTCGATCCTCGTCACATCATCTTCGAAATCACGGAAAGCCTGGCCATCCGCCACCCGCCGCACGTCGAACAACAGATCGCGGCGATACGTGACATGGGATGCGAGTTCGCGCTCGACGATTTCGGTACGGGATACAGCTCGTTCAGCTATCTGCAAAAACTGCAGTTCGACTACATCAAGATCGACGGCTCATTTGTCGAAGACATGCTGAACAAGCCCGTCGACCAGAAGATGATCAAGTTGATCGCAGAGATCGGCCACGAAGCCGGTATGAAAACGATCGCCGAGTACGTCCAGGACGTCGAGTCGCTCGTCAAGCTCGAGGAACTGGGCGTCGATCTTGCACAGGGGTACTTCGTCGGCAAACCGGTCCGGGAGCCGCGGCAGCGCTCGACGCCGATCTCCCTCGGTTACCAGCGCGTCAAGCGGACGCGCTCCTGACCTGCCCTCGACAGTGGGCAGAAGGTCCACGCGTCACACCACCGCCGCGCGGAGCGCGTTGTCGAAGCGCGCAAGGTCTTCGTCATCGGTGTACAGGTGCGGGGCGACCCGCAGGTGCTGTCCCCGCACGCTCGCAAAGACACCGTGCTCGACGAGGCGCGACGACAGTTTTCTCGGATCGGTTTGTGGCAGGCGTGCGCCCTGGAAGTGCGGGGCCCGATCCTCGGGGGGTGAGATCTCGAAGCCGTGATCCGAGAGAATTGCAGCGATGCGAGTATTGGTTGTCGCCAGCGTTTCGCAAATGGTCGCTACGCTCCACTCACCAAGCATCTGCAGCGCCGCCGATGCGCCGGCAATATTGGAAAAGCTCGATTTCGCACTAACGTCGAAGCGCCGCGCGCCGCGCTGGTAGCGATCCGTGACCTCGGCAAGACGCGAAAAATCCTCCGCACCCTCGCGAGACATCCACGGCTCCTCGATCGGTACACCGTCGAAATAGCGCTTGTCGACGTACAGGTAGGCCACGCCGTACGGGCCGAACTGCCACTTGTAACCGGCGGCGACCATGAAATCCGGCGCGAGACG
>JBFIFN010000049.1:0-9635 GCA_041602775.1 Woeseiaceae bacterium | reverse complement strand
GGCGGGATCGTGGGCGCGAGGGCCGGTAAGGGCGCTATCCCCGACGCGTGGCTCGACGGCATCGTCGAGTGGCCGCGCACGGTGTCATGGATCGAACGCCTCGGCGTCGCCACCGCGGACGCGCTCGACCATCCGGACAGGTCGAGCCCACCGACGCTGTTCGTCCCGGCGATCCTGCTGCGCAACCTGTGGTTTCTCGTGGTCGTGCTGGCGCACGGGTTCAGGCGATTATTGCCGCCATTCTAGTCGTCCACATCCCTCGTTGTCTCTCAGCCGGATCAGCGATGAATCTGTGGAGGGCGGGCCAACCCGAATGTGGCGGAATCACCAACCATCTGCTACACCTGTGAATAAAGGCACATTTACGGGCGTGGACGATTTGACCGGTGCCACACCGAATAGCCAAGAATCAACAATTTACAGTCGGCACCATCACCCGGCGATCTGTGACCGCAGCCTAGGAGTATTGATGACGTCCGGAACCTCGAAAAACGATCGTATTCTGTCGATCCTGATAGCCGCAGTGTTGATTTTCGCGACGGACGCGATGGCTCAAGATGGCGCGTCAGCGGATTCCGATACCGATGGTATGTCCGAAGAACTGAAGCGCAAGGAGGAGCAGGCGAAGATAAAAGACGCCGAAAAACGAATCGCCGAGGCGGAAGCGGCCATAGCAAGGGCAAAAGGAAGCGACACCAAGGGCCTGGCCGGCGATTCGGACGTCAAGGAAGGCGCCGGGTATTTCGCAGAGGTGCTCGCTTACCAGTCTCTCGAGGTGGCGGCCACGGAAATTGCGGTTGCCGTTGCGGACAAGGCTGGCAAGTTTATCTTGACGAACAACCCGGGCCTAAATACAGAGCGCGCATTATGGACCACGGTCGAGTTGCGCATCCGGGTGTTCGAAGACAGTTTCAGCAAACTGGAACAAAGTCTTCGCGACGGCCGGGACCAGCGCTGTTCCGACGAAGACGAACCGATAAGGATGACCCGGGCGCCGGCCACCGCACTGCTAGCACTGACAGCGGGTCTCGGCGCGCTGTCCGACGTGCTCGGCTTTTTCCGGACAGATACGACGTTGGTTGCATACGGTGTGGACCTCGACGATTACGCGTTGCTCGCCTCTGTCGCACAGAAACTGACCGCTGCGGGCAAGACGGTGTTCATTCCGGGCCTGCACGGGGGCAGCGATGGCGTCATCGCGACACGGTTGGGTAAATTGCAGGCGAAGGGCACGAATCTCGAAGTCCTTCGCGACAAGATCAGGAAGTGCTCGGCCGATGCCTGGAGAGAAGTCGAGGCATTGCGCAAGGAGGTTCAGGAGCACAAGGCTGACGAGACCAGGCGCAAGGCAGCGCAAAGAAAACTCGATGCCGCGCTTGGTAAACCGCTTGTCAAGCTCCTTGTTTTTGCGGAAGAGCAAGTGACTGCGGCGGGATCCGCACTCAGGGATTTTTTCAACGCCCTTGTTACACAACCAAAGGCAGGTGAACCCAGCCCTCTCGAGAGAATCGCTACTGTCGATGCCATGAAGCGGCATCCGGACGCCTCGTACCTCTACCTCGATATTGTCGGCGAGGGCGGCGAAGTCCAGACGACCAAGAGTGCGCTGATGGGCGGCCGTATCAACTATGTCGGTGGCAGCAGCAGTGTCTACGTACTGACGGACGCTACGGGCATTGTTAAGGCCTCAGGTGCAAGTACGAAATTCCGACGCGGGTGGTACGGCGCTCGTGGAGGTGTGAAGAATCTGCAGACCGAGTAATCGATGGTGCTCACGCCTGCAAATTCTTCGCCCAGTAACCGGAGAGTAGAAATATGAACGCAAAGAATGTGTCGAATACTGTTGATTCTTTCTTCCAACGGCCGGTGTCGGCCGGGTTGGTTGGCTGCGTATTGTTTGCGCTGCTGGTCACGTCTGCAGCGAATGCTCAGGGTAGGGTGGAACAGTTTGAAATCCGTTGGGCAGACGGCGCCAGCATTCCCATCGACGTCCTGTCCGATTTTGTCGCCGTCGATATCGATATCGACAGGGTAAGCCCGGCTATGCGCGGCGCGACGAAGGATCTGAGATCGTTGTCTGTCGGAGTCGCCGGGCGAAGCATCGCCATTGCACGCGCCGATAACGAAGATGAGCGACAGCGGTTCCTCTCGGCCGCCCGCGACCAGTTCGCCGACTATCTCGGCATTCCGATCCGCGCGGCCGCCCGCGACGAAGCACCCATCGTCGGCGTTCTAACCAATGAGATCATAGTGCGATTCAGCGATAGGCTGAGCGAAAAAGAAATCGCGAAGATCAACGAGCGCGTCGGTGCCGGGCCAAGCCGGCGCGGTGCCGGGGCTTTTGCCAATCGGTACGTGGTTACGGCCAGGGACAGGACCCCGAGAGGGGCTATGCGACTGATTGCGCGATACCAGGAGCAGGACAATATCGTCTATGCCCACCCGAACCTGATTGTGGAAAAGGTCGCACGCAATAACGATCCACTGCTCGGGAGCCAGTGGCATCTGGCCAACACCGGCCAGAACGGCGGCAAGCAGAAGGCCGACGCCAACGTGATCGCTGCCTGGCAGACGACCAAGGGTGACGGTATAACGATCGCGGTCATAGACCCGGACGGTGTGCAGCGGGACCACGAGGACCTGCGTCCGAACCGCTTCATCAACCAGAACGATTTCGAGAGCCCGCCAAACGGCCAGGACGATGACGGTAACGGATTTCGCGATGACTGGAGCGGCTGGAATTTCGATCAGAATACGAACAATCCCGCGACATCACGTCCGCACGGCACCTCTGCTGCCGGCGTCGCGGCCGCGGCGTGCGGTAACAACCTCGGTGGATGCGGCGCGGCTCCGCAAGCGAAAATCCTGAGCATCGCACAAGGCCGGGGCGTCGAGGATGATGCGCGCGCTTTCGAATATGCAGTCGCGATGGGCGCCGATATCGTTAGCAACAGCTGGGGTTACCCGCTCGGCTCCTTGCAGCGTCCGACCGATGCGGTCGAGGAAGCTATTGCATTTGCGGCCCAGAGCGGGCGGAACGGCAAGGGCGCGATTATTGTCTTCGCCATGACCAACGAGAAGGTCAACAACTTCACAGGCCCGACGCCCGACATTTCCTCACTGGACTCCGTGATTGCGGTGGGGCGCTCGACGAATCTAGACCAGTGGGGCGAGAGCGGTTTCGGCGAGGGCATGGAGTTGCTCGCGCCGACACAGTCTGCAGTAGGCGACGAGGATTTCGGCTGCCTGCCGGATGAGTTGAAAGGGACCCTCGAAATAACGACGACCGATCTTATGGACAACGTCGGCTACAATCGCGGCACGCCGAAAGGTTGCAGCTGCAATCCTGCGGTCGACGAAATTCACGCATCGCCGAATTACACGGCGTGCTTCGGCGGCACTTCGTCCGCGACACCGCTGGTTGCTGGTGTCGCCGCTCTTGTACTGTCGGTTAATCCTGCGCTTACCCGGCAGGAGGTCTACTCTATCCTCGTCGACTCCGCCGAAAAAATCGACATGTTCGACGCGCAATACCAGGCCGATTCACAGGGGCGGCTGTACAGCCCGACTCACGGTTTCGGCAGGGTCAACGCGGCAAAAGCCGTGGAACTCGCGAAGGCGACGCTCGCGCCGGTGCAACCTTTGGCGCCAAACCTGTCCAACTAGCCGGGAAGGTTGTTGCCACAGGTGATTGGTTCGCGACATGATGGCAAGAATGCGCCAAGTTCCACGATTGCTGACGGTCTGGCTGTTGCTGGCCGGCTGCGGCCTGGTCGACTACCAGGCCGCCAACGCCCAGGGCGGCCCGGACCCGCATGTGGGCAATGAGGCGGTCTCCATTCCGCTTGGCAACCGCGACGTCGAAGCGTATCTCGTACCCAATCAGCGAGCGCTGGTCCTGAACCGCTACGATGACCGTGGCCACGCGCTGCTGAAATCCAGCTTGCCGGTCGTAGGATGGCCGACGATTCTTTCGCCGGACATCGTGATCGTGGAATTCGACGCGTCAGTCGGCCCGGAGGGCATCGACAAACAGCTCGAGAGCTTTCTTCGGCGCGGGGTCATCGAGGAGGTCGCCTACGTTGCGCACACAGAGCCGAATGACAAGCAGCAGCCGTTCCTGCTGGGCAACTCGGCAACGATTTACCTCTCCGAGGGCGCCGATGCCAAGTCGCTTGCCGACCGGGCAAACGAACTTGGCTACAAGCTGGAATCCCGGAGCTGGGGGCGAGCCGGGGTCTACCGGTTGCTCCCCCTGAATCCGATGCAAAGGCCGACGGACACCGTGGACGCGGTAAAACGCCTCGCCGAGCAGGGTCTCGTGGACGCAGGCAAGACGCGCATGAACCTCGTCGAGACCGAACGCGCCAAGTCGCGGTAGCTTGTGTTGCGCCGTCCGGCGCGCCGGCCTCCGGGTTCCGTTACAATATTGACCCGCGCGAAGTCTGGGCTATGCTTACCATATAAAGCCAACCCACCGCCGACGGGATCCATCATGAATCGCAGCATCCTGGTCCTGGTAGCCGGCTGCTTGTTCCTGCCTGCATGCAGCCAGGAGGATTCGGCCGCCGACGAAGAGCCACGCCAACCCGTTTCCCGCGCCGATGCCGGCCGCAATGCGCCGGGGCCGAGCCGCCGCGCGGGTCCTACCCGTCACGTGGCCATGCCGGTCACCCATGACAGCGAACACCCGCTGGAGCCGCGAGTCGCCGCTGACGAACCAAGGGTGTTTCGCAGCGCGGGCCGACCCGGTGCTGCGCGGATGGCGAGGGACGCAACGTTCGCCCCCGCCGCAACGTCCGGCGAACCCGTGTGGTACGGTCTGTTGCACGCCCACACTCTGTACTCCGACGGATCAGGCATACCCGAGTCGGCTTTCGAACGGGCGCGCAACCGCGGTCTCGATTTCCTGGCCGTCACGGCTCACAACCACGCCGACGCGGAACGAGGCGCATCGGGCGCCCGGCGCGACGGCGTATTGATCGCGAACGACACCGATCTCTATGATGGCGCCGCGTCGCAGGCGATTACACGCAACTTTCGCGTCGACGGTGTCGATCACACGGAAGCGCTGACGGCAGAGTCGCTGATTACGGCGGCCAACGAGGCGACCGGCACGGACTTCGTTGCAATATTCGGGCAGGAATTTTCTAGCATCTCCTCCGGCAATCACGTCAACGTGCTCGGCACGGAGACGGTCATTACGATACCCAACGGCGAATTTGCGCCGCTGTATGAGGAACTGGCGGCTGCCACGGGACCCGGACCCGTCTTGCAGATGAACCATCCCGACGTCCATCGGGATCTTTTCTATCGCGGCAGCAATTCGGACGTGATCGAGAAGATGCGCAACGACTACGGATTCGACGAGTTCGGCCGTGACTTCGCCCGCCTCGTAGCCGCCGCCGATCCGCACATTGCACTGGTCGAGGTATTGAGCGGGCCGGCGCTCGACGAGCGCATCCACCCCACCTACCACTACTCTGGGCACCGGCTCCACGAGGACGACTATTACTACTACCTTGTGCAGGGCTTTCACCTCAGCCCGTCCGTTGGGCAGGACAATCATTTCGAAAACTGGGGCGATTCGACGCCCGCACGCATGGGGATCATTGCTCCGCAGCTGACCCGGGACGGGCTGATGGCGGCGATGCGCGCCAACCGCAGCTTCGCTACGGAAGACACGGACCTGCGCATCGAGATTTTCGTGAACGACCGGCCGATGGGCAGCGTCCTCACCTTGCCCGAGGACACGCCCCTGGACATTGAGGTGCACGTTGCCGATGTATCAGAACCATCAGCCAACTACACGGCCGAGTTGATTTACGGCGACGTGGAGCCCCAGAACCTGGGTTCGCTTGACAAATGGGTTATAGAAGATGGCCTGATCGAGTCTTTCACGTTCGACGGCGACGGGGTGTTGACGTTCGACGAGTACGCCGCGTCCGGCCGCCCCGAGTTCTTTTTCGTCAGGCTGGTTCAGGAGGACGGCGACCGCGCCTGGTCGGCGCCTGTCTGGATCAATCACGATCGCCCATAAGAAGGGGAGGAGCAAAATGTTCGATTCGAAAACGCTGCTGCTGCTTTCGGCCCTTGCCGCCATGTCGGCTGCGTGCGACAGCTCTGACGTCAGCCGGAAGGACGGACCGAACGCCGCGGCAGCCAGCGCGCAATACGCTGGAGAAACTCAGGGAGATTTGGAGCGGGAACCGGGCGGCACGCGATACATTGTGCAGACCGGGCCGGACCAGGCGCCCGACGACGTCGCGACGATGGCGACGGACTTCTTGGGCGCTGACGCCCGTGTCGCCCCGATGTTCCCGGGCATCGACGATGCGGAGCTGACGACCTTCTTCGTCGTCTCCTCCGGGGAATCGGTCGCGCCGGAGGTTGCCTGGGAGCGCGCCCGGGCGTTTGCAACGGCGGGCGATTTCGCCGGCGTCGAACCTGATCGCCACAATACCCTGGTGCCTGAGTCTCCCGTCGCGCGCCAGGCAACGGCTGCCTGTCTCCGCGGAGATCCCGGTGCGCCGCCGGACACGGCATGGTCGCTGCGAAAAATCCGGGTTGCCGAGGCGTGGGCGCTGACTCCGCCCGCCGAAGGCAAGCGGCATGGCGAAGGTGCTCGCATTTGTCACCCGGATACCGGCTGGACGACTCACACAGACCTCGACAGCCTCGACCTGGCCACGGCCTGGAACGTCATGAACAACACCGACGATGCAAGAGATCCGAAGAATGACGGTCTTCTGCTCCATCCCGGCCACGGCACGGCAACCGGCAGCGTCATTGGCAGCGATGGCGGTATCGATGCCACGTCCGGAACCACGCCGCCCGGCCTGATCACCGGTGTCGCGCCGAAGGCAACGCTGGTGCCGATCCGCACCGTCAACAGCGTTGTGCAGCTGTTCGACTCGGATGTGGCGCAGGCCGTGGCCTATTCCGTTTCGGCCCAGTGCGACGTCATCTCGATGAGCTTGGGTGGCAGGGCATTCAGCGGACTCAAGAGTGCCGTCCGTTATGCGACGGACAACGGGCTCGTCGTCGTTGCAGCCGCGGGCAACTGTGTAGGTATGATCGTCGCACCGGCCGCGTATGACGATACGATCGCGGCGGCGGCAACGAACATCGACGACCAGCCATGGAAAGGTACGTCTCGCGGTCGCGCCGTGACGCTGGCGGCGCCGGGTGAAAACGTCTGGGTCGCCGACAACACGAAGGACCCCGACACGCCTGACGCAATACGCGCGAGCAACGGGACGTCGTTCGCGACGGCGGAGATTGCAGGAGCGGCAGCGCTCTGGATTGCCTATCACGGGCGCGCAGCGATCGAGGCAGCAACCGGTGCCGGCCGGGTTCACGATCTTTTCGTGGACATTGCGATGGAGACGGCGCGCGTGCCGACAGGCTGGAATTCGCGGCGCTACGGGGCGGGTATTCTGGACGTCAGGAGCCTGCTCGAAGCACGACTCGATGATCCACGGGCGCCGACTGTCGCCCCGGCTGCACCGGCCTTTATCGATGCGGTCGAGTTGCTCGCGAATATCACGGATCGGGCGCCCGGCGAGATCAATGACGCCCTTCAGATCATGCTGGACGATACGGGCGACTTCGAAAGCACCGCGAACGAATGGGCGCCCGAGCTCATCGACATCGCGCTTCGCGATCCAGAGGCATTTAACAACGCACTGGACGAGGCACTGTTGACATCGCCACAAGCACGCGATCCGGGCGCACGTCTGGCCGCGCACAATGCGATAGAGCGCATGATGTCGGCGTCCCTCAAAGAGGCCACGCGCTGAAGCAATTGAAGGCCGCCTGGCCGCTGGCGGGCTAGACCTTCCGCATCCGGTGCCCGAACGGCAGCAGCGCGACCTTGACCAGCTTGATGTGCTGCACCGCGAGCGGGAAGCCGATGATCGTGATCGCGAAGAAGGCGGCCAGCAGCAGGTGCATGATCGCGAGCTCGAGCCCGGGCAGGATGATCCAGATGATGTTCAGGATCAGCGACAGTGCGCCACCGGGCGGTTCGGTCTCGAACACGTCCCGACCGAAAGGTGCGATCACGCCGCCGGCGAGTTTGAAGCACTGGAAGCCGAACGGGATGCCGATGATCGTCAGGCACAGGATGATGCCGCCGAGCACGTAGCCGAGGAAGATGATGAATCCGCCGAAGATGAAGAAAACGATGTTGCCGAGCAGGGACATGCGCGATTCCTGAGCCGGGAAGCCTCCATCATACAGCCGATGCGCGCGGCGTCACTCCGCCATGACGCGCTCCAGCGCCTCGGGGTCGCGCCAGCGGCCGCCGTAGAGGCGCAGTGCATAAACGAGCGCGATCGCCAGGACGAGAACCACGAACGCGAGCCACGATACGCGCGGGTTGAGCACGAACACGCGGATGATGAAAAACTGCGCCACCAGCATGGCCCAGTGCAATGACACCGAAGCGACCATGAGCCAGCGCGTGTCGCCGGCGCCGCGCAAGACGCCGCCCGACACGAGGATGACACCGTCGGCGATCACGTAGGTGCAGAGACCGATCATCATGAACGCGGACAGCTCGCGAATGGCGGAGAAGTCGCCGCTCGGCGGGGCAAACACCTCGACCAGCGGGTAACGGAACACCGAGTAGACGACGCAAAGTACGATGGCATAAGACAGCGCGACGGCGAAGGACGCCGAAATGACTTCGTTGACGTGCCGCATGTCGCGGGCGCCGACGAAGCGGCCGACGAGGCTGATGATACCGACGTTGAGGCCGATCATCGGGATGAACGACAGGATGTCCCAGTTGAACACGATGGCCGCGGCGGCGCCCTCGGTCACGCCGTAGGACTGGAACATCAGCAGGAACAGGTTGAACGCGGCGACGTTGAGGAACAGCTCCAGCCCGGACGGAAACCCGAGCCGCCAGAAGCGCCTCAGGATGCCCGACTCGATCGAGAAGGAATGCATCACGCCGAACGCCTCGCGGTGTTCCCTGCGAAAGTAGAACATCACGAATAGCAGGAGGCCGAGACACGACGCGATGACCGTCGAGATGCCGGCGCCGACGATGCCCATCGCCGGGAAACCGAACTTGCCGAACACCATCGCGTAAGACAACGGCACGTTGATGACGAGTCCGGCCACGTCGCAGATCATGACGACGTGTGTCCGGCCGATGCCCGCGAAATAGGACGACAGGCAGACCTTGGCGAGCGTGATGACGACGCCGGACATCAGGATCAGGTAGTAGGTGCGTTCGAGCGCGACCTGCGCGGGCTCGTGCCCCATGCTCTCGAAGATGCCGGCAACGAGAAACGTGATCAGCGTCAGCACCGGCAGGCTCATCAGCGTCATGAGCATGCCCTGGGTGACGACCTTCGGGCACTTGTGCGATTCGCCCGCGCCGAGGTACTGCGCCGACAGCGCATTGGCATAGGACAGCAGGCCGACAAAGAAACAGAAAGAGAAAAACGAAGCGACGCCGCCGCCGAGCGCGGCGGCCATGTGCGCCGGGTCGATCTGCGACATGAAGTAGCGGTCCGTGAAGATCATGACCGCGAACGCGCCCTGCGACACCACCATCGGCATCGCGAGGCGCAATAGTTCCATCAATGTCGAGACACTGAACCAGCGCCGCATCAGCT
>JBFIFN010000048.1:0-10078 GCA_041602775.1 Woeseiaceae bacterium | reverse complement strand
TGTTCGATGAGGTCGTACTGTCCGGCGGCCAGCTGTCCGGGATTGTCGAAGTCGATGCCGGGCGATCAGTAGTCGTCTCGGTGGCGCAGCACAGGCCCGCGACGCGGCAGGCGCTCGAAGACGTACGCGAAGAGGCCGAGATTGCCGTCCGTGCGCTGAGGGCAGAGGAAATCATGGCGGCGCGTGCGGACGAGATGCTTGCCGCACTCGCGGCCGGCACCGATTTCGGCGAGGCGGCCGAGGCCGTCGGCGCGACGGCGGGCGAGCCGGTGTTGATGTCGCGCAGCGACCAGGAAATCGACCAGTTCGTGTCCGTCGCCGTGTTCACGGCCGTGAAGCCGTCGCAGGACGAACCGACGACGGGCTCGACGCGCAACAACGACGGCGGTTTCACGGTGTACAGCATCGAGGCCGTGCTGCCGGGCCGGCCAGAGGCGCTGCCGCTCGAGCAACGTGATGCCGGGAAGATGCAGCTGACGGACCAGGCCGGCATCGGCGAATTCATCGCCTTTGTGCAGGCGCTCCGCGAAAACGCCGAAATTATTGTCAACGAGGACGCCGTAGCCGCCTCCGATCTGCTGTAGGAACCGGCTGGCTAACCCCGGGTTCTATTGGGTCGACGCGGAATCCGCCGACCTGTGCGGCAGATGAACCTTCTCGACGTCACCGGCGTGGGGGTCGTAATAGACGGCTTCATCGAGGCTGCCCTCACTCCTGGCAACGATGGTCGTGATCGCCGCGTCACCGGTCACGTTGACGGCGGTACGCATCATGTCCAGCAGCCGGTCGACGCCCATGATCAACGCGATGCCCTCCACGGGCAGACCCACCTGGGTGAACACCATCGCCAGCATGATCAAGCCGACCCCGGGCACTCCCGCCGTACCGATCGAGGCCAGCACGGCCATGCCGATTACGGTCAGGTAGCCGCTCAGGCCCAGGTCGATGCCGTAGACATTGGCGATGAATATGGTCGCCACGCCCTGCATGATCGCGGTACCGTCCATATTGATCGTCGCGCCGAACGGCACGATGAAGGACGCCGTGGGATTGTCCACGCCAAGGCGTTTTTCCGTGGTGCGCAGGTTGATGGGAATCGTCGCGTTCGAACTCGACGTGCTGAAGGCAAAGATCTGCACGGTGCGCATCTTGCGCAGGAACATCAGCGGACTAACGCCCGACAACAGCTTCAGCAGCGTCATCAGCGTGACGGTCGCGTGCAAAATCAACACGACGACGACCACGCCGAAATAGCTAATCATCGGCATGATGAGGCCCAGTCCCTGTAGCGCAAACGTCTTCGCCATCAGGGCGAAGACACCGTAAGGCGCCACGTGCATGACCACGGTCACGACCTGCATCATGACCTGGTTGAGCCGCTCGGCGCCTTCGGCAATCTTGCGGCCGGGCTCGCCAATCATGAGCATACACACCGCAAACAGGATTGTGAAAAAGATGATTTGCAGCATGTTGCCTTCGGCATAGGCCGCAACCGGATTGCCGGGAATCAGGTCGATGATGACCTGGGTCAGCGGTGGCGGCACGGGTGCAGTGAAGTCACCCTGGTCACCGGTCAGTTCGAACCCTTCTCCCGGGCCGACTATGACGGCAACGGTGATTGCCAGCGTGATTGCCAGCGCGGTCGTCATCAGGAACATGCCGAACGCCTTGAGACCTACTCGGCCCAGCTTCGAGATGTCGCCGATGCCGTACACGCCGCAGGTCAGCGAGAACGTCACCAGGGGTACGACGAGCATCTTGAGGCCCGTGATGAACATCGCGCCAACCACGTGGAACAGGCCGTTGACGAAATAGTCCTGGATAAAGGCGACGTCTGACGCAAACGTGTTGAGCAGGCTGCCCAGCACCAGCCCCGCGACCATCCAGATCAGGATTTTGGTGGTCATCGTCATTGCGGGCCCCCTTGACGCGTGACTGCGCCGTTCAGAATCAACCTAGTCGTCTTCGTCGAAGACCATGCCCATGATATTGACGCCCGCATCGACGAAGGTCGTCTCGCCCGTAATGCCCGTGGCGAGGTCCGAGCACAGGAATGCGGCCGTGTTGCCGATCTCCTCGATCGTGACGGTGCGGCGCAGCGGCGCAGCCTTGACCGCGTAGTTCTGCATCTTGCGGAAGCCGCCGATGCCCGCGGCCGCGAGCGTCTTCACAGCGCCCGCCGAAATCGCGTTGACGCGAATGCCTTTCGGGCCGAGATCGGCCGCGAGGAAGCGCATACAGGACTCCAGGCTGGCCTTGGCGAGGCCCATGACGTTGTAGTTCGGCACGACCTTGACGGCCGCATCGTAAGTCAGCGTCAGGATGGCCGAGTTGCGGTTCTCCATCATCGGCACGGCCGCCTTGGCGAGCGCGGCAAGGCTGTAGGCGGAGATGTCGTGCGAAATCGCGTAGCCCTCGCGCGTGATCGACTCCGTAAAGCCGCCGGCCAGCTGGTCGCGCGGCGCAAAGCCCACGGAGTGCACGAGGACGTCGAGACCGTCCCAGTGCTTGGCGAGCCCGGCGAACACGGCGTCGATTTCGGCATCGCTCGTGACGTCACAGGGGAACAGCAGGTCGGTGTTCTGGCCGAGCCGCTGCGCGAGCTTCTCGACGCGCGATTTGAGCTTGTCGTTCTGGTAGGTGAACGCGACTTCGGCGCCTTCGCGCACGAACGCTTCGGCAATGCCGGTGGCGATGGATCGATCGCTTGCGACGCCGACGATGAGCGCCTTCTTGCCCGCCATGAAGCCCATGGTCTTCCCCCCGGTGAAATTCAGTTTGGCGCGTAGTTTAGCTGGACTGCGCCGTCACATCGACATACATCGTGAGTTTCTGGCCCGGCCGCAGGATCTTGTTCTTGTCGAGGCCGTTCCAGCGCGCGATCTGGTCGATGCCGACACGGAATTTGCGGGCGATCAGGTACAGCGAGTCCCCGTTGCGCACCGTGTAGCGCAACTTGCGCGTCGTTTTGCCTGTCTGCACGGGCGATGTCGCCGGCCCCGCGTCGGCGATGCGTTCATTGGTCCACACGACGAGCTTGCGGCCGATCGACAGCGGGTCGCCTGGCGCCATCCCGTTCCACTTGGCCAGCGAGCGATGATTGACGCCATACCTGCGCGAAATCGTCCAGAAGCTCTCACCGCTGCGCACGACGTGCTCGATCTTTTTATCCGCGCGCTTGCGGTTCTGCGTCCTCGCGAGACGTGCGTCGGCGCTCTGGCTGTAGGCGCTGAGCGGCTTCGTGGCCACCGGGATCATCAGGTAGTGCCCGGCGCGGATCGTGTTGCCGCGCAGGTTATTCGCGGCGCGCAGCGCCGACACGGTCGTGTTGTAGCGGTCCGCGATCTGCGAGATCGCCTCGCCGCTCTTCACCTTGTGGCGCTTCCAGCGCACGCGCTCGCGGGCGGGCACGGCGGCAAGCGCGGTGCTGAACTCCGCCGCGATATCCACGGGCATCACGAGCCGGTGCGGCCCGGCCGGGTCCGTAGACCAGCGGTTGTAGCCCGGGTTGTACTGGTAGATCGTGTCGACGTCGACGCCCGCGAGCTCGGCAGCGAGCGCGAGGTCGAGCTGCGTGCCGATCTCGGTGACGACGAACTGCTGCTCGTTGGGCACCTCGGGTAGCGTTACCCCGAACCTGCCCGGGTCGGCGACGATCTCGACGAGCGCCAGCAACTTGGGCACGTACATGCTCGTCTCTTTCGGCAGCTTCAGGTACCAGAAGTCGATCGGCTTGCCGGCCTTGCGGTTCTTGCGCGTGGCGCGCAGCACGTTGCCTTCGCCGGAGTTGTACGACGCGATGGCATTGAGCCAGTTGCCGTCGTTGATCTCCTCTAGGTATTCGAGGTAGTCGAGCGCAGCGCGCGTCGAGTCGACGATGTCGCGGCGGCCGTCGTACCACCAGTTCTGCTTGACGCCGAAACGGCGCGCCGTACCCGGGATCATCTGCCACAGGCCGGCGGCACGTCCGTGCGAGTACGCGAACGGGTCGTAGGCGCTCTCGACGATCGGCAGCAGGGCGAGCTCGAGCGGCAGGTCGCGCCTCTCGAGTTCGGCGACGATGTACGGCAGGTAGCGTTGTGCGCGCGTGAAAACGCGCGTCAGGTAGTCCTGGTGCCGCACGTACCAGTCGCGCTCCGCCGCAGTGCGGCGGTGGTCGTCGTAGTCGAGTTCGAAGCCGCGGCGCAATCTCGCGAGGATATCCTCGGGTGCGGCGGGCGAAGAGGGCATCGCGAGGCCCTCGAACGGCGACACGAGGGTCAGGATGGCGCTTTGCGTCGCGATCGATCCAGGGGGGCCCTCGGGCTGCTCGGCCTGGGCTCCCGCAGCGAGTGCGAAAAAGGTGACGGAAGCGACGCCAAAGCCGCGTATTTTCTGGGATAATCGCGAGAATATGTAATACATCGGGCTATCGTACTTAGGGATTTGATTTGTGCAAGTAGACAGGTCACATAAAGCGCGCGAATGGCTGGAGACGCCGCTCGGCGAGGCCCTGCTGCAGCAGGAAGCGCGCGTCGTCGAGGAGGCGCTCGACGGCATCTTCGGTGAGTACTGCCTGCAACTCGGCCTGTGGGGCGAGCGGCGCACCTTCATGCGATTCACCCGGACCCAGCGCTGCGCCGTGATCAGCGAAACGGGCGCCGGTGAACCCTGTGCCGTGGCCAACTATCACCAGCTGCCCGTCGAGAGCGACTCGATCGACGCCATGCTGTTGCCGCACACGCTCGATTTCAGCGAACGCCCGCACGAAATCCTGCGCGAGATCGACCGCGTCCTCAGGGCCCAGGGCCATATCGTGATTCTGGGCTTCAAGCCGGGCGGCCTGTGGGGGCTGAGACGCCTCGTACACGGCGCGGGCATGCCACCCGGCGCGTTTCACCTCATCTCGGAAAAACGCCTCAGGGACTGGCTGAAGCTGCTGGACATGCGTATCCAGTCCACGCAGCGCTACTTCTTCCGCTGGCCGCTGCCGCGTCGCAAGGTGAACGCGACGCAAAAGTGGGAGCAGCTCGGACAGGCGCTGTGGCCCGAGGCGGCCGCTTGCTATATGCTCACGGCGCAGAAGCGAGTCAGCACCCTGACGCCGGTGAGGCCCCTCTGGCGGCGCCAGCCAAAAGTCGTTGCGGGACTGGCCGAGCCATCCACACGAGTTTCCCGCATCCGTTTTACAAGAACCGGTTTTGACGCGAAAAATTGAGATCTACACCGACGGGGCCTGCAGAGGGAATCCCGGCCCGGGCGGCTGGGGCGCCTTGCTGATCGCCGGGCGCCACCGCAAGACGCTGCACGGCGGCGAGCCCGAGACGACCAACAATCGCATGGAGCTCACGGCCGCCATCGAGGCGCTCAACGCGCTCAAGCGGCCGAGCCGGGTCGCGCTGCACACCGACTCGAGATACGTCATGCACGGCATCACCGAGTGGATGCACAACTGGAAGAAACGCGGCTGGAAGACCGCCAACCGCAAGCCTGTGAAGAACAAGGACCTGTGGATGGCGCTCGACGATGCGATTGCGCGCCACGACGTCACGTGGAAGTGGGTCAAAGGGCACGATGGCGATCCGGGCAATGAAGAGGCCGACCGACTGGCAAACCTCGGGATCGACGAACTATGAGACAGATCGTCCTCGATACCGAAACCACGGGCCTCTCGACGGCCCAGGGCCACCGCATCATCGAGATCGGTTGCATCGAGATGGTCAACCGCCGTATTACGGGCCGCGAATTCCACCGCTTCCTGAATCCCGAGCGCGACATCGACGAGGGCGCCGAGGCCGTGCACGGCATAAGCCGCGCGCAGCTCGAGACCGAGCCATGCTTTCGAGACATCGTGGACGAGTTCCTCGACTTCGTCACGGGCAGCGAACTTATCATCCATAACGCCGACTTCGACGTCGGCTTCCTCGAGTACGAGCTCGAGCTCATGCGGCATCCGAAACCGAAGCTCGCCCATCATTGCCGCGTGCTCGATACGCTGTCGCTGGCGCGGGAGGTCCATCCCGGGCAGCGCAACAGCCTCGACGCGCTGTGCAAACGCTACGAAGTCGATGCCTCGAAGCGCGACGTGCACGGTGCGCTGATCGACTCGGAGCTGCTGGCACGCGTGTACCTCGCGATGACGGGAGGGCAGTCGAGCCTGCTGCTCGACGAGGAGGAGGGCAGCATTGCCTCGGGCAACGGCGCCGGAAGAGACGGCTCTCGTGTTGATGATGCCGGGCGGAGCGGCGCGCCGGCAATGCGACAGCCGGAAGCAGCGTCCTATACGCTCACTGTCGTCGCAGCGACGGCCGAAGAACTGGCAGCGCACGAGGCGATGCTCGAGAAGATGCGCGAATCCGGTGCGTGCGTGTGGGATATTGACTAGAATGCAGCCTGCGCTCCTGGGGGAGCATAAACAGAACAAGGACAAGCGCTAGATGGTATATACCTTGGCTGAAGCCTTTCGCCAAAATTTCCTTGGCAACTCGCCCGACTGGTACAAGACCACGATCATCGGATTCCTGATCCTCAACCCGATCCTGTACGTCTTCAATCCGTTCCTTGCGGGCTGGGTCCTGATCCTCGAGTTCATCTTCACGCTCGCGATGGCGCTGAAGTGCTACCCGCTGCAACCGGGCGGACTGCTTGCCTTCGAGGCCATCGTCCTCGGCATGGCGACGCCCGAGATGGTGTTTCTCGAGGCCGAGCACAATTTCCCCGTGATCATGCTGCTGATGTTCATGGTCGCCGGCATCTATTTCCTGCGCGAGATGCTGCTGTTCACGTTCACGAAGATCCTGCTCGGGGTGCGCTCGAAGATCTTGCTGTCCCTGATGTTCTCGTTCGCGGCCGCGTTCCTCTCCGCGTTCCTCGATGCGCTGACCGTCACGGCCGTCATCATCACGGTCGCCGTTGGTTTCTTTTCCGTGTATCACAAGGTCGCATCGGGCAAGAAGTTCGACCACGATCACGACGCGACCACCGACGACGAGGTCGTCGAATTGCACCGCGATGACCTCGAGAATTTCCGTGCCTTCCTGCGCAGCCTGATGATGCACGGCGCCATTGGCACGGCGCTCGGCGGCGTCACTACGCTGGTCGGCGAGCCGCAAAACCTTCTGATTGCCGAGGTCATGGACTGGGACTTCGCGACCTTCTTCCTGAAGATGGCGCACATCTCGATGCCGGTGCTGGTCGTGGGGCTCTTGACCTGCATGGCGCTCGAGATGACGGGCTGGTTCGGCTACGGCACCAGGCTGTCACCCAAGGTGCGCGAAGTGCTCGAGGCCTTCGACGACGACATGACGGCGAAGCGCACCAAGCAGCAGACCAGCACGATCATTGTCCAGGCCGTCGTCGCCGTGCTCCTGGTGATCACGCTGGCGACGCACATGGCCGAGCCCGGCATCGTCGGCCTGATGGTCATCGTGCTGTCGACGGCGTTCAACGGCATTACCGAGGAACATCGTATCGGTCATGCCTTCGAGGAGGCCCTGCCGTTCACGGCGCTGCTCGTCGTGTTCTTCGCGATCGTCGCGGTGATTCACAATCAACACCTGTTTTCGCCGGTGATCCACTGGGTCATGACCTTCGAGGGCAAGACGCAGGAGGCACTGTTTTATATTGCCAATGGCGTGCTCTCGATGATCAGCGACAACGTCTTCGTCGCGACCGTTTATATCGGCGAGGTCGCGCAGATGTTCCGTGACGGCGCGATCACTCGTGAGCAGTTCGACGGGCTGGCGGTCGCCATCAACACGGGCACGAACATCCCGTCCGTGGCGACGCCGAACGGCCAGGCCGCGTTCCTGTTCCTGTTGACCTCGGCGCTGGCGCCCATGATACGGCTGTCGTACGGGCGCATGGTCATCATGGCGGTGCCGTACACGATCACGATGAGCCTCACGGGCCTCGCCGCCTTGTGGTTTCTCGGCTGAAGCCGATTTGCCACGTCAATCTCGCTACCGGTTACAGCGGTGGCGAGCGGCAGACAGAACTGCTGGTGCGCGAGCTGGGGCGGAGGGACGAGTCACAGCGCCTCATCGCCTGCAAAGAAAGCGGGCTGGCTGAGCGCTGCGCTGACGTCGGCAACCTCGAAACTCGCATTGTCGCCCGCAACGGCCTTTCGGCGGCGTTTGCCGCGCGCGGTAGCCGGCTCGTGCACGGCCACGACGGGCGTTCGGTCTATGTCGGGCTCGCGGCATCGCTGTTTTTCCGGATTCCTTACGTCGTAACGCGGCGCGTCGTCACGGCGAAGGCCATAAAGGGCCTGCGCGCTCTGGCCTACAGGCGCGCACGCGCGGTCGCCGCGGTCTCGGAGGCGACCGCGAGAAATCTGCGCACGAGCGGTTTCAGCGGACCGCTTACCGTAGTTTGGGATGCGTCGTCGGCATTCACGTCGGATGTCGATGAAGTGACAGCCATCCGCGCGGCACGGCCGGGCAAGCGGCTGATCGGTCACGCCGGCGTGCTCGATCACTCGGCCAAGGGTCAGTCGACGATCATCGAGGTGGCTCACAAGGTCCGCGATTCCCATCCCGACTGGCATTTCCTGCTGTGCGGCGAGGGCCGCGACCGCGAGCGCTTCGTGGCGGAAATCGGCGATCTGCAGAATATCGAGCTGGTGGGCTGGGTCGATAACCTCGGGGATTACCTCGCGGCTTTCGACCTGTTCGTCTTTCCGTCGCTCAAGGAGGCGCTCGGTTCGACGCTGC
Source organism: Woeseiaceae bacterium (assembly GCA_041602775.1). Lineage (GTDB taxonomy): Bacteria > Pseudomonadota > Gammaproteobacteria > Steroidobacterales > Woeseiaceae > UBA1847. Next base: position 1,385 of record JBFIFN010000048.1, on the reverse strand, counting down.
TTGACGCGATGCAGTTCGGTCTGCCCATCGTGGCGACGCGCGTCGGCGGCATCCCGGATGTCGTCGCGGACGGCGAGAACGGCCGGCTGGTCGAGCCCGAGGATGCCGACGGCCTGCATACGGCCATCGAGGCGCTGCTGGCCGATCCCGAGGCGCTTGCGGCGATCCGCGCGCGTAACGTCGAGAAGGCGCTCGGCTTTAGCGCGACGCGGATGGCCGACGCCTATGCGACCCTGTACCGCGAAATAACAGAGCCGATATGATAAATAAGCGCCTGCCATGCAAAAAGGGATCAGCTACCTTATACCCAATCCAAGGTAGCTGATCCCTTTTCCCCTTTTTCGAGGAACCGAGGAAATACCGTGTCCCGTTTCGACCTCAAGAAACTCAATATCGGCATCGTCGGTCTCGGCTACGTCGGCCTGCCGCTGGCCGTCGAATTTGGCCGCAAGTACCCGACCGTCGGCTTCGACATCAACGCGGCGCGTGTCGCCGAGCTCGAGGGCGGCACCGACTCGACGCTGGAATGCTCCGACGAGGAACTCGCCGCCGCGAAACAGCTGCGTTACACGACGGACCTGGAGGCCATCCGCGACTGCAACTTCTATGTCGTGACCGTGCCGACGCCTATCGGCGACGGCCATCGCCCGCTGTTGACACCGCTGCGCGGCGCCAGCGAGACACTCGGCAAGGTGTTGAAGAAAGGGGATATCGTCGTTTACGAATCCACGGTCTATCCCGGCTGCACCGAGGAGTTCTGCGTGCCGCTGCTCGAAGAGGGCTCCGGTCTCAAGATGAACGAGGACTTCTACGTCGGCTACAGCCCCGAGCGCATCAACCCGGGCGACAAGGAGCACCGCCTGCCGACAATCCTGAAGGTGACATCGGGCTCGACCCTTGAAGTCGCCGAATTCGTCGACAGCGTGTACGCGTCGATCATCACGGCCGGCACGCATAAGGCCTCGAGCATCAAGGTCGCCGAAGCCGCCAAGGTCATAGAGAACACGCAGCGCGACGTCAATATTGCGCTGGTCAACGAGCTCGCGATGATCTTCGAGCGGGTCGGCATCGATACCGAGGAAGTGCTGCTCGCGGCCGGCACCAAGTGGAATTTCCTGCCGTTCCGCCCGGGGCTCGTCGGCGGCCACTGCATCGGCGTCGATCCCTACTACCTGACCTACAAGGCCGAGCAGCTCGGTTATCACCCGCAGATGATCCTCGCGGGTCGGCGCATCAACGACAACATGTCCATCTACGTCGCGTCGCGCATCGTCAAGCTGATGTTGAAGAAAGGGCTGCAACCGCAGGGCGCGCGCGTCCTGTTGCTCGGCCTGACCTTCAAGGAGAACTGCCCGGACCTCAGGAACACCAAGGTCGTCGACATC
>JBFIFN010000047.1:0-10570 GCA_041602775.1 Woeseiaceae bacterium | reverse complement strand
TATCGTCGATGGTCATGCGCACGCCCGTCATCCTCGACGTCATCCGTGACCGCAACGCGCTCTATCGCGAAGTCGCGGGCGACATCATCGAGAACACCTACACGCTCAAGGTCATCAACCAGAGCAATGCCGACCGCCGCTTCACACTGGGCGTCGCCGGCGTAGAGGGCATCGAACTCGACGGGGCCGGCGACAGCATACTCGTCGAGGGTGGCGGCGTCCTGTCGCTGCCGGTGCGCGTACGCGTCCATCGCGATGTCGCCTATGGCATCATGAACATCGAGTTCGACCTCACGGCGCTCGACGACGAGAGCGTCTCGGTGACGGAAGACAGCCGCTTTCTTGGTCCGACGCCCTAGCCAACCGCCGACGTGAAACGCGAAGACACAAAGCCCTGGTACCGGCAGTTCTGGCCGTGGTTCATCATCGCCTTGCCCGCCTCGTCGGTCGTGGCGGGCCTGACCACGGTGTGGATCTCGATGCAGACCACGGATTCGCTCGTCGTGCACGCCGAGGACGGCGTGCGCAAGGCGGCGGACCGCCGCATCCTCGCGCAGCGACTGGCCTCCGAGCTCGGACTCGCCGCACTCGTCGACATCGACGCGCAGACCGGCGCCGTCGCGGCCGTCATGCGCTCGGGCCGGCTCGACGACGTACCCGCGTCGCTCGAGTTCGAGCTGTCGCACCCGGCGTTCGCCGACCGCGACCGCGTAATCATGCTGTCGAAGGCCCAGCCCGATGCCGAGGGCAACCCGGTGTGGGTCGGCCATTTCGTGACGGTTCCAAAGGGCCGCTTCTACGCCGTGCTGAAGTCCGGCGACGCCTGGCGGCTGTCGGCCGAATGGCAGGGCGAGACCAGCCTCGTCCTGCGTCCCGGCGGCGATGAGTCGCGCTGACGGCTGTTTTCACTGCGCGCTGCCCGTCCCGGCGAGTTGTGACCTGACCGTCGACATCGACGGCGAATCGCACCCGGTCTGTTGCCCGGGCTGCAAGGCCGTTGCCGAGCTGATCCGCGATACCGGCATGGCGCGCTACTACGAATTGCGCGACGCGCCGGCGCCGGGTGTCGGCCGGCCGGCCGAGGAAGCCGCCGAGTGGCGCGTGTTCGACAGCGCCGAGATGCTCGACGCGTTCAGCGAACGGCACGACGATTCGCGGGAAGCGACGATCTATGTCGGCGGCATGTACTGTTCGGCCTGCAGCTGGCTGATCGAGACGACCCTCGGCAGGCAGCCCGGGGTCCGCTCGGCCGAGGTCAACCCGATCACGCATCGGCTGCGCCTGCGTTTCGACGATGCCGGTGCGCGGCTCTCCGGCTTCCTCGCCACGCTCGCGAGCCTCGGCTACCAGCCGCAGCCGCTGTCGCCCGAGAGCACGACGCGCCCCGAGGTGGCCGAGCAGCGCACGGCTCTAAAGCGGCTGCTCGTCGCCTCGCTCGGCATGATGCAGGTCATGATGTTTGCCGTCGGCCTGTACTCGATGGACTACCAGGGCATCGATCCCGACATGCAGCACTTCCTGCGGCTCGTGAGTTTTTTCGTCACGACGCCGGTCGTGTTCTACGCGGCGAAGCCCTTCTTCACGGGCGCCTGGCGCGGCATCGTGGCACGCAAACCCGGCATGGACCTGCCCGTCTCGATCGCGGTGGGCGCCGCCTATGCCGCCTCGGTTTACGCCACGTTCACGCGCGGCGAGGCGGTCTGGTTCGACTCCGTGACGATGTTCGTGTTCTTCCTCACGCTCGGGCGCTTCCTCGAAATGCGTGCCCGGCATCGCTCGATCGATCGCAGCGCTGCCCTGTCCACGCTGCTGCCGAATACCGCCACGCGCATCGACGAGAGCGGCCATGCCGTCGTGCCCGTGAGCCAGCTGCAGCGCGGCGACCGGCTACTGGTGCGCGCCGGTGAATCGATACCGGCCGACGGCGAAGTCGTCTGGGGAACGACCAGCGCCGACGAATCGCTGCTCACGGGCGAGGCGCGGCCCAAGTCGAAGATCGCCGGCGACGGCCTGGTCGCCGGCAGCATCAACGTCGACGGCATGATCGAGATGGTCGTGACGAGCACAGGCTCCGATACCACGCTCGGTACGATCAGCCGCCTAAGCGAGCGCGCGCGCTACGCGCGACCAGGCTTCGTGACGCTGGCCGACCGCGTGGCGAGCTACATCGTCGTCGCGTTGCTCGTCGTTGCCGCCGCGGTGGCCGTGTTCTGGTACTTCGCCGACCCCGACCGCGCGTTCGTCATCACGCTGTCGGTGCTCGTCGTCACCTGTCCCTGCGCCCTCGCCCTCGCGACGCCGGCCGCGTTCGCCGCCGCCGGCAGCCGCCTGTCGCAACTGCGCCTGCTCGTGACGAACGGCAACGCGCTCGAGTCGCTGTCGCGCGCGACGCTGGCCATCTTCGACAAGACCGGCACGCTGACGATGGGCATGCCGCGCATCACGGCCGTGTTCGTCATCGACAACGCGTGGACCGAAAAGGATTGCCGTCTGATCGCGGCGGCACTCGAGCACGCCTCGACGCACCCGCTGGCAAGCGCGTTTGCGCTGCCCGACGTGCTGCCGGCCGTCAGCGACGAGAAGGTCCATGTCGGCCAGGGCGTCAGCGGCACGATCGACGGGCGCGAGTGGCGCATCGGCAACGCGGACTTCGTCGGCGGCGGCGCACACGCCGAGGACGCCGTGTCGACGCACGTTTTCCTCGGCGTCGAAGGCAACGTGGTGGCGTGGTTCGATCTCGAGGACGAACTCCGGCCCGACGCGCGCACAATGATTAACGCCGTGCGAAGCCTCGGACTCGACGTGGCGCTCGTCAGCGGCGACAACCGCCTCGCCGTCGAGACCGTCGCGGCGGCACTCGGCATCGAGGACCGTTACGCCGAGTGCCGCCCGGAGGACAAGCTGCGGATCATCGAGGAGGCGCAGCGGCGCGGCGAGCGCGTCATCATGATCGGCGACGGCATCAACGATGCGCCCGTACTCGCAGGCGCCGACACGTCCATTGCCCCGGCCCACGGCGCCCTGCTCGCCCAGACCAGCGCCGACGTCATCATGCTCGGCGAATCGCTGGCGCCGGTCACGACCGCGGTACAGATGGCGCGCAAGACGATGCGCATCGTGCGTCAGAACCTCGCCTGGGCAATCGTCTACAATACGCTGGCGTTGCCGCTGGCGGCGGCCGGTTTCGTGCCGCCATGGGCGGCGGCGATCGGCATGAGCGCGAGTTCGCTGATCGTCGTCCTGAACGCACTGCGCCTCAACCGCTTCGAATAGCCATGAACATTCTCTACGTCCTGATACCGCTCGCGCTGCTGCTGCTCGGCCTCGCCGTGTGGGCATTCTTCTGGGCCGTCGGCAGCGGCCAGTTCGACGATCTCGACACGCCCGCGATGCGCGTCGTCATGGACGATGATTCCAAACCGAAAGAGGACGAACCGTCGTGACGGATGCGTGGCCGCTCGTGACCGCGGCGTTCGTTACGGGGCTGCTCGGCAGCGCGCACTGCTTCGGCATGTGCGCAGGGATTTCAGGCCTTTTCGCCGTCAACGTCGAAGCGCGATCGATGCAGCGCCAGTTCCCGAGAGCCATCGTCTACAACGGCGGACGAATCCTGAGCTATGCCGTCCTGGGGGTGATCGTCGCACTGGTCGGCAAGACCGCCGTCGGCGCCATTCCCGACCTCGCCGCACCGGTCCGCCTCGTCAGCGGCCTGTTGATCATTCTCGTCGGCCTGCAGGTCGCGTTCGGCTGGCGAATCCTCGCACCGCTCGAATCCGCGGGTGCCAGAATCTGGGCACGCATCGCCCCGGCCGCCCGGGGACTCGTACCCGTTCAAACCATGCCGCAGGCCCTCGGCCTCGGGTTGATCTGGGGCTGGCTGCCCTGCGGCCTCGTCTACAGCGTCCTGCTGATCGCCGCGACGACGGCCGAGCCGCTGGCCGGCGCGCTCGTCATGATCGCCTTCGGCTTCGGCACGATGCCCGCGATGCTCGCGACCGGAGTCAGCGCGTCTAAGCTGGCCGGCTTCATGAGTGGCAAACGGCTCGGCGCGGGGCTCCTGATTGTCATTCTCGGCATGGCGACGGTCGCAATGCCGGTCATGAAGCTCACGGGGTCCCAGGATCAGGGGTCGCATTCAGGGCACGATATGCCGATGCGCCAGTAGCTCTTAATCCAGTCACTCCAGCGACTGGTATTCGCACTAAAGCAGTCGTTCCTGCGGTCTTGATTGGCATATAGTCAGGGGCTGCCAATTACCCAAATGCGACACCTAAGCGTTGAGCTTGGAACGTCCGCTTTTCCGGTCAACAAATACTCAACGCGGCGGCGATAGTTGCGCTCGCGTAGTCGATTTGGGCTACCGTCATGCAAGTTGTACCCGGGTAGGAACGAGTTACAGCTCATCCGGAGAGACGATCTCGCCTGATGTCCGCATGGCCTGGACGTTCGCCCGCCGCAGGGCGATGTCGGCCTCTATAGCCGTGACGGCGGCTTGAAATCGAGGGTCGCTTCGGATCGCGTAAAGTGCAGGATCGTAATAGGCGATCCACTGCCAGTCTTTGCGCAGATCGCGGTAATTATTTCCGCGCCACCGGTCTGCTACGCCTTGTGTAAAGTACTGGATCGCCTCCTCGTTGCGTCCGGCGATTGCGAGCAATTGAATCTTCCTCACTGAGAAACGCAGGTCGCAATATTCTGATTCCGGGGCCGGAACCTTTTCTAGCACCTCCAGTGTGTCGGCAACGTACTTTTCTCCCCAACCTTCGTAACCGGCGGCACGCATTAGCGGCACCATGTCTGGATAACAGTGCCGGGAAAGTTCCTCGGTCGTGTCCCGGGTCAGGCAACTGGCGTCAGCGGGGATGCCGAACTTCTTCTCCATTTCGGCGATACGATCAACAGCCTGTTGCGGTCCGCCCGCTGCCAAGTCCAGACCTATGAGGAATCGAACGCTTTCGCGGCGAAGTGCTACATGCAGATTCTCATCGCTGGCCATCGCAAGAAAGCGCGACTCTGCTTCGTCCAGTCTTCCTGCGGAAACAAGCGACAACGCTTCATGGATCGAGAAATTGTGGAAAGGGGACACGGATTCGTAGGTACCCGCAGGGCTTCGTCGCCGAGCCATATCGATATATGCCAGTACCGATTCATGGTCGCCGAGCAGCATGTTCACGCGAACCAGATTGAAACCCAGTTGCGTGGTCCAACCGAGCGTCGCCGCCTTGTTAAGTGACCTGAGCGCCTCATCCAGGCGTCCATCCAGTATCCAGCTCGTCGTCCCGAGCGTTTCATGACTGACCAGCGCTTCCGGCCGTTTCTCGACCAACTCGTGCGCATGACGTATCGCCTCGTTGACAGACTCGGCATAGAACGGCGATACCGCAAGGCCACGCAGTGTGACCGACATTGGATCCTGTTCAAGCCCTCTGGCGATGATTGGCCACCAGGAGCGACGCTCGCACTTCTCGAGGTATTCTTCTAAAGAACTGGTAGGCCAAAGGCGCAGGAGTTGTGCATACCATTCGTAGCCTTGCACGAAATTGGGGTTCAGCTCGAGCCCCCGCTCATATGCGTCTTCCGCTTCTTCGACTTGTTCTGTCGATCGCGCCTGGTGTCCCAGAAAAGCCCCCAGCGAGACCCACGCTTCTCCCAAATAGGGATCGAGATCCAGCGCCTTACGCGCCAATGGTTCAAGCGCGCGATAATATGCGACGGCATCCAATGCCTGATCGGTCCTTTCGGCAGTTGCACGCTCAAGCGGTGGGCAACTGGACGGCACATCTCCTGAGCTCATTTCGAAGTAGACGTGGCACGCATCGGCAAGACCAGCGTACGGTGCTGCGTAGCTGGGGTCCAGCTTGATGGCAAGATCAAATTGATCAGCAGCTTTCTTGAGGTCATCCAGATGGCGGTCACGGAGGAGGTATCGACCAAACGCATATGCTTCGTGGGCTTCCGTATTTACTGTCGGTACCATCTCCAGTCGCTCGTCGTCCTCTGCCTCGAGCGTTATCCGTAGCTCATTGGCGATTTCCCGCGCGACATTTGCCTGTGTTTGGAACAGCTCCTTTGCCGTATACGCGTGCTCGTAGGTCTCGGACCATAGATTGCTGCCGTCGCGGGCATCGATCAGCTGTGCCGCGATCCGTATGCGGTCTCCCGAGCGCCTGACGCTGCCATCGAGCACCAATTGCACGCCGAGTTTTGCCCCGATTTCCTGGACATCGACATCTCGTAAATTGAAGAGGAAAGAAGAGGTCGAAGCAATGACCTTTAGCTGCCCTACACGCGTCAGCCTCTGAATGATCTCCTCAGAAAGACCTTCGGCGATACTCTCTCTCGCCGCGCCCTCGTCGCCCTCGAACGCCAGTACGGCAATACTCTTCCCTTGCACCGGTTGATCCGGAATCAACTTGTCGAAGACGAGCAGGACGACCGCAGCGACAAGGACGCCGATGATGATGAAGTCGACGTACCGTCCTTTTCCATGCGCAGTCGAATCGCTTGCGGGAATATCCTGTTCTCGCGCGATACCGCCAGGCGTCAGCTCATACAACCAGGAAAGGACAATAGCGATAGGGAACCCGATCGCGAGAGTGGCCAGCACGACGGTGCCAACCCATTCGGGTAACCCGGCGAGCGATATGACGACGTCCGCAAATTGCATCACGAACCAAGCTGCAACCGCGTACAGCACGGCCATACGCAGGACATTGCGTCGCTTCAATTCCGAGAATAACCTCATGGCAACCCCAGAGGTTCGGGAAACCCGATCAAAATACTATAGACGAATTTCCCCGCGACGCCGGCGGATTACGCTAACTACTTATGCTGGGGACAAGCTGGTTGGACTCAATGGAACGGCCAACACGTCTCGATTCAGAACTGGTTGCCGGAGTTTAGGTATAAGCCCTAATTGACGCACGCAGCTTTGGGTGTCTCTAGTGATTTTGCTTATATTCCTCGCGTGTAATTGACTCGCGTACCCGCCCCATAAGCGTGAGTCACGGGCGCAAGGGGGGGATGCGAAATATGTGGCGACTATTCAACCGTACCGAACTCGGTGCGGCGCTCGTCTGTTGCCTGTTATTCAATCCAGCGCTCGCCCAGGACTATTACGGGACCCTCAAAGGCAGCGTCATTGACAAATCAGGCATTGGCGTCTCGGGCCAGACGGTCACCGTATCCAGCCTGAAACCAGGATTTCGCCGCGCGCTGACCACAGATCGCAACGGTCGCTTTCAGACCCAACTGCCGTCTGGCGACTACATGCTGCAAACCGGTGGCACAGGCTACTCGTCAGTGCGTATCGAGCATGTGTTCGTCGGACTTGGTAGCACGAGTGATCTGACTATCGGCGTCGCCGAAACGGCAATCGAGGAAATCGTCGTATTCGGGGAGGCAACGCCTCTGATGGCGACCGCCGTGGGTGAAACAGGGCTGCAGTTCTCGCTCAATCAAATTGCTCAGCTGCCGGTCACCAGGGACATCGATGCGGTGGCTTTACTCGCCCCGGGTACGGTGGCGGGAATCGAAAGTTTCAAGCCGACCGCTGCGACGCAGCCTCTCGTGTCCTTCGGCGGAGCCTCGGTCTCCGAGAATGCCTATTACGTCGACGGGCTCAACGTCTCGGAGTACTTCAAGGGCTTCGGCGGCAGCACTGCACCGTTCGAGTTCTACGACCAGGTGCAGATGAAGACCGGTGCATTCTCGGCAGAATTCGGCCGCGCGACGGGCGGCGTCATCAATGCGGTCACGCGGCGCGGCAGCAATGATTTCGAGTTCGGCGTCGTCAGTTACTTCACTCCAGAGTGGGGACAAGGCCAGAGCCCCGACACATATAACCGTAACGGCGACCTGGTCGCGTACGCGAGCGAGCACCGCGAGTCCGACTGGTCCGTCGATGTATACGCGGGTGGCCCAATCATAAAGGATCGGCTGTTCTTCTTCGCGCTTTACGAGCCGCGGGAGCGTTTCAGCGAGGCAGGAGACCGGGGGCGAACCACCGAAACTCGCGGCTCCGATGCGTTCTGGGGAACGAACCTTACCTGGAGCGTCAACAACTACCACTCGCTTGCCTTTACCGCCTTCACGGACAAGCAGGATCTCGATCTCACCGTCTTCGAGTACGACACGGAGGCTCGGTCCCGAGGGGACCTGATCGGCAAGGGCTACTCCACCGCCGGGGGCGATAATTTCATTACGAGCTACAGCGGCCAGCTGTGGGAGCGCCTGAGCGTATCGGCACTTTATGGTGTCAACAAGGGGCGCGACAAAACGTGGAGCACGAATGACGAAGAATGCCCCGCGGTGCTCGACTATAACCCTGGGGCGGATTTTCGCCCAGGGTGCGAGATCAGTAATTGGGTAAACAGCGGCGAGCAGAGGCGCGATGCCTATCGCCTGGACCTGGCCTATCCGCTCGGTAACCATACGCTGCGCGCGGGACTGGATCGCGAGGACCGCGAGTCGATCTTGTACGATGTACTAACCGGCACGGACGTCGCACCTGATCTCTTGGGCGGAGTGATTTACCTTTATTTCCCGCCGTTGCCCGTCGGGTTCGAAGTAAACGGTGTACCTATTCCCGATATGAACGGCGACGGCTCGCCCGTCTCGCTCGTGCAGTACCGATATCTTCAATACGGTGGCACCTTCAATACGGATTCGCGCAGCTGGTACGTCGAAGACACCTGGGATCTGGCCGACAGCTTGACGCTCAGTCTCGGCCTGCGCAACGAGGATTTCAAAAACTACAACGCCGATGGCCAGCGGTTTCTCGATATCGAATCCCAGTGGGCGCCCCGCCTTGGGATGTCCTGGTCGCCAAAGGGCGAGATTGATCAGACCATCACGATCAACTGGGGGCGTTTCCATCAACCCATGATGGCGTACCCGGCCTATGCGCTTGGCCAGGGGAATGTAATTATCAATCGCTTCTTTGTTTTCGATGGCCAGCGGGACCCGGTGACCGCTGCACCATCGAATGTCGATGGCAGCGGCGTGCCGACGAGCCTGGAGCTCGGACCGCCAGTGGTGGGCACGCCTACGATGCCTGGCGATGGTTCGGCGATTGACGCACGTGCAAATATCGATACGGACCTTGAGCCGATGTACCAGGATGAGTGGATGATCGGGTACGAGCGTACCCTGGGCGAAGACTGGCACGTCGGAATTCGCTACATTCACCGGGAGGTCAAGTCCGTCATCGAGGATGTCATAACGACTCCAGGACTAGAGGCCATCGGGTTTCCCGGCGCGACGGATGGCTCTCAGCCATGCCGGGTTGTATTGACGAACCCCGGTACGGATATCTCGACTTTCTGCGACATTGACGGCGTCCTCACGGAGACGTTCATCCCCGCCGATGCACTCGGCGTTCCGCGGGGCCGCCGCACCTATAAGGCAATCGAGCTGGTGGCGGACAAGTCTCTAAGCGACGGCTGGATGTTTCACGGTTCTTACACCTGGTCGCAAAGCAAAGGCAACTTCGAGGGACTGGTCGACTCGGATATCGCGCAGGACATTCCGCATTACACGCAGAAATTCGACCTCTGGCAGTACATGGATGGGGCATACGGCTACCTGCCGAATGATCGACGGCACAAGCTGCGGCTGTGGGGGCTCTACGAGGTGAGCGACCGCCTCACGATTAGCGCCATCGCCACCGCCCAGTCCGGCAAACCGGTCAATGCGCTGGGCATGGAACATCCGGCGGGCCTGCCCTTCAACGCCTGGTTCAGGCCGACATTCTATGTCCGGAATCCCGACGGGACACTGAGCTATAGCCCGCGTGGCTCCGCCGGGCGCACGCACTGGGTCACCCAGGTGGATCTCTCGGCCATTTACGGCTTCCGCTGGGGCGACCGCGCCTCGGTCGAGTTGCGGGCCGATGTTTTCAACCTCTTTGACTCGGATACCGCGACCGAGGTCAACGAGCTGACCGACTTCCAACCGGAAATGTACGGGTTGCCCGCGGCCTACCAGCGTCCACGGCAGCTTAGGTTTGGTGTCGCCATTCGGTTCTGAGAATTTGCGATGGTTATATCTTGACGAACGAAGACGCCGCAATGTGCTGCGTGTGGTGGTGCGTTGCTGCTTTGCCGAAGGCGGACATTCGGAATTTGCGGCCGACGGGCCGCTTGTGGCCGATTCCAGCCGCCCACTCGTGCCCGGCAAGAATGACCGCTTTGGATAGGAGCGGTCGTTCGGACTGACGTTTCCGCGGAAACGTTTCTAGAATTCACTTTAACTTTCGCGAATAGCATCCGCCCGCGGGCGCGTTTCCTGAATGAGAATCATTCGCACACATCCAAGGATGCGATATCTCTATGAAAAACCGATGATCTTCCTTCATCAGGAATTCATTGCCCAATCATCACCGTGCGCTAAGGCCCGCGGCGGCCGATCGACAGAACCTCGGAATCCCCTGGCAGATTCCCGGAGGTTCCCGTGGACGTACTCGTCTTTCTCGCCGTCGCCGTGGCGTCGTATTACCTGATGTCGTTCGTGCAAACCATCCTGCACCGCGACTTCGGCCACCGCGCCCGCATCCGGCCCGTGTTCAAGG
>JBFIFN010000046.1:0-11409 GCA_041602775.1 Woeseiaceae bacterium | reverse complement strand
TTATCGAGAGTGCTGCGAAGGCCTACGCAAAGTACTCGCAGAGTATCAACCCGCTCAAGCTGTCCATCAATGTGTCGGCCAATGGATTCGAGAGCGACGACCTGGTGCCGCATATCAGGCAGGCATTCGACAGGTACGATGTCGACCCTCGTAACATCATCTTCGAGATTACCGAGAGCCTCGCCATCCGCCACCCGCCACACGTCGAGCAGCAGATTTCAGCCATACGCAAGATGGGCTGCGGGTTCGCGCTCGACGACTTCGGCACGGGGTACAGCTCATTCGGCTACCTGCAAAAGCTGCAGTTCGACTACATCAAGATCGACGGTTCATTCGTCGAGGACATGCTGAACAAGCCTGTCGACCAGAAGATGATCAAGCTGATCGCCGAGATCGCCCACGAAGCAGGCATGAAGACGATCGCCGAGTATGTCCGGGACGCCGAGTCGCTCGCCAGGCTCGAGGAACTCGGTGTCGATCTCGCACAGGGGTACTTCGTGGGCAAACCGACCAAGGAACCGCGGCAGAAATCGACCCCCATCTCGCTCGGTTACCACCGGCGCAAGCGGACATACTCCTGAGACGCCCGGCGCAGCGCCGTCGATCCTGGTGATGACAATCCTGGCGGGTTCCTCGCACGGGCTATAATCGGCCGCAGCGATTTTGAGGGGCCTGCACAGGCGAACGGCCCGAGCGAGACAGACAAAGCCGATGATCACGATTCCCATCTACCAGGTCGATGCGTTCACGCTCGGGCCCTTCTCGGGCAACCCCGCAGCCGTTTGTCCGCTGGACGCGTGGCTCGATGACGCCATCATGCAGAACATCGCCGCCGAAAATAACCTCTCGGAAACGGCTTTTCTCGTCGCGACCGGCAGCGGCTACGACCTGCGATGGTTCACGCCGGCGACCGAAGTGGATCTCTGCGGTCACGCGACGCTTGCCGCCGGCTACGTCGTCCTCAATCACCTGCAGCCCGGTCTCGATGCGGTGGCCTTCGAGACGCAGAGCGGCCGGCTGGTCGTATCGCGCAATGGCGATCGCCTGTCGATGGACTTTCCCGCCCGCCCGCCGGCGCCGACCTCTGTTTCGCAGGCACTGAGTGATGCCCTCGGCGAGGTACCCTCGGAGGTGTACCTGTCGCGAGACGTTCTTGCCGTGTACGACGACGAGGCGAGTGTTCGTCGCCTGTCGCCGGACCAGGCCGGGCTGTTCGCGCTCGGTGAGGGCCTTGGCGTCTGCGTCTCGGCCAAAGGGGATACGGTGGATTTCGTCTCGCGTTTCTTCGCGCCCAAGGCGGGCATTGCCGAGGATCCGGTGACCGGTTCGGCACATTGCACGCTGGTGCCGTTCTGGGCGCAACGACTGGGTAAATCACACCTCGTCGCGCACCAGGTTTCACCGCGCGGTGGCGAGCTGCGTTGCGAGCATCGCGGCGACCGCGTGATCATGAGCGGCCGCTGCACGCTGTTCCTCACGGGCAGCATTCATCTCTGACCCCGCCGGATCAATCGATTAGTATGGGCGGCCCGCATCCTTTCCATTCCCGGCCATGAACGGCGCTCTACTCAGCATCACCAACATCACGGTGGGCATCACCTGCCTCGTGTCCGTCATCCTGATGCAGAACCCGGCAGGCAAGAACCTGCTGATCCTTCACCCCGTGACCGTCCGGGAACACCGTCAATGGCATCGCTTCCTGACCTCGGGGTTCATTCATGCGGACATGCTGCATCTTGCCGTCAACATGTTCGTGCTCTGGTCATTCGGCAATGCCATCGAGCGGTTCTACTTTCCCACGTTCCTGGGCGACTTCAGCGCCTGGAAATACATGCTGCTGTATTTCGGCGGCATCGTCGCGGCGTCCTTGCCGGATTACCTGCGGCACAACAGGAATCCGGGTTATGCCGCGCTGGGGGCATCGGGCGGCGTGTCGGCCGTCGTGTTCGCCGCGATCCTGTTCGAGCCATGGCAGAACCTCTACCTGTACGGCGTGATCGCGATTCCGCAGATACTGGCGGGTGCGGCGTACCTGTACTACTCGTGGTACCAGGACAGGAGAGGGGGCGACCACATCGCTCACATGGCGCATTTCAGCGGCGCCGTCTGGGGATTCGTGGTCACGGGGCTGATGCGTCCCGACCTCTTCGTCCGCTTCGTGCAAAAGGTACTGCAAGGCCCGGAGTGGCTCTAGTCGCCGGGTTCCGGGGCCGACAGGAGGCGATCATCGACGCGAAACCGATGCAGGACGCGCTTACGCCGTCCCCCACTTGGTCTCGACCTCGATGCCGACCGAGCGCAGGAAACCGCTCGGCAGAATGCCGCCCGCCGAAATGACGACGGCGTCGTTGGGAACGGTCTCGACGGAGCCGCCACAGTCGATGGCGACGTCCTTCTCACCGATCGATGCGACATTGGAGTTGAGCAATACGCGAAGTCTGCCGGCAGCGACCATCTCGTCGACGCGCTCCCGGTTCTTCTGCTTGGCGCGGGTGAACGCACCGGATCGATAGGACAGCGTGACCGTTGTGCCCGGCTCGGCCGCGATGGTCGTTGCTGCCTCGAGGGCGCTGTCGCCGCCGCCGACGACGAGCACATGCAGGTTGCGATATTGCTCGGGATCGATGACGCGGTAGACGACCTTGTCGCGCTCTTCCCCCGGTACCTCGAGCTTGCGCGGTGTACCGCGCCGGCCGATGGCCAGCAGGACGGCACGCGTGTTGTAAACGCGCCTGTTGGTGCGGACGGCGTAGCCGCCGTTCGGCGCCGCTTCGATCCGCTCGACCTGCTCGCCGTAGTTGATGACGATGCCGGTCTTCTTTTCGACCTCGGCAAAGAAATCGATCAGCGTCTCCTTTTGCACTTCTCTGAACCGCATCTTGCCGACAATGGGCAGGTCCGCCGGCTGCGTCATGACCAGCTTGCGTCGCGGGAAGTGCGCAATCGTACCGCCGAGCTCCTCTCGCTCGATCGTCGCCGATCGCAGGCCCCATTCCTTGGCGGCCAGCGTTGCCGTGATGCCGGCCGGGCCGGCGCCGACGATCACGATATCGAGCTTGTTCTTGTGCGGTCGCGCAACCAGTTGCTTGATCGAGTTCATGGCCTGGCGTCCCTGCTCGACCGCGTTCCGGATCAACCCCATGCCGCCGAGTTCGCCCGCAATGAACACCCCCGGTACGTTCGTCTGGAAATCGGGCCGCACGGTCGGGATGTCAACACCGCGCCGCGCCGTGCCGAACACGAGCGTGATGGCATCGGCGGGGCAAACCGTCTTGCAGGTGCCGTGACCGATGCAGTTGGTCGGGCCGACGAGATGCGCCTTCTTGCCGATCATGCCGAGCACGGTGTGCGCGTACTGCTCGGGGCACGCCGCGACGCAGCTGCGGCAACCGATGCACTTCGTGTGGTCGATTTCGGGATGCAGCGTCGGCGGCTCGATCATGCCCTGCTCGGTCGCCGACACGAGCGCGCCAAGACTCGATTCTTCGCGACGCGAATGCCGGTGCCAGTACCAGGCCACGATCAGCGTAATGGGCAGGGCGTAAGCGACAATTTCGAACAGCGGCATTTTCCTCGATTCCGGATCCATGCAGTCCAGCAACGCATTCTGCGCAAATCTCGTTCGATTTCGCATTTCAAAGTGTGAAGACCTTCACACTTTGGAACATCTCTAAGTGGGCGGAATCGGCCCGGTCCGTGGTCGTAGCGACGGCCAGCGGCCCGACACAGGGCGTTGACGCGCGTAATCCCCGGTTTTCCAAGGGCCCGGAGTACGACTTTGCATAAGTCGGCGCCCGGTCCGGCAACCGTCTGCAACTGGCGACACTTGGACCGATTTATGCAAATAGCGAGACTACACCGGCGCCTGGGAGCTTGGGCGCCGCAACGTGAATTAACTAAAAGCACCGCAGTAAAGGATTACCGTAGATGCATGCCGTTCTCTGGATCATGACGCTCTTCATGACGGTCGTGGCCCTGTCGTTCGTCCTGGCGCCGCTCCTGCGCGAAAAGAAGCGCAAGACCGCCGTTTTCCTCGTTGTCACGGTGCCCGCATTTGCGGCGCTTGCCTACGTTGCGGTCGGCTCGCCGGGCGTGACGAGTGCCACGGCACAGGCGGAGATGGCGCGCCCCGGCATGCGCAGCGCAGATCGCGGTGGCTCGACCAGCGTCGCTTCCGTATCCAGCCTCACGGCCGGGCTCGAGTCGCGCCTCGCGGAACAACCCGGCGACGGCGAGGGCTGGTTGCTGCTCGCAAAATCCTACGTCTTCCTCAACCGCCTCGACGAGGCGCGGCACGCCTATGCGCGAGCCGTGGCGCTCGGCAACGCCAACGGCACGGTGGCGCAACAGGTCGGCGCCGACAGCGCCGCTACGGGTGGCATTGCCGGCAGCGTGAGCCTGTCCGCCGCGGCGGCAGAACTCGTGCAGCCCGACGACACCGTGTTCATCTTCGCGCGGCCGCCGGGCCAGGCCGGCGCGCCGGTCGCTGTCGTTCGCAAGACGGCACAAACGTGGCCGGTGGAGTTTCGCCTGACCGACGCCCAGTCGATGACGCACGGCGTGCGCCTGTCGGATCACGAACAACTGGTCGTCACGGCGCGAATCTCGCGGCGCGGCGACGTGGGCTCGGCCCCGAGAACGCTAGTTGCGCAGTCGCAACCGATCGACGTCGCGAGCACTGCGGCCGTACGCCTCACCATCGACTAACAAGGAAACGAGAGACATGAACGACGCCGCAGCCAATGTTGCCACTCTGCCCGCCAACC
Source organism: Woeseiaceae bacterium (assembly GCA_041602775.1). GTDB lineage: Bacteria > Pseudomonadota > Gammaproteobacteria > Steroidobacterales > Woeseiaceae > UBA1847. The sequence continues at coordinate 6,643 of JBFIFN010000046.1, read as the reverse complement.
AGGCAGGTGAGACCAGGCCGACGTTCAACCAGAGGCAGCGCGGTCTCATCGGCTACGGACTGCTGGTCATCGCGCTCTGCATCGGCTGGTTGCTGCGCGACCATCGCATCGTGGACCCGTCCGAGGGCGTCGGTTACTGGCTCGGCATCGTCGGCGGCTCGCTGATGCTGTTCCTGCTGCTGTACCCGGCAGGGAAGAAGTGGAAGTTCATGCAACGCTTCGGCTGGAGCCGGCACTGGTTCCGGATCCACGTGGTCCTCGGCCTTTTGGGCCCGCTGATGATTTTCTACCACTGCAACTTCAAGCTCGGCTCCATCAACAGCGCCGTCGCGCTCTACAGCATGGTCGTGGTCGCTGTCAGCGGCATCATCGGCAAGTACTTTTACGCACGCATCCACCGCGGCCTGTACGGCCGGCGCGCGACGATCGAAGAGCTGCGCGCGGAGATCGTGGACTCGCTGGAAAACAGCCGTGGCGTCGCCGCGATCCTGCCGGGGTTTTGTCGCGAACTGCACGCGATTTCCGAGGACGTGCTCGGCGATCGCTTCACGCGCAAGATGAACATTCGCCGCAGCCTGCTCTGGTCGGTCAAGCATCATTTCGTCCGCCTGAAGCTGTACATGAAGATTCGCCGCGAGCTGCGCAGCCGCGCCGTGCTCTCGGAAACGATACGCACCAACTCCGGCGAACTGCGGCGCGCCGCCCTGCTGTACATGAACGACCAGGTCCGGCTGATGCGACGCATAGCGCAGCTGGCTTTCTACGAGCGCCTGTTCTCGATCTGGCACCTGTTCCACATGCCGCTGTTCCTGCTGCTCGTCCTGTCGTCGGTCGTGCACGTGCTCGCAGTGCATATGTACTGACGACCCCAGATTCGGACCCATGAGCTTTCGGAGCGCCGTTGGAAAGGCAATCGTCATATCGATGTTCCTGATTTCCAGCATCCCGTCACACGCGCAGGACATCGAGGCCCTGCTGATACCCGGCGACGTCATCCAAGGACACGCCGATATCGAATCCGAGTGCTCGAGCTGTCACAAGTCCTTCAACAAGAAGGCGCAGCGCGGACTGTGCATGGACTGCCACGACGTCGTGGCGGACGACGTGACGAATGGCGCCGGATTCCACGGAAGACACCCCGACGCCAGCACCGCGCAGTGCAACACTTGTCACTCCGACCATCTCGGCCGCGATGCCGATGTCGTCGGTCTAGACAAGGATACTTTCGATCACGGCATGACCGACTTCGAGCTGGTCGGACTGCACCTCGATGCCGAATGCGCCGATTGCCACGCGGTCGGGGACAAGCACCGCGACGCGCCTTCGTCCTGTTCTGCCTGCCACGCGGAAGACGATCCACACGGAGAGCACATGGGCGACAGTTGCGGCGACTGCCACAAGCCGACCGGCTGGACCGACGTCCGGTTCGATCACGACACGACCGGATGGGCGCTGATTGGCAAGCATGGCGAGGCGGCGTGCAACGCCTGCCATGCCGACCCGACGTTCCAGGGCGCGCCGACGACCTGTTACGACTGCCACGCCGAAGACGACGCGCACGACGGCCGCAGCGGCACGGCATGCGAGACATGCCACTCCCCGAAAGGCTGGGACGACACGAGCTTCGATCACGCGCGCGACACCGACTTTCCGCTGCTCGGCGGGCATGCGGCGCAGCACTGTGACGCCTGCCACTCGGAAGACCCGTTCAGCGACGAACTCGGCATGGCCTGCGCCTCGTGCCACCTCGAGGACGACCCGCACGAAGGCAACCGGGGCGAACAGTGCGACACGTGCCACGCCTTCGAGGCCTGGGACCAGCCCAGGTTCGATCACGACACCGACACGAACTTCGTCCTGCGAGGTGGGCACGTGGAGGCAGCGTGCGACGCGTGCCACGTCAAGCCGATCTTCGAGGAGAAGCCCGCCACCGCCTGCCACGCCTGCCATGCGGACGGCGAACCCCACGAGGGATCGCTCGGCGAGGACTGCGCCGCGTGCCACACCGAAATCGAGTGGCAGGACCCCGTGTTCTTCGACCACGGCCTGACCGCCTTTCCATTGCTCGGGACGCACGCCGACACGGAGTGTAGCGAGTGCCACGCCAACCAGGCATTCGCTCATACCGACAGCGCCTGTATTGCGTGTCACCGCGAGGACGACAAGCATGACGGGAACTTTCACGAGCGCTGCGACGCCTGCCACAACCCGGTCGGTTGGCAGGCCTGGACCTTCGACCACGACGTGCAGACGGACTTTCCCCTGGCGGGCGGTCACGCCGACGTCGCCTGCGCGGAGTGTCACCGCAGCGCGCTGCCAAGAATCAAGTCCATCGACAACAACTGCCGGAACTGCCACCGCGCCGACGACGTACATGACGGCGAGTTCGGCTCCGATTGCGGACGCTGCCATAGCGCTGATTCGTTCAGCGAAGTGAGGTCATTGCAATGACGGGGAAATTATCAAGACAAATTCGAAGCGCGGTCGCCACGACGGGCTGGCCGGCCCTGCTCGCCGCATTGAGCCTGTTCCTGGTATCGCAGGAAACGCTCGCGCAGGCGTCACAGAACTTCGATCACTTCAGCACCGGCTTCTCGCTCGATGGCGCACATGCCAGGCTGACCTGCGAGAGCTGCCATACGGGCGGCACGTTCGCACCCACGAGTCGCAGTTGCACGAGTTGCCATACGACGGGCGGTCTCGTCCGCGCATCGTCGAAGCCCGCTAACCACGTGCCGACGATCGGCGAGTGCTCGGACTGCCACGTCACGACCAACTGGACGACGATTGCCTACATGGATCATACGTCGCTGAGGGGCAGCTGCGTGTCCTGCCACAACGGCGTACAGGCGACCGGCAAGACCCCGAATCACATTTCGTCCGGCGACCAGTGCGACGACTGCCACACAAGCAATGCCTGGTTGCCGGCCCGCTTCGACCACGCCGGTATTTTCGACGGCTGCGTCACCTGCCACGATGGTGCGGCGGCGACCGGCAAACACGCACTGCACATCCAGTCCACGGCCGTCTGCGAGGACTGCCACAGCACGGTGACCTTCTCGCCCGCTACCGTCGTCGATCATACGCAGGTGCTGGGGACCTGCGGTTCGTGCCACAACGGCACGATCGCGACCGGCAAACACCCCACGCATATCCAGAGCGGCAATAACTGCGACGACTGCCACTCGACGACTGCCTGGCTGCCCGCCAATTTCGATCACGTGAACATTTCCGGCCAGTGTTTCGACTGCCATAACGGCACCGACTCGACCGGGAAAGACCCGGACCACATCCGCAGCACGAACCTCTGCGAGGACTGCCACACGACCAATGTCTGGATTCCGACGTTTGCCGTCGATCACCTGCAGGTCATCGGGGAGTGCAGCACCTGCCACGACGGCCTGACCGCGCCGGGCAAGGACCTGAACCACATCGACAGCAGCAACCGTTGCGACGACTGCCACGCGACCTCGGGCTGGCTGCCGGCCAACTTCAACCACACGGACATCTTCGATAACTGCACGTCGTGCCACAACGGGACGCAGGCCGAGGGCAAGCCGCTGAACCATCTGCGCACGACCGAGATCTGCGAGGATTGCCACGCGACCAACGCCTGGTCGCCCGTCGACACCGTGGATCACCTCCAGGTCCTCGGCGCCTGCGGCACCTGCCACGACGGCGTGGTCGCGGCGGGCAAGGGTGTCGGGCATATCGACAGCGGCACCAACTGCGACGACTGCCACGCGACGACAGGCTGGCTGCCCGCGAACTTCGACCACGTGGGGATCACGGGCGCCTGCATCGATTGCCACAACGGCGTCGAAGCGACGGGTAAGACGCCGACGCACATCAACACGAGCAACGTCTGCGAGGACTGCCACACGACGAACATCTGGCTGCCGACGTACACTGTCGATCACCTGCAGGTGATCGGCCTCTGCAGCGCGTGCCATGACGGCGTCACGTCGACCGGCAAGCACCCGGCGCATATCCAGAGCGGCACCAACTGCGACGACTGCCACACGACCGTCGCCTGGCGGCCGGCTACGTTCGATCACGCCGGCATCACCGGTGACTGCGCCAGCTGCCATAACGGCGTCAACGGAACGGGCAAGCCTTTCAATCACATCCAGACAACGAGCGTCTGCGAGGACTGTCACGCGACGACGACGTGGTCGCCTGCCACAATCGTGGACCACACGCAGGTTATCGGCACCTGCGCCTCGTGCCATGACGGCGTTACGGCGACGGGTAAGGACCTCAACCACATCACGACCACCAACGCGTGCGACGACTGCCACTCGACCGCGGGCTGGCTGCCGGCAAACTTCGACCACGTCGGCATCACGGGTGCGTGCATCGATTGCCACAACGGCGTCGAAGCGACGGGTAAGACGCCGACGCACATCAACACGAGCAACGTCTGCGAGGACTGCCACACGACGAACATCTGGTTGCCGACGTACACCGTCGATCACCTCCAGGTCGTCGGGCTTTGCGGCTCCTGCCACGATGGCGTCACGGCGACGGGCAAAAACCCGGGGCACATCCAGAGCGGCAATAACTGCGATGACTGCCATTCGACGACAGGGTGGCTGCCGGCGAACTTCGACCACCTGAACATCACGGGCAACTGCATCGATTGCCACAACGGCGTCGACGCGACGGGCAAGACGCCGACGCACGTCAACACGACGAATGTGTGCGAAGACTGCCATACGCCGAACACCTGGCTACCGACGTTCACCGTCGATCATCTCCAGGTCATCGGCCTCTGCAGCGCGTGCCATGACGGCGTCACGGCAACGGGCAAGCACCCGTCGCATGTCCAGAGTGGCAATAACTGCGACGACTGCCACACGACCACCGGCTGGATACCGGCCAACTTCGATCACGCGGCCATCACCGACAACTGCAGCAGCTGCCACAACGGCAGCGACGCGACCGGCAAGGGCCCGACGCACCCGCAAACGTCGAACGTCTGCGAGGCTTGCCACAATACGACGGTGTTCGTCCCCGTCACGACCGTCGATCACGACCAGGTGATCGGCTCGTGCTCGTCATGCCACAACGGCGTGATTGCAACCGGCAAGACCCCGGGGCACTTCAACACGAACCGTGAGTGCAGCCAGTGTCACTCGCCGCTCGCGTGGGTGCCGTATGACTACCGCCACGCCGGCCTGACGTACGAGCCCCTGAACCACCGCGGTAACTTCCAGTGCAGCCGATGCCATCGGCAAAACTCGGAGGTCGTGAGCTGGCCGTCCCCGGGCTATGCACCGACCTGCGCGGGCTGCCATGCCCAGGACTACAAGACCGGCGAAGACGACCATCGCGGTCTGTCGCGCGACCTGAACTGCGCCGAGAGCGGTTGCCACCGGGTCAGTGCGTCGGGATGGTAAGGCTCGGAAACAACGGCGTCATGGCAGGACCGACGCGTCGGCTCCTGCTCGCGTGCGCCGCGATAGTGCTGGTCGGGGCCGACGCGGCCGCCGCCCAGCGCTTCATCGCGTCGACGCGACTGACCGCGGATGAATCCGGCGCCACGCTCAGCGTCGAGTTCAATTGCAAGGTGACTTACCTGCGGCACGCGCCGGAATCGCGGGGTGACCGCCTGACCATCGAACTCGACCCGACGACCATTTGCAACGGTGTTTCGCCGCGGGCCGCGCAGTCGCGCGCCCGGCTCCGCCCGCTCGATGCCGATTCGGTTCGGCTCGTCGACCTCGAGTACGATGGCGAGTCGCGGTCCGATCCGATCCTGGTGCTCAATTTCAGCGAGCCGGTGTCATTCTCGATGGCAAGCCGAACGCCTGTTACTTACCGCATCGACATTCGCATCGAACCGGGCGCGTCAGCGGACGAAGGCCCAAGTGCCAGGAACACATTGGTGCAGCATCGGCAGGTCGTGCATGAAAAAGCGCCGGCGGTGCCATACGTCATCAATCTTGCCTCGTTCCAGAGGACACCGACGCTTGCCGACGCTGCCGGTATCGAGGTGCCTGATGGCCGGCGGCTGTTCTTTAGTGAGGCACTCATTGATGGCGTCACCTGGTACAGGCTTCGCCTCGGCGACTTCGCCTCCGCCGAGGAGGCGCGCAATACGCTGGGATGGACGAGCGGCCGGTTCCCCGACGCCTGGATCGGCAAGGGCGGTGACGCATCGACGGACGTCGAGCTCGTGGGCGCATCCAGTGTTGCCGCCACACCCTTACCCGAGGATGGCGACGAGGTGGACCGCCTCATGGCCGAGGCGCGCCGCGAGATCGTCAGCGGCAACACGCCGCGCGCCGTCCAGATCTATACGAAAGTGTTGCAGCTGCCGCCGCACCCCCGCCACCCGGAGGCGCAGGAATATCTCGCCGTGGCGCGCGAGAAGCAGGGCCAGCTCGCGCATGCGAAAGCGGAGTATCAGCGCTACCTGTCGTTGTACCCGAACACCGAAGGCGCCGCTCGCGTCAGCCAGCGCCTGGCCGCAATGCTCGCCAGCGACCGGCCGGCTGACGGCGTGGCGACGGCGGCAGCGGGCGTGCGACACGCTGGCGGGGCCTGGCGCCTGCAGACCTACGCTGCCCAGTACTACCGGCGCGACGTCAACCAGCGCAATGAGCAGGAAGAAATCATCAGCCAGTCGGCGCTGTAT
>JBFIFN010000045.1:0-12443 GCA_041602775.1 Woeseiaceae bacterium | reverse complement strand
TCCACAACTACTCGATGCGGATGCCGCCCGAGCCCGTGTCGACCTTGAGACGGTACCCGCCGCCGCGAACGTCGCCGCGAAGGTGCCGTTTCGAAATCTTGCCTGAGACCGTCAGCGGGTGGTCGATGTCGATGCCGCCCGATCCGGTTTCCGCATCCAGCGTGAACGCAGCGTCGGCGGGCAGGCGGATGCGCACGGAGCCCGAGCCGGCCTCGATTTTCCAGTCGCCGGCCTGGCGGCCGTCGACCCTGATGCGCCCGCTCCCCGCGCTGGCTTCGAGGGCGCCGACGATGCCGGTGAGCTCCATGCCGCCGGACCCGGTCGATACTTCGACGTCGCCCGGAGCGGTCTGCGACATGTGGATGCCGCCGCTGCCCGTGCTGGCGGTGAAAGCACCGGCAACCCCTTCCGCGCGAATGGAGCCGCTGCCGGCCTTGGCCGTGACGGGCCCGCCGATATTGGCCAGCCTCAGGCGACCTGATCCGGAGCGGACGTCGACCTCTGCGGCGACGTCGTCGACCTCGATCGATCCCGATCCGGTCTTTGCTTTCACCGCGGTGTCGGCGGGTACGACCATTGTGTAGCTGATGCTGACCCGGCGACGGATGCTGCTGTCCTCGATGTAACCGACCCTGAGCGTATCGCCCGACAGCTCGATCGGCGGGTTTTCCACGACGTGCTGAATGATCTCGTCGGCGCTCCCGCCGCGGCGGAACAGCCCGCCCCGGTTCGCCTTGACCTTGCCGACTATGCTGACGCTGCCGCCCGGACCCGTGTCGATGTCGATCGAGCCGCTGCCCGTCGATACTTCGAGGTGCAGTGCGCCGGGAACGTCCAGCTCCTGCCGGAACGTGTTGTGGGCGTCGGCCGCCGCAACGGCGGGCAACAGCAGGGCGGACAGGATGAGAATTCTGAGTGCATTGATCGTTTTCATTGGATCTCTCCGCGAAAGTGTCTCCTTATAAGATGCCCCGCAGGCGACTTTGGATTAAATGCGATCGCGGCAAGCCATATTGGTAGACTCCGCGCATGAGCAGTGAATTCGTGCACTACGACATCGCGGACGGCATAGCGACCGTGTGCATGGATGACGGCAAGCGCAACGCGCTCTCGCCGCAGGTCCTGGGAGAGCTCTACGCCGCTTTCGACAGGGCCGAAGCCGACCGGGCGACGGTCGTGCTGACCGGTCGTGAAGACGTGTTCTCGGCGGGCTTCGATCTCAAAGTGATGAACCGCGGTGGTGCGGCCGCGCTGCGCATGTTGCGGGCAGGGTACGGCTTGCCGGCCCGTGTGCTGTCGTATCCATACCCGGTCGTTGCGGCATGCAACGGACATTCGATGGCGATGGGCGTATTCCTGATGCTGTCGGCCGATTACGTGATCGGCTCGCGCGGCGACTTCAGGATTTCGGCCAACGAAGTCGCGATCGGCATGACGATGCCGCGCGTCGCCGCCGCCGTGCTGCGAAACCGGCTGACGCCCGCGGCGTTCCAGCGCGCCGTGACCCTTGCCGAGTTCTTCGATGTGGAAGCGGCCAGGTCAGCAGGATTTTTCGATGAAGTCGTGGCGCCTGGCGATCTGCTGGTGCGCGCGACGGAGCTGGCAAAGCAGTTCGCGGGGCTCGACGCCCGGGCGCACAAGGCGTCGAAGCGCCAGGTGAGGGCTGCGTTGATACGCCGGATTCGCCGCAGCATCCCGCTCGACCTGATCAGCGCCATGCGCCAGGGCATTCGTCGCGGGCGCTAGGGCATCCACGCATAGCCGATCTTCATGAACCACGTGCGATCCGTGGTGGTCAGTCGGCTGAGGTTGTCGTCGTCGATCAGGGCGTCCGAATAGCCGAGAAAGAACACCGTTTGTGGATTGATCTTGTAGGAATACAGCAACTGCCGGCCCACGTCGCGGCTGCGCCGATCGACCGCGTCATCGTAGGAGTCCGGGTTGCGCTCGATATCCTGGAATTGCGCGGTCAGGCGCAGGAAGCTGCGCACGCTGAACTGCCAGGTCAGCCGGACATCGTGCACCGCCGCGTCGAAGATCTTCGCCCCGTCCTTCCTGTCGAGCTGAACGAGGACACCGTCGTAACGGAGCAGTAGGTGCCGCCCGATGTTCCAGCGAATGAACGGGTCGATGCGGACCTCGTCGCCGAGGCGCGTATTGGCAAAATCGACCTGGTCTCCGACGCGCGTCCAGACGCCGAGCAGCAGGCCGCCGCGCGGCTGGAACTCGGCGAAAAAGCTGACCTTGTTTTCCTCGAACAGGACGTCGTTGTGCAACAGGTCGCGCGTCAGGCCACCAAACTCGATGTGGGACTGCATCGGCCCGCTGGCGTTGAAGTAGGCCTCGACTTCCCGCTCGAGAACGCGGCCATCATCATCGTGCGCGATATCCCAGTCGCCGTTGAGCTGCAAGCGCGAGTACCAGGTTTTCTCGTCGCCATGCCATACGCGGCCGAGCCCCGCGACCTGCTGCGACACGTCTACCTGCGGCACGAACCCGGAGTCCGCCCGGAATCCGCGGCTGCGGTCAATGTGCCTCAGGTAGACAAACCAGTCACGCGAGTCGTAGTCGTACCGGGCGTGGACGGCCGACCCGTCGAAGCTGCCGAGCGGCTGGTCGAATTCACTGGCCGTCTCGTCGGGGTAGCGTGTATCCGAACGCAGGTATTGCGCCTGCACCCTGTGCTGGTCGCTGATTTTCCAGCGCAGGTCGAAGCCGCCGACGTTGTTATGATAATTATCGCCCGAGCGCGCGGTGAGGAGAGCGCCGAACATCGAGGCGTCGCCGAAGCTGCGGGCATAGCGGCCGACGACTGCGTTATTTTCCTGCAGCAGCGACTCCGCATCGGAGCCCGTCGGGCCCGGGAATATCAGGTTGGTGATTTCGTCCTGTGCGACGTACATACCGAAAGTATTCTTGCCTCGCTTGCCGGTCAGCTTGGTGCCGACCGATGGGTCGGCCACGGTGCGCGTGAACACGGCCTGTATGGGCGTACTGAAATAGTCGGCGCCTTCGAGGAAGAACGGGCGCTTTTCAGGAAAGAACAGAGCGAACTGGTTGTTGACGTCGAGTTGCGCCGCGTCGGCCTCTACCTGCGAAAAATCCGGGTTGATCGCGAGGTTCGCGGTCAGGTCCGGCGTGATTCCCCAGCGCAGGCTGAGTCCCAGCTCCGCTTCGGCATCGTCCGACTGCAGCGGGGCCGCGCCGGGGTCATCCGTGGTGCTGAGCTGCGAAGCCGTCAGGGTCGGCACGATCTCGAGATCCCGGCCCGGCTCGGCACCGTGCAGCCCCTGTATCTTGGTCAACTGGCACAGGTAGCAGTTGATGCTGCGGTCCTGCGTGTTGTTGGACAATCGGTAGCGGTGCTCGCGGGGATAAAAACGCAGCAGGTCGATGCCCCAGGTCTGTTTGTCATCGACGCGCGGAAAACGGAGCTGGTTCAACGGGATTTCGATCTCGACGACATAGCCGTCCTTGCCTATTTTGCCGGCCGAGTCCCAGATTGCATCCCACGAGTCGTCTTCGTTCTTGCTGACATCGTCATTCGTCAGGTCCATCTGCACGCCGAGCGGATTGACGAAGAACTCGAATGCGCGGCGCTCGTCGCCGTAGGTGTCGATGACGATGCCGACGAAATCGTCGTTCCACGCCGAATCCCGATCGCGCAGGAATGCCCGGATCAGGTGCGGCTCCGGATCCTTGGCGTCGAACGCGACGTACAGGCTCTCGCCGTTTTCGATCAGGTAGGCCACGGTGTCCACAGCGGCTGGCGTGTTCTCTCCCGGCCGGGTTTCGATGTTGACCGGGATGGCGATCGCCTCGGACCAGGCCGATTCGTCCAGGACACCGTCGATCCTGATGTCGGAGTCCGTGCTGGGCAGCTCGGGAATCGACGCCCCCGCCGGCAGCGGCAGCAGCCCCGCAGCGAGTATAGAAAGCCCCTTCCACAGCGCCGGTGAACGCACGAATTCCCCCAAGAAATTATTGTGGCTTTACACTTGGATGCCGCTCGGGCCGGTTCCGTTCGAATCGCATCAGATCAAACAAAGAATTCAACCACTTACGTCCTGTCACGAGGCGCCGGGAATGAACCTGCGTTAGAATCTCGACACCGTGACCGGGCCTCTTCCGGCCAGTTTCGAATCCAGCGATCCGAATTGCAAACCGCGGGGGAACGCTTTGATGACAGTTCAACACCGAAGGCTGGGCAAGCACGGCGTCCTGGTCAGCAATCTCTGTCTTGGCACGATGAACTTCGGCTGGCACACGTCGGAGAAGGACAGCTTCAGGATCATGGACCGGGCGCTCGAGCTCGGCATCAATTTCTTCGATACCGCCGATGTCTACGGCTGGACCGTCGAGCACGGCCATACCGAAGAGATCATCGGGCGGTGGCTGGCGCAGGGCGGCGGCCGTCGTGACGCAGTCGTCCTCGCGACCAAGGTCTACAACCCGGTGGATCGCAAGGCCAGCCTGCCCGAAGTCAACAGCGACGGCACGAGTCTCAGCGCGTACAAGATCCGCAAACACTGCGAGGGCAGCCTGCGGCGCCTGCAGACCGATCACATCGACCTCTACCAGATGCACCACATCGATCGCGACTGTCCCTGGGACGAGATCTGGCAGAGCTTCGACGCACTCGTCAAGCAGGGCAGGGTGGTGTACGTCGGCTCGAGCAACTTCGCCGGCTGGGATATTGCGACGGCGTGCCAGGAAGCCGACAGGCGCGGATTCATGGGGCTGGTCAGCGAACAGAGCATCTACCATCTCGATAACCGCACTATCGAGCTCGAGGTCATACCGGCGTGCCGACACTATGGCCTCGGGCTGATCCCCTGGAGCCCGCTGGGCGGCGGACTGCTCGGGGGCGCGCTCCAAAAACATGACGCGGGACGCCGCACGAGCGACGAGTTCGCGCAACAGGTCGAGGAGAAGCGCGGGCAGCTGCAACAGTATGAGGAACTTTGCCGCGGCCTCGGTCACCCGCCGGGCGAGGTCGCGCTCGCGTGGCTTTTGCACAACCCGGTCGTGACGGCGCCCATCATCGGGCCGCGCACCATCGAGCAGCTCGAGAGCGCCGTGCGGGCTGCGGCGATTGAGCTGGACATGGCTACGCTCGCAAAGCTCGACGAGGTTTTCCCCGGCCCCGGCGGCGAAGCGCCCAAGGCTTATGCGTGGTGATGACGACCGGGTCAGGCCCAGCCAAGTTCGTCGAGATGATCGTCGTCCATGCCGAAGTAGTGGGCGATCTCGTGGATCAGCGTCCGGCCGATTTCGTCGTGCAGCGCGTCCTGCCCAAGCCCCATCGCGAGGTGGGGGTGGCGAAAAATATAGATCACGTCGGGCAGCTCCCCGGCATGGTTGGCTTCCCGCTCCGGCAGCGGCACGCCGGTATACAGCCCGAGCAGGCCTTCGCCATCCGGGTCGAGGCTGTCATCCGCTTCGTCGAGGACGAGAACCTCGACGTTGTGCATCGCCTCCCGCACCCAGTCCGGCAAATGCGCAATCGTGTCGCGGACAACGTTCTCGAATTCGTCGTGGTTCATCCGGCCTAGCGCGGATAGGCTTTCGCCAGTTCCTCTCGCACGAGGGCTGCGAGCTGCTCGCGCCCGAAACTCGGCAGTGGACGCCCATTGACGTAATACTCCGGCGTCGCCTTGACCTGAAGCGTGACCGCATCTTCCTGGTCGCGTTCCATGCGCACCAGGATGTCCATGCGATTCATGTCGTCCTGGAGCCTGTCCATGTCGAGGCCCACGTCCGCAACCGCGGGCAGGATGCGATCCTGCAGGACCGTGTGATTCTGCGTCCACTGACGCTGCGTCGCCAGGAGCGCCTCGAGCGTTTCCCAGTACTTGCCCTGTTCACGGCTGGCCTCGAGGACCCGCACGGCGTAGTCCGAGCCTCGGTGGAAGGGCACGTGCCTGACCGACAGCCGCATTTTTCCCGGCACCTCGTTCATCCACTGCTTGACCATCGGGTAAAACAGCGCGCAGGTCTCGCAGGCCGGATCGAGGAACTCGACGATGTGCACGCGGGCGTTCGGGTCGCCAAGCGTCGGCGCATGTTCGCTCGCCAGCGCCGCCCGGTACTCATCAGCCATCGCCTGCTCGGTTTCCGCCGTCGCGGGCTTGTCTTCCTGGATGATCACCGACGCCGTCAGCACGGCGAGTATGACGACCACGATCGCACCGATCAGGATGACCCAGTGCATGCGCCCCGCCTGTTTCGCGGGCATTACGTTGTTCATTCGTGTTTCCTTTTGCGTTCCTCGGTTTTTCCGCCGGCGGCCTTCCAGGCCTCGTAGCCACCGTCGATATGACAGGTTTTCAGGCCCATTTGTTGCGCAATATCGGCGGCCAGTGCCGATCGCCAGCCGAGATTGCAGAAGAATACGAACTGCTTCGGTTCCGCAAAGACGGTGTGATGATACGGGCTCTCGGGGTCAATCCAGAATTCGAGCAGCCCGCGCGGGCAATGAAATGCGCCCGGGATGCCGCCCTCGCGCTGCAGCTCGCGGACGTCCCGGAGATCGACGAATACGACGTCGTCGGAATCCAGCACCTCGATCGCCTGCGCGGCCGAGATGATCCGAATGTTCGCCTCGGCCGCCTCGACCAGGGCCTTGTACCCGAGTTTGCCCAACCTTCTCTCCGCGTACGACGCTGGACCAGCAGGACATGGATTGTACCTGCACTCGCGGTCATCGACACTTTCAATTCGAGAACGCGCTAGAATTTCCGATACCTTCGACAACAAGGGGCAAAAAATGAAAGCAACCAAGAACACCCTGAGACTGCTCACGGGCGCGGCGATCGCCGTCTCGTTGCTGGCCCTCGGCGCCTGCGGTCAAAAAGAACAGCAGGCCGCCGCGCCACAGAAAGCCGCTGTCGAGCAGGAGAAGATCGTCTGGAAACTCGCACAGACCTGGGGTACCGGGTTCCCGATCTTCGGCGACGCCGTCATCAAGATGGCCGACATGGTCAATACGATGTCCGGCGGCCAGATGGAGATTCGCATCGACTCCGCGAACAAGCACAAGGCGGCATTCGGCATCCTCGACATGGTCAAGGCCGGTCAGTACGAGATGGGCCATTCCGCTTCGTATTACTGGAAAGGGAAGGACGCGAACACGATGTTCTTCTCCACGATGCCGTTCGGCATGATCGCGCCAGAGCAGTACGCCTGGTTCTACTACGGCGGCGGCATGGAGCTCATGAAGCAGGTCTACGACAAGCACGGCGTCTATTCCTTCCCGGGCGGCAATACGGGCAACCAGATGGGTGGCTGGTTCCGCAAGGAAATCAATACCCTCGACGACCTCGACGGCCTCAAGATGCGCATCCCCGGGTTTGCTGGCGAAGTGCTCGCCAAGCTCGGCGTCGTGGTGACCAACATCGCCCCCGGCGAGCTGTACACGGCGCTGGAACGCGGCACGATCGACGCGCTCGAGTGGGTCGGCCCGTCACTGGATCTCAACATGGGATTCCAGAAGATCGCGCCGTACTACTACACCGGATGGCACGAACCTGCGACGGAACTGCAGTTCATGGTCAACAAGGAAGCGTTCGACGCACTGCCGGCGCACCTGCAGGAAATCCTGGCCCTGGCCATGAAGTTCGCGGCTTACGACATGTATGCGCGCTCCTACCACGACAGCGCCGTCAACTGGGCGTCAATCGAGGAGGAGTACCCGGAAGTCAAGATCCGTACATTCCCGCCCGAGATCATCTCGGCGATGAAGCAGGCCAACGAAGAACTGCTGGCGGAAAGCGCGGCGAATGACCCCGTGTTCAAGGAGATCCTCGAATCCCAGAACGCGTACATGAAGATCGCGCGCAAGTGGACCGAGATTTCGGACTACGCCTATCTCAAGGACAATCTTGAGTAGTCTCGTGCAGGCCCCCGACGTCGGTCGGGGGCCGCGCTCCTGACCCCAGGCGCTGCATGCTTATCAGGCTAGAGAAAGTCTTCGATCGATTCTCCGACCTGATGGGGTGGGTTGCGGGTGCCCTCAACCTGCTGATGCTCATCAACGTCTTCTATGACGCGATCATGCGGTACTTTTTCAGCACCGGTTCGATTGCGCTGCAGGAGATGGAGTGGCACCTGTTTTCGATCGTCTTCCTGTTCGGCATCGCCTACGGCCTCAAGGAAGACGGTCACGTGCGCGTGGACGTGTTCTACGATCGGTTTACACCGCGCTGGAAAGCCGTCGTCAATATCAGCGGCACGCTGTTCTTCCTGTTGCCGCTCAGCATCCTGATCATCGAGGGTTCCGTCTGGTACGTGTACGAAGCCTACAGTTCGGGCGAGGTCAGCGGCGACCCGGGCGGGCTGCCGTTTCGCTGGCTGATCAAGCTCGTGATACCTGCCAGCTTCGTTTTTCTCGTCGTTTCCGCGATCGGCTACCTGGTTCGCAACGTCAACATCCTGCGCGGGATTTCCGAGCCGCCCGAGAGCGGTCTTCTGCAGACAGGCGGAAAATTGTGATTGGCCTGATCATGTTCGCCGTCGCGCTGCTGCTGCTGCTCGTTGGCTTTCCCGTGGCGTTCACGTTCGGCGGCGTTGCCGTGTTTTTCGGCCTGCTGGCCGAGGGGCCCGAGATCTTCTCGCTCATGCCGCATCGCATCTGGTCAATCATGAACAACACGATCCTGATGGCCATTCCGCTGTTCATTTTCATGGGCATCGTGCTGCAGAAGTCCAACCTCGCCGAGCGACTGCTCGAGTCCATGGGCTTCTTGTTCGGCGAGGTTCGTGGCGGCATCGCGATATCGACGATCCTCGTCGGTGCGCTGCTGGCCGCGTCTACGGGCGTCGTCGGTGCCAGCGTCGTCGCCATGGGTGTTATCTCGCTGCCTGTCATGCTCAAGTACCAGTACGACAAGCGACTTGCGACCGGCACAATTTGCGCGGCCGGGACGCTCGGGCAGATCATCCCGCCGTCGATCATTCTCATCATTCTCGGCGACGTCTTCCAGGAGCCCGTCGGCGACCTGTTCAAGGCGGCGCTGTGGCCCGGCCTGGTGCTGGTCGGCTTCTACATTGTTTACATCGTCTTTGTCACGCTGATCAGGAAAGACCTCGCGCCGCCGATTCGCCTGGAGCAGGACGACACCTCGAAGGGTCGCCAGGTACTTCACGCATTGACGGCCGTCGTTCCGCCGCTGGTCCTGATCGTCCTCGTGCTCGGCTCGATCCTGACGGGCGTGGCGACGCCGACGGAATCGTCGTCGGTCGGCGGCATCGGCGCGATCCTCCTCGCGGCCCTGTACGGGCAGTTTTCCATTCGCATGGTCTGGGAAAGCTCGCTCGAGACCGTCAAGATCACGGCAATGGTGTTCGCCATCCTGATTGGCGCGACGGCGTTCTCGATGGTGTTTACCTACACGGGCGGCGACTGGATCGTCGAGGAGTTCATGTTGAGCCTGCCCGGGGAAGAGTGGGGTTTCCTGATCCTGTCGATGCTGGCCATCATGGCACTGGGTTTCTTCATCGACTTCGTCGAAATCTCCTACATCGTCGTGCCGATCCTCGTGCCGATCGCGGCCAATCTCGGCATCGACCCGGTCTGGTACGCGATCCTGATCGCCATGAACCTGCAGACCTCGTTCCTGACGCCGCCATTCGGCTTCAGCCTGTTCTACCTGAAGGGCGTCGCGCCGGCCGGGGTCCGCACCACGGACATCTACTACGGCGTCGTGCCGTTTATCGTCCTGCAGATGATCGTGCTTGCCATCCTCGTGGTCTTCCCGACCTGGTTCGGACTCTCGGCGCACTGACGCGGTGTCCTGGTGAATGCGTTCTCTCTCCGAACAGCCGCTCGACTGCCCCTATTGTGGCGAGCAGGTATCAGTCGTCGTCGACCATTCCCTGGAAGAGCAGGAATACGTCGAGGATTGCGAGGTCTGCTGCCGCCCGATGCTCATCAGCATCTCCGTGGACGCCGACGGGGCGGTCAGGGTTTCGGCCCGCTACGAGAACGAATAGTCTGGCCTTGATCAATGTCTTGCACCGCGACCGCGGTTGGGTCTAGAATTCGCGCCGCAGCCAGAGTACGCCTCAAGTGTCCATCAATATTTCAGTCCTCGAGGATCAGAAAGCCGTCCTGATTTCGGCGGATGGCGATGTCATGGCGGATGAGGTCGCCGACATGCGGCGGCGCTCCGTCGACCTCGTTGCCGATACCGGCATCTCGAATTTCATCGTCGATCTCCACAAACTCCAGTCCCTCGAGAAAGGCCAGACCTTTGCCATTTTCGACCTGGGCGAGAGATTTTCCGAAGCGCGCTTCACGGTCTGGTCCAACACGGCCGTGATCATGCCGTCCGACCCGGCTGCGCGCGAACAGGTCGAGTTCCTGCACATGGTCGAGATCAACCGGGGCCGCGGCGTCATCAGCTATGTCGAGACCTTCGAAGAGGCATTCAGCTGGTTCGAGGAGATGGCCCGGCGGGCCTGAGTCCTTGTCGAGTTTCGCCAGGTTGCGGTCCGTACTAATCAACGTCGGGCTTGTCATTGTCGTTTTTGTCGTTGCGTCCACGTTCCAGGCGCGCAACATGCTCGCCGCCGACGGCGAGAACGCCCCTGAATTGCGCGGCACTACACTGGCCGGCGAACATTACGACCTGGCCCAACTGCGGGACCGGCCGGCGCTCGTCTACTTCTTTGCGCCGTGGTGCCGTATCTGCGGAGCGAGCGCCGACAACCTCGTCCGCCTGCGCCGCTGGCGCGATGTCGAGGAACTCGAGATTGTCGCCGTTGCACTCGACTGGCAGTCGGCCGACGAGGTCCGCGCTTACGTCGAGCGCCACGATCTCAACGTGAGGGTCGTGCTGGGCGGTGCGGACATCGCCCGGGACTGGCAGATCCAGGCTTTCCCTTCTTACTACGTGCTCGACGGCCGCCACCGCGTCCTGCGGCGCGATATCGGCTACAGTACGCAACTGGGACTGTGGCTCAGGGCCTGGACCGTGTAGCTGAGCGTGGTCCTTGAGACGTATCGCTGTTTGCTAAGATTGTGCGCCTTACGGCAACCGTTACTAGGAGTATCGAATGGCAGTCAAGACCTGCGTTGTTTATCACAGCGGTTACGGGCACACGGCTAAACAGGCCGAAGCCGTTTTTCAAGGCATGCAGAATGTCGCCGGCGTCGAGGCGGAGCTTTTCCCGGTGGAAGACCTCGCGGACGACAAGAGCCCGGCCTGGGGGACGCTCGACGAAGCCGATGCGATCGTTTTCGGTTGCCCGACGTACATGGGGTCGACTTCGGCGGGCCTGAAAGCCTTCATGGAGGCGAGTTCCGGCCGCTGGATGGAACGCAAATGGGCCGACAAGCTGGCTGCCGGATTCACGAATTCGGGTTCGCAGAACGGCGACAAGCAAAACACGCTGATTGACATCGCGTCTTTCGCTGCGCAACACGGCATGGTCTGGATCAACCTCAACCTGATGCCCGGCAACAACAACTCCGCAGGTTCATTGGACGACCTGAATCGCCTGGGCTCATTTCTCGGCGCGATGGCGCAATCGAACGTCGATGAGGGCCCCGAAAAGGCTCCAACAAAAGCGGATCTCGAGACGGCGAAAAAGCTCGGTGAGCGTGTTGCCAATTGTGCGAAGCGCTGGGCCGGCTAAGCGTCCAGAAGACCGGACCGTGTAGTTGCGCGTGCAAAGTATCGGAAATTACTTTACATAAATTCCTCGTCCTTCGAGCGTTGCCGCCGCCATTGGCCATCGTCTAACGCGTTCGAAGCCGCGTCTTTACTTGTCGGACGAACCCAATAGAATGATCTTTACGCGAGGTGTCCCGCCGGGGTCCAACCGGTTACCTCGAGAACAAGAACCAAGAACGCAAGACGATAATCAAGAACGATAATCACAAGCGTGCGCCCGTCGCACGATAGACAGGTAAAGGAAATTACTATGAATATATCCAGATCAGTCGTTGCGGCTGCAGCAGGCTTCGCCATCGGCCTGTGCTCATTTTCGTCGGCCGTCGCGAGCGAGGGGAATGTGCTCGATGGCGACGCCATGCTCGTCACGAGCGGTGATCCGGCCGACCCGACATTTGCCAATGCCGGCGCCAACCTGCGTACCGGAGTCGGTTCGATCTTTGTGCAGTTCGAGAGCACCGCGCCTTCCGGTTTTCTGTGCACCGCTTCCGCCATCGGCGACCGGCACGTGCTGACGGCGGCTCACTGTCTTCGCAACACGGCCCCGGACGGCAGCCCCGATCCGCTGACGCGCATCGTCGTCGTCTTTCCCTCCGGCGTGAACTACCTGTTCTTCTCGGAGGCGAATGAGGTTGCAGGGTTCGCGGTCAACCCGTTGTACGATGCCCTGAACCCGTTTGTCGGCGCTTTCGCACCTGGCGACGTCGCGGTTATCGAGATGGCCGCCGACTTACCCGCCGATGTCGAGCGCTACGAGCTGTATCG
>JBFIFN010000044.1:0-13551 GCA_041602775.1 Woeseiaceae bacterium | reverse complement strand
TGGTCCGGGATCTTCGGCAGCGGCCGGGGCGCCGGCCGCGAGGTGCCGGCTGACGTTCGCGACGTCGAACCGCTCGGCGGCGACAGGCGCAGTCTCTGGCCCGGATAGATCAGCGAGCCGTCGCCGAGTCGATTCCATCGGGCCAGGTCTTCGGGTTTCTTGCTGTAGCGGAACGCGATCGAGTACAGCGTCTCGCCTTTGCGCACAATGTGCGTGTCCGGGTTGTCGTACCACTTGGGGCCGCTGCTGCAGGCGGCGAGCAGCGCAAACAGGCAGAGCAGGACCAACGGCCGCGCGAGCATCAGTCCCGCATCATGAGGAACGCAATAACGATGACGGTCACGACGACCGTGGCCCAGCCGATACGCTCGACGTGCTTGGACAGCGTATCCTCGAAGCGTTGCCCGCCTGCGCGCACGAGCCCGGCGACGAGAAAAAACCGCGCCGCGCGCCCGACCAGCGAGCCGATAAAGAACGCGGGCAGGTTCAGCGCTGCGACGCCCGCAGCGATTGTGAAGACCTTGTAGGGAATCGGCGAGAAGCCCGCGACGAACACGACCCATACCCCGTAGTCGTCGAACCAGCTGCGCGCGGTCAGGTACGCGTTCCAGTAATGCGAGTCCCGCAGCCACGGCTCGATGGCCTCGAACATGCCCCAGCCGATCGCATAGCCCCCCAGCCCGCCGAGTACGGAAAAAACCGTCGCTATCGTCGCGAAGCGCACCCATTTCGTGCGATCGGCGAGCGTCATCGGCGCCAGCATGACGTCGACCGGGATCGGAAAGAACGACGATTCGGCGAAGCTCATCGCCCCGAGGTAGCGTTCGGCGTGCCGGTGGCGCGACCACGCCAGCACGCGGTCGTAAAGCGGGCCGAACAGCTTCATGTCTGTCCCTTGACCAGCGGCACGAAGCTCACGAGTCCCAGTGATTCCTGCTCGTAGTGATCGTTTTGCCGCGTGATCCGCGCCAGCGTCTGGATGCCGTCGCGGGGACCGACCGGGATGATCAGCCGTCCGCCCGGCGCGAGCTGCTCGAGCAGTTTCTCCGGCACCTCGTCCGGCGCCGCCGTCACGATGATGCCGTCGTAGGGCCCGTACTTGGGCCATCCCTCCCAGCCGTCGCCGGGCTTGAACTGCACATTGTAAATATCGAGTTCGCGCAGGCGCTGCCGCGTCTTGCGCAGCAATTCCGGGATACGTTCGATCGTGTAGATCGTCTTGACCAGCGGCGCCAGTACGGCTGTCTGGTAACCGCAGCCCGTGCCGACTTCGAGTACCTTCTCGCCCGTGAAGCCCTCTAGCAGCGCCTCTGTCATTCGCGCCACGACGTAGGGTTGGCTGATCGTTTGTCCGAGGCCGATTGGCAGCGCCGTATCCTCGTAGGCGCGGCTCGCGAGCGCCTCGTCGACGAACAGGTGGCGCGGTACGTTGCGAATCTGCGCTAACACGTCCTCGTTGCGTATGCCCTGGTCGCGCAGCCGCTTCACGAGGCGGTCGCGCGTCCGCGCCGAGGTCATCCCGATGCCCTGGCGAATATCGATCATTGCGCCAGCCACGCGGCAATCCCGTCGACCGCCTCGTAACGCGTCAGGTCGACTTTGAGCGGCGTCACCGAGGCGGCGCCCATCGCGATCGCGTGAAAATCGGTGCCCTCGCCCGTGTCGGCGCCACCGCCGGCGGGGCCGATCCAGTAGATCGGACGCCCGTACGGATCCGCGTCCTTGAGAATTTTCTCGGACTTGTGGCGAAAGCCGAGGCGCGTCGCGCGAATGCCGCTCATCTCGTCGTACGGCAGGTCCGGCACGTTAACGTTGAGCACCGTGTCCGGCGGCAGCCCGGCGCGTGCGATCTTCTGCACGAGATCGACGGCAACCCGCGCCGCCGTGTCGAAATGTGTCAGGTTCGCGCCGACCAGGGCCTTGCCGACCAGCGATACGGCGATCGTGGGCAGGCCGAGAAAGCGCCCCTCCATCGCCGCCGCGACCGTGCCCGAATAGATCGTGTCGTCGCCGAGATTGGCCCCGTGATTGATGCCCGAGACAACGAGGTCCGGCTCATCGTCGAGCAGCCCGGTGACAGCCAAATGCACGCAGTCCGACGGCGTGCCGTCCACCTTGTAGCGCTTCTTTCCGTACTCCGCGACGCGCAGCGGGCGGGACAAGGTCAGGGAATTGCTGGCGGCCGACCGGTTCCTGTCGGGCGCAACAACCGTGACGTCCGCCACCGGCTCGAGCGCATCGATCAGTGCGTTGATCCCCGTGGCGAGGTAGCCATCGTCGTTACTTACGAGGATTTTCATGCGGGTAGCAGGCGTGCGGACTCTTGATTGGTGATCGAGACGCGGACACTATACCAGCGTGACCGAGAAAGACATCGATGAGTTTCGCCGCGCCGTAGAGGGCGCCAGGCCGCTGCGGCACGACGCGCGCGTGCCCGAGGAAAAGGCGCGGCCCAAGCCCCGCGCCCGTTTTACAAGAGCCGACGAGCGCAACGTCCTGGCCGAGAGCCTCGAGGACGACATCGACACCATCGAGCACGGCTACGGCGCCGCACTGCGCTTCCATCGCCAGCACGTCGGGCGCCGTACCATGCGCAAACTGCAGCGCGGCGGCTACAGCGTGCAGGCCGAGATCGACCTGCACGGCATGACCCTCGAGGAAGCCAGGCCTGCCCTTTCGGACTTCATCAACTACAACGCCTCGCAGGGCAAGTACTGCGTGCGCGTCGTGCACGGCAAGGGGCTCGGCTCCGGCAATCGCGGCCCGGTCCTTAAGAACGCCATCAACCGCTGGCTGCGCAAATGGGACTGCGTGCTCGCGTTCGTCTCCACGCCGCAGGTCGACGGCGGCACGGGCGCGGTATACGTGCTGTTGCAGGACGCCTGACTTCCGATTCTGAGGATGAACAGCCAGGACGCGCCCAAAGGCAGGATCCATCCCGAGATGCTGGTCGGCATTTCGGCCGTCATCATTGGTCTCTGCGCGCTCGGTGTTTCGCTGTATGAAACCAGCCTCATGCGCTCTGAACAGCGAGCCGCCGTGGTTCCGATCCTGGAACTGGGACGCTCTTACAACGTCTCCACGACAGATCCGTCGTTGAATCGGCTTTCCTTCATTGCCCAGAACGTCGGTATCGGCCCGGCGCGCGTCATCGACTTCCGGGTCACGATAGACGGCAAGCCTTACCCGACCTGGGATGCTGCCATGCGCGTGTTGGCCGGTGCCGAGGATCGCGTCTCCTACAGCATGTCGACCATCAACGGTCGCACCATCCCGCCCGACAGGACGATAGAGATGTTCAACTTGTCAGACCTCGAGCATCTCAATGCGATCCTCGAGGATTTCGGGCGACTGGATTTCGAGGCCTGCTTCTGTTCCGTCTTCGAGGAATGTTGGACGACAAAGATGACCACGTTCGGCGCTTCGGAACCGGTCGAGAGTTGCGCACGCAAGCAAGATTCGTTCGCCGAGTGAACGGTCGGCCGGGCCAGTTGTTTCGACGGGTCGGGCACCTAGTCCCGTGCCGATATCTGCTGATGACGATCGCAGATCTGCCCCCAAAGTTCGGCGGCTTCAGGCGTGACCAGCCTGAAGTCGTCGTTTAGCACCGCGACCAGCTCGGCGTCCGACTCGAGCACCCGTTTGCGAATGCCTTCTCTTGTTACCCGGGAAACCACGCGCCCGCGCAAAACCTTGTGAGAATCCGGGCCGCGCAACTGGCACACGAGGTTCTGTACGAATCCTGATTCCGGGCTCGTCTGCAGGTACTTGCAGCGTTCGGACAGCGCGCGTTCATCAGCCGGCAAGTCCCTGAAGTCGAACGAGAATTCGTCCTCGCCCGCCACCTCCCAGAATTGCCAGTAGTCGCTGTCGACCTGACGCAGTCCGATCGTGAATGGCGCGTGATAGTCGGTGCCCTCCTGGAGTGGTATCGGTCGCAGCAGGCTGCCGCCGAATCCGACGTCGACAAGCCAACGAGTTTCGTCGCCAGGCAAGCTGACGAGAAGTGCTAAATGGGTCGCGTGAGACGTTGGTCCACGCTGCGCACGCATGACGGCTGCAGCGACACGCGTTACACCGAAGCCTATCTGCGACAACGCCCAGCCGAAAAGACCGTTTTGCTCGTAGCACCATCCGCCGCGACGCCTGTTTACGATCTTCTCGTAGGCATCCTCGACCCGCGTCGTCAGCGTTTTGCCGAGCAGTACATCGAGGTTCTCAAACGGGATGTTGTGGTTGTGGGCTCGCAGAAGAGCGCCCAGCGTGTCGAGCGTTGGCTCTCGCGCGCCGGACCAACCGATTCTCTCGAAATACGCTCTGAGCCGCATGCTGCCAATTATGCATCAGTATCGACACGTGATCTGAAGGCAACCCAGCCGCCAGAGGCTTTCGGGTTAGAATGAAGGTAATGAAATATCAGGCCAGTTCTGGCCACGCGACACTATGGACCTCGACGAATACAAACGCAGGTACGACGGGAAGGACGCCACGCCCGGCTGGGATGCGATCAGTTCTCGCCTGCTGGAGGCATACCCGGGGCAGGAGCCTCGACATTGGGGCACGGTCATCAGTCATGTCCTCGGTGGTCCCGATCCACTGGACGGGATAAGCGCCTACCAGTGTTTCGACGGCGGCCAGGAACATCTGCACTTCTGCACATACGGCTATACGTCGCTCTACTATGATGAGGAAGCCGTGGGCGGCGACTACAGTCGATACGGTTTTGAGATGACGTTTCGACTCGCAACAAAGTTGCCGCCCGAGGAAGAGCCGATCTGGGTATGTAATCTGCTGCAGAATATTGCACGTTACGTCTTCGAATCCGGAAAGTGGTTTGAGCCGTATCACTGGATTCCTGCTAATGGCCCAATTCGCGCCGACGTCGAAACGGATATCGTCGGCCTGGCTTTTCTCAGTGACCCGACGCTGGAAACAGTCTATTCGCCACACGGCCGCATCGATTTCATTCAGGCTTTCGGCATTACTCAAGCTGAGCTCGACTCTTTTGCCAATACGAAACAAACTGCCGAATCACTGATCGAGTTGCACAGGCAGACGAATCCGTTACTTGTCACGGATCTGTCTCGGCGAAACGGCTAACAAGGTGACATCGATGCGGCTTTACCGCGTGATTCTTCCGGTCCCGGATATTGAAACTGCTGCACAGTTCTACGGCCACGTCTTCGGAAAATCAGGGGAACGTGTCTCACCCGGCAGACACTATTTCGATTGCGATGGTGTGATCCTGGCGTGCTACTGCCCGAGCGCCGACGGCGACGAAATATCGGACGGTTGGTCGTTTCACGAAAACCAGTACCTGTATTTCGCCGTTGAGGATCTCGATGCCGTCCGCCGCGAAGTGCAAGAGGCCGGTGGCGAAGTCCTCTCCGAGATAGAGACCATGCCCTGGGGTGAAACGCTGTTCTATGCGGCGGACCCTTTCGGCAGTCGAATCTGTTTCGCCAGGTCAGACACCCTGTTCACCGGATCACTTCCCTCGAAGTAGTCGGCTGCAACGAGCCTTTCGGCCAATGCGGGTGAAAGGCGTCCCTGAATTCGTTGGCCAACCGGTTGTGCGAATAGATCGTCGACACACGGCACTGCTGTTCTCCAGCACCCCGCGCTTCCCGTCACCACAGTGGCTGGGCTTTACTCCGCTTGGTTCACCGACAGTCGCCGCATAGGTGAACTCCTCGAACTAATGCAAAAAATGCTGTGCCGCAGGTCAATGATGTATCGCGACACACCCGCTTTCCGTCGTGCGGCGTTGGTCGTCTCGGTGACAAACTTGCGGCAACTCGCCCCATTATCGTCTCCCTGCTCGTTACGCGATTACCCCGCGATTCTTGGACCCTAGATGTCACGTAACTCGAAATTGTTTACATCGAATCGCGGCTTCCTCGTCGAGAAAATTGACATTCGACCATCGCTCGAGACTTGGATTCCGACTGCAGGTCATTAGGTATCAATAGGTTCCGCAATTCGGCACAACAATTGCAATTGCTGCAAACATGACAAGGCATGTCTTTTGGGGAACCCGAGATGAATAGAATAAGAAGCATTTACCTGGCCATATTCGCGGTCTTGTTGGCGCCAGTTTCGGCGATCGCAGACCCGATTGAAGTTGACCTCGAGCTCTCGCTCGTCGTGGACGTCTCACCGAGTGTTGACAATTCCGAGTTTGCGTTGCAGATGAACGGATACGCTTCGGCGTTTCAAGATGTCAATATCCAAGCTGCTATTGCGGCTTTGCCTGGCGGTATTGCGGTCAACGTAATTTTCTTTTCGTTGGATGCGGTCGAAAAAATCGGTTGGACGCTGTTGACGGATGCGTCTTCCGCAAACTCTTTCGCAAGCCTGTTTGCCGGACTGACTCGTACGCCACCGACAAACAACGGCACGGATATCGCCGAAGGCTATCAATTAGCGATTGATTCGATTACCAACAATAACTTCGATGGTGCGCGATTGACGATTGATATTTCGGGTGATGGCCCACAGAACCTGAACTTTGGTTGTCCTGGTTTCGGCAATGGGCTTGACCAAGCCTGCACTGACCAGACAGATGCAGCTCGCGATGCCGCGGAAGCTTTGGGTATTGTCGTTAATGGGATCGTCATTGGCCCGGACGACCCGCTGTTCGCACCGAGCGATGGCGTAACCTACTATGAAAATCAGATCATTACGAGTGACGGATTTGCTGTTAGTGCAACAGACTTCCAGGCATTCGCGCCGGCAGTTCGGGAAAAAATATTCCGTGAGATTGCGCCGCAAACATCTGTGCCTGAGCCTGGCACGCTCGCGCTTCTAGGGCTGGGTCTTTTTGGCATGGGAGTGGCAAGACGCAGAAGCAAAGTCTGACCAATAAGTCATCCAATCTTCTGTATGGAACCCCGCCTAGCGCGGGGTTCTGCTTATTGAATCGAATGGCGGCTCCTGGCTATGGCAGCCGACCGCCGTGCGCAATCAGTGCACGTAGTCAGGGGCCGGCTCGAGCTTAGTACACAAGAATACCGCCAAGCGTCAGCTCAGCAGGTGAAACACGGCGGTGCCCGCCAGCGTGCCGATCGCATACCCGAGAACGCCGACCAGCACGCCCGGGGTGACGAGATCGTGCCAGCCGCGGGCGGCGGCAAGCGCCGGCGCCGTGGTAGCGCCGAGGATGGCGGCGTTAGAGGCCGTGACGAGCTCGGGAAGCGTCAGCCCGACGAGGCGCCCGACGCCGAGCAGTATGGCGAGGTGGATGCTGAGCAGGATCACGACCAGCACGACGAGCAGCGGCGCGATGCGAATCATGGCGACGAGGTCGGCGCCCGCAGCGATGGCGGCGAAGAAGACGAACGCGAGCCCTACCCCGAGCTCGAAGCCGCCGTGCAGCTTCTCCATCCAGTGCGGAAACAGCGTTGCCGCTGAGACGACAAGCACCGTGATGACAGCGTAGCGGGCGCTGGGCTCGCCGATCCAGGCCGTGATCGCGTCACCGACAGCGACGAAACTGATCGCCGTGGCCAGCGCGAGCGTGATGCTCATGGCCGTGATCGAATCGGCGTGCCTTGCGACAGCCTCTTCTGCAGCGTGCTCGTGCGACGAGTACCGCCGTGCCAGCCATTTCCAGCCGGGCAACAGGGCCAGCACGCTGAGGAACACCGCGCTGAACAGGTTGTCGGTCGCGGTCGCCGCGGACAGGAAAGAGCGGTCGGTGCCCAGGCCCGTGATTTCGGCAAGGGCAGCGTAATTGACGGAGCCGCCGATATACGTCGATGTAAACAGACCCGCGATGCCGGCTTCGCGCGCGGCCGGATCGGTCATCGCGCCAGTGGCGAGCGAGCCGAGATCGAGGAAGCCGACGGCAACAAGGACGCCGACGACGGTGCCGGCGCTGGCGATCAGGAACGCCATGGCCATGCGCGTCGTCTCGAAAAAGATCGTGCGCAGGTTGGCCTTGAACAGGAACAGCGGAATCAGGATCGGCACGAAGTAGGCGAACACGAAATCCATGGCCGGGGCCGAGTGCGGGATGATGCGCAGGTTGGCCGCGGCAATGGCGGCCAGGATCGCGATGACGGCACCGGTCAGGTGCGAGCCGATGCGCGTGCGTTCCGCCAGGAAGCCGCCGCCTGCAATCAGGAACAGGACGGCCATGACGGCGAGGTCGTTGTCGGCGCTGATCAAAGTCATGTGTCGCAGATCTCCCGCAAGACAGACGTAGCGAATGCGCCACGCCCGAGCGTGAACGACACGGTAACAGCGCCGGGCTCCGCAGACCATTCGAGGTCGTGTACGACCAGCCGGAGACTACGCCAGCCCTCCTCGACGCGTGCCTTCTCGAACGCCGCCTGCCATGTGTTCGGGCCGAACCCGGAGCGCTCGCCGGCCAGAACCCCCGCGGGATGAATATCCATCGCGTCGAGGCGCGCCCGCAGCTCGGCATCGACTTCCGTGACGTCGAATACGCTGCCCGTTCCGTCGAGGTTGGCCTTGTCGCCCGGCAGCAGGGTGTTCCAGGTTTCCGCCCGGACGCGCGCATCGAGTTGCTGGTTGAACAACAGGGAACGCATTGCCGAGATAGCGAGACTGCGCTTGTGCCGCGGCAGCCGCTTCCCGCCCGCCCAGGCGTCGGCAAGCTCGATATTGCCGCCGTCGCGGCCGAAGCGCTGCTCGCCGAAATAGTTCGGCACGCCCTGCGCCCGAATCAAACCCATCCGCTCTTCAAGCGCCGCTGCATGCCGCTCGAGGTCGTCACCGCGCAGCACGATGCGGAACGCGTTGGCCCGGTGTGCTCCGCGTCGCAGCTTGCGGTTGTGGCGTTGCACATCGAGGACCTCGACGCCTTCGACGTCGAGCGCAGCCCAGTCCGGCGCGTGCCAGCGCGGCACACTGAACCACTGGCTGGTGACGGCATGGCGGTCCTTGAGGCCCGAGTAGCCGACATCGCGCGCAGGTACGTCGGCGTGGCGCGCGAGCTGGCGCGCGACCCACTCCGTGTTGGCCGACGTTTTTTGCAGCCACAGGTAATCGTGTTCGCCGTCGCCTGTGAAATCCCAGCCGAGCGATTCGCTGACCGTGAAATCCGCGGGCGACGTGCGCGTGGCGGCCGTGAACAACGGGGCGCCGTACGCTCGGGCCCAGTCGGGCAAGGGCACGGGACGTCTAGTCCGCGCTGACGGCGACCGGTACGACCTGGTAGAAGGTCTCGTCGCGGCCGATCATCCCGAGGTCGGTGCGGGCGCGCTCTTCGGCGGCGTCACTGCCCTGCTTGAGGTTGATGACCTCGGCGTCGAGGGATGCATTGCGGGCGCGCAGCGCGTGGTTCAGCTCGCGCTGGTCGGCAACGGCGGCACGCAGTTTCATGGTCTTGCGATAGCCGTCATCCGACAACCACAGCTCGGCCTGCAGGCCGAGTCCGGCCAGCACCAGGATGATCAGTAACCAACGTGAACCGCTCACAGCTTCCCCAAGCCGGCCCCGCGCGTCCTATCCCGCCTTGACGGAAAACGCGCCGCGGGCCGCGTACCCTGCTTTATCGCCCAGTTCCTCTTCGATGCGCAGCAGCTGGTTGTACTTCGCGATGCGATCCGACCGCGACAGGGACCCGGTCTTGATCTGCGTCGCGCGGGTGCCTACCGCGATGTCCGCGATCGTCGCGTCCGACGTTTCGCCGGACCGGTGCGAGATCACGGCGGAGTACCCCGCCTCGTCTGCCATAGTAATTGCATCAAGAGTTTCGCTTAAGGTACCGATTTGGTTAGGTTTTATCAAGATCGAATTCGCGATCTTCTCGTTTATGCCGCGCTGCAGGATCGAGGTGTTGGTGACGAACAGGTCGTCGCCGACGAGCTGCACGCGATCGCCCAGCTTGTCGGTCAGCAGGCGCCAGCCTGCCCAGTCGCTCTCGTCCATGCCGTCCTCGATGGTGATGATCGGGTAGGCGTCGGCGAGCTCACCGAGGAAATCGGCGAATCCGGCGGCGT
The DNA here is from genome assembly GCA_041602775.1 of Woeseiaceae bacterium. GTDB lineage: Bacteria > Pseudomonadota > Gammaproteobacteria > Steroidobacterales > Woeseiaceae > UBA1847. Next base: position 3,580 of record JBFIFN010000044.1, on the reverse strand, counting down.
CGAACTGCCGGCCTTCCGATTCGAGGTCGTAGACGCCGTCCTTGTAGAACTCGGAGCTGGCGACGTCGAGGCCGAGCAGAATGTCGGCGCCCGCCTTGAAACCGGCCTTGCCGATGGCCTCCATGATGGTGTCGAGCGCCGCCCGGTTGGACGGCAGGTTGGGCGCAAAACCGCCCTCGTCGCCGACCGCCGTATTCATGCCCATGCCCTTGAGCACACTCTTGAGGGCGTGGAAGATCTCCGCGCCGTGGCGCAACGCTTCGGCGAAATTCGGTGCACCCACCGGGAGAATCATGAATTCCTGGATGTCGACGCTGTTGTCGGCGTGGGCACCGCCGTTGATGATATTCATCATCGGCACGGGCATGGTCGTGCTGCTGCCGAGATGGCGGAACAGCGACAGGCCCCGGGATGCGGCCTCGGCCTTGGCGACGGCCAGCGAGATGGCGAGCAGCGCGTTGGCGCCGAGCTTGCCCTTGTTGTCGCTGCCATCGAGCGCGATCATCGCGTCGTCGATGGCGCGCTGGTCGGAGAATTCCTTGCCGACGAGGGCATCGCGCAGCACGCCGTTGACGTTTGCGACGGCCTTTCGCACACCTTTGCCGAGGTAACGCGACTTGTCGCCGTCGCGCAGCTCGACGGCTTCGCGCGTACCGGTCGACGCGCCGGACGGGACGCCGGCCCGGGCCGTGCTGCCGTCGCTCAGCGTGACGTCTGCTTCGACAGTAGGGTTGCCGCGCGAGTCGAGAATCTCCCGGCCGCGCACATCTGCAATCTTGATCATGTCAGTCCCCTGGGGATTCAGGCACTCCGAGACCGAAATCGGCCTCCTGGTAACCGCGTTGCTTGACGCTCGCGTCGATCGACAGGAGCGTCTCGAGTAGTTGTTTCATCTTGTCGAGCGGCCAGGCGTTCGGCCCGTCGCTGAGCGCTGTCGCCGGGTCCGGATGCGTTTCCATGAAGAAACCCGCGACGCCCGCGCCAGCCGCCGCCCGCGCCAGTACGGGAATGAACTCGCGGCGGCCGCCGGAGGCCGAGCCGAGCCCACCGGGCTGCTGCACCGAGTGGGTCGCATCGAACACCACCGGCGCGCCCGTGCCGCGCATGACGGCGAGGCTGCGCATGTCCGAAACGAGGTTGTTGTAGCCGAACGAGAAACCGCGTTCGCACACGAGGATGTCGTGGTTACCGGTCGACCGGGCTTTGTCGACGACGTTCTGCATCTCCCACGGCGACAGGAACTGGCCCTTCTTGATATTTACGGGCAGCCCGGCGGCCGCCGTGCGCAGGATGAAATTGGTCTGGCGGCACAGGAAGGCCGGCGTCTGGAGCACGTCCACGACGTCCGCGACCTCGCCGATCGGCGTATCCTCGTGCACGTCGGTCAGCACCGGCAGGTCCAGCTGCTTCTTGACCTCGGCCAGGATGCGCAGGCCCTCGTCCATGCCCGGGCCGCGAAAGCCGTCGCGCGACGAGCGATTGGCCTTGTCGTACGACGACTTGTAGATGAACGGGATGCCGAGTTCGCTCGTGATGTCCTTGAGCGTGCCGGCCGTGTCGAGCGTCATCTGCTCGCTTTCCACGACGCAGGTGCCCGCGATCAGGAAGAACGGGCGATCGTTGCCGGCCTCGAATCCGCAAAGCTTCATGCCTCGCGCGCCTCCGGCAGTGCGCCTTCCATGCGCCGACGTACCGCCGCGATGTAGCTCTTGAAGAGCGGATGGCCGTCACGCGGGTTGGACGTGAATTCGGGGTGGAACTGGCTCGCGAGGAAAAACGGATGGTCCTTGATTTCGATCATCTCGACGAGGTCATCGACGGACAGGCCCGAGAACTTCAGGCCGGCCTCTGACAAGCGCTCACGATAGTTGTTGTTGACCTCGTAGCGGTGCCGGTGGCGCTCGACGACGTGCGTCGCGCCGTAGGCCGTGGCCGCGAGCGATCCCTCGAGCAGGGTCACGTCCTGTCCGCCCAGGCGCATCGTGCCGCCCAGGTCGGACTCCTCGCTGCGTTCCTCGGTCGATCCGCTGGCGTCCCGCCATTCCGTGATCAGGCCGACGACGGGATGCGGCGTATCGGGGTCGAACTCGGTGCTCATGGCGCCGTCGAGGCCGGCCAGGTTGCGCGCCGCCTCGATGACCGCGACCTGCATGCCGAGACAGATGCCGAGGTAAGGAATGCCGTTCTCGCGCGCAAACTTCACGGTCCGGATCTTGCCCTCGATGCCGCGATCGCCGAAGCCACCCGGGACGACGATGCCATGCATGCTCTCGAGCACGGCCGCGCCACCGTCCTCTATGTCGCTGGACTCGATGAAGTGGATGTTCACGCGCGTGCGCGTGTGGATGCCACCGTGCCGAAGCGCCTCGACAAGCGAGATGTAGGAATCTTTGAGATCCATGTACTTGCCGACCATGGCGATGTCCACCTCGGCCGTCGGGTTGCGCTTCGCCTCGACGACGGCGTCCCACTCGCTGAGGTCGGCAGGCGGAAGGTCGAGGTGCAGCTGGCGGGCCACGATCTCATCGAGACCCTGCTCGTGCATCATCTTCGGAATCGTGTAGAGATCCTCGGCATCGTAAGCAGAAATTACCGCTTTTTCAGGGACATTGGTGAACAATGCGATTTTCTTTCTCTCGTCGGACGGCAACGGCAGCTCGGAGCGCGTCACGAGAATGTCGGGCTGGATGCCGATCGAACGCAGTTCCTTGACCGAGTGCTGCGTCGGCTTGGTCTTGATCTCCGAGGACGTCGGGATGTAGGGGACCAGCGTCAGGTGCACGTAGACGACGCGGTCGTGGCCCAGCTCGACGCCCATCTGGCGGATCGCTTCGAGGAAGGGCAGCGACTCGATGTCGCCGACCGTGCCGCCGATCTCGACGAGACAGATATCGGCATCGCCGGCGCCTTTCTCGATGCTTTCCTTGATTTCATTGGTAATGTGCGGGATGACCTGGACCGTAGCGCCGAGGTAGTCGCCGCGCCGCTCCTTGGCGATCACGCTCTCGTAGATACGACCGGTCGTATAGTTCGAATGGCGGCCGCACTTGGCGGTCCGAACGAAGCGCTCGTAATGACCGAGATCGAGGTCGGTCTCGGTGCCGTCGTGCGTGACGAACACCTCGCCGTGCTGGAACGGGCTCATCGTGCCCGGGTCCACATTGATATACGGGTCGAGCTTGATCATGCTAATCGTCAACCCGCGCGCTTCGAGGATGGCGCCCAGGCAGGCCGACGTAATGCCCTTGCCGAGAGAAGAGACCACGCCACCCGTGATGAATACGTAAGAAGTCATAGGGGCCTTCTTGCGCTGTCGAAGCGCACCCTGCCGAGGGCCATTTTCCCGCCCGGCAAGGCAGAATGAGCGTCGTGTAGCACCGCTACATGAGCGACTGATAACACCGCCGGCGGGAAAATGGCGCCGGCCCGGCGGGTTGCGCCTGAAAAAGCGCCGCTTTGCGTTGCTCGTCGTTCATTTGGACCAGCCAAACTGCTCTCCTCGCGCCTTGATCGGCGCTTCTTCAGCGGCAACAGGGCCCGCTTCGAAAGCACAAGCAGGCCCTCATCCAATGAAAAAGGG
>JBFIFN010000043.1:0-14578 GCA_041602775.1 Woeseiaceae bacterium | reverse complement strand
GCTGTTCGTGCCGCTGTGGCTCGAGGAACGGATCGGGCGCAACGGTGGCTCGGCGCTGGCCGTGCGCAAGGAGGCCTGAGACATGAACAAGCTTCTAATCGCAATACTCTGCATCCTGATGGCGTCGTGCGCCAGGGATTCAGCACCGGCCAATACAGGCGTCTACATGCTGCTGGACACCTCGGGTACTTATGCCGAGGAGCTGGACAAGGCGGAACAGATCATCCGCTTCACGCTCGCGCGTCTCGGCGAGACAGACACCTTCGCCGTTGCGCGTATCGATACGGGCAGCTTCAGCGAGCGAGACATCGTAGCGAAAGTGTCGTTCAACGATCGCCCGAGCGCCGTCAATCGCCAGAAGCGCGTTTTCGCCCAGCAGGTCGCGGACTTCGTCGACAGCGCGAACCCGTCGCCGTATACGGACATCACGGGCGGCATGCTGCAGGCGGTCGAGTTCCTGAACGAGAAAGGCACGGGCAGGAAGGCGATCTTCCTGTTTACCGACCTCAAGGAAGACCTCGAAGAGGGCTACGTGCGCGACATCGACGTGCCGCTCGAGGGCTTCGAGGTCATCGCGCTCAACGTCACCAAGCTGCGCAGCGACAACATCGATCCGCGCGAGTATCTCGGGCGCCTTGCGGAGTGGCAGGAGCGCGTGGAAAAGACCGGCGGCACGTGGCGCGTGATCAACGACCTCGACGGGCTGGACGGCTTGCTGTAACCAGGTGCATCACTTCAGGCGCGCTAGTCCGTGCCTTGCCTTTCGATTCTCGACATCCGAGCCCGCGCCGCGAAGAATGCACGCCGGTACCGCGATGACGTCCGGTCGATATCGTAGGCGCGGGTGAACTGCTCCAGCGCCTCGGCATGCCGCCCCGCGAGTTGCAGGCTACGGCCGAACGAGTATGCGGCGCTGGCGCTGTCGGGATGTTCCGTGATGCGCGCGATGCCGATGTGCAGGGCTTCCTCGAGGTGAGCCGCAGCTCGCTCGTCGTTGCCGGCGAGGCGGTAGCTCCGCACCAGCGACTGGTTGACCGACGCGCGCCAGGGCTCCGCGTCGTACCTGTCGAGGTCGATACGGATCGCTTTGGCAACGGTCTCCTCGAACAGGTCCTGCTCACCCATGTCGCGATAGCAGGCCGCCGACTTGCGCAGGATGTAGACGCGCTCGGGCTCCTTCTGCAGCAGCATCCTGTAGAGATCGATTGCGATGTCGCAGCGGTCGTAACGCTCGTAGCGGCCCGCGAATTTCTCGATGCCGTTCTCGATGCGCCTGTCGACGCGCTCCTTGTTGGCCGGCACCGAGTAGAAAGCCACTGTGGTTGCGCTGGCGACCCCGAGAACCGCAACAGCGAGGAAGATGATCTGCTGCCCCAGGACCAGGGAGTGGCTGCGCTCCCAGCCCCTGCCGTCGGCCGGCAGCCCGCGTCGCGTCGCGAACAGGTAGTGCAGTCCTGTCGTCGCCAGCGCGAACGCAATGAGCAGTTCGGCGATTTCCGCTTCGTTGAAGCTCAACGGTTTGAGTTCGAAGAACGCCGCGAGCGTGAAAAACGGCCAGAGCACGAGCGGAGGCGCCGCGACACCGATGCGGTCGAACCACAGCGCGACGCGCCAGCCCAGCTTCTGCAGCAACGGGTAGGCCAGCCCGTAAGCGACGAGCGCGAGCGAGACGGCGATGCTGATCAGGTCCTTGAGCAGCGTCTTGTGCGGTCCCGTGAACAGGTTGTGCAGGTTCGCCTCGCCTTGCAGATTGCGGGACTTCAGGAAGTCAGGCGTGTCGAAGCCGAAGATGCGCTGGCCCCAGGAGATTTCCTCGAGAAAGACGTAGCTGCAGGCGACGGCGAGCACCGCAAAAAACCAGCGGTAGCGCGATCGGCGCGTAGCGACGATGACCGCGAGAACCGCGGCGGCCAGGAACGAGTAGGTTTGCGCCCACTCGCCGACCAGGTCTTCGTAAGTCGCCCAGATGTAGGCCAGCGGATACCTGAACGCCATCAGCGCATAGGCCCCGATGATCAGGGCGAAGATCGTCAGGATGACGGTGTTGTGAGGCCTGTCTCGCAATTGACTGTCGATCGATGTGTTAGATTTGCCCAAAAATACGCCTGCAAATGACCAAAAGCGTGCGCCGGGTCACAGTTATCTGCTCCGAAGCCGATTTTGATGTACAAACGCCCCGGATTGCGATTCAGATATTACGATGCCAAAAGGTCGCCAGAATAGACAGCCGTCATTCACGGCACTGATCCGCCCCCACCTGGAGCGGATGTATCGGCTCGCATATCGATTGACGGGACATCGCGAGGACGCACAGGACCTCGTCCAGGACGTCTTGCTGAAGCTGCATGCGCAAACGGATCGTCTTGCGGAGGTCGAGGCCGTCGCCACCTGGCTTGCTCGGGTGCTGTACCACCAGTTCATCGACAACCAGCGGCGCTACCGATCCCGCAGGCTGACGCTGGTCGAGGACCCGGTCATTTCCGCCGATCCCGACCAGGCGCCCGCCATGGAGGCCTCTACCGAGGAGCTCGTCCAAGGCGAATTCACCATAAGCCGCGTCATGGCCGCGATGGAACAGCTCAGCGACGATCACCAGCTCATGATCAAGCTGCACGACGTCGAGGGTTACACGATCTCGGAAATCGCGGAAATTACGGGGATTCCGCTCGGAACCCTGAAATCGCGGCGGCAACGCGCCCGCGAACGGCTGCAAATCCTGCTCGATGAGGGACCCGATCGCGAGGTTTTTACGTCTGAAGAAGATAGAGGCGACGAAAACGATGAATTGCGATCAGTTCCGACACAACTTGGATCCGTATCTTGACGGTGAACTCGACGCAGCCCTGAGCCGGGAGGTCGACGCTCACTCCGCCGAGTGCGGAACCTGTGCGGCGCTGCGGACCCGCAAAGAGGCGCTGCGCCAGACCCTGAGATCCCTGCCGGTGTCGGCGCCCGAAGACGGCTTCCTCGACGCCGTCCTGGAGGAGACCATTATCAGCACACACCGCAACGAAGCACGGTTCAGGGCGACCGCGGGCATCGGCGGAGCCATCGCCGCGGGTCTCGTGGCGTGGCTGGTCCTCGTACTACCTGCCGATCTCCCGACGCAGCCCGAGGGCGTGATCGAAACCGTGACGATCACGATGAACGTCGAGAAGACGTTCCGGCTGACGTTCGAATCGAAGCACGAGCTGCAGGCTGCCGCGATTTCGGTGCAGCTGCCGGACGGCGTTGAGGTCGTCGGTTATGAAGGCCGTGATTCGGTGCGGTGGACGACCACGGTCAAGGCAGGCACCAATATCCTCGAGTTGCCCATCGTCGTACGGTCGGGCAATGGCGGTGCGATTCACGCGCGGCTGGAACACGAGGGTAAGGCGAAGACATTCGCATTTGCCGTCAAAGTGACGTGACGTCAAAAGAATTCAGGAAAGCAACACAGGAGTAGTACACGATGAAAGGAAAAATCAGCTCGATCTTCTCGGCGCTTGCGCTGGCATTAGCGCTCGCACTGGCGCCGCTGTCTGCCGTACTGGCTGACGATTCGGACGACCTCGAAGTCGATTCGTTCGACGTCATGGACGATTCGGACAGTGAGGATGGCAGCATCCTCGAGCTCGACTCGGACTCGGAAGATTCGGACAGTGAAGATTCGGACAGCCAGGACTCCGACAGCGAAGACTCGGACAGCGAGGATTCCGACAGCGACGACTCCGACAGCGACGATTCCGACGGTGACCTCGACGATTCCGATTCGGACGACGACTCGGGCGTTGATTCGGACGAGGATCCGGACGACACGCCCGGAAACGAAGGCTAATCGGCCCGCAGCCATTAGCTGACTGAAGACTTGGCCTTTCCCGGTTTTGGCCGGGAAAGGCCTTTTTTCGTGATCAGCGTCACTGCTTGACCAGGCGCGGCACTCTATGTTGTTGTCTGGACTTGAAAAAATTAATGGGAAGGACGGACTTCGACATGGGCTATCGATTGGCCGGACCGGCATTGGCCGGCCTGATTCTCGCCACCACGCTGTGGTTGGCGTCGCCGGCAGCTGCCGACACCGATGCCGCGCAGGCCGCCTTCGAACAGGCGAATACGGCGTTCAGGAACGATGACTATGCCGGCGCCCTGGCCGGCTACAACGAGGCGCTGAATCTCGGCAAGGACAGTGCGCGGCTGTTCTACAACATGGGGCTGGCGCACTATCACCTCGGCCAGTATCCGCAGGCACGGTGGGCTTACACCGAAGCGGCGAAAGACAGCCGCGTGGCGGCGCTCGCTTACTACCAGCTGGGCGTACTCGCCAACCGCGAAGGCGACAAGGCCTCGGCAGAGCGGTGGTTCCAGCGCTCCCGCGCGGAGGCCGACAGCCCGAGGCTAAGGCGCCTGTCCGTCCAGGCCCTCGAGACGATCGGCGCAGCACCGCCGCGCTTCGAGTCGAGGTTTGCCCTCGGGTTCGGTTACGACAGCAACGTGTACCGGACGCCGAACGAGTCCTACACGGACCTTTCGCGGGAGCCACCCGTGGCGGTCGTGCCGGTGGAACAATCCGGCAGCTACGTACCGCTGAGGATCGGGGTGGCCTATGTGAACCCGGTTTCGGACCGTGCGTCGTTCGTGGCGTCGTATCGTCATCGCGGTGACTACTACGTCGATTCTGCCCTGCGCAACGCCGACGAGACCGATCACCGATTGAGGCTGGGGATGGAGCGCGCGCTTGGCGACGGCACGTCATCGAGCCAGCATCTGTCGTACCGGGCGGAAATCCGTACGCACGGTGAAACCAACTTCGACCGCGATGATGGCCTCGATCGCTTCGACGACGGCGCGAGTATTGCCGATCGCTTCGACTACGTGGGCGCCGGCGTCGAAGCCGAACTCAGGAATCGCATCGGTCGCTATCGATACGAAATCAACGGCGGATTTGCCGTTCGCGATTACGAGGATGTGCCGACGGCATCGTCGTACGATCTCTCGAACGTGTGGCTGCAAGGTGTGTTGAAGATACCGCTGGCAAGAACGACCCGGCTCGCGATCGGCTACGAGTATTACGTGCGGTCCTTCGACGAGCGTCGTGCCAGGGACGAGAATGGCGAATCCTCGGGGTCGAACCCGGCGCTCGAGTACCAGTACGGCGTGCTCGAACTGGGTTTGCGGCACCGCCTGAGCGACAGCGTCGTCACCGAGCTCGTGTATTCGCTGACCAGCCGCAAAGACCAGTATGTCGGATACAACGACTACTCCAGGGACAAGATCAGCCTGGAGACGACGCTGGAACTGTCCGACCAACTGGCGGCGGAATTCGAAATCAGCTATCGCGACCAGCAATACGACAATGCGTTCGCGTTCGACAACCCGACGCAGGCGACCAAGGAGTACCAGGAACTCGAGGTCGAGGCATCGGCGCGTTACCGGTTCACCGAACAGCTTTCGCTGCGCTTCGATCTCAAACAGGAAGACCTTGACTCGTCGGATCCGCGCGGCCAGTACGATCGGCTGCGCGCCGGGTTAAGCGTTTACTGGGAGTTCTAGGGTCGGGACGACGGTGCGCGAGCGGGTGGCGAGGGCACTTCGCAACACAGGCGGTTTGATCGTCGTCGCGGTCGCGACGGTTGTCATCACGGCGGGATGCGGAGGAAGCGGCAATAGCGGGTCCGGGCCTGCGCCGGAAAGCCTGGGAACCGGTCCGGCGAGTTGCGATGGTGGCAGTGCAGCCGATTTTTCCTGCCTGGGAATCGATCTGCGGAGCCGCCTGTCCCTGTCGTCCATGCAGGGCACGGCGGGCAACGACGTCTGGGGCTGGGCTGATGCGCAAAGCGGTAAAGAATACGCGCTGATGGGCATGGCGAACGGTACGGCCTTCGTCGATGTCACGGATCCCGACGATCCCGTCTACCTCGGCATCTTGCCGACCGTGACCATCGCGTCGCCGTGGCGCGACATCAAGGTGTACCGGGATCACGCCTATATCGTCGCCGATGCTGCCAGAGCGCACGGCATGCAGGTGTTCGACCTGACGCGCCTGCGCAATGTCAGCGCACCGCAAAGGTTCATCGAGGATGCGCTGTACGGCGATTTCGGGAGCGCGCACAACCTGGCGATCAGCGAGGAAACGGGTTTCGCCTACGCCGTTGGCACCGATACCTGTAATCAGGGCCTGCACATCATCGACATCGCTGTGCCGAACAGTCCGCTGTTCGCCGGCTGCCACGACCTCTTCGACGTGCACGATGCGCATTGCGTGTCGTATGCGGGTCCTGACGCAGACCATGCGAACTCCGAGGTTTGCGCCAACTTTGCTGAAGACCGCGTCGAACTCGTCGACGTGAGCAACAAGGCGTCGACCGTGTCGATCGCCAGCTTCAACTATCCGCAGCTGGGCTTCGTCCACCAGGGCTGGTTTACCGGGGACCACCGTTTCTTGCTGGTGGGCGATGAGCTGGACGAGATCGACTTCGGCGTACCCACGCGCACGCACATTTTCGATGTGACCGATCTCGATGCGCCCGCGTACGTGGCAGCGTATGAAGGCCCGACAGCGTCCATCGACCACAATCTGTACGTCCTCGGTAATCGCGTGTTCGAGGCCAACTACACGTCGGGCCTGCGCATCCTCGAGTTCGGCGATCTCGCTGCCGCGGACCTGGACGAAATCGCCTTCTTCGACACCTTTCCAGCCGGTGACAACCGCCGTTTCGACGGGGCCTGGAGCGTTTACCCGTTCCTGCCGTCCGGGAATATCCTCGTGAGCGACACGCGCAACGGCCTGTTCGTACTCACGGCCCGGTAAGACAGCTTTCTGGTCGTAAAGAGAGCCGAAGTTTGACGCAGTACCTCCCAAAGCCCCGGGTGTCGGATAAAGTTAGCGCTGGACTACCGTGATTGGCCAGGATTCCATGTCAGCTCGATTCACTTCCAGCTTGCTTTGCGTGTTCATATGTCTGCTTTCACTTCTTTGTGTCAAGGCCTACGCAGCGGTTCCCGAGGCAATGTCAGCGCTCAAGCGCGGCGACTATGAGGCCGCCTATCGAGAGTTTGAAACACTTGCAGAGCAAGGCGATACGAAGGCCATGGTCACCATCGGCATGTTCTTCTACAAGGGAGAAGGATTTCCTCAGGATTACACGCTGGCTATGGACTGGTTTCTCAGAGCGTTGGAACTCGGAAATGGTGATGCCTACAACAATATTGGCGTAATGTATCGTGACGGCCTGGGTGTAACGACGAACCGCGCTATCGCCTATGATCTTTTTCTGCTGGTACACATGAAGGGCATGGGTAGCCAGAGCACTCAGTACAGGGCAAACAAGAATCTTCGGCGCGAGGTTGATGAACTTGGCGAGGATCAAATCCGGTATGCACTTTGTCTCTCAGAAGACCAAGTGATCGGCTTTGTAAGAGAGCGAGGAGCAACGCCGGCACACATCATCAAGTCACCGGGTAAACATGTCCCGATCAGGGACAGGGAATGGTGGCTTGATGGAGAAATTCCCGTCTTCAAATGTCCTTGATGCGCACGTCCAGAAAAACTTCTCACGGTCGCTATGCAACATAAGCCGGAATGCGGGTGCGACGCACCAGCGAGCATTTGTGAAGCCGTACCGGTTCGCGCGCGTAGCCCGCTGCTACGATATCGGCACACGTGCGGCAAGGAACACCGATGACACGCGATCAAACCGCAAACCACCAGCGCGCCCTCGACGCTCGCCAGCCCGACCTTACGGTGCTCATGGACGCGGTGGCCAAACCCCACAACGTCTCCGCGATCATCCGCACGGCCGACGCCGTCGGCATTCAGCAAGTACACACTACCTCGACAGGCGAGTTGGCGCGTCGTAAGTACATGAGCCTGGGCGGCGCGAAGCACTGGGTTGCCGTGACGACCCACCGCTCGACCCCCGTCGCGCTCAGGGCGTTACGTGCCGACGGATGGCGGCTCGTGGCCGCGCACAGTGGCGAAAGATCCCGCGATTATCGCGATGTCGATTACACGCAGAAGGTGGCTATCATGGTCGGGGGCGAGCGCGTTGGGCTGAGCGACGCTGCGCGCGCCGAGGCCGACGAGCACATAGCTATTCCAATGCACGGTCACGGATCGTCGCTGACCGTGTCGGTCGTGGTCGGCATCATTTTGTTCGAAGCCGAGCGGCAGCGGCGCGCGGCAGGACTGTACGACGAGTCGCGTCTGACGGCCGACGAGCGTGCTCGTACGCTGTTCGAGTGGTCGTATCCCGACATCGCCGAACGCTGCCGTGCCCTTGGAAAACCTTATCCCGAGCTCACGGCTGACGGCATGATCGCGGCCAACCCGCTGATCGACATATCGACCGTCAGTGCGCTGGAGTGACGCCGCCTGTGCGGGACTTGGTGGCATCTCCTAGACAGGCTGGCAGGGGTCAGCAGGAGAGATAACAGCCCAGGTGCGGCGACCGTCGCGTCGCGGCCACTAGAGGCCACAAGAGGATTTCTTTCGAGACAAAAGAAACCCCGCTCAAGGCGGGGTCTCTGTGAATCGAAGCGTGGATCAGGCTTTCTTGCGTCTGGCCATTCCCATGCCGAGCAGACCGATGCCGATAAGTGCGAGGGTGGAGGGTTCGGGGACAGTCCGTAAACCTGCGAGAGACCCGGCCCCAACCGTTCCACTTGGCCCGGCATAGAACTCGAGGGAGGCACCGCCAAGGTGCTCAAAGAAGGTGATCTCGACAAAATTGGATCCGGCGGACAGCAGTGCGTTGGTTTGGCTGCCGCTCAACCGATTATCTGCCAGACCATCAGCGAAAATAATCTCAACACCATTCAGAGTTACCCGAACGCCATCATCATGGTTGACGAAAATCCCCCAGAGCGTATCAGAAACGACGTCGATGCTGCCGCTGATTCTGGCGGCAAAATCAGAGGTTACACCTCCCGGCCACGGGACGTTAAGACCGCTAATGCCCGTCGTTGCGTCGCCCAAGTCGTCGAAATCAATCAGTCCATCGTAGAGATCGACAAAGTCCGCATCGCCGGATGCGATCAGCGCATCTGCGTCGGCCAAGTCGAAGAGACCGGTATCGCTCTGCCATATCTCGATGCGAGCACCGTTTGCGACTAGCGGCAAACCTACCAACAGTGTTGCGATTATCAGTTTGAGCTTGGGCATGTTCGGTCACCTCATTTTTATTGACTTTCACTGACGAATTGCAAGAAGTGTGCCTATATCGTAAACGTCTAAAGTTCAACGACTTAGGATTTGACAGACCCAGCGCAGTCGCTCTTTTGTAAAGCAACTCGACATAATTTCGCGGATAATGCGCCCGCAAGGTCTCTTTCCCTTGTTGAGGGGCCTTCATGCTTGGGCTGTGGTCGTCGCTTGTCCTTCGGTTGGTGCAGAAGTCGCCACTTCGGCTGTCTATTGAGTCAGTTTGAACTTTACGCCTTGCACCGATAGGTCATCTCGACGGGCTCACGTGGCTCGACACCCTGCGATTTCAGGTATTGCACCAGGTTCGGAAACGGCGTCGGATCGAAATAGTGATACGACACGAAGTCCATCAGGACATCGAGCTCACCCCTCTCGTCATACGGCTGCAGCAGGCGCTCAGCCTCGTCGTCGCGGCCGTAGACTTTCTTGCTGATCCAGTCCATCGACAGGTCATCGGCGTGCTTTGCCATCATGGCGTCGTACAGGCGCCTGGCTTCCCGGAGGTTGCCCTCGCCGCAGGCCTGGCGCAACTGCGCGAGCGTGCGCGTCGACTGCGGCAAATCGCTGGCCTGAATCGCGGGCAACAGCGCACTTGCGTTGTCGATGTCCCCGGCCCATAACAACGTGCGGTGCGACTGGTACTGGATGAAGGGCCGGTCGGGTATGCGCCGCAGCGCGTCGAGCGCGTATTGGCGGGCAAATTCCTTGTCACGCGTCAGCATCGACATCGTGATTGAGTTGTTCGTAACGACGATGTCGTAGCCGTCTCTCCGTTTGTAATCCTCGATCGCGGCTCGCACCTCGTCGACCATGCCCAGGTCCGCGAGCAGTTCGAGCTGCCGGCTCTGGGCATCCTGGTCGTTCGGCCGCTGTTCGAGATACTCGGTGTTGAGCCGCAGCGCCTCGGAAAGCTGCAGGTCCTCGGCGGCCTGCAGGACGCGGAACCTGAGGCGGTTGAGGGGGTCGCGCTCGTAGCGGATGGCCTTTTCCAGGGCATCCTCGAACTCGGCGATCATCTGTTCCTTCGGCATGTCGACAATACCGGCGACGATGTTGGTCGTGCGTGCCTGGACCTCCCAGAATTGCGCCAGCTCCCAGTAGGCAAACGAAAACTCCGGGTCGAGTTCGATTGCGCGCAGGTAAGCATCACGGGCCCCGAGGAACGAATACACGTCGGCCGTGGAAAGCGTCGTGGTATTGGCCGCGAGACCCTCGAGGTAGGCGGTGTAGGCCGGGACCGAGCTGGTGCCGGAGGAAACCATGCGCGCCAGCGCATCCGGGTCCATCGCCGTTTCGAGTGCCCTGGCGATCTCGATCGCGATGTCTTCCTGGATCTGGATCACGTCCTCGGGCTCGCGGTCGTAAGTCTGCGACCAGAGGTGGAAACCGTCGCTCGCCCGGATCAACTGCGCGGTAACGCGCAGGCGGTCCCGCGATGAACGCACGGAGCCCTCGAGAACATGTGCGACGCCGAGCGCAGCCGCTATCGTGGGTATGTCCTCATCGGAATTCTTGTACTTGAACGACGAGGTGCGCGCGGCCACGAGCAGGTCCGGCGTGCGGGCGAGGGCATTCAGGATCTCTTCGGTCAACCCGTCGGAAAACCATTCCTGCGCCTGATCGGACGACATGTTGACGAATGGCAGCACGGCGATCGACCGGGACTCCGACGCGCTCTGCCCGGTGTCTTCCTGCTCGGCAACAGCAGTCACCGTGTCCGGCGTCGCTGCCTCCTCCACGGCCTGGCGTGACCACCATGAATAGCCGAGGGCGACGACCAGGGCTGCCATGATGACGTAGTCGAGGGTGCGACGGGTCGACGTTCTTGCCGTCTGTGATCGATCGATATCTTCCTCGCGCTTGATCCCGTCGGGGGTCAACTCGAAAGTCCAGGCGAAGAACAGCGCAAGCGGGAGACCGAGTAACAGGAGCGTGACGAATGTTTTCAATACCCAGTCGGGTGCGCCGAAATTTTCGAACGCGAACTCGGCGACCTGCGCGAGGACCCAGCCGATCACGACGTAGGCGATCCCGACGCGCACCACGTTCCTTCGCTTCAGCTCGGCAAACAGGTTCATACATCTACTCCGCGCAAGAGTGGAGAGTATAGTTCAATGCGATCGGTAAGAATGCTATTCGGTCTCGCTGACCCGGGCGTAGAGTTGGCGTGCCTTTTCGAGCCATACGCAAACATCGCAGGGGCAGTCTGTCTTCGGCGGATGGCCCGAGCGGAATGACGACGCGTCGACGAAATCGACTGCAAAATCCAGCGCCTCGACGAGGTCGTCGATGTGTTTTTCACCGAGACCGGAGAAGGCGTCGTTCTGGTAGAGCCAGCCGCACTCGAGCCGGTCTGCGCAGTTGGCGCACACGGGATCACCCGGCGCGAAGTTGCCGGCGTGGCTGCAATTCTCCAGGTCGATTCTCGCGCGAACGAGCAGGCGCGGAAAAGCCAGCATATCGAGGATTTGCTCTCGCAAGGCATGCCCCCGTTTCAAAGCACGAACCTCAACTGTTCTTACGTGAGACGAACGACGGGGTCAAATGCTTCGTAATACTCCGTTCCTGCAGGAGCGAGTTTTCAGTATCCGACGCGATCGAGAAACGCGAGCAGACCCTGGCGAGCACTGCCCTGTGCGCTCCAGAGCATGTACTCCCTGGGCGAGCTTCCCGTCGTCCGCAAGCGGATGCTGCGCGCCTCGGCGATGAAGCGAATCTGGTCAACGGTCAGGGGATAATAGGCGTCCGCGGCCGACGCGACGGGCCGGGTATACACGGGCGCGCTGGCGTTGATTGCCGCGGGCGTCCAGCCGGCGAGTTCCAGCGCCATCGACTCGCTGTCGACGGTGATGATGATCGTCTCGAACCCGTCGCGCGACAGTGAGGCGTCCGGCGACTGCAGCGTGTTCCAGATGCCAACCCACAGGAAATACCGGTACTCGCCGGAACGATTGACTTCGACGGGACCCATGTGAACGACATTGCGCGCGTATGCGGCCGCTGCCGGGTTGTCCCTGTAAAGGACCAGCGGCACTCGGCTCGCCGTGAGGGTGACTCCGGTGCCGGTGTCGAGGAACTCGCGGGTAAATGCAGACGGGTTCGAGGCACAGGACGCGAGCACGCCGACCAGCGCCGCAGAAAACAACGCCCGGAATGCTTTGGAAAAGCGTGCGAACATCATGCTCAGAAGAATAGCTGGTAACCGAGGTTGACGAACCAGGACTCGCGGTCGTCGCCGACGACGTCGCCGTCCTGCGTCGAAAACTGCTTGCCGGCCTCGAGTTCGATGCGGAATCCGCGGCTCGCGCGATACTGCAGGCGCAGCCCGGCATAGTAGAACCACTCGAGGCCCTGCAGCGCGGCGCGCTCCCTCCGGTCGGCCCGCAAACGGGGATTGATGCGCACGCCGGAACGAAACGGAAAACGGCCGTCGAGCGTCAGCGTCGTCACCTCGGCCGAGCCGGAATCCGAGTAGCGCGTGCCGACGATAATGACGTCCCCCTCCCGGAACAGGCTGCTCGCAACGAGATTGGCCGACAGGTAGCTGTACTCGGAGGCGGGCGAGCCGATGACGCCGCCGGAATCCGGGGTAGCCTCGATCGTGCTGCGGTTGGCGTCGGCGTTGATCTGCAGATTGGGTGTCAGCGAGTGCGCCACGCCGAACGAGTAGGTCGTCGAGACCGGGCTGCGATCCAGGGCCAGCTGCCGAAGCTCGTCCTCGAAGTAGATATCGGCGAGCTGTCCGAAGTTTTCGACGGGCTGCCCGATCAAGGCATTGCCAGTGCTCAGGAAGGGGCTGCGCCGGCGGTCGAGCGAGCCGTGCAACGAAAACCTCGGCGTGACGCGCCAGTTCGACTGCAGGAATGCGCTGCCGATCTCCCCGTAACCCGTGTCGTAGTCGATGAGTCCCCAGACGCTCTGGCGCTCGCCAAAATAGCGGAACTCGACGCCGGTTGCGCGGCGGTCATTGACGTCCTCGATGGTCTGCTGGATGAAGAACACGCCGAGTTCGAGCCCGTCGAACACCGGCCCGTAGTTGACGCTGGCGCCGTAGAACGTCCGGGAATCGTCAACACCATCGTTGGCGGAATACGCCGGCTTGCCGACGACCGATCCGAGCAGGATGCGCTCGGTAAGCTGGTAGCCGAGGTCCAGGCCGTCGAAGCGACCGAGTACGCCGCCCGTGTTGCGCGACTGGCGGCCGAGGCGTGCGCGCAAACCGGTAACGGCGTCGTCGACGTCGAAATAGGCGTACGAGATACGGGTTTGATCGCCCGAGCTCACGGCGTCGTCGAGGAAATCGCTGCGGTAGCCGCCCGACAGTCGGGTGCTCAGGTCGAAGCGCTCGCCGCGGCGCCGCGCATCGACATTGATATCGGAATACAGCGCGGACTGGCTGATGATCTCTTCCTGCTCGTCGCGCTGGTTGACGTCCCGTCGGTAGTACTGGGCGGCGTAGGTCTGCACACGCCACGCATCGCCGGTTCGCCTCGCGCCTGCAGCGGCTGCCGCCACGCTGTCGACCGGCCGGTCGCTGGCCAGCATGGCGGCGAGGCGCTGGCTGACGCGCGCCGCGCCCTCGGCATTGGGATACAGCGACAGGTAACGTTGGTACTCGGCTTTCGCATGCGCGAGCTGTCCCTGCTTCTCGCGCGCCACGGCGAGATACTCCTGCGCCTCGGGGTGGCGCGGGTGCGGCGGCAGCTGCAACACCTTCGTATAGATCTGGATGGCGCGCGGCGAGTTGCCGCTTACGATCTCGCGGCGAGCCTCGGCCATGAGCCGGTCGACTTCGTCGGCCTCGGCAGGCGCCGAGGTCTTCGCGAAGCGATCCGCGGCAACCAGGACGACATCCTTTGACGCATCGTCGACCTTGCCGATCCATGCGTCGGCGAACCGGCCGCCCATCGCCGTCAGCGCACTGCGCGCTTCCTCGGCGGAGGCGAAGTCGCCGAGCCGCAGTCGGAACCAGGTGACACCGTCGATGCGCGTTTCGGTATAGAACAGCCGCCGGCCGTCGGGTACCTCGACAGAGGACGCGTCGGCAATCGTCGGCGTGCGTTGAAACGAGGCGAGGTTGATGACGTAGGGGACCGGCGCCGCCTTTTCATGCACGACCTGCCGGTGCAGCGCAGAACTGGGCTCCGCGTCCGGCGCCAGGCCGCTTGTCGCGTCCGCTTCGATGCGAATGTCGATCCGAAACCCGACGGCCGTCTGATTGACAACGGAGAACGACACCGGCTCGCTGAAGTTCAGCGTCAACGTCGGGCCGGCCCTCGACTCGCCGTCATACTCGACGTCGACCAGCCGCACCGAGTCCGCATTGAGCGGGCGCAGTCGCGCGCGCGATTGCGCGGCCTGCGGCGAAACGCCGTTGCAGATGGTGGTCGGGTCGAG
>JBFIFN010000042.1:0-16548 GCA_041602775.1 Woeseiaceae bacterium | reverse complement strand
GGTACCGGCGAAATCGCGATCAACGGCGGATTCGAAACGGGCGACCTGTCGGACTGGGCGCTGTTTCCTGTCAGCATGGATCCGGGCGAGCAGACGGTTGTCACGACGAACCCGAAGACGGGCACTTATGCCGGGCGTATCAACAATACGACCCCGGGATCCGCGTCCATCATCAAGCAGGCAAACCGGACGCCGGTTGCAATCGGGCAGACGGCCAGCATCACGTTCTCGGCGCGAGGCAGCTTTGGCGTAGGCGGCGTTGCATTTGCCGAGTTCTTCACCGAGATCAGTGGAGGCGGCGCTTCCAGTTCCCAGATCCTCGGTGGAGGTCCTCTCGCTTTGAATGCCGACCCCGACGTGTGGACCGATTTCAGTTTTTCGGTCCCGGTTTCGGCCGATGTTTCGGGTGGCGTAACGTTGCAATTGACGGGGACCACGGGCGGCGATTCGTCCAGTTTTGCGGACGTTTACTATGACGATATCTCCATCGTGATTTCCGACGGGAGCGGGCCATGACGGCACAAGTCTTCGACATTCACAAAGAAACCCATAATCAAAAAAGAGTGGTCGCTATGGCGAGTTCAAGCTTCTTAAACAACGTGAAAAGTGCGTTCTGTGTTCTGGCGGCAGGCCTTGTGCTCTCCGTCGCGTTCGCGGTGCAGGCGCAGGCCGCCGACGTGGTGACGACCAGGAAGGACGACAGCGGCTGGAAGCTGCTCGTCAATGGGCAGGATTACTACGTCAAGGGCGTGGTCTGGGGTTACTCGCCCCGCGGCCAGAATTACTCCTACAACCTGTGGGGCGAGCCCGACGACTTCATCCGCAAGGTGCTCGACTACGAGTTTTCCCTGATGAAGGCAGCCGGCATCAACACGATCCGCAGCTTCAACTTCATGCCGCCCCAGTGGGTTACGTACGTCTACCGCGAGTACGGCATCATGACGGTGATCAACCCGCTCATGGGCCGTTACGGTGCGACGATCGGCGGCCAATGGGTACCGTTTACCGATTACTCGGATCCGCTGACGCGCACGACGCTCAAGACCGAAGCGCTGGAAATCGTCAACCAGTACAAGGACGTCCCGGGCGTCCTCATGTTTGCTTTCGGCAACGAGAGCAACTATGGCCTGTCCTGGTCGAGCTTCGAGATCGAGAATCTCCCGGAAGGTGAGCAGAATACGGCCAAGGCGAGGTATCTCTACAGCCTGTTCAACGAGACTATCCGGGACGGCAAGTCCATCGCGCCCAACGTCCCGTTCACGATCGTCAACGGCGACATACAGTACATTGACCTGATCGCCGAATTGATGCCCGACCTGGATGTCCTGGGCAGCAACGTCTATCGCGGTCCGAGCTTTACGAGTCTTTGGGAAGATGTCGACCAGAAGCTCGATCTTCCGGTGCTGTTCTTCGAATTCGGCAGCGACGCGTTCAATGCACGCGAATTCCGCGAAGACCAGGTCTCGCAAGCCCGCATCCTGAAGGACCAGTGGCAGGAGATGTACAACAAGGCCGCGGGCAACGGTGAAGAAGGCAACTCGATCGGCGGTTTCGTGTTCGAATGGCGCGACGAGTGGTGGAAGTACCTGCAGGAAGAGAACCTCGACACGCAGGACAACAACGCCTCGTGGTCGAACCAGGCCTACCTGTTCGACTGGGCCGAAGGCCAGAACAACATGAACGAGGAGTGGTTCGGCATCACGGCTCTGGGCACGAAAAATGCGGACGGCATTTACACGGCGAGGCCGAGGATGGCCTACGACGTGCTGGGCGAGATCTTCGCGCTGGATCCCTACCAGAACAAGAAAGCTGCCTTCAACCAGGCCATTAATGACATCAACATGGACTACCTCGAGTTGAAGGGCGAGGTACGTCAACTGCGGAGTGAAACAGAAGAGTCCAAGCAGAAGCTCGCATTCAAGGGCGGCCGGTTCCGCGGCGAACTCGTGACGCGTGGCTCGGACGAGAGCGTTCGCGTCGACGGCGAAAAAGGCGTCGAGTTTTCCGACGGGCAGTGGCTCGATCTCGATTTCGAATTCCAGCCCTCGGACGACGTTTCGGGCCAGTTTACGCTCAACATTCTGGGCAACGTGGCGGACAAGCGGCCGCTGGAGTTCACTTACGGTGACCGCGGGCTGCCGCAAATCCGGTTTACCGAAGACGAGCTCGATGGCAACGTTTTCGTCAAGCGCATCGGCACTTCGGATACCGAGCGCGTCGAGATCTACGACTTCGACGCGAAGTACGAGGGTGAGAACTTCGACGTCGAGGCGTTCTATCACACGCCGCGCTTCCACTGGGGCTATGAAGGCGATTTCTTCGGCCTCTTGTGGGAGGCAACCGATACGCTGGGCATGGATATCTGGAACGCCAAGGCTCCGTATGGCGTAGAGATTTCGGGCAAGGGCGACAAGTGGGGCGGTCTCACGCTCCTGGCCGGCCCCGAGGTCTACTGGGGTGCCAACCCGAAGGCGATGATCAAGTACGACCTCGAGTTCAACGGCATAGAGTGGACGTTCATTCACTCCGAGGATTTCTCGCGCCGCGAATCGGCAACCGGAGCGACGGGTGCCACCGAGAGGCAGTCGCGCCAGACGACCCTGTACGCCAGGAAGGAATTCAGCAACGGCTGGGAACTCGAGCTGGGCGGCATCTGGTCTGCGAACGAAAAGGTGGATGAGGTCTACACGCGCATCGACGCCAACGGCAATGTGCTGCTCGACAAGGTCACCGACGAGGATGCGTTCGGCTTCAAGGCCAAGTTCAGCTTCGACCTGTTCGGTGCGCAGTCCTACGTGTCCGCCCACCACGCCGGGATGGTTGCCGATGGTGGCCAGCATCACAAGGTGTACGGCGTGAACGACCCGAGCGTGTTGCCGTACTCCGGTCTGGGCAACAAGCGGGAGTTCGAAGCCGGGTTCATCAAGTCGTTCGGCAACCTCGCGGTGTTCCCGCGCGTCATGTACCGCAATAACCTGGTCGATGCCAATCCGTTCATCGCACCGGCAATCGACTCGAACGGACTGCTGCGTCCCGGCGTCACTCCCCGCAACCGCGACGCTGACCCGTTTGCCGTTCTCGGCAATCGTGAAGCGCGTTCCGCCGAGGTCTTCCTCACCTACGATCCGACAGGCGCCACGCAGTTCTATTCGTGGGACAACGACTGGCGGGAAGACGCGAGATTCGCGTTCGACATCGGTGGCGGCTACACGGAATTCCCGACGGCCACGGATGCCCATCTCTACTTCGAGCCGGCGCTGGATATCAACGTGCCGTTCGGTGGTGGACTGTCCGCCGAAGACGTCTGGACGGTCTCGAGCCGCATGGTGTTCAACCCGAAGCCCGGGCAGAAGTACATCACCAAGTTCGTTCGCGGATTCGACCAGTCGACGGGCAACCCAGAGGGCGGCGCTCGTGATTACTGGCAGTTCCACTGGAAGGCGATATTCGGCGGACGTCATACCGTCTCCGGTTATTACATGAAGGACTCCTGGGGCCCTTACGACTTCTACCGACAGTTCAACGTGATTTTCCCCGAGCAGGTGTTCCTCGATTACAACGTGCTGCTGGGCGGAACGACGAGTTCGTTCGGCTCCCTGACAGCCGAGGATCGGGCGACCAAGATTGGTATCCGTGCGCATTATCGGTCCGGCGACGCGCTGGCTGTTCCAGCCGACGATATCGACCCGGTCACGGAGGGCGAATACATCTTCATGACGGTTCTGTACTTTACGTACGAGTTTTGACCGCTGCGCGTATAGCTGAGGAATTACGACTATGAGAAAGCTTATTCGACATACCCACCGTCTGGCGGTCATGAAAAGACTCGCGCTGCTCGCGATCGGCTTCGGTGCACTGGGCCTGAGCGCGTGCGATCAGCCCGATGACAGCAACGCGGTGGTTTTCGAGCAGATCGTTCTGCCGACCGACCTGGTTCTCGACCTCGCCTGCGCGGAAGCCGGCGTGGGCTTCGAGACCTGTGTACTGGGAGACCCCGAAAACCCGTTCGCCCTGGTCCCGACTTTCGAGTTCAATCCCAACAACCCCGGCGGTCCGAGCAAGTTCGATCTCAATAACCGGATCCCGGCGGGACCAACGGGCGCAAAAGCACGCTTCTACCTGTGGGCCACAGCACTGGCCCGAGCGCCGTCGGGCGAGAACCAGTGGTACACGGCCCAGGCGCTGCACGAATTGTGGGACGCCGCCGGTGATCCCCTGATTCGCGACCAGGCGCTCAAGGCGTACCGGTCTGTACTCGACAATTTCTACGGTTCGTCGACCTTTTTCGAGTTCGGCCCCGTGACGCTCAACGAGCTGACCGCAGACAACCTGTTCCGGTTCGAGTCGACTTTCTGGAGGCCCCTCATCGAGGGTGGCAACGTAGCCGTGCTCGAAGTGCTTTTCTCGTGGGGGTACACCTACAGGCCGCCGCAGTGTGACGGGTGTCCCGGGCTGGTTACGCCGAACGGAGGTTGAGTCGAATTTACCGGTTCGCAACGCTTCTTCTCGCATTGTTACCGGCCGTGGCCGCATCCGAGGCCGTGCCGGTCGAGCTGCGGGAGACCGGCGACGGCTGGGAGCTGCTGCGCGGTGGCGAGCCGTACCTGATCCGGGGCGCCGGCGGCAGCGGTCCGCTGGAAAAGCTGGCCGCCCTGGGCGGTAACTCGGTTCGCACCTGGAGCGTCGACGGCGCGGGCGAGATTCTCGACGCTGCGCAGCGTCTCGGCCTGACCGTCACGGTCGGCATCTGGCTCGGCCACGAACGCCATGGCTTCGACTACCGTGACCCGAAGCAGGTAGAGGACCAGCTGCAAAGGGCGCGCGAGGCCGTACTCGCCTACCGCGACCATCCGGCGTTGCTGATGTGGGGCATCGGTAACGAGATGGAGGGCTTCGAGTCCGGCGACGATCCGGTCATCTGGAAGGCGGTCAACGACGTCGCCGCCATGGTCAAGGAACTCGACCCGCACCACCCGACGATGACAGTGACGGCAGAGGTCGGCGGGGGACGCATCGAGTTTGTCCACCGGCGCAGCCCTGCCATCGATATTCACGGCATCAATTCCTACGGCGGTGCGCCGTCCGTCGCCGATCGGCTGCGCGCCGGCGGCGCCACCAAGCCTTTCGTGATCACGGAATTCGGCCCCGTCGGACCCTGGGAAATGCCGACGACCGACTGGGGCGCGCCTTACGAGCAGACCAGCACACAAAAGGCCGACTTCTACCGGCAAAGCTACGAGAAATCGGTTCTCGAGTCGCGCGGCCAGTCTCTCGGCGCCTACGCGTTTCTCTGGGGACACAAGATGGAAGCAACGGCCACGTGGTTCGGCATGCTGCTTGACGACGGTGCCACGCTGGGCGCGGTCGACGTCCTGAGCGAGCTCTGGACGGGCAAGCCGCCGGACGATGCGTCTCCGACCATCGAGCCCGTCGTCATCGATGGCGACGCCGCGCTCGAGCCTGGTGCGACGCTAACGGCCAGTACGCGCGCCGGCGACCCGGACGGCGGCGAAGTAACCGTCACGTGGGCGCTGCGCCCGGAGTCGGGGGAATACCTGACGGGCGGTGACTTCCGGCGGGCTTTGCCGGACATCGACGGGGCCATTGTCGAGTCGACCAACGGCAGCGCGACGGTCCGCATGCCCGAGGAACCCGGCGCGTATCGACTGTTCGCTTATGCGCGCGACGGGGCGGGCAACGCGGCCACCGCGAACATTCCGCTCCTCGTGACGGGCGAATGGCGGCCGCGCATGCCGGTTGCGGTGTACGAGGAGGGTTTCGAGGACATGCCCTGGGTGCCGAGCGGCATGATGGGTGGCGCCAGTGCGCTGACGCTGGAGGGGGACTACGAGGGCGACGTCCACGAAGGGCAGCACGCGATACGGCTGCGTTATTCGCGAAGGGGCGGCTGGGTCGGCGTCGCATGGCAGCACCCGCCCAATAACTGGGGCGAGCAGGACGGTGGCTTTGACCTGACCGGCGCATCGAGACTCGAAGTCTGGGCGCGCGGCGAAAGAGGCGGCGAGGAGGTGTCTTTCGGCGTCGGCCTGCTCGATCGCAAGACGGCACATCCCGATTCCGCCATCGTCAAGACCCGGGCCGTCGCGCTGACCCGTGAATGGCGTCGCTACGACCTGTCGCTCGAGGGCGAGGACTTGTCGAGCCTCAAGACCGGGTTCGTCGTGACGCTGCAGGGCAGGCGATCCCCGGTCACCGTCTACCTCGACAGCATCCGCTTTACTCGTTAGCGGGCGGCGGCGCTGTCGATTCCCGGATCTCAAGGCTCCCCGGGACCACGTCGCGTCCGGGCTCGTGCGGCCGGCCACGCGAACCTTCGATCAGTGCCTGTGATGCGATCTCGGCCATTGCACTGAGCGGCTGGCGAATCGTGGTCAGGGACGGGTACAGCTGCTGGCACAAGGCGATGTCGTCGCAGCCTGCGATCGATAATTCGTCCGGCACCCGGACTCCCAGCCGCGTTGCGACGCGGAGCACGCCGGCCGCCATGTCGTCGTTGGCGCAGAATATTGCGGTAGGGCGCGGCTCACGTTGCAGCAACTCGGCCGCACCGGCCTCGCCGGACCCGAGCGAATTGTCTCCCTGCGCCACCAGCTCGGCGCGGTAAGGAATGCCTGATTGCTCGAGCCCGTCCCGGTAGCCGTCGTAGCGATTGCCGACAGCCTTGTGCGCAGAATCTCCCTTGATGAACGCGATGCGTTCATGACCGAGCGATGCGAGGTAGCGCGTCATCTCGGCGCTGAACTCGCGGTCGTTGGTTGCCACCGTGTATTCGTCGCCGTTTCCCGAGCCGGGCGCGAGCCGGACGAAAGCTGTGCCGGTTTCGCGCACGGCCCGCACGATGTTGGGCATGTTGGACAGTGGCGCCGCGATAATAATGCCGGCGGCGCGAACCCGGCTGATCAGCGACTGCAACTCCCTGCCGACGTGCGGGTCGCGATAATTGCAGGGATGGATCAGCAGCTCGAATCCGGCTCCGTTGCAGGCTTTCAATGCGCCTTCCTGCATGTTGAGAATGTATTGCGCACTGGGCGCCTCGTACGCACTGGGATCGTCGTAGACGAGAATGATGAGGTGCGCATGATGGCTCGCGAGATTGCGTGCCGAGACATTGGGCCGGTACTTGAGCTGCGCGATGGCCTTTTCGACCTTCTCTCGCGTCGACTCCCGAACGTTCGGCTCGTGGTTGACGACGCGCGATACGGTCTTGATTGATACGCCCGCCAGCGTCGCAACATCGTCTATCGTTGGTCTGCCCATTCCACCCTGCTTTCTAACCGCGGCGTTGCCCGTGCGGGAGTGCCGTCTACCCGTTACCAGTACTTCGGATTCCCGTCCTTGTCCCAGAGGCCCCAGAATGCCCCGACGTCGCCCTCTGCAGCAACCTTCCAGGCTTCATCGAAGGACGAGAAGTAGAACACCTCGATATCCTCCGTCTCGGCCCACTGGAAGGTATCGACGAAATACTTTATCGCGTTCTCGTAGGACGGCACGGCGGCGCCCTCGGCGGTGCCGATATTCGGCCAGCCCGTCTCGCTGACGACGACGCGCTTGCCGTTGGCGGCCGCCTGGGCCGTGCGGTACATCTCCTTCATGTAAAGGAGGGCGTGCTCGGCAGAGCAACCCTCCCAGAAAGGATAGCAGTTGGCGAGTATCACGTCGCAGGCGTCGGTGATGCGCGGGTGTACCGCGAACTCGAAGTACGCATCGACGTAACCCACCTCGACGTCCGGAAGCGCCTCCTTGGCACGGCGGATGTAGTCGAGAAGCTCGTCTTCGCTCAGGTCGCCGCGCAACAGCACTTCATTGCCGACGCCGAGGATGTCCACGTGGCCCTCCCGCGCCACGCGAATCGCGTTTTCGAGTTCGAGGTCGTTGTGCGCCCTGTCGTCGTCCAGCCAAACGCCGACGAGCGTCTTCAGGCCCTTCTCGCGCGCAATTGCCGGAATCAGTTCGTGACCGTCGGTGCAGGAGAAGGTCCGGATCCAGCGCGTGTAGGGCTCGATGATCGCAAGCCGCTCCCGAATCTGGGCCTCGCTGACGACCGTGCCCGGCCCCTGGCCTTCGGTATAGGGGCTGAATGACAGGCCGTGGATCTTGCCCTCGAGGATCCTGAGGACAAGGCGCCGCAGTTCGTCCGTCGTCATCGACGAAACGTCGATGCCGGCGAGCGACATCCTGCGCTTGTAGAGGTTTGACATGTGCGGGTCCTTCTCCTGCTAGTCGCCGAACAACTGCTCGGACGTGAGGTTGACTGTAACCTTGCGAACTCGGCCCGTGCGCCTGAATACGTGGGCACTCAGTTCGCCTGACAGCGTGGCGCTGTCAAAGCGCTCGGTCCGGCCGTCGTCACGTTCGATCTCGATGCCCGGTTGCGCCTCGTCATCGAGAATGTAGACGAACGGCAGCTGGCACCACGTGAACGCCAGGCTCGCGGCCGGCAAGCTGAGCGACCGCCACGCCTTGTCGACGTCGAGATAACAAAACGTTCTTGCGCCGTCCGCAAATTCGCGCCGCCGCAGCAAGGCCGGGTCGATCGTGATTTCGCCATCGCGTACTCGCGCGCCGAGCTCGACGAAGCGCGACAGGATTTCTTCCTTTACCTGTCCCGTCATTCCCGGCTGGCGGGCGCCCGCGTGTTTCGGCGTGTGCGAATAGGGATCGACGGGAAAGGCGCCGTATTCCAGCGGCGTCTTGTTGAACCCGATGCCTTTGCGGATGCGGTAATAGAGTTCGCCGATCCGTCTTACGGCACCTTCGTCTGCTCCGTCTTCGCGGGCGGAGACGAAATTCTCGGCGACAGCGAGCAGCAGCTTCGAGACCATGTGCCAGTAGATCGACCCGAGGCCCTCGTAGCCGAACATCGTGCCCGAGCGGCCGGTAAACGCCTGGTGATCGAACACGTCTTCATAAAGCCCGAGAATCTCGCGCCGCGAAGCGGCCACCTTGTCCCCGTAGTCCGCGTTGAGCGCATCCAGTGCCGCGCGGACGTCGCCGGCGTTCCTGAAATCCGCGTTGAATCGAACATGGCCGTCGGCATCGCGCAGCACGACGCGTGTATCCCCTGCACGCAGCATGTCGCGCAGCAGCGGTATGGCCGTTGCCTGTTCTTCCGGCACTCGGTTGCGCTCCAGGAAACCGGGCAGGTCGCGGTCCGGGTACAGCATGAAGCTGTCCTGGTCGGCGCGATAGATCGCGCTCTCATACAGGGCCTCGACGACTTCGACGGCCTCCGCGGCCTGAACTGCGCCAGAACTCAGCGCCGCAACCTGGCCTTCGAGCATGGGGTAGAGATTGTCGACCGCCAGCCGGTCGTCATTGAAGTCGGCGATGTTGTAGGCGTGATAGAGCGCGTCAGGACGCTTGTTCACCGCGATGCTGTGGTCCACGGCCGCCAGCGCATCCGTGAGCAGGTCCCGGATCTCGCCGATCGGCAGGTCGGCCGGCGCATCGAGATCGCCGCGCGAATACAGCGCCTCCCGGAAAGCGGATGCGGGCCGTCCGAGGGCCGCGAGCGAGCGCCGCCGCGTCGCGTCGTCGATGCTGTTCTTTTCGAGTTTTTGTCGCAGGTTGCGAAGCGCCTTCGCCGTCCCGCGCAGCCATTCGACCACGAGTGAGGATACGGCAAACGCATCGTCCTCGGTTCTGAGCAAGTCCTGCAGGAAGCGCAGGTAACGCCGCATGTAACACAGCGTCACCATGGACAGGCCCTGGCCGACCAGCGCGTTGTTCGCGTCGTTCCACTCGGGCCGCTGCGTGTTGAGCCAGATGCCGCCGTCGACGACGAGGTTACCGAGTTTTGCGAGCAGCGGCACGAGCAGCTTCTCGAGCAGGTTGACCTGCCGGACTTCGCCTTTTTCGTCCAGCAGCAACTTGCCGTCGGCGCCGAGCGCATTGACCCGTTCCTCGATCGTGCTCGCGAGGTCCTCGTCGAAGACCACCGTGCTTTTAGGATTCTCGATCAGCAACTCGAAGGGCTTGATGCGGTAGGGCACATTGGCGTAGCAAAACAGCGGGCGGCGCAGCAGGTCGTGGAGCGTTTCAGGATGGAAGCTGCGTGAGAGCTCGAGCAACTTGAGCAGGTAGATGATCTGGTGGTCACCCCAGTAACCGATGTAACTCCATGGGTTGTCGGGCTCCTCGACCTCCCAGTCGATGCCTTCCTTGGTAATTCGATACGGGTTGTAACCGTCCGCCGTCGAGGCGTTGACGAACTTGGCGATCATGCTCTCGACGAAGGAAGGGTAGCTCAGCGCGAGCGCTTCCCAGTTCTGGAAGATGTCGCGCCAGTTGCCCTGGTAGGACAGCAGGTCCTCGCCGCGCTTGTCCTTGAGGACGATCGCGAACTGGTTCCACGGTCGGCTCGGGTCGCCGTGCCGCCGGCCGAACGTAATCGGCAGGTACTCGAGGGCCAGGCGCTGCAACTGTGCGTCGCCGGACGCGTGCACGCGGTCGAGCAAAGCACCGTAAGAGAGTCGCTCGGGCAGGCCGTCGAGGAGTTCCCTGTTGCGCTTGGTGATCCGCGAATTGAACAGCGCAACGGTTTTGCGAATATCGCGCGACGACACGTTGTAACCGTCGTCGAAGATGCCACCGCGCAGTACGTTGAAGAGCACGTTGGCATAGTGATGTGCGGAGACGTTTTCCTCGGCCGTTGACTGGAAGCCGTCGGCGGCCGCCATGATCCGCGCGAGCGCATCGCTTCCCGCGGACACCGAGGCGTCGATGGCCTCTGCGAGCTGCTTCGGCTGCCGCAGCTTGTGTCGCAGTTGAACGATTTCGGCCTGGGTCTGTTCCGCGTCGATCACCATGCGCCAGCTACACTGGTCTCCTGCCGCAAGGCTCCGGCTCTGTGCACAGAAGTAGGCGCTGCGAATACCGCGCTTCTGCAACTCGGGCTTGACGTCAGCGCCATTGCGAAACGCGTCGAGCTGCGTCGACGAAACCAGGAACGTCGGGTCCTTGGCGCCGAGGCAAAACACGCTCGTCGCTCTCAGGGATTCACAGGGCTCGGCCCGGTCCGTAATGCCGGAGTACAGCGCCAGGTAGGCGAGCCCGGTTTCCTCGTCGAGCTCCGCCCATTTGTAGGCATTGACGAGATTGCTGGAATTGGTCTGCGTGAAGCGCGGGGTGCCCGCGGGCAGCACGTTCTGCAGGCCGTCGAGGATGTCGACCTGCGCGGTGGTGGAGCCAAAGTTATGGAGTTCGCAATCGCGCACGAAGCCGAACTCGTCGCTGGAGCACCACGTGTAGCGGAACACGAGTCCGAGGTCGTCGTTGATTTCCTCGAAGCACAGCTTGTTGCCCAGCGTATTCTTGAAGATGTTGCGCCGGATCGCGTAGCGATGCAGCTGCTGCGTGTTGAACGGCTCCCAGCATTGCAGGCCACCGGCGTCGTTGATCCTCACGATCGTCCTGGGCCCGGTATCGTTGCCCGACAGGTGCAGCCGGTCGACGGTCTCGTACGGGAACAGGGCCGTTTCCGGCGACACGCGCCCGGCCGTGATGCCGCCGGTCGACGAGACGAACAGCCAGTGATCGTCGGCGGATACGACGCTGATGAAGAACGGCGCCATGTTGTGCACGTTGCGAATGGCGTAATAACGGTCGCCCTGCATGTCGATGAACTCGCCATGCACGTCGTCTCCGGTCTGACCCGCCGTGAAATTCCTCGAGGACATCACGCTACTCATGAAGTACTACCTTTCCGAAAAGACCCGCATCGATCCACCCGCGATCCTTGGGTCCCTCGGGAACCGATTCCGAGCCGATAAAGTTTTCCCTGAGCTCGCTCCCGTCGTTGTCGCAGTAGGCGACCATCAGTCCGAGGACTTTGCCGGGTGTGAGCAAGAGGGGAGCGTTGGTGCTTGCGTTGTCGTCGTAGGAATCGTCATAGAGATCTATGGCCACTTCCCACACGACCTTGTCGCCTTCCTGGCGCCAGCGACTCTGCGTATGGTGCGAGTAGTCACGGGCCTTCCGGTCCGTGCCGATATCGATCGCGCGATTGTCCAGCGAGAAATGGTAGGCGAAGGCGTTGTGGTTGAACTGGTGGTCGCCGCCCGAATAGTCCTCGTCGACAAAGATCTCGAGGCAATCGTCGTCCCAGTACTGCACGAGGGGATCGCGATGCGCGTCGAACAGGATGTCGTCGGTGACCTCGACGAGAAGGTACAGGCGCTCGGGTGTCCAGACGATCTTGAAGCGCCCTCTGAAGTCATCGGGCGTGTAGTCCGGGCCGAGCCACTTGTGCCGGATTTCGCGCCACTCGGCGCGCTCCCAGTCCGCCTCGTTCGCGATACCGTCCACGCGCATGGCGCCAATCGCGCGCGGCGCGTCGTAAGTCGACCGGGATTCGCTGTGGGTGACGTCGGCGCGGGCGGTGAGCACGCTCGCAAAGAGAAGGCTGAACGCAAGCGTTCGCGCATGAATCGGCACTGCAGGAGCCCCCCTTGGTTTCGACCGACGAATGCGTGTCTTGTGGTTTAGTGTTGACAACGCTGTCAAGCAGTATAGCAAAGGACGGCTCACCCGGGTCAAGTCCTGTACCTGTGCCGTCTGCGGCGTTTCCTGCCACTTGCGCCGATCCCGGACCGAATCGCATGCCGATCCGGCCTGTACCTGCAACACCCGTACCTGATTCGATGTTGACGGCGTCGTAACAAATGGTTTATAACCACTTCTGACAGCGTTGTCAGAAACCTTCGTACCTGCGAGCGCAAAGCCGCGAAGGTACGACTACAAAGCGAAAATGATGAGCCGGGGGGCCAATCAAGATGCATAAACTTTCCTTTGCCAGGACGCCGCTCGCTGCGGGCGTCGCAGTCGCTCTCGGGGTATCCGCCACATCGCCGGTCGCGGCGCAGGACACCCGCAGTGAGGAAGTCATGGAGGAAATCGTCACGACCGGTATCCGCGGCAGCCTGCAGCGCTCGATGGATATCAAGCGCGGTGCCACGGGCGTCGTGGACGCGATTTCCGCAGAGGACATCGGCAAGTTCCCGGACGCGAACCTCGCCGAGTCGCTGCAGCGAGTGACCGGCGTGTCCATCGACCGGCAGCGCGGCGAAGGCAGCCAGGTGACGGTGCGCGGCTTCGGTCCGGAATACAACCTCGTGACCATCAACGGCCGCCAGATGCCGACGCACAACGGCGTCAACCGCTCTTTCGACTTTGCCGACCTGGCGTCGGAAGGCGTAGCGGGCGTGCAGGTCTACAAGACGGGCCGCGCGCACGTTCCCTCCGGCGGCGTCGGTTCCACGATCAACATCTCGACGCCCCAGCCGCTCAAGGGCGAGCCGACGGCGAGCATCGCGGCAAAAACCGTGTTCGATACCTCGACGCGCGCCGGCGACGAGGTCACCCCGGAAATCTCGGGCATCTACCTCGGTCGTTTCGCGGACGACCGCTTCGGTATCGCCATCACGGCAAGCCACCAGAGAAGAGACAGTGGCGTAAACACGGCCTTCGTCAACGGCTGGTACACGCGGCCCGGTGACGAGGTCCTGCCGGACGGGACGGTCAGCTCATTGCTCCTCGGTGACGACCACATCAACCGACCGACATCGCCCGACGAGAACTACTCGTTCCCGCAGTCGATGGCTTACAACATTGCGGAATACAGCACCGAGAGGACCAACGGCCAGGTCGTGCTGCAGTGGGCGCCGACGGAAAACGTCACGGCGACCGTCGACTACATCCGGTCCGAATTCGACCTCGAACGGACCTACAGCGACCTGTCTGCCTGGTTCTCGAATACCGCGGCGGTCTCACAGTCCAGTTCATGGACCGACGGTCCTATCGCCAGCCCGATCTACTACTCGGAGGTGGTCGACAATGCCGACTTCGCGATGGGCACCGGGCAGGACGGGCGCACGAATCTCAACGAGTCGGTCGGCTTCAATCTCGAGTGGTGGATCAACGACCGGCTATCGCTCGAATTCGACTACCATGACTCCTCGGCCGAGACCGGCGCGAACGGCCCCAACGGCACGAGTTCGCTCATCACGATTGCCAGCTTCAACAAGGTCGGGCAGACCATCCTGACCGGTTACGAAATGCCGGTCATGATCCTGGATCTTAACTCTGGCGGCGAAACGGATCGCCCGCTGTACCGCGACGACATGCGGATCACCGGAAGCGTGTTCAATAATGACGCCTCCCTGATGGAGCTGGAGCAGGCCCGGATCACGGGCAGCTTCGAGTTCTTCGAAAGTTCCAGTATTGATTTCGGCGTGCAGATGACGGAGGTCAGCAACCGCTCGGTCAGCAGTAACGTGCAGCTGGACAACTGGGGTGGCATCACGGACCCGGGCGACATCTCGGATATCCTGGTGCGTTCGACCATCGCCGGCCAGTTCGACGAGCTGTCCGGTCACGATCACCCTGATCTGCAGACCGAGTACTTCACGGCCAGCCTCGCGGACCTGCAGGCGGCCGGCGAGGCCTGGTACGCTGCCGACCCTGCCCGTGACTACGGGGACCGCATCGGTGATTGCGGTACCGGCTACTGCGCCAGCACGGACTGGACCAGTGATCTGCGGACGACCGAGGAAACGACCGCCGTTTACCTGCAGTACAACTGGAGCGGGGACATCGGCAGCAATCCCGCCAACCTGCATCTTGGCCTTCGCTACGAGGAGACCGAGGTGGTCTCTGCCGCGAGGGACAGAGCCTGGGCCGGAACTTCCTGGGAAGGTGCGGGCAACGAGCTGAGAATCGAGCAGGCATTCGACGCCGATGGCAATCCCATCCAGACCTTCACAGACGTGCCGGGTGAGTACGATGTGACACTGCCCAACCTCGATTTCGACATCGAGGCCTGGGAGGATATCGTTCTTCGCGCGTCGCTTAGCAAGACCATCACTCGCCCCAGTTACAATGACATCAAGGGTGGCCTGTCGCCTGACGGTGTCCAGTACTTCGGTAACGTAAGGCCGCAGGCATCGTCGGGTAACCCGAACCTCGTTCCCATCGAGTCGTTCAATATCGATCTGTCGGCCGAGTGGTACTACGCGGACGGCAGCTACCTGTCCGTGGGCTACTTCGAGAAAGACGTCGAGAACTTCATCGGTTCCGGCCGGGAGTCGAGCACGATCTTCGAGATTCCCAACATCATCGGTGGCGAGCTGTTCAATCGAGCGGTTGCCGAGAGCGGCCTGAATCCGAACGACTATCCGTCGATCGGTCGCTACATCATCGACAACTACCAGGACGACCCGGCCGTGACCGGCGAGCTGATCGTCAGCAAGCCCGGTGATCCGCCCCTCGTGTTCGACCTGAGACGACCGGTGAACCAGAGAACCGCGAAGGTGGATGGCATGGAGATCAACCTCCAGCACGCCTTCGGTGATACCGGTTACGGGTTCATCGTCAATGCAACGGTGGTCAGCGCCGACGTCGCTTATGACAACTTCAACTCGCTCGAAGGCCAGTTTGTGCTAAACGGACTGAGTGACTCCGCGAACTTCATCGGTTTCTATGACGGTGAAGATCTGCAGGTTCGCCTGGCCTACAACTGGCGCGACAATTTCCTCGCCGGGGTCGGCCAGGGCCAGGGCACAACGACGAACCCGACCAACGTGGAAGCTTACGGGCAGTGGGACCTCAACGTGACCTATTACTGGAACGACAATCTCACGCTCTACTTCTCCGGGCTGAACCTGACGAACGAGACGTATCACGTCTACGGTTTGTCCGAGCGGCAGGTCCTGCAGGCTGTACAGCTGGGTCCCCGATTCGATTTCGGGCTCCGCTACAACTTCGACATGTGACGGGAGCCGATTACCGATGGTCCAGTCAGATAAGCGGTTTCACATTGGTCAGGCACCAACAGACACATTCTTGGGGGGCGTAATGCAACGGCAATTCTCGAACTCACACCGCGGACTGCTCGGCGATTTAGCCAGTCGTGCCGGCGCGGTCCTGGCCATGGCAGGCCTGCTCTTGCTGTCCGCCTGTGACATCAACAACGACACTGTCCAGGAAACCAGCCAGGCTGAGCCCGGCCTGGACGGCGTACCGCCGACGCTGACGACCGTCACGATACAGCCGAATGGCTTTGTGGAGCTCGGTCAGAACGTGCGCATCGACATTGTGTCGAGCGAAGCGCTGATGAAGCCCGTAATCACGATCAATGGCGTCGAGGTCGAAGTGACGGGCAGCATCAATGCCTGGCGGGCCAGCCGTGAGATGACCGAGGCCGACGTTGTCGGGGAGGTCTTGTTCACGATCGAATACCAGGACATCAGCGGCGAGCTCGGTGAGGTCGTCACTGCAACTACGAACGGCAGCATTGCGACTTACTGCGCCGAAGATTGTCCGAGAGGCGATCTTGGCCCGCTGGAGGGCAATTGGAAACTGACCTTTGCCGGTGTGGGTCCGAACGAGGGCGACACGACCTGGTTCAACATATCCGACACGGGTCCGGACGGGCCACGTGCCTGCTGGTTTGACGATCTGTACCAGTTCGGTGCCGACGGCTCGTTCAGCAACGTCCAGGGTGACGAGACCTGGCTGGAGACGTGGCAG
>JBFIFN010000041.1:0-16769 GCA_041602775.1 Woeseiaceae bacterium | reverse complement strand
TCGGCAGGAACGTAAACAGCCTGGAACGACGTGATGGAACCGGTCTTCGTCGACGCGATGCGCTCCTGCAGGATGCCCATTTCCTCAGCCAGCGTCGGCTGGTAGCCCACCGCTGACGGCATGCGGCCGAGCAGCGCCGAAACTTCCGTTCCCGCCAGCGTGTAACGGTAGATGTTATCGATGAACATCAGGACGTCACGACCCTCGTCGCGGAACGCTTCTGCCATCGTCAGACCCGTCAGGGCCACGCGCAGGCGGTTGCCGGGAGGCTCGTTCATCTGGCCGTAGACGAGTGACACCTTGTCGATAACGCCCGACTCGGTCATCTCGTGGTAGAAGTCGTTACCCTCACGGGTACGCTCACCGACGCCCGCGAAAACCGAGTAGCCCGAGTGCTCGTGGGCGATGTTGCGAATCAGCTCCATGAGCGTCACGGTCTTGCCCACGCCGGCGCCGCCGAACAGGCCGACTTTACCGCCCTTGGCGATCGGCATGATGAGGTCGATGACCTTGATGCCCGTCTCGAGGATCTCCGTCGTCGCCGCCTGATCTTCGTAGGAGGGGGCCGCGCGGTGAATCGGCATGCGAATTTCTTCGCCGATGGGACCCTTGTTGTCGATCGGCTCGCCGAGTACGTCCATGATGCGACCCAGCGTTTTCTCACCGACCGGCACGGAGATGGCCGCGCCCGTGTTGGTGACGTCCATGCCGCGCTTCAGGCCTTCGGACGAACCCATTGCGATCGTACGCACGACACCGTCGCCCAGCTGCTGCTGGACCTCGAGCGTGATGCCTGCGTCGTCGATGACGAGTGCATCGTAAACTTTCGGGATCTGGCCGGCCGGGAACTCCACGTCCACGACAGCGCCAATAACCTGCACAGTTGTTCCAGTGCTCATTCTTGGGTCCTCTAACCTGAAACGGCAGCAGCGCCGCCGACAATTTCTGAAATTTCTTGAGTGATCGCAGCCTGGCGAGCCTTGTTGTACTCGAGCTGCAGCCCGTCGATGATCTCGCCGGCGTTATCCGTTGCCGACTTCATCGCCACCATCTTCGCGGCCATTTCGCACGCGAGGTTCTCAACAGCGCCGCGGTAAACCTGCGACTCGATGTAACGCCCGAGGACGTCGTCGAGCAGTTCGGCTGCGTCCGGCTCGTAAATGTAGTCCCAGTGCTCCTGCAGCTCACCTTCCTCGAGCTCGATCGCTGCCGGCAGCAGCTGCGTAACTTCGGGCTTCTGGCTCATAGCCGAGATGAACTCGTTATGCACGAGGAACAGCCGGTCGATCTTCCCCTCCTCGTAGGCGTTGAGCATGATCGTGATGGCGCCGATCAGGTCGTTGACGCTCGGCGTGTCGCCGAGGTGCGTCGCGGTACCGACGACGTTGCCGCCCATGCGGCGGAAAAACTGCACGGCTTTTGCGCCAACGAGGACGAGATCCACCTCGACGTCCTTTTCCCGCCAGTCCGCGATCTCGCCGATCACGGCCTTGAACAGGTTCGCGTTGAGGCCGCCACAGAGGCCGCGATCGGTCGAAATGACGATAAAGCCGACGCGGGACGCCTCTCGCTCCGTCAGGAACGGGTGCTTGTAGTCCGGGTTGGCCTGCGTCAGGTGACCGACGACGCGGCGGATGCGCTGCGCGTAGGGGCGCGACGCTTCCATCTGCCTTTGCGCCTTGCGGATCTTGCTCGCAGCGACTTTCTCCATCGCGCTCGTGATCTTCTGCATGTTCTTCACAGAAGCGATCTTCGAGCGGATTTCTTTTTCGCCTGCCATGTTGGCTCCTTAGTACGCGCCCTTCTTGGCGAAGCCGTCGCAGATGCTCTTCAGCTTCGCTGCAACGTCGTCGTCATAGTCGCCTGTCTCGTTAATCGTATCGAGATCCGCCTGGTTGTTCGCCCGCGCGAAGTCGTGCAGGGCCGACTCGTAGTCGACGACCTTCTCGACGGGTACCTTGTCGAGGTAGCCCTCGTTGACCGCGTACAGCGACAGGGCCATTTCGGCGACCGACAGCGGCGAATACTGCTTCTGCTTCATGAGCTCGGTAACGCGCTGGCCGCGCTCGAGCTGCTTGCGCGTGGTCGCGTCCAGGTCTGATGCAAACTGCGCGAAGGCCGCCAGCTCGCGGTACTGGGCGAGCGCGAGGCGGACGCCGCCGCCGAGCTTCTTGATGATCTTGGTCTGCGCGGCGCCACCGACACGCGACACCGAGAGGCCCGCGTTGATGGCCGGGCGGATGCCCGCGTTGAAGAGGTCTGTCTCGAGGAAGATCTGGCCGTCGGTAATCGAGATGACGTTCGTCGGTACGAACGCCGACACGTCACCGGCCTGCGTTTCGATGATCGGCAGGGCCGTCAGCGAGCCGGTCTTGCCCTTGACCTTGCCGCCCGAGACTTCCTCGACGTGCTTGGCGTTGACGCGCGCGGCGCGCTCCAGCAGGCGCGAGTGCAGGTAGAAGACGTCACCGGGATAGGCTTCGCGGCCCGGCGGGCGGCGCAGCAGCAGTGACACCTGGCGATACGCCCAGGCCTGCTTGGTGAGGTCGTCGTAGATGATCAGCGCATCCTCGCCCTTGTCCATGAAGTATTCGCCCATCGACGCGCCGGCGTAGGGGGCGATGTACTGCATGGCGGGACTGTCGGCAGCGGCGGCAGCAACGACGATCGTGTGCTCCATGGCGCCCTCTTCCTCGAGCTTGCGGACGACGCCCGCGATCGAGGAGGCCTTCTGGCCGATGGCGACGTAGATGCACTTGATGCCCGTACCGACCTGGTTGATGATCGTGTCGACGGCCACGGCGGTCTTACCCGTCTGCCTGTCACCGATAATCAGCTCGCGCTGGCCGCGGCCGATAGGCACCATCGAGTCGATGGACTTGAGGCCTGTCTGCACGGGCTGCGAGACCGACTGGCGGGCGATGACGCCGGGGGCGACCTTTTCGATCGGCGCCGTGGCTTCGGCATCGATCGGGCCCTTGCCGTCGATGGGGTTGCCCAGCGAATCGACGACGCGACCCAGCAGCGCCTCGCCGATCGGCACCTCGAGAATGCGGCCCGTGGTCTTGACCGTGGCGCCCTCCGAGATGTGCTTGTAGTCACCCAGGACAACCGCACCCACCGAGTCCTGCTCGAGGTTGAGTGCCATACCGAAGGTGTTGCCCGGGAACTCCAGCATTTCGCCGTAGCGAGCGTCGGCCAGGCCGTGGATGCGCACAATACCGTCGGTCACCGCGATCACGGTGCCGACGTCACGCGCTTCCGCGGATGCCTCGAAGTTCTCGATGCGTTCTTTAATCAGCGTGCTGATTTCAGAAGCTTTGAGTGCCATTTCCTTTTCCTCTTTACTTGGTCAGTGCATTCGCGAGGCCGTTGAGCCTGGCACGCAGAGATCCATCAATGACGACATCGCCGGCGCGAATGACCGCACCGCCAATGAGGTTCTCATCTATTTCGGTGGTGACCCGAATCTCGCGACCGAGCCGCTTGCGCAGCGAATCCGCCATCTCCTTCTGCCGCGCTTCCGACAGGGGCGCCGCAGACGTGATGACCGCGTCAACGGTGTTTTCGACTTTCGCCTTGAGCGCCTCGAACTGGTCGGCAATCTCCGGCAGCGCATAGACGCGCCCGTTCTCCAGCAGCAGCCTGAAGAAGTTCGTGCCGTGCCGGCTGCCACCCGCAAACACCGAGTCTTTGCCGACGGCGTCGGCGAACAGGCCCTGCAGGAAGCTCAGCCGCTTCTCGTCCGAGAGCGCCGGCGTCGCCAGGAATGCGGCGACCTGGCCGTCCTCGAGCAGCGCCTTCGCCGCGGCGAAGGATTCGGACAGCTCGGCGAGCGAGTCGGTTTCCTGCGCCACTTCGAACGCGGCCTGCGCGTATGGTCTGGCGACAGTTTTGTTATCGGCCACGACTCAGATCTCCTGTGCGAGCTTGCCCAGGATGTCCTCGTGCGCTTTTGAATCGATCTCGCGCCGCAGGATCTTCTCGGCGCTGGCAACCGCGATCGCGGAAACCTGGCCACGCAGCTCTTCACGAGCCTTGTGGGTCTCCTGCTCGATTTCAGCCTTGGCCGCGGCAAGCTGGCGCTCGCGTTCCTTGACGCCGGCATCCTTACCCTCGGCCACGATTTCGTTGGCGCGCGTATGCGCCTGGTCGAGAATGCCCGTCGCCTGCTGGCGCGCTTCGCCAATGATCGTCTCGGCCTCAGCCCGCGCGGCCTCGAGCGCTTCCTGGCTCTTGTCGGCGGCGGCCAGGCCTTCCTCGATCTGCTTCTGGCGTTCTTCCAGTGCGTTGAGGATGGGTGGCCAGATGAACTTCATGCAGAACCAGACAAACACGACCATGGCGATCGTCTGGCCCCAGAGAGTTGCATTGATATCCACGTAATGCTCCTACGGCATCGACTGTTCAGATGTAGGGGGGCCTTCAGGCCCGATCCTTGGGGGGGTTGATTCGGGGCTAAAGCCCCTCCTACGGCCCCTCCTGCGGCCCCTCCTACAGGAGGATGCGAATACGGTTTAGCTGCCGAGTGCTGCCTGAAGCTGGCCGACAAACGGGTTGGCGAAAGCGAAGAACAGCGCGATACCGACACCGATCATGGCCACTGCGTCGAGCAGTGCGACGACCAGGAACATCTTCGTCTGCAGCATCGGCGCCAGCTCAGGCTGACGTGCCGCGCCTTCGAGGAATCGGCCGCCGAGAAGGCCCATGCCGATGCCCACGCCGAGGGCGCCAAGGCCGATCAGGAGTGCGACAGCAATAGCCGTGAACGCGATAACAGTTTCCATCAGTTTCTCCCAGGGAGGTTCAGTCCAAATATTGGATTAACGAATAAAACGAATCAGTGACTCTCGGATGCCAGGCTCAGGTAAACGATCGTCAGCATCATGAAAATGAATGCCTGCAGCGTCACGATCAGGACGTGGAACACCGCCCAGCCGAAGTGCAGCGGCAGCTGTAACCAGCCGATCAACGCAATCAGGATGAATATGAGCTCGCCGGCGAACATGTTGCCGAACAGTCGCAGGCTCAGGCTGATGGGCTTGGCCAGCAGCGCGACGACTTCGAGCACGAAGTTGAAGGCCATGATGAACGGCGCGGCGATCAGCGCCGGGCCTTTGAACGATGGCTGGATGGGGTGCAGCATGAGGTCCTTGACCAGCGCAAACGGGCCCTTGGCCATGTGCGAGTAGATCAGGATCAGGATGAAGACCGCGATCGACATGCCGAACGTGACATTGACGTCGGTGGTCGGCACCACCTTCATGTACGGGATGCCAACGGCCGCGGACGCCAGCGGAATCCAGTCGACGGGGATCAGGTCCATGAGGTTCATCAGGAACACCCAGACGAAAACGGTCAGGGCGAGCGGGGCAATCAGGCGGCTCTTGCCGTGGAAGGTGTCCCGCACCGAGCTATCGACCATCTCCACGATGATCTCGATCGCGGCCTGGAACTTGGTCGGCTTTTCGGTCGACGACTTCCGCGCGACGCGCCAGAAGAGAAACGTAAACGTCAGGCCAAGAAACAGCGACCAGAACATCGAATCGACATTGACCGCCCAGATGTTGCCGGCGCAGTCGTTCCAGACCCAGTCGCCTGCCTCGTTCTTGCAGACCTGCAGGTTCTGCAGGTGATGGGTAATGTACTCGCCTGACGTTTGGGGCCCGTGTCCGCCTTCAGCTGCCATTCGTGTTTTCCGATTTTGTTATTACGTCGCCCTGCATCAGCAGTCCCGAGAAGACCACCAGCTGCGTGACGATGAACCCTGCAAAAACTGCCGCTGCCGACAGCGGCTCGACCTGCGTGAACAGGAGCGTAAACATCAGCACCGTCAACGCAATCTTGCCGGCTTCGCCGACCCAGGCGGCCCGCTTCAGGGCACCCGGATCACGGCGAGGCGCCATGATCCGCAGGCCGAGGAACGCATTCGGAATAACGCTGGTCAGGCTTCCGAGCAGCGCCGAGTAGCTCGCCACCCATCCGAAGACGACTCCGAGGACTGCGGCAAGGACCGCCCCGACCACGACTTGCCACATCAGCACCCGGGGGATAGTGAGATCCATTTCTCCATGCCTCCGGCACTAAAAACGCCACTTCCCTGGGCCGCAGCCGGCGGTGTGTGGCGCGTATGGTGTGTTCTTTCCAGGCGGGCCTGCAAACAGCGTGCGCATTATAGAGAGAGGCACCCGAAGTGGCAACACAAATCCCCACCTTATCGAGGGTGGGCTTTGGGGCCTTTTTCCCGGGGATTTAGGGGTTTTCGGCCGATTCTTCCCAATGCGACACAGGACACATTCGGGGCCCTGGGCGGAAGCTATATTGGCCCCCATGCTATTGATTGCCAGCGAAACTATCCGCCGCAACCGCGCGCTGAACGAGGTCGTGCGGGAGATGAGCATGACGCCCGGCTATTTCGCCGACACGGCGGCCTTCGCGGAACTGGTGCAGGGCCAGTTCCGCCGCATCGTCCTGTTGACCGAGCACGACGTCTGCGACGAGACGGTTCGTGCGCTCCGCGGCGCGGGGGGCCCGGCCTCTTTCGGCATCATTGTGGCGGCCAATCGCGCCTCGCTGCGCAGCGCTGGAGAGGCCAAAATCGTTGACAGGCTGGCCGCTTTCGAAAACGTGGAGTGGGTCGGGCCGGAATTCGACTTCGAGAAGCTCAGCGCATCGGCCCGCCACTGCCGGCGCCGCATGCTCAAGGTGTCGCGGCGGGAACTCGAGGCGGCCCTCGGGAACGGCCAGATCGTGCTGCGCTACCAGCCGAAGGTCGAACGCGGCGCCGGGCACGAGTGGCTGACGAGCGAGGTCGAGGCGCTGGTACGATGGCATCATCCGGAGCACGGCCTGATCGGGCCGCTCGAATTCCTGCCCGAGGCCGAGGCGTTCGGCCTCATGACGCCCCTGAGCAAACTGGTCCTGCGCGAAGCAGCGCGGCAGCTGATCGTGTGGCGGGACCAGGGCATGCGGCTGAACGCATGCATCAACCTGGCGTCTAGCCAGCTCAACCGGCTGAACCTGGCGGGGGACTACCGCGACATCGTTCTTGAGGCCGGGCTCGAGCCGGCCAACTTTGCGTTCGAGGTCATCGCCCAGGATCTCAGCGATGCTTCGGCTCCGCATCTTGCGACGATCAAGTCCCTGCGCAACCACGGATTCCGCATTTGCCTCGATGACTTCCGCGTCGCGGCTTCGTCGCTAAGCACCTTCGATCACCTGCCGTTCGACGAGATCAAGATCCATGCCTCGGCGCTCCGCAAAGCGCAGCGAGACCCGGTGTCGATGAGCGTGCTCGCGGCCGTGACCGGCCTGGCGCACAACCTGGGTATGTCCGTCTGTGCCGAGGGCGTCGAGGACCAGGCGACTTTCGAGTTCCTGAAAACCATCGAGTGCGACAAGATGCAGGGCTTCCTGATCTCCGAGGCCGTCATGCCGAACATTATCCGGCGCGTCTACTCGACTCGCCGCAGCGCTGACTCCGCCGCCTGACTGAAATGGACTGAAATGGGATCAGCTACCTTTTTCTGGGTCTAAAGGAATCAGCTACCTTTATCGGACGCGCACCCGCGCTTTTTTCGTCGAATCCGGCGACCGCTGCGTGCCTCCAGGAAATCAATGAATACGGTATCACCTTCAGGTCGTCCGGTTCTGGTTTGCCGGCGGATATGGTCGAGTTCCACGTCGGCGGGCCTGTCACCGAGGAATGTTTCCCAGTCGGGGATGATTTCGCGGGTCAGCGCCGTCGCGACCAACTCGTCGTTAGCTAACCCGACATTTGCCCGCGCGCTGGACCACGGCCAATCGATCGCTCGTCTGGCGAGCTGTGCCCTGACAGGGTTGAGTTCCACATACCGCATGGCAGCCGCAGAGTGCCGCTCGTCCATGACGACTGAGTAGAACCTCTGTTGCCATAAATGACCCTTCCAGTCATTGAGTGAGTTCGTTCGCCGGGCATATCGCTTGTGAACTTCGCAAAAGAACCGTGACAGGGCGCTCCCGGTGAGTGGCACAACCACGAAGTGCACATGATTGGGCATCAGGCAGTACGCCAAGATGCGAATTTCGTATCTTTGGAGCTGGCTGACCGCGATATCGAGGTATGCCTCGTAGTCGCGATCGGCAAAAAAAGTCCGCTGCCGCCTTACACCGCGCTGGGTCACGTGGTGCGGGAATCCCTCGACCACAAGTCTCTGAAATTTCGGCATACCAGTCTCGAAGTTCAGGATGTCCTCGAGCTTGTCATGCCTGCGGCGCCACGTCCGCCTGAGAATCAGGCGGAAATCGCAACAATGGTAGCTGATCCTTTTAGACGCAGTAAAAGGTAGCTGATCCCTTTTTTAGATCCCTTTTTTACTTGATGTGTTTGAGGATGCCGTCGAGTTCGTCGAGGCTGTTGTAGCTGATGACCAGCTTGCCGGCGCCCTTGGCCGTGTGCTGCACGCTGACCTTGGCGCCCAGCTTTTCGGATACCTCGATTTCGAGCCGGCGCACGTCGGCGCTCTGTGCCGGCGGCTTGCGCGCCGGCTTCTTCCCGCCGCTGAGCATGCGCTTGACGAGCCGCTCGGTTTCGCGAACCGACAGGCCTTTGCTGACGACCTGCCGGGCCGCTTCGAGCTGCCGCGTCGGGTCCTGGATCGACAGCAGCGCGCGGGCATGGCCCATCTCGAGCTGGCGGTCCTCCAGCATCGGTTTCACCTTTTCCGACAGGTCCTGGAGGCGTAGCAGGTTGCTCACGGATGCGCGCGAGCGGCCCACCGCCTGCGCCGCTTCCGCGTGCGTCAGGCCGAATTCGCGTATCAGGCGATCCAGCGCCCGCGCCTCTTCCAGCGGATTCAGGTTTTCGCGCTGGATGTTCTCGATGAGGGCCATGGCGATGGCCGCCTCGTCGGGAATCTCCCGCACGACGGCCGGCACCTCGCCAAGCCCGGCCAGCTGCGCCGCGCGCCAGCGGCGCTCGCCGGCGATGATCTCGTAGCGTTGTTCGCCGCCGGAGCTCCCGATCGGGCGCACAACGATCGGCTGGACGACACCCTGGGCCCTGATCGAGGCCGCAAGGTCGTCCAGCGTGTCCTGGCGCATGTCGACGCGCGGCTGGTACTGGCCTCGCTGCAGCAGGTCGACCGGGATTTCGCGCAGACCGTCCCCTCCCGCCGGCGACGGCGCGGCGTCACCGCTCGTGCGCGCCGCTGAGGGTTTGCTCAGAAGGGCATCGAGCCCGCGGCCCAGTCTTTTCTTCGGTGACATGATCTACACCGCCTCTGCCATACGCGCGTCCTCGCGCCGCAGTATCTCGCCCG
This sequence comes from Woeseiaceae bacterium, assembly GCA_041602775.1. Taxonomy (GTDB): domain Bacteria; phylum Pseudomonadota; class Gammaproteobacteria; order Steroidobacterales; family Woeseiaceae; genus UBA1847. The sequence continues at coordinate 7,470 of JBFIFN010000041.1, read as the reverse complement.
CCAGCGCCAGGTACGCGATGGCTCCACGCGAATGCCGGTCGTGCAGCAGCACGGGGCGACCGAAACTCGGCGCCTCGGCAAGTCGGATGTTACGCGGCACGCAGGTCCGGAATACCTTGCGGTCGAAATGCTCGATGAGCTGCATCGAGACCTCGTTCGACAGGTTGATGCGCGGGTCGAACATCGTACGGAGAATGCCGAACACCTCGAGTTCCAGGTTGACCGAGTCACGCACCTGCTCGATCGTTTTGAGCAGCGCCGAAAGGCCCTCAAGCGCGTAATACTCGCACTGCATCGGTATCAACACACCGTTTGCGGCGGTCAGCGCATTCACGGTAAGCATGTTGATCGACGGCGGGCAGTCGATGAGGATGAAGTCGTAGAGTCCTGCGACCGGCACGAGCGCCTTTTTCAATTTCAATTCGCGACCGATTTCCTGCAGCAGCTGCACTTCGGCCAGGGTCAGGTCCTCGTTACCGGGGAGAACGGCGAAACCGCCCTCGGGCGCCGAGACGATCGTGTCTGCCGCCGTGGCATCCCCGAGCAGCACGTCGCAGGCCGAATTCTCGAGTTCCATCTTGTTGATGCCGCAGCCCATCGTCGCATTGCCCTGCGGGTCCATGTCGACGAGCAGCACCCGGCGCTGCGTCGCCGCGAGGGACGCCGCGAGGTTGACGCAGGTCGTCGTCTTGCCGACCCCGCCCTTCTGGTTCGCTACTGCAATGATTCGCGTCATCAATCTGCCCGTCGCAACAGCACGGCGTGCCGCGAGCCCTTTTCCAGGCCCGGCACCTCGAGTTCCATCACTTCATGGCTCCACGGAGCCCTTAGTTCTTCTAATTCTGTCGCCGGGTGACGCCCCTTCAGCGCCACGAACACCCCGTCCTCTCCAACATGGTGCCCGGCGATCTCCAGGAGCTTCGGCAATGATGCCAGCGCCCGGGCGATCACGGTATCAAAGCGCTGCCCGGGTGCATAGTCCTCGGCGCGCGAGTGGACCGCGATGACGTTGTCGAGACCGAGCACGGCCGTCACATGTTCAACGAAACGGATTTTCTTGTTGTTGCTGTCGAGCAGCGTGAACTCGCGCTCTGGCTCGGCAATCGCGAGCGGCAGTCCTGGAAAACCAGGGCCTGTACCCACATCGAGAATGCGGCGGCCCCGCAGCAACGGCCGCGCCGCGAGACTGTCGGCGATGTGCAGGACCTGCATCTGCTCGCGCTGGCGAACCGCGGTCAGGTTTACCCGGCGGTTCCAGCGTTCCAGTTCATCGAGCAGCGCATCGAATGCCGCTGTCATTGTCACGTCATTCGCCGCCGAGCAAGTGCTCCCGGAAGAACATCACCGTAGCCTGCTGGTAGATGTCGCGATTTTCCTTGCGCCGATAACCATGGCCCTCGTTCATCGCGTTCATGTACCAGACCTTGTGGCCCTGCTTGCGCAGAGCCGAGACGATTTGTTCGGCTTCGGTGACCGGAACGCGGGGGTCGTTCTGACCCTGGACGACGAACATCGGAATCTCGATCCTTCCGACGCTGTTCAGGGGACTGATCTTTTCGAGGAAGGCCCTCATTTCGGGGTCGCGCTCGTCCCCGTATTCGACGCGCCGCAGGTCGCGCCGGTAGTCCTGGGTGTTCTCGAGAAAGGTCACGAAACTGCTGATGCCCACGATGTCGACGGCGGCCCTGAGGCGATCGCTGAAGTGGACCGCACTGGCGAGCACCATGTAGCCCCCGTAGCTGCCGCCAAAAACAGCCACGCGATCCTCGTCGAGGTCCGGCTGACGACCGATCCAGTCGAGCAGTGCGCCGATATCGCGAACCGAGTCCTCGCGCCTGAAGCCGTTGTCGAGGCCGACGTAGGTTTTGCCGTATCCTGCCGAACCACGCACGTTGGGCATGACGACGGCCACGCCGAGCTCCTCCAGCCAGAGCTGGAAGGTGCTGCTGAACACGGGCCGCGCCTGGCTTTCGGGTCCACCGTGTATGTAAACGACGACCGGGAACGGCCCGTCGCCCCGCGGCCTGTACACCCAGGCCGGGATTTTGCGCGGCGCGCCGCCCACCTCATCGAACGTCGGGTAGTGCACCAGTTCCGGTGACACGAATTTCGTCGTATCGAGGCCCCCGACTTCGCTCCGGGTCCAGCGGACCAGGTCGCCGTGCTCGAGCGGGCCGTTGCCGAGTTGCAGCACGAACGTGTCGCTCGGAGTCTGCGGGGTGTTCAGGGTGATACCGAGACTGCGGTCGTCGGGGCTGAACGCGAATTCGCCTGCAACCCCCGTTGGAATTTGCTCGACCCGCCGGTACTCCCTGGTGCGAGTATCGAGCAGGTACAGGTGCGACATGCCGCCGGCATTGACAGTGAAGGCCAGGCGCCTGCGATCGTGGCTGATAGCGGCGTCGCTGACATCCCATGGAATGTCTGCAGTAATGATCTCGGGCGTTGCGTCGGGCGCCAGGCCCTGCCATGCCAGCTGCTTGAACTCCCCGGCCTGGTCGGTCAACAGCCAGAAACCACCGCGACCGTCGTCGAAGGCGATCGGGATGTTGAAACTCGGGTCGTCACCGCCCCCGGCGAGTCGCGTTACCGCGCCCGAATCGAGATCGACGACGTGCGCCCGCGCGTCGGTGATACTGATGTAATTGACGGCGAGCAGCTGCCTTCCGCCAGCCGAAAATTCGCTCGGCCCCCACCAGCTGCCGTCGGGGGATTCGAGCACCATCTCGGCCGTCTCGGGGTCGACCGGCTCCATTATCCAGATGTCATTCGATGCGCCATTGCGGGCCGTGCTCTGGTACGCGATGCGCTTGCCCTGCCGGTCCCAGACGACCACACCGTTGCGGGACTCGCCGTCCGTGAGCATGTGCGCCTTGCCCTCGTCCGGGTCCAGCCGGAAGACCTGGGAGAACTCGCTGCCCCCGGCATCGCGCGTGAAAATAAGGTCGGCGCCACCGGGCTGCCGGGATACGCCATAGACGGGTTCGTCGAAAAACGTGAGCTGGTGGCGCGCACCGCCCGGCATGTCGACGCGGTGAATCTGGTTCAGATCGCCAAAGCGAGTGGAAATGTAGATGCCCGATCCATCCATCGTCCATCCCGTGAACGATGCCGACCGGACGTTCTGGTAGCGATTCAGGCTGTCGACAACTGCCGCAGGGATCTCGGGCACATCTTCCATGATCAGGTTGTCGTTGTTTGCCGTGCTGCGGCGAACATCGTCTGCCAGCGACAAGCCGGCGATCGCGAGGCCGGCGATGCCAGCCGCTAGCGCGCGAAGAATGGGACGCATGGCTTACTCCTGGGCGGCTATTGCCACGACGACTCGTCCAGTGACCTTGCCGTCGATGTACGCTGCGAACGCGTCCGGCAACTCGTCGAAGGCGATCGTGCGGTGGCCGATCGTGTCGAGATGCCGCGGCTTGAGATCGTCGCCGATGCGGCGCCAGACAGACCGGCGCAGGTCGCGCGGCGTATCGACCGAATTGATGCCGAGGAGGCAAACGGCCCGAAGGATGAACGGCATGACCGTCGTATTGAGTTCGTGGCTTGCAGCGAGACCAATACTGGCGATGTTCCCGCCGTACTGCATCGTGCGCGTCAACCAGGTCAGGTAGTCGCCGCCGAGATTGTCGATGGCGCCCGCCCATTCGGCCTTTTCCAGCGGCCTCTTGCCGAAGTCGATGTCGTCGCGCGGCAGGATGCGGCTCGCGCCGATCTTGCGCAGATAATCTTCCTCGCTGGCCTTGCCGGTCACGGCCGTGACGTCATAGCCGCTCCCCGCCAGCATGTCGACGGCGATGCTGCCGACACCCCCCGTCGCGCCGGTCACGACGACCGGCCCGAGGTCGGGCGCCTGGCCGTTCTGTTCCATTCGATGGATCGCGAGCGCAGCCGTGTAGCCCGCCGTGCCGAGCCGCATGGCGTCGAAGCAGCTCATGCTCTCCGGAACGGCGACGAGTCCCGCGCTGTCCACGCGGGCGTATTCCGAGTAACCGCCGTCCTTCGTCTCGCTGAGCCCGCAGCCGTTCATGAGCACCTCGGTGCCCGGCTGGAACTCCGCGTCCTCGGAGCTGACGACGACGCCGGCAAAGTCGATGCCGCCGTTCAGCGGGTAGCGGCGCAGGATCCTGCCCTTCCCCGTCGCGGCGAGGGCGTCCTTGTAGTTAATCGTCGAGTGCGTAACGCGCACGACCACATTGCCCTCGGTCAGGTCGTCGACCGACAGCTCCTGGAAACCCGCGACGATCTTGCCGTCCTGCTCGTCGATACGAAATGCGCGAAACTTATCCATCGTATTTCTCCAGTCGTTGCAGCCAGGCTACGAGACCCTGGGCATTGAGCACTATGTCGATGCTCAGTATGGACCAAATCGCGTCACGGTCACCCTCGAAGCCGTGTTCGACGAGCCGTCCCGACAGGTAATCTTCCATCGCGTCCTGAATCCTGCTGTCGCGATCCGCGTCGTCCTTGTGTCGCATCGCCATGTCTACGAACGCATCGATATCCGTGTGCATCTGTACAGCGTGCCGGTCGAGCTCGCTGATGCGGCTGTAATGCGTCAGGTACAGGAAGCGCGGCCGGCAGCCCATGATACGGTCAACGGCCTTGTGCGCCTCGTCCGGGTCAAAGCTCGCGGGCGTCGTCGTTGGAAAAATGAACTCGCCGTTGGCCGTATCGCATTCGCGGTAGGAAATACCGAAGCTGTCGCCCGTGAACACGCCGCGCGCAGCAGGGTCGTGCAGGACATAATGGTGACGCGCATGTCCCTCGGTGTGCAGCGTCTGCACACGGCGCCCACCGAACTCGAACCAGTCCTCGTCCGCGGCGACATCGATGCGCGATTCGTCGATCGGCACGATCTCCCCGTACATCTCGCGCGTCTGCTCCTCGCCATACACGCCGATCGTGCCGGCAACCAGTCGCTCGGGATCGATCATGTGCGGAGCGCCGCGCGGGTGCACTACGCACCGGGCCTGCGGCAGATGTTGCATGAGTTCGCCGGCGCCGCCGGCGTGGTCCAGGTGGATGTGCGTCAGGAAGACGTAGTCGACGTCGGCGACGTCGACATCCTTTTGCGCGAGGGCGTCGAGCAGCAGGGGTACGCTGTCGTTGGTGCCGGTATCGACAAAAGCGCCGCGACCGTCCTGGACTATCAGGTGGCTCGCATCCTGTTGCGGCCGCACATACTCCGTGTCGATGGCGACGATGCCATCGTTGAGCGGCGTAATGTGCGCTCGCTTACTCAGGCCCGGTTGTCTCCAGCCCCTCGAGGCTCGCGAAGTACTCGGCGAGCTTCGGCAGGTCTTGGTCGGTCAGCAGGGCCGCCTGCGCCGTCATGACCGGATCCTTGCGCGAGCCGTCGCGGTACTGCTTCAGCGCATTGAGCAGGTAGTCCTCGTGCTGCCCCGCCAGCGTCGGCCACATCGCATTGACGCTGATGCCGTTCTGTCCGTGGCAGGCCGTGCAGGCCGCCGCCTTGTCGAACGAAACACCCTGTGTGCCGCCCGCAGCAACGGTCTCGGCGGCGACGCTCGACAGGTACGCGGCCAGATCGACGATCTCCTGGTCCGTCAGGCTCTGCGCCTGGGCCACCATCGTCGGGTGGTCGCGCATGCCGTCCCGGTAACCGCGCAGTGCGATCTCGATGTAGCCGGCCTTCTGGCCGCCCAGCTTGGGCACACGGTACGACGGGTAGGCGTTGCGGTAGCCCTTGATGCCGTGGCACCCGAGGCACGTGTAGGCAAGCGCCTTGCCCGAAGCGGCGTCGCCCTGGGCGAGCGCCGGCTGCGCGAGGAGTGCGACGGCAAGAAGCAGCGTCGCGACACTGGCTGCGAGTTTCATGTTCGTAATCACTTGATTCTCATAGTCTTGCAATGCGGGCCCGGCGCCCGACATCGCGTGAGGGCGCTATGGTAGAGACAGTCGGCGCCGATTTCTAGCACTCCTGCGCGGCGCGTGCCTTTCCGCATGCTAGCATCGGGCGCCATCCACCCCGCGGAAAAGGTACCTGCTGTGAAAAAAAGTGTCGTCATCGTCCTCGTCCTTTTGGCCGTAGTCGTGCTCGTGTCCCCGGCGATCGTCGGCCGGCTCGCGGAGCGCTCGATGGACGAAAACCTCAAATGGGCGGCCAGCGAAAGCGGCGCCGTGAAGATCACGTCGGAACATTACGACCGCGGCTGGTTTTCGTCCGAGGGGCAGCATCGCGTCGAGCTCAGGGAAGGTGACCTCCTGGCGGCGCTCGAGGTGCTAGGCGGCCCGACGGACGCCGACAACCTGCCGGTGCTCGTCATCAACACGCGCCTCGACCACGGTCTCATTCCCGTCACCTCGATGGCCCGTGAAGAGGGCTCGCTGGCGCCCGGCCTCGGCAGCGCCGTATCCACGATGCACCTCGAATTGCCCGACGGCGAGATCATCGAGCTGCCAGGCACGATCTTCAGCCGGGTTTCGCTCGGCGGGGAGCTGGAATCGAGGTACGAGCTCGAAGCCGGCTCGCGCACCGTCGACGGCACCGAGGCCGGCTGGAGCGACACCCGCGTCAACGTCACCACCAACCCGCGCAGTGGCAAGGTATCGTTCGACGGCCTTGTCGAAAAGCTGTTCATGAAGACGGACGGCGGCGGCATCGCGATAAACGGGCTGCAATTCGAGGGCGTCCAGCGACCGACGCAATACGGCGTCGCCGTGGGCAACATCGAGATGAGCCTCGGGGACATGTCCGTCATCACGATGGCGGGTCCGGCCAGCCGGCTCGAGGCGCTGGCTGTCAGCGCGCACTCCGATCTCGACGGCGAGCGCGTGGACGCCGACGCCGACATAAGCATGCGCTTCAAGGGTCTGCCGCAGTTCGAGGATGTGCTCGTCGAGGTGTCGTTTCGCCTCAACGACGCCGACGCGCGGGCGCTCGGCAACATCCAGCGAGCCAGCCAGGATGCCGCGGCCACGGCCGACCCGATGGCGCTGTATGCGTCGATGGAGGCCGACGTCAAGCAACTGTTCGCCGCCGGCTTCGATTTCCGTTTCGACACGTTCGACATCACGATTCCACAGGGCAAGATCGACTCGAACATGAATTTTTCTTTTGCCGCGTCGGACCCGGCGACGTTCGCCTGGACGTCGCTGCTGCTGGGCACCGAGGCGGCCGTCGAGCTCTCCGTTCCCGTGGCGCTCGTCGAGTCACTCGGCCAGGGAAATCCGCAGGTCGCGGCCGCGATCGGCGGCGGCTATCTGGTCAGGAAAGGCGACGCATACGAACTGAACGCACTGCTCAAGAAAGGGCTGCTGACCGTCAACGGCGCCCCGATTCCCGTGCCGCTGCGCGCGAACTAGTTCGGGTGATGGCAGGCCACGCGCGCCCCGCCGACTTCGCGCAGCGCGGGCACGCGATGGCTGCAGGCAGCCTCGGCCTTCGGGCACCGGGGGTGAAAGACGCAGCCGGCGGGCGGGTGCAATAGCGACGGCACTTCG
>JBFIFN010000040.1:0-16879 GCA_041602775.1 Woeseiaceae bacterium | reverse complement strand
CTACTCTGTCCTCATGAGAAGGGGGACTTCATTTTCGATTGCCATCGTGGCCTTGCTGATTGCGCTCTGTCCCTCGCCCGCCTGGGCCCAGAAATCGCACGCGATATTCAACGGCAAGTCCTATCACCTGGACGCCAGTCACGACTGGAACGAGAACAACTACGGCTTCGGGCTAGAACACGAGTTCGCGCAAAAGAGCGCTTGGAAAAAAGTTGTCATGGCCAACGGTTTTCGTGACAGCAACGACAACATGTCCTGGATGGCGGGCGCCGGACTCCATCGGCGCATTTTCGAAACGGAAAGACTGGCTGGATTCTATGTCTACGCCGGGCTCAACGCGTTCATCATGACGCGCAAGGATGTCGGCCGCGATCCGTTTCCGGGCATCCTGCCGAGCGTCAGCATCGGTAATGACAAGTTCGGCGTCAATCTGACTTACTTGCCCCGCAAGGCCGTCGAGGCAGCGACGGCCTCACACGTCGTGGACCCGACGCTCAGCGGCATCATGTTCGTGCAGTTCAAGGTCAGCATGGACCAGCTGCTGCCGTAACGAAAAGGGATCAGCTACCTTTTACTCGTTCTAAGGTAGCTGATCCCTTTTTGTCCCTTTTTTCTGGTCAGGACTCGAGGACGTCCAGCACTTCGCGGGTCTTTTCCTCGAGTAAGGCCTCGTCGCCGCGCGACTCTAGGTTTAGCCGCACCACGGGCTCCGTGTTCGACATGCGGATATTGAAGCGCCATTCAGGAAATTCGAAGCTGTAGCCGTCCGTATCGTCCACGTCGAGCGCCTCACCTGCGTAGCGGCCGTGCAGCTTCTCGAGCGTGGCCTTCGCATCCCCGACCTTGCGGTTGATCTCGCCGCTCGCGGGATACATCGCCATGCGCTCGCCAACGAGTTCCGAAAGCGACTTGCCGGTCGTCGATATCAGCTCGGCGACCAGCAGCCACGGGATCATGCCGCTGTCGGCGTAGGAGAACTCGCGAAAGTAATGGTGCGCACTCATCTCGCCGCCGTAGACAGCATCGACCTCGCGCATCTTTTCCTTGATGAACGAGTGCCCCGACTTGCTCTGGACCGCCTCACCACCGGCTCCTGACACGATTTCAAGCGTATTCCAGGTCATGCGCGGGTCGTGGACAACCTTGTTTCCGGGACTTTTCGCCAGGATGCCCTGCGCGAGCAGCCCGACGATGTAATAGCCCTCGATAAACGTGCCCTTCTCGTCGAACAGGAAGCAGCGGTCGAAGTCGCCGTCCCAGGCAATGCCCATATCCGCTTTGTGCTCGAGCACGGCGTCCGCCGTCACCGCCTGGTTCTCGGGCAACATCGGGTTCGGGATGCCGTTCGGGAACGTGCCGTCCGGTTCATTGTGGATCTTGACCAGGTCGAACGGCAGGTGCGGTTCGAGTGCGTCGGACGCGATACCGGCGCAGCCGTTGCCCGGATTGAGGACGAGCTTGAGCGGCTTGAGTGCCGGGATGTCGACGTAGGTCAGCATGTGCTCGATGTAGGCATCGAGTATGTCGACGTGCGTGCGCTTGCCGCCGTCGCGCTCCTCGCGCTCATCGCCCTCGGCGAGCGCCCGGATGTCGGCGAGGCCCGTATCGGCGCTGATCGGCCGCGCTTCTTCGCGCACGAGCTTGAGGCCGTTGTAATCGGCGGGATTGTGGCTGGCCGTGACCATGATGCCGCCATCGGCATTCAGGTGGCTCGTCGCGAAGTACACCATCTCGGTGCCGCACAGCCCGATGTCGAGCACCTCGATGCCGGCGTCGATGAGGCCGCTGACGACAGCGTCGGAGAATTCGAGACTCGTCAGGCGCATGTCGCGGCCGACGACGACGCGTTTCGCGCCAAGGAATTCACCGGTGGCGTTGCCGATGCGGTAGCAGATCTCGGCGTTGAGTTCATTCGGGATTTGCCCACGTATGTCGTAGGCCTTGAAGCAGGTGATCTTCATCTACGTGTTGGTTCCTTCGCGACCGTAATTGTCGTCGAAACGAACAATATCATCTTCGCCGAGGTAGTCGCCGCACTGGACCTCGATGATGTGCACGGGCTCGCTGTAGGGATTGGCGATCCGGTGCACGTCGCCGATCGCCACGTAGGTGGACTCGTTCACGTTGAGCTCGAATTCCTCGTCGTTGCGCGTGATCAGTGCCTTACCCTTGACGCAGACCCAGTGCTCCGATCTGTGCGCGTGCTTCTGTAACGACAAAACGGCGCCCGGCTTCACGATGAGACGCTTGACCTGGAAGTTGTCGGCCATGTCGATCGAGTCGTAGCTGCCCCAGGGCCGAAAGACCTGGCGGTGCAGCTTCACCTCTTCCCTGCCGTCGGCCTTTAGCCGGTCAACAAGGGCTTTCACATCCTGCGACCGCGACTTGTGAGTCACGAGCACCGAGTCCTTGGTTTCCACGACCAGCGTATCCCGGAGTCCCACGGCCGCAACGAGGCGACTTTCGGCCTGCACAAACGAGTTGTCGCAGTCGTGCACGAGCGCGTCGCCCAACGAGGCGTTGCCGCGCTCATCGCACGCCGAAACGTCGTGCAGTGCCGACCACGAACCGACATCGGACCAGCCGGCGTCGAGCGGCACCATCATCGTATTCTGCGATTTCTCCATCACCGCGCAGTCGATCGAATCCGACGGGCAAGCGGCAAAAGCTTCGGGGTCCGGACGAACGAAATCTCCGTCATGGGTCTTGCCGGCCATGCCTTTGTGACACGCAGCGAAAATGTCGGGTGCAAGTTCTTGCAGCTCGTCAAGATACGCGCCGGCTTTGAACAGGAACATTCCGCTGTTCCAGAAATAGCTGCCATCGTCAACGTACTTCTGCGCCGTCTTCTCGTCAGGCTTCTCGACGAAGGCCTGGACGGGCACGGCCGAACCGTCCTGCCGCGTCGCCTTGATATAGCCGTAACCGGTTTCGGGTCTTGTCGGGGCGATACCGAACGTCACGAGCTTGCCGTCCTCTGTCGCTTCCATACCGCGGAGCACGGCCGCCTGGAACGCCGCAACGTCTCGGAGGACATGGTCCGCCGGCATGACCAGGAGCACCAGGTCTGGATCGACGCCTTGTGCCAGGATCGCCGCAAGCGCGATAGCGGGCGCCGTATTGCGGCCTTCGGGCTCGAGAATGATCTGCGCGCGCCGCTCGATACCCATCATCTGCTCGGCCACCGAGAAGCGGTGCGACTCATTGCAGACGATCAGGTGCCGGTACTCGGATCGCTGCAGGCTGGCCGTGGGCAAAGCGCTCGTTCGCAGGGCCGTAGCCTGCAGCATCGTCTTATCGCCAGCTATGGGCAGGAGTTGCTTCGGGTACATGGATCGCGACGCGGGCCAAAGTCTCGTGCCCGAGCCGCCGGAGAGGATAACAGGTAGTAGTTTGCTCATAGTCTGTCCGTTGCGTCTGTCCGTTGCGTCTATCCGCTGCGTCTGTCCGTCGCGCGTCTGTTATGAAGAGGCCTCGCCGCTCCCACACCATGACCGCGGCCAATCGCATAGTAGGTCAGGCCGAACGCCCCAACCGTGTCGGGCTCATAGAGGTTGCGGCCATCCACGATAACCCCGTCCGCGAGTTTCTCGCCAATCTTCTGGAAATCGGGGCTGCGGAACTCCTGCCACTCGGTGACGATGACGAGCGCATCGGCGCCCTCCAGCGCCTGGTACGACGTCTCGCAGAGCTCGAGGCCGTCCTGGTTCGGGTAAATTCGGGCAGCCTCCTCCATCGCCTCGGGGTCATACGCGCGAACCGAAGCCCCGGACTCCCACAGCGCCTCCATAAGCACGCGGCTCGGCGCCTCGCGCATGTCGTCCGTGTTGGGCTTGAACGACAAGCCCCAGAGCGCGATCGTCTTGCCCTTCAAATCGCCGGCGTAATGCGCACTGAGCTTCTCGAAGAGCCGGCGCTTCTGCCGATAGTTGACCGACTCGACGGCATTCAGGAGCTCGGCCTCGTAGCCCGTCTCGTCCGCCGAGCGCGCCAGTGCCTGCACGTCCTTGGGGAAACACGAACCGCCGTACCCGGCGCCCGGGTAGATAAAGTGATAGCCGATGCGCGGATCGGAACCGATGCCGACCCGCACCTTCTCGATGTCGGCGCCGAAGCGCTCGGCCAGGTTGGCGAGCTCGTTCATGAAACTGATCTTCGTCGCCAGCATCGCGTTGGCCGCGTACTTGGTCAGCTCGGCCGAGCGGATGTCCATGCTGATGACCCGGTCGTGGTTGCGGTTGAACGGCTCGTACAGGGATTTCAACAATTCGGTCGTGCGCGGGTTGTCGGTGCCGACGATGATGCGATCCGGCTTCATGAAGTCGCTGATCGCGGCGCCTTCCTTGAGAAACTCAGGGTTCGAAACCACGTCGAATTCGACGTTCCTGCCGCGCTCTGCCAACACCCGGTCGATCTCGGCTTTCACCTTGTCGGCCGTGCCGACCGGGACCGTCGACTTGTCGACGACGATGCGGTACTCCTCCATGTGCTCCCCGATGGACTGTGCCACGGCCAGCACGTGCTTGAGGTCTGCGGAGCCGTCCTCGTCCGGCGGCGTACCGACGGCAATGAACTGGAAAAGGCCGTGATCGACGGCTCTCCGGACGTCGGTCGAAAACTCGAGGCGCCCGGCCTCAACGTTGCGTTGTACATAAGCCTCGAGGCCCGGCTCGTAGATCGGGATTTCACCGCTTTTCAGGCGGGCGATCTTGTCCTCGTCGATGTCGTAGCAGACGACGTGGTTACCCATCTCGGCCATGCAGGCCCCCTGAACGAGCCCGACGTAGCCCGAACCGAAGATAGTCAGTTGCATCAAAGTCTTCCGAAACTCAACAGTGCGCGCATTGTAACCAAAGCGGGGCGGTTATTGTGCCCCGGTGGATGGCCGCGGACCGTCCGAATGCGCCGCGCCTGACGCGCCGCAATCGGCACAACTCATGGTAAAGTGAGCCGATTATTGGCCGCCTGGCAGGTCAAAACTTCCCTGCCTGTCTGCGATGCCGGGACTTGGTATATAGTCCCGGCCAACTCTTGCACTGCAACCGGCGATGACAGACTCCGATTCATCATTCGAAAAAGACTTTGCCAGCACCGAAACGCTGCAACTCACCCAGCTCGACAGGCTAGACCCGTTCTATACGCCCCTCGAACAGCGTTTCGAGCGCATCACACGCCTCGCAAGGCGCGCCTTGTCCGTGCCCGTCGCCGCGATAACGATCATCCAGGACGGTCGCCAGTGGTTCAAATCGGTCACCAACTGGTCGGTGACCGAGCTCCCGCTCTCGGAGAGCCTGTGCGCTGAGGTCATTCGCAACGGCAAGCCTGCGTTCATCGCCGATACGCTCGACGATCTCTACCTGATGAGCAACCCCCACGTTTGCCACGGCCCGAAATTTCGCTTCTACGCGGGATTTCCGATCAAGGACGCCGACGGCCAGGTCGTCGGCACCTTCTGCGCGATGGATGTCAAGACCCACGAAGTGGACGAACAGTTCGAAACGGCGTTCCTCGATCTCGGAGAAATGGCCCAGCGCGAGCTGTTCTCGAGCGATTTGCGCACCGCTCATGCCGAACTCGTCAACAAGCTCGGAGAATCGCGACGCCAGGCGATGTTCGACGCGCTCACGCGCCTCTGGAATCGGCGCGGCGGGATGCACCTCTTGCGAAGCACGCTCGAGGCGGCGCAAAAACACGATCACACGATCGGCGTGATTTCCATCGACCTCGACGACTTCAAGTCGATCAACGATCGTTTCGGGCACCCGGTCGGCGACCAGGTCCTGCGGAAGATCGCGAGCACCTTCGTCAGTGCGGTGCGCCCGAACGACGTCGTCAGCCGAGTCGGCGGCGATGAGTTCATGGTGATGGTCAAGGATGTCGACGCCCGCGCCTGTTTCACCATTGCCAACCGCATCGCCTCATCGGTTCGAGAAAACCCGGTGCGGACGCGGCAGGCGACGGTCCCGTTATCGGTCAGTATCGGCATCGCAATGCGCGATCAGGGCGACGAGTTGACCATGGAGGCTATGCTCGAGAAAGCCGATCAGGCACTTCTCCGCAGCAAGTCGCAGGGCAAGGATCGCATCTCGTTCGACACCGCCGACGACAGCTGACGCGGGCCGCCCGAGCGAGTCAGGCAGACGCGTAGTCGTCCTCGACGATGATGGAACCGTCGTCGGCCCAGTCCACGTCCACGAGCGCCGGGTGTTGCTCGGACAGCTTCTCCAGCGCCGACTTGCGCTTGTCCAGTTCCTGCTGCTGCTGACGCACCTGGTCGGCGAGGAGCCGGTTTTCGACCAGGATCCTGCGATGCTCGAGCGCCTGGTTGATCGTCATGATCAGATCGCTATCGTCCCAGGGCTTGCAGATGTAGCGAAAAATCTCCGCCTCGTTGATGGCGACCAGCAGCAATTGCAGCTCGGTGACGCCGCTCAGGATGATGCGCATCGCTTCGGGCTGCAAGCGCTTGACTTCGTTGAGAAATTCGACGCCATCCATGCGGGGCATCCGGTAATCGGAAATCACCAGGTCGAACGTCATCGTCTGCGCACGCTTGAGGGCATGGTCGACGTTTTCGTACGTCTCGATATCCCATTCCCGATTCTTCCTCAGGACGCGATTGAGCGACTTCAGGATGTTGGGCTCGTCGTCTACGATCATGATGCGATACATGCTTGTCCCTTTGCAGCTTGTCGTCCGCCGGCGCTCAGCCAGCCTCGTGGGTGACCGGCAGACAGACGGTAAAGACGCTGCCCTTGCCCGGCTCGCTGGCAACGCTGATGTCGCCGCCGTGGTTCTGGATGATGCCGAAGGAGACGGACAGGCCCAACCCCGTGCCCTTGCCGATTTCCTTCGTCGTAAAAAACGGTTCGAACACGCGCGAGCGCGTTTCCTCGCTCATGCCGGCACCCGAGTCCGCGATCGTGACATGCACCCAGTCGTTGCCGCCCGCATGCCAGGATTGCCGTTCCCGCGGGGCGCCCCCGCGGCTTGTCGTAATCGTGATGTCTCCCCGGTCTCCGATGGCATGGGCGGCGTTGACCAGCAGATTCAGGAAGACCTGGGTTAGCTCCGACGGCACGCACTCCACGGTCGGCAGGTCGCCGAACTCGCGTTTCACGTCGGCCTTGTACTTGAGCTCGTTGTGCGCGAGGCTCAGCGCGCGATCCAGTTCCTCGTGAAGGTCCGCGTGCCGCCAGTCGTCCCCGGAGCTGCGCGAGAAGTACTTGAGATTGTCGACGATCTTGCGCACCCGCGACATACCGTCCTGGCATTCCTCCAGGATCTGGCCGACGTCATCGCGCATCGAGTCGATGTCGACTGCTTCACCCCCGGTGTGCTGCGCATCGTTCTCTGCACCGGCGTCGAGCGCGCTGAACACGTCGCGGTAATAGCCGTCGAGGCTGTTGAGGTTCGAGGTGACGAACGCAATCGGGTTGTTGATCTCGTGGGCCACGCCCGCCGCCAGCAGCCCCATGGACGCCATCTTCTCGGTGCAGATCAGCTGGTCGCGGGCCTTTTCGAGTTCGACCGTGGCCTCGTCGAGCTCCCGCCGGGCCAGGCAGGCGGCCGAGTGATAGCGCAGGCGTGACAGCCACTCGAGGGCATCGACCCGATCGGCGACCGCATCGCTGACGCCGGCCGCAAAGGCCGAGTTGCGGACATCCGGATCGTCCTCACCCAACCAGGCGATGACAGGCACCTCCCGGCAGTCGGGCTCGTGCCGAAACTCACCGATGCGCCGCAGTCCATCTGCGGTATCGCCGGAGAGATCCTGCAGGATGACCGTCGGCCGAAATTCCCGCGCGGCCGGCAGGGCCTGGTCGGCCTCCGCGCACCACCAGAAATCGATATCGGGCTGCCCGGCGAGGCAGGCCTCGAGCTGACAGGCGTTCGGTTGCGAGGGACTGACGAGCAGCACACGGCTGCGCGGTCCGTCGTGACACGCATCGTGCTCATTGTCCGTGACTTGCTCGGGCGGCCGGATGTTGGCAAGGAGCTCACTGTCACCGCCGCGTGCCACCGTGAGCAATTCCTGGCGCGCAGTGTCGGCATCGATGCCGTTATCGACAAGGTAGGCCAGCATGCGGTCGAACAGCGCACGACGCGCCTGCCCGGCCGCGGACGTATCGCGCCGGTTGCTGAAAGAGTCCATGAGCGTCGAACCGCATTGACAGTTGCGGAATGCCTCGACGATGACCTGCTCGTCGTCGTCCTCGCTCTCCCGCAGTCCGCTCTGGTCCGCACGGATGCCCTCGGTATTACTGAAAAACTCTTCGGGCGTTGCGAATACTCGATTGCAGCTTCGGCATTCCTTCGGAAACGTATCGCGGCCGTTGGGATAGAGTCCCTCGTGCCAGGCACCGGCCCATCGGCCCGCCGGCGGATCATCAGCGTCCGTACCCTCGCCGGCGACGTCGAGGTCCGGCTGCAGATGGCGGGCAGTCTCGCCCTGCAGCTGCTCCCGGTAATCGTCGAAAGTCTCCATCAGCGTCGAGCCGCACGGGCAATTGCGGAATACGTCGACGACCGTCGCCGTGTCGTCGTCCGCACAGGCCTTGAGTCCACGGTTCTCGTCGTTCAGGTCTTCAGTCTCGGTGAAATACTGTTTCGCCGTCGCGAATACGCGGCCGCAGTTCGAGCACTTCTTTGGAAACGACGAATCCAGGCGGGCGAACAGGCCCGTGTGCCAGAGAATTTCCCCTTCTTCTGGGCCGCTCATACTGCGTCGGTTGGAGGCGCGCAATTCATCGCGGCACATTAGCGCATGTGGCGCCCCGCACGAGTTGTCACAGGTCACATTATGTGTTGTTCGCCAGTAAGTTGCGGCGTCATTCAGAATTGTGACCGAATTCACGCCGCATTGTCGGGGGGGTCCGTAGACTCTCAGATTCTGTTAAATCGCACTGGGAACGGCCCCATGTGGCAACGAATTATCAATATGGCGGCAAGCGGCAAGCGCGCCGGCCTGTCGGTGGATGACGCCCGGCTCGCCGCAGCCAGCGTTGAACACCGTGATGACGGCCGTATGCAGGTTGCCGCCGTGAGCGTCGAGCGGTCGGCGGAAAGCGATGCGTGGGCACGCCTGCTCGGCAGCGACATCGGCAGCCAGGCCCAGAAACTGCCTGTCACCTCCGCCCTGCCCGATGGCAGCTACCAGCTTCTCCTCGTCGACGTGCCCGACGTACCCGACGAAGAAGTCGCCAATGCCATTCCCTGGAAGATCAAGGATTTGCTCGACTCGCCGGTGGAGGACACCGTCATCGAGCTGTTCGACATGCCCGGACGCAACGCGGGCGGCGCCGACCGCATGGCCTACGCGGTCGCGGCACGACGCAGCGCGGTCGCCGATCATGTCGGCCTCATGCGGCAGGCCGGTGTCGCACTCGACGTCATCAGTATTCCCGAACTCTGTCTGCGCAATATCGCAACGCGCTTGCCACAGGACCGCGACGGCGTGGCGTTCCTGCACCTCGCTGAAAATCACGCCATCCTGACGATCAGTCGCCAGGGATTGCTGTACCTCATCCGACGTATTGAGCGCGGCAGCCGCTCATTGCGGGAGGCCGAGGGTGAATTCGCGCTCAGCGAAGCGCAGGCGACGTTCGTACTCGAAGTGCAACGCTCGCTGGATTATTACGAGAGCCACTTCGACCGCCGACCGCTTTCCGAACTCGTGCTCGCGCCGGGCTCCGACGTGGCCGGCCTTGCGAACGTGCTCAGCGACCAGCTCGGCGTGTCGGTCGGCAACCTCGATTTCAACCAGATTTTCGACATGCAGTCTGACGCCTCGCCCGAGGAACAGGGCGCCTGTCTTTTTGCCATTGGCGCCGGCCTGCGCCCGGGCGACGTTACGGCCCAGGGGTGACTGCGTATGCGCCAGCAAATCAACTTCTACCGGGCTGAATTTCGCAACACCAAGACCACGTTCGCCGCAACGTCCATAGTCGCCGGCTGCGCGACGGCCGTGGCCGCCATGCTCGTGGTCTACGTGTTCGCCGTCGGGCAACTGTCGGGCATCGACAAGGAACTGCAAATATTCAGTCACCAGGAAAACGCGGCGCTGCAGCGCCTCGAGCAGATGCAGCCGCTGATCGGCGCCCTCAGCGGTGAGCAGACGTGGGCACAGCGCCTCGACGACGCAACCCGCGCGCTCGAAGAAAAACAGCTGGTGCTCAGTCTCGTGCAGGGCTCGACGCTGGGCGACACGCTCGGCTTCTCGCGCTACCTGCGCTCGCTCGCCCGCCAGGACACCGACGGCCTGTGGCTGACGCGTATCAGCCTGTCGGCGCTCGGCAACCGCAATCGGCTGCAGGGCAAAGCCCTGCGCGCCGAACTGGTTGCTACGTATCTGCAAAGCCTCGCCGACGAGCCGCCCTTCGCTCGCCAACGATTCAACCAGTTCCAGATCGAAGGACCGGAAGACGGTGACTCGGCCGTGACTTTTTCAATGAACAGCGACGACCAGCTTGTCGCGAATGCGGTGGGCAGACAATGAGCCGGGAAAACGTCATCGTGCGGAAAGCGAAGGCGATGTCCGCTACCGTTGACCGCATGAGCACTCGCGAACGCGTGCTCGTCTTCATGACGACCGTCCTGGTGTTGGCGAGCCTCTGGTACCTGCTGCTGATGCAGCCCCTGGTCAAGGAAGCCGGCCAGAAGCGAACCGAGATCGCGACAATCCAGTCCCGCGTGGCCACCAGCAATCGCGCCTTCGAAGACCAGATGCTGCAGATGTCGGGTAGCGGTGCCGAGTACGAAGCGCGCTTCGCACGCATTCAAAGGCAGCTCGAAGACGTCAACGAGCGGCTCGACGATTATGCGTCGGAACTCATCGACCCGGCGGAAATGGCGCGCGTCCTCGAAGGCATGCTCAAGGAGCAGTCGGGCCTGCATCTCGTCCGCATCCGTAACCTTGCGCCGGAAGCCCTGTCGGCCTCGGCCGACTCGCGCACAGCGACCTTCTACAAGCACGGAATCGAAATCGAGTTCGAGGGCAGCTATTTCGCCTGCCTCGAGTACCTGCAGGCGATCGAGACACTGCCGTGGCGTTTTTACTGGCAGGTTCTCGACCTCGAGGTGATCAAGTATCCGACCAACCGGGTGCGGGTCGAGGTCAGCACGCTGAGTCTCGACAAGGAGTGGATCGGTGCCTAGGTTTCTCGCCTTGCTCAGTGTCGCCGCGATTGCGCTGCTCGTCCTGCTGCCGACGGCGAGCGCCAACGAACTGCGCGACCCGACGCGCCCGTATTCCGCGACGCCGCGTAGCGCGGACGCCGCCACCCCCTACCAGCTGTCCGCCGTGTTCGTTGCCCGGGACCGCCGCGTCGCCATCATCAATGGACGGCGCGTTGTCGAGGGCGACCGGATCGGCGGCGCTACCGTGACGGCGATTCATGACAACCGCGTGCAGCTGAACCGTAGCGGCAAGGAAGTTGTCGTGCGTCTGCTGCCGGGCGCCCCGCGCAAGTGAGCATTTTCGGAGCAACAGATCGATGTGGAAAAAACTGATAACTGAAACGAGTTTACTGGTGCTGGTCGCCGGGTGCGCGACAACGACGCCACACGTCGATTCGACCGGTGACGAAATCAATGCTGCGCTCAGGGAAGCCGTGACGCCGCCCGCCGCCCCGGCCGACGTGGCAGCGGCGCTGCTGCCCGACGTGGGTGTCGAACTGCCTGCACCGGCCGCGACCGAGGACCGCTTCGACGTCAACACTGACGCGACGCCTGCCAAAGCTTTTTTCATGGCGCTGGTCGAGGGCACGCCCTACAACATGGTCGTGCACCCGGACGTCAGCGGCAGCATTTCCCTGGCGTTGAAGAGCGTTACGGTCGCCGACGTGCTGGACATCGTCAGCGAGGTCTATGGCTACGCGTATCGCGAGACCAGCTCCGGCTACATCATAATGCCGGCCACCCTGCAAAGCCGCATATTCCAGGTTGACTACCTGAACCTGCAGCGTTCGGGCATCTCGCGCACGCGCGTCAGCTCTGGCCAGGTCAGCGAATCCGGTTCCGGCGGCCGCAGCGGCGGCGCATCGATAGCCGGGATCGACGCGTTTCCGTCCAGCTTCGACGGCAGCAACCAGCGGTCGCAGCAATTGAGCGGCTCGCGTATCGAAACCAACTACGAGGCCGATTTCTGGACCGAGCTGCAGTCAACGCTCGAGGCGATCGTCGGCGATCACGAGGGCCACAGCGTCGTCGTCAATGCACAGGCAGGCGTCGTCGTCGTCCGTGCGCTACCGGCGCAGCTGCGCAATGTCGAGGAATATCTCGACACCGTGCAGTCGATTGCCCAGCGGCAGGTCATCATCGAGGCCAAGATCGTCGAGGTGCAGCTCAGCGACAGTTACCAGGCGGGCATCAACTGGGTTGCCGTTGCGCAAAACAGCGACGGCCATACCTACACGTTCGGCCAGCTGGCGCCTCCCAGCGATTTCAACGGCAATCTCAATATGCTCGGCGGAGACCCGATCACAGTTGGCCCGGGGAACGTGGTCACCGAATTCGCGGGCCAAACGCTCGGCGGCGCCTTCTCGATGGCCTTCGATATCAGCGACTTCAACGCGTTTATCGAATTGCTCGACTCGCAGGGCGAGACGCGCGTTCTGTCGAGCCCGCGCGTCTCGACGCTGAACAACCAGAAGGCCGTGATCAAGGCCGGGACGGACGAGTTCTTCGTCACCGACATCGCCAGCAATGTCGTCACCGGCACGTCGTCGGCGACCAGTCGCAACGTCCAGCTGACGCCGTTCTTTTCGGGCATCGCGCTCGACGTTACGCCGCAGATCAGCGCAGACGGTGAAATTATCCTGCACATCCACCCGACGGTCAGCGACGTCACGGACCAGGAAAAGGTCGTGACCGTATCCGGCGAATCCGACACGCTTCCCCTGGCCTTCAGCGAAATCCGCGAGTCGGACAGCATCGTCCGGGCACGCAGCGGACAGATCATCGTCATCGGTGGCCTGATGCGCAGCAGCACCCGCAAGAACGCCTTCGGGACTCCCGGACTGAGACGCGTACCGGGCCTCGGCAAGCTGTTCCAGACCGAACGCGAAGTGGAGGTCAAGACCGAGCTCGTGATCCTGCTGAAGCCCGTCGTTGCCGACACCGATGGCGTCTGGGCCACGATGGCGGACGAGTCCCTGCGCCGCTTGCAGCGTTCGTCGCCTGGAAAATAGGATCGGCCATGTACCTCGATTTCTTCCGACTTCGTGAGTACCCCTTCGCGCTGACGCCGGACACGGACTACTGGTTCGATACGGCATCGCATCGCGATGCGATGAACGTCGTGTGTTCGGCGCTGCGCGCCGGTGAAGGCTTCATCAAGATCACGGCAGAAATCGGCCTCGGAAAGACGCTGTTGTGCCGCAAGCTCCTGCGCGAACTGGACGGCCGGTTCTACACGGCCTACATGCCCGATCCGCAGCTGTCGCCGAGCGGACTGCGGCGCGCGCTGGCCGAGGAACTGGGCATCCCGACGCCCTCCAACCTGGCCGGTGACAAGGTCCTCGCGATCGTTCGCGCCCGACTCCTGCAACTGGCTGATCGCGGCACGCCGGTCGTCGTATTCATCGACGAGGCGCATCAGCTCCCGAGGGAAACGCTCGAGGGCCTGCGCCTGCTGACCAACCTCGAGACCGAGAAATTCAAGTTGCTGCAGGTGGTCGTGCTCGGCCAGCCCGAGCTGGACCGGAGGCTGGCGCGCCCTGCGATGCGCCAGCTGCAGCAACGCATCGGCTTCAGCTGCACGCTCGCGCCGATGTCGGTCGCCACGGCCGGCGCCTACATCGCACATCGCCTGGCCGTCGCCGGCGCCCTGGGAGGGGTGCGCTTCGACGAGGCCGCCGTGCGCCAGGTCGTGGGGGCAAGCCACGGCGCGCCGCGCCTGATCAATATTCTCTGCCACAAGGCCATGATGGTGGCCTATGGCCGGGGCGAGCGGCACATCACACGGGTTCACGTGGAGCGCGCGATTCGCGACACCGAGTCGGTCACCCCGCCGCGCCGCGGTCCGCTGGCCGCCCTGCGTGGCTGGCTCTCTGCGCCCGGACTGCGACCGAGGCCGCGCGCCCTGCATGGAGCCGGCCGGTGAGTCTGTTGAACGAGGTATTGCGAGACCTGCAGGCACGCGGCGCGACCGAAGCCGACCCGCTGGCCGGTCTCGCGCCCGTCTCGGCATCGTCGCCGAGCCTGCGGCGTTTTGCCCCGCTCGTCGGTGTCGGTGCCGCCATAACCGTCGCCCTCCTGTGGATGCTGCTTCGGCCCGAAGCCGAGTTCGTTGCAGCCGGTCCCGCCGCCGTCACGGCCGCCGCTGCAGCCGCGCCTGGTGAGCCGATCACGCCAATCGAGGTCGCGGTGCAGCCGAAGCCGATGTCGCCGGCCGCCGTAAAGCCCGCAACTGTCACTCCCGTCGAAGCGATCACGCCGGTCGTGGTCGCCGCGCAGCCGAAGCCGCTGATGCCGGTCGTGGCAGAGACCAGCGAAGCCGCCGGCCCTGCACCCATCATTTCGCGTCGGGATGCGGCCGATCCCGGCGTCGCCGCAACAGCGTCGATCCGCCGGGGCCTGCAAGCCCTGCGTGCCGGCAAAGCGCTCGACGCTGCACGCCTGTTCGAGGACGCCCTGCGGACCGACCGCGGTAACAGCGAAGCCTGGCAGTACCTGTTCGCGGCGCGCTCTGCAGCCGGCCTGCGCGATGCGGCTGAGAAGGCCCTGCGGCATGGCCTGGGCGCGAGTCGCGACACGGCGCCGCTCGCCAAGCTGTATGCCCGCCTGCTGCTCGAGCGCGGCGAAACCGCCGCCGCCATTGGCGTTCTCCAGCGCCACCGCCCGACGGCGACGAGCGACAACGAGTACGACACGCTGCTCGCCGGCCTGCTGCTCGGCAATCAACAATTCGCCGCCGCCGGCGAGATCTACCGCCAGCTGATCGATCGGGACGAGAGGCCCGGGGCCTGGTGGATCGGCCTCGCCATGTCCAGTGACAGCCTCGGCGACCGGGCCGCCGCACTGGCCGCGTTCGAGCGCGCGCTGCGCGCCGACGGCCTGGAACCGCCGCTGGCCAGCTACGCCGAGCGGCGCATCGCGGAGTTGAAATCCAATGGTTGAAACCGATACGGCTGTCCTCAAGAACACGGCGCGACGCAAGAAGCTGCGTCTCGGCGACCTGTTGGTGGGCTCCGGCACGATCACGTCCGAACAGCTCGACCAGGCGCTCGCGCTGCAAAAATCGACCGGGCACAAACTCGGCCGGGCACTGATCGAGATCGGCGCCATCTCCGAGGATGAGCTGCACAGGCAGCTGGCTGTCCACCTGAACATCGAGTTCGTCGATATCAGCGGACTCAACCTGAAACAGGACGTCGTCACGCTGCTGCCCGAGGTGCAGGCCCGCCGCCATCGCGCGCTGGTGCTGCAGTCCACGAAGGACGGGCTGCTCGTGGGCATGGCCGACCCGACGGATATCTATGCCTACGACGAGATTCGACGAAAGCTCAAGCGTCCCGTTCGACAGGCCCTGGTGCGCGAATCCGACTTGCTGCGAACGATCGACATCGTCTATCGCCGCACCGACGAAATCGATGCGCTTGCCGCCGAGGTCAAGCGCGAGCTCGGCGACGGCCAGATCGACATCGACGACCTTCTGGCCGACGAAGCCGCGAGCGATGCTCCCGTCATCAAGCTCCTGCAGTCGATGTTCAAGGACGCCGTGCAGGTCAAGGCATCCGACATTCACATCGAACCCGAAGAATTCCTGCTGCGCATTCGCCAGCGCGTCGACGGCGTGCTGCAGGAGCACGTCATTGACGGCCGCGGCGTATCGGCCGCGCTGATTACGCGCCTGAAGCTGATGAGCGGCCTGGACATTTCCGAAAAGCGTTTGCCGCAGGACGGCCGCTTCTCGATTCGCGTCAATGAACTCATGCTCGACGTGCGAATTTCCACGCTGCCCGTGCAGCATGGGGAGTCGGTCGTGCTGCGACTGCTCGACCACTCGGCCAACCTGTTGACACTCGACAAGCTCGGCATGTCCGAGGACATTCAGCGCCGCTTCGAACGCATGATCGCCAAGCCGGGCGGCATGGTGCTCGTCACCGGCCCGACCGGCAGCGGCAAGACCACGACGCTGTATTCGGCGCTCAACAAGGTCAATGACGAGACCACGAAGATCATCACGGTCGAGGATCCCGTGGAATACCGGCTCGAACGCATCAACCAGGTGCAGGTGAACCCGGTCATCGGACTCGACTTCGGCCGCGTACTGCGCACGGCGTTACGCCAGGACCCCGACATCATCCTGGTCGGTGAAATGCGCGATCGCGAGACCGTGGAAATCGGCCTGCGCGCGGCGATGACCGGGCACCTCGTCTTCTCGACCCTGCATACCGTCAATGCCCCCGCTACCGTGAGCCGGCTGCGCGACATGGGAGCCCCCGGCTACCTGCTCGCCGCGGCGCTGAACGGCATCGTGGCGCAACGGCTCATGCGGCGCGTCTGCGACAGCTGCAAGGAGCCGCTGGAACTGACACCGGGCCAGCAGGCCTGGCTGGAGCGGCAGATCGGCGCGAAGCGCGCTGCCGCTGCGGAATTCGTGCACGGTCGCGGCTGCAACCACTGTTACCTGACCGGCTATCGGGGCCGCATCGGTATTTTCGAGCTGCTGGAAATGGACAGCCACCTGACGAGCGCCATCCAGCGCGAGGACTTCGACGAATTCCGGCGCCTCGTGGACGAGAAAGAGACTTACGTGCCACTGGCCGAGCGGGCCATGGACTGCGCCCTGGCCGGCACCAGCTCCTTTGCCGAGGCTCTGCGCGTAGCGGGCGGCGTCGAGGATGACGACGTCGATACCGAACTCGACCTGCCG
>JBFIFN010000039.1:0-19244 GCA_041602775.1 Woeseiaceae bacterium | reverse complement strand
GTTCATCGATCGGGAAACCACGGGGCCCGAACCCGAGGCCGTCACCGACGTGCTGGCCGCGGGTGATCTCATTTATGTCATGCCGACGACGCGCGGCACGTGGGCGCTGGCCCAGGTGCCGGAGGCGCAGGGAGCGGTCGTCGCGATCGACCCTTTCGACGGCGCCGTGACGGCGCTGACGGGCGGTTTCGACTTCACGACGAGCAAGTTCAATCGCGCACGGCAGGCGTTCCGCCAGCCCGGTTCGTCGTTCAAGCCATTCATCTATTCGGCCGCACTCGAACACGGCAATACGCCGGCGACCGTGGTGCTGGACGCGCCGGTCGTCATCAATTCCTCCGAGCTCGAGGCCGTGTGGCGCCCGATCAATTACAGCGGCCGCTTTTACGGTCCGACACGCATGCGCGAGGCGCTCGTACGCTCGATGAACCTCGTATCCGTGCGCCTGCTGCTGTTCGAGACCGGAATCGACAACGCCGTGCGCCACATCGAGAAGTTCGGCTTCGGCGGGGCCGCGCTGCCTCGCAATGGCTCGCTGGCGCTCGGCGGCGGCGCGGCTTCGCCTCTGGACATGGCCCAGGGTTACGCCGTGATCGCCAACGGCGGCCACGCCGTCAAACCGTACGTCATCGATGCGATCTACGGACCCGAAGGCGAGATGCTGTACCGCGCCGATCCCGCGATCGTGTGCGACGAGTGCAAAGCGCGCGAGGACGTCGCTGCCATTTTCGGCCGTGCCCCGCGCCGGCAGATGAGCCTCGAGGAGATGGCCGAGATCGCAACCGTCTATCGGCCGGACGCTTCAGTGGATCCGGACCTGTTCGGCAACGTCAATCTCGCGCCCGAGGCGATCTCGCCGCAGAACGCGTTTCTCGTGCAGGACATGATGCGCGACGTCGTCAGGCGCGGCACGGGACGGCGCGCGATGGCGCTCGGCCGCAATGACCTGTCGGGCAAGACCGGGACGTCCAACGACCGGCGCGACGCCTGGTTCGGCGGTTTCAACGCGGATCTCGCCGCGATCGTCTGGGTCGGCTACGACGACGACCTACCGCTCGGCCCCGGGGAAGAGGGCTCGCGGACGGCGTTGCCGATCTGGGTCGAATTCGCGCGCATCGCTCTCGACGGCGTTCCGGAGCACCAGATGCCGATGCCCGACGGCATCGTCTCGGTGTTGATCGACCGCGAGACGGGCTGCCCGGCGCGCGCCGGCCAGCCCAACACGACGTTCGAGGTTTTCCGCGAGGGCCGCGTTCCCAAGTGCGAGGTTACGGACGACATTCCCGACATCTTCAACGACGCCTTCGGGACCGACCCCGAGCCCGAAGAGGAACCCGAAGAGGAAGCGGAACCGCTGTTCTGAGCATGCCACGACGACGCAACAACGGAACCGAGCGCACGCGCCAGGTGCTGGCCCAGGAAGCGGCTCGCATCATCGTCAATCATGGCGTAAGGGACTATCGCCTGGCCAAGCAGAAAGCCGCCGAGCGGCTCGGGATCACCGCGCGCGGCGCGCTGCCCGGCAACCCGGAAATCGAAGCCGCGGTCGCCGAACACCTGCAGCTCTTCGGCGGTGACGACCACGACGACCGGCTGCGCCTCATGCGCGTTGCCGCGCTGGCGGCCATGGAACTGCTCGCGGATTTCTCACCACGGCTCGTAGGGTCCGTGCTGGCGGGAACAGCGGACGAGAACTCGGTCGTCAACCTGCACGTCTTCGCCGACAGCCCGGAGGCCGTCGCGCTGGAACTCGATCAGATCGGTATCAGTTACCGCAGCTACGAGCGCCGGCTAAAGAGCCGCCGCAACCAGGTCGAGACTTACTCCGGCTTCGAGTTTCACCATAACCACAGCCCGGTCCAGGCGACCGTCTTTCCCGTGGACGGCATTCGCCAGGCGCCGATGAGCCCGGTGACGGGCAAGCCGATGAAACGCCTCGACGCCGAGGGTGTGCAGGTGCTACTCGAACACAACTAGTCGTCCGCCGCGAGCGTGTCGGCGATCAGGCGCCACACCTTGCCGTGAGCACCGATGCCGAAGTGCGAGCTGGACACCTCGACGTTGCGCGCGTGCGGGTTGTAGACGTCGACGCTGGCACGCCATCCGACGACGCCGTCGAGCTTGCTGTAGATGGACGTGACGGGCTGCCTGATGCCGATCGAATTGCGCGCGTGGACTTCCTTTTCGAACTCGTCGAGATCGAGCTTGCCGTCCTGCGCGAAACGTCCGGCGGCAACGGTGTACTTAGGGCCGCCGATAATCGGCGTGCCGAGCGTAATGACCTCGCGGACGCAGGGCTCGAACAGCCGCGCGGTCTCGCGGGCAATGACACCGCCGAGGCTCCAGCCGATCAAAGTGATCGCCGCGCCGTCCAGCTGCTCGTGAAGATCGCGTACGCGCCCCCCGATCAGCTGCGTATAGCGATCGACGTGCCCGCGGTTGCGCCCGAGCCCCCAGTCGTAGACGTCGTAGCCGAGAAAGGTGAGATAGCGCTCCAGGGGCCGCATTGACGACTCATCGGTGCCGTATCCCGGCAGCAACATGACCGGGCGGCCGTCGCCGCGCGGCGCGCGCAAAAGCTGCGGCGCGTGCAACAGCAGCGTGGCCCAGTCGAGCGGAGCCCGCAGTTCGGCGAGAGTGGCGAGGCGACCCGGGCGGCGCGCCGTCGGCAGGTCGAGCGTTTCTGTCGTCATGGTGCACAGGCTCCGGTTGAGTGCATCGATCATACGCATAATGAAGAGAGGGCGCCCCGGCCGGGGCGCCCTCCGTTACAACGCGTTACAAAAGCGCCTACTTGCGCTTGTCGATCGGCACGTAGTCGCGCTTGGCCGCGCCGATGTACAGCTGGCGCGGACGCGCGATCTTGTTTTTCGGATCGGAAATCATCTCGCGCCAGTGCGAGACCCAGCCGACCGACCGACCCAGCGCGAACATAACCGTGAACATCGACGTCGGGATGCCGAGCGCCTTGTAGATAATGCCCGAATAGAAATCGACGTTCGGATAGAGGTTGCGCTCCTTGAAGTAATCGTCGTTGAGCGCAATCTGCTCGAGTTCGCGAGCGAGGTCGAACAGCGGCGTGTCTTCCGTGTGCAGGTCGTCGAGCACCTTGTGGCACATCTCGCGGATGATCGTCGCGCGCGGGTCGAAGTTCTTGTAGACGCGGTGGCCGAAGCCCATGAGCCGGAACGAGTCGTCGGGATCCTTGGCCTTGGCGACGAACTTCTTGATCTGGCTCGTGTCGCCGATCTGGTCGAGCATCCTGAGGACGGCCTCGTTGGCGCCGCCGTGGGCGGGACCCCACAGCGCCGAGATGCCCGCCGCGATGGCCGAATAGGGATTCGCGCCCGAGCTGCCGGCCATGCGTACCGTGGATGTCGAGCAGTTCTGCTCGTGATCAGCATGCAGGATGAACAGCAGGTCGAGGGCTTTCGATGCGACCGGGTTGATCTCGTAAGGCTCGGCCGGAACCGCAAACATCATTTGCAGGAAGTTATCGCAGTAGTTGAGATCGTTACGCGGGTACATGAAGGGCTGGCCGATGTTCAGCTTGTACGCCGCGGCTGCAATCGTCGGCAACTTCGCGATGATGCGATGAGCAAAGATGTCGCGGTGCATGGGGTTCGATGCGTCCATCTCGCTGTGGTAGTACGCGGACATCGAGCCCACGACGGCCGACAGCTGCGCCATCGGGTGCGCGTCGTAGCGAAAACCCTTGAAGAAGTTGAGCATGCCCTCGTTGAGCATCGTGTGGCGGCGGATGGTTTCCTCGAATGCCGCGAGTTCGTCAGGCTTTGGCAGTTCGCCGTTCAGCAGCAGCCAGCACACTTCCATGAAGCTGGAGTGCGCGGCGAGCTGCTCGACCGGGTAACCCCGGTACATGAGAACGCCCTCTTCTCCGTCAATATAGGTAATGTCGGACTTGCAGCTGCCCGTGGCAACGAAGCCGGGATCGTAGGTGAAGACCCCGTGTTCCTTGTAAAGGCGACCTACATCGACAACGTCCGGGCCCGTGGTTCCCTTGTGAACTGGGAGTTCGAGTTCTTTGCCGTCCGGGCTGATCAGGCGAAAGGCGTCCTGGCTCATATGCGTCCCCTGTTTTCCTGTGTGCTAACTGAGCGAGCATAGCAGGTGATTCCCGAAATGGGAGTCGTGGTAAGACGCAATTATGGGCGTGGCGCCGGGCCGGCTCAACGCATGCCGTATTTCTTGCGGAACTTGTCCACGCGACCGCCGGTGTCGACGATCTTCTGCTTGCCGGTGTAGAACGGATGGCACGAGGAGCACACTTCGATGTGGAGTTCCTCACCGAGCGTTGAACGCGTCTCGAATTCATTTCCGCAACTACAAATGACCTTGATCGTTTCGTAATTGGGGTGAATGTCAGCTTTCATTTCTGCTCTCCGGAGCATGCTTCTCTGCGAAAAAGGGCGCGTAGGATATCGGTAAGGCGCCGACTCCGCAAGCCCCGGATCTTATCCACAGAAGCTGTGGATAAGTTTGTGGAAGAAAATTGAACGAGTGCCGTAAGGTGCGGATTTTTAATAACCGCCGTCAATATGATTATTTTATATCCATTTTAGTAATATTTTGAAAAACAATAGCTTAGACGATTTTCGCAAGCCGTGAAGTGAACTGAGGGCGTTCTTATGCTGCAAATACAGTGTGCCGCACCACCTTGTGCATAATTGACGCGTCCCGGCGCCCGGCGGCCCGGCGACGAAATGCTCGGCGGGTGCTCAGGATTCGCGCAGGAATTCGGCCTGCAGGTCGTTGAGGAAGCGCTGCCCGAGCGCCGTCGGCCGCCATAGCCCCTCCGGCCTGCGCTCGATGAGCCCGCGGGCGAGCGCCTCCTCGGCCGCTTGCCCGAGTCGGACTGCCGGCAGCCCCGTGCGGGCCTCGAACAGTGCCTCCGAAAATCCTCCGGAGAGCCGCAGTGCGTTGAGCATGAATTCGAAAAGTACGGTCGATTCGTCGGGGACTTCCGCCGCAGCGCCGTGCTCTCCGGCCTCCATGACCTGCATGTACTGCAGGGGATTGGCGACCTTGCGGTAACGCAGCACGCCGTCGCGGTCCGTGACCTTGCCGTGCGCCCCGGCGCCGGCGGCGAGATAGTCGCCGAACTGCCAGTAGTTGAGATTGTGGCGGCACTCCCGGTTGTCCCGGGCCCAGGCCGAGACCTCGTACTGCCGATACCCGGCGTCGCCGAGCAGGGCCGCGCCCGCGTCCTGTATCTCCGCAGCCAGCTCGTCGTCGGGGAGGCCGGCCGGCGGCCGGGCATGAAACACGGTATTGGGCTCCAGCGTCAGCTGGTACCACGAAATGTGCGACGGCCCGAGGTCGATCGCCGCGGCGATGTCGGATCGCGCCATCGCGACCGACTGTCGAGGCAGCGCGTACATGAGGTCGACATTGATGTTGTCGAATCCCGCCGCAGCAGCGTCGCGGATACTCCGGCGACTGTCATCGCCGCAGTGAATACGCCCGATGCGTTGCAGGGACTCGTCGTCGAAACTCTGCACGCCGACCGACAGCCGGTTGACGCCGGCCGCGCGGTAGCCGGCCGGTGAACCGCACTCGACGGTGCCCGGATTGACTTCCATCGTGACCTCTGCGTCCGCGGCAATAGCGAGGCGTCTCGCCACGCCGTCGAGCAGGCGGCCGATCTCGGCCGGCGGAAACAGGCTTGGCGTGCCGCCGCCGAGGAAGATCGTCTCGACGACGCGCCCGTCCGCACGCTGCGCTTCGCGTTCGATATCGATGAGCAGTGCGTCGACATAGCGCGACGTCGGCGCGTCGCCGCCCGAAGCGTGCGAATTGAAATCGCAGTACGGGCACTTGCGCACGCACCAGGGCAGGTGCACATACAGCGACAGCGGGATCACGCGTACGCCTGTTCCAGCAGCTTCACCAGTTTGCGCAGTGCCTGGCCGCGATGGCTGCGGCGGTTCTTTTCGTCCGGGTCGAGCTCCGCTGATGTGCACCCGCATTCGGGGACGAAGAACAGCGGGTCATAGCCGAACCCGCCGTCGCCGCGGCGCGCACGCAGGATTTCTCCGCGCCACTCGCCCTTCGCCACGAGCGGCGCCTCGCCCGGCGCAACGTAAGTCGCCACGCAGTGAAACGCGGCGCCTCGATCGTCGACCCCATCGAGCGCCGCGAGCAGCTTGTCGTTGTTGGCGTCGTCGCCCGCGTCACCCGCGTAACGCGCCGAGTGCACGCCCGGCGCGCCGTCCAGCGCGTCGACCGCGAGGCCGGAATCGTCAGCAATGGCCGGCAAACCGGTAGCCGCCGCCGCGTGCCGCGCCTTGAGCAGCGAGTTTTCGGCGAACGTCGACCCGGTTTCGTCGGCATCGGGGACCCCCAGGTCGGACTGGGCGACGACATCGACGCCGAGGCCGTCGAGCAGGCGCGCGATTTCCCGGATCTTGCCGGGATTGCCCGTTGCCATGACGATCTTCTCCGGCAGGCGACTCAAGACGTCGCCTGGGCGATGGCCGCGTTCTGGGCGTCTATGATTTCGGCGATGCCGGAACGTGCGAGCTTGATCATCGCCGCGAATTCGTCGTCGGTAAACGCGTGCCCTTCGGCCGTACCCTGCACCTCGATGAAACGACCGGCGTCGTTCATGACGATGTTCATGTCGGTCTCGGCCTCCGAATCCTCGGCATAGTCCAGGTCGAGCACCGGTTCGCCGCGATAGATACCGACCGACACGGCGGCGACCTGGCCGTGCAGCGGGTTCTTGCGCATGCCGCCTTTCTTGTGCAGGCGATGCATCGCGATGGCGAGGGCGATGTACGCGCCAGTGATCGCTGCCGTGCGCGTGCCGCCGTCCGCCTGGATGACGTCGCAGTCGAGCGTGACCGAGCGTTCGCCGAGTGCCTCGAGGTCCGTGACGGCGCGCAGGGAACGGCCGATCAGGCGCTGTATCTCCAGCGTTCGTCCGCCCTGCTTGCCGCGCGCGGCCTCGCGCCCGGAACGCGTGTGCGTCGACCGCGGCAGCATGCCGTACTCGGCCGTCACCCAGCCGCGGCCGGTGTTGCGCATCCAGGCGGGCACGCGGTCCTCGACACTGGCTGTGCACAGGACGCGCGTGGCGCCGAACTCGGCCATGACGCTGCCCTCGGCGTGCGCCGTGTAATCGGGTATGAAGCGCAGTGTGCGCAATTGCGATACTTCGCGGCCGCTCGGTCGCATGCAGACTCTCCTCCAGGTGGCCGGCGCTCAGCCGAGCCAGCGTAGTGCGGTTCCGGTCGTATTGTCGCTGTAGGGAGAGTTGACGTTCAACGCCTTCATGCTGAGTGACTTGAGATTGTCGACGAGGTTCTTGTCCCCGGGTACGCCGATCGCGGCGACATCGTCGTCGCTGAGACCCGACCAGAGGCCGTCCGAGCAGACGAGCAGGACATCGCCGGCCTCGAGCTTCTTGCCGCTCGTGACGCTCATGTCGGGGACGGGCGCATCGCCGCCGATGCAGCATTCGACGAAATTCCGCATCGGGTGGTCCAGCGCTTCCTCTTCCGAGATCGCGCCCTCCTGGATCAGCACCTCGACGTGGCTGTGGTCACGCGAGCGCGTCAGGACCTTTTGATTGCGAATCTGGTAGATGCGGCTGTCGCCGATGTGTGCCCAGAATGCGTGACCTTCCTGCACGAGGCATAAGGCGCAGGTTGCCCGTGGGCGAAAGTCCACGTCGAGGTCGGTCCCAAGCACGACCACCTTGTCGTGCGCCCGCGACAGGGCCGTGTAAAGGAATCCCTGCGGATCGAAAATCGGCTGGGGCGACTTCATGAACATGTCCTGCACGGCCTTGATGCCGGTCTCGGCGGCTTTCGCGCCGTCGGAGTGCCCGCCCATGCCGTCGAACACGAGCATCAGCGCCGCTTCCTCGGAAACGACGACAGCGGCCCTGTCCTGGTTGTCCTGGCGGTCGCCGAGGGCGGAGACCTTGGCATATTCGATCTGCATGGCTTTGCGTGTGGCTATCAGTTGCGGCGAAAGCTTAGAATGTCGAGCTTCGGAAAAACGTGACGCAGACAGCAGATGTTACACAGTATGACGGGCTTCGCGCGAGAATCGGTCGAGACCGATCTCGGCACGCTGACGTGGGAGATCCGCGCGGTCAACCATCGCTACCTCGACGTGCAGTTCAAGGTACCCGACGAACTGCGGCCGCAGGAACAGGCTTTCCGCCAGCAGGCTGGCGCATCGCTCGGCCGCGGCAAGGTCGAATGCGCCTTCTACTACCGTCGCGCATTCAATCGGGATTCCGAGATGCGGGTCGACACCAACCTCGTCGAACTCATCGGCAACCGTATCTCGGATATCACCGTGAAACTGCCGAACGTCGCCGCCGTCAACCCGATCGAAATACTGCGATGGCCTGGCGTCGTGCAACAGCCCGAGATCGATGTCGAGCCGCTGTTCGACGAAGCGACGCGCTTGCTCGACGTCGCGCTGTCGTCGATCGGCGAGATGCGCGCAAGCGAGGGTGCGCGCATCGCTGACATGCTCGAATCCCGCTGCGTCGAGATCGAGAAAATCGCCACTGCAGTCCGTGCCCGCATGCCCGAGGTCCTCGAAGCAACCCGCGTCAAGCAGAGAGAGCGCATCGAGGCCCTCAACGTCGAGGCGGACCCTGCGAGACTCGAAGTCGAACTCGCCCTCGTTGCAACGAAGATCGACGTCGACGAGGAACTCGACCGCCTCGAAAGCCATCTCGTCGAAATTCGCGAAGCCCTGCGCTCCGACAAACCGGTCGGGCGTCGCCTGGACTTCCTGATGCAGGAGCTCAATCGCGAAGCGAATACGCTCGGCTCGAAATCCGTCGATACCGAGACGACGAAGGCCGCCGTCGAGCTCAAGGTGCTGATCGAACAGATGCGCGAGCAGATCCAGAACGTCGAGTAATGCGCGAAGCCACCGGCAAGCTGTTCGTGTTCGCCGCGCCGTCGGGCGCGGGCAAGACAACGCTCGTGCACGCCATGGTCGCCAAGCACCCGGAGCTGCGCTTCTCCATTTCCTATACGACGCGCCGGCCGCGCCGCAACGAGGCCAACGGCGTCGATTACCTGTTCGTTAGTAAAGACGAGTTCATGCGCCTGCGCGATGAAGGCGAGTTGCTCGAGTATGCCGAGGTTTTCGACCACTACTACGCAACGAGCCGCAGCCAGGTCGAGAAACTCCTGGCCGAGAATCACAACGTGATTCTCGAGATCGACTGGCAGGGCGCCCGCCAGGTCCGCGAGTCGATGCCGGAGTGCATCAGCGTGTTCATCCTGCCGCCCTCGGTCGAGGAACTCGAGCGCCGGCTGCGCGATCGCCGCACCGACGCACCCGAGGTAATCGAGCGGCGCCTGCGCGACGCCCTGTCGGACATGTCGCACTGGGACGAGTTCGACTACGTCATCATCAATGACAATCTCGACACGGCCGTCGCCGACCTGGAATCCGTGCTCGCCGGCGAGGGCGAGGCCTGCTCGACGGCCAACGTCGCGCTGCGCCGAACCGTGACGCGCATCGTCGGCTGAGTCTTTATAATTATTGGTTATATGCTCTCGCGTGCGGTGCTGCCGGCGCCTAGACTCCTGCGCCTGTTCCCACAACGATCGCAGGACGATTTCATGGCTCGCATAACCGTCGAAGACTGCCTGGAAAACATCGACAACATCTTCGAGATGGTGCTCGTCGCCGCCAAGCGCGCGCGGCGTATCGCTCACGGCGCGGACCCGATGGTCGAGCTCGAGAATGACAAGCCGACGGTACTCGCGCTGCGCGAGATCGCGGACGGGCTCGTCACGCCGGCCATCCTCGAGGAAATCGATCAGCCGGCCGCGGACGAACTGTTGCAGCCGGAGCAGCCCGACGACATCCTGCCAATGCGCGGAATTTCGATCGGAGACTAGTCCAAAACGCCCTCTGCCCCGTTACTATTGGGGCATGGACTATGCGACCACCATCCTGTCACGACTCACCGGCGGCACGCGCTGGGATCATGGTGTTCGCAAACTCGTCGACACGCTGGAGACCTACCTGCCGGACGAGCAGGTCGCCACCGTCCTCGAGGCCTACGAGTTCGGCGCGGAGGCGCACGAGGGCCAGAGCCGCAAATCCGGGGAACCCTACATCACCCATCCGGTGGCGGTCGCCCAAGAGCTCGCCGAGATGCACCTCGACGCCGAGGCGATCTGCGCGGCAATCCTGCATGACGTCGTCGAGGATACCGAGGCGAGCCTCGGCGATATCCGGGACAGGTTCGGCGAAGACGTCGCGCTGATCGTCAACGGCGTCAGCAAACTCGACCAGATCCAGTTTCGCAGCCGTGCCGAGGCGCAGGCCGAGAGCTTCCGCAAGATGATGCTGGCGATGATCGAGGACATCCGCGTGATTCTCGTCAAGCTCGCCGATCGTTTGCACAACATGCAGACACTGGGCGCGATGCCCTCGGTGAAGAAGAAACGCATCGCCCGCGAGACGCTGGACATCTATGCGCCGATCGCGAACCGGCTCGGCATCAACCGGCTCAAGGTGCAGCTCGAGGATCTCGGCTTCAAGCACCTGCACCCGTTTCGCTACCGCGTTCTCGAGAATGCGCTGAAAAAAAGCAAGGGCAGCCAGAAACAGATCCTCAGGCGTATCTCCGACCAGTTTGCGAAAGCGATGGACGAGGACGGCATCAAGGGGGAGATCATCGGGCGCGAGAAGCACCTGTACAGCATCTACAAGAAGATGGCGGAGAAGAAGCGCGCGCTCTCGGATGTCGTCGACGTCTACGGGTTCCGCATCATCGTCGAGGAAGTCAGCTCCTGTTACCAGGTGCTCGGCCTCGTGCACCAGCTCTACAAGCCAATGCCCGGCCGCTTCAAGGATTACATCGCCATCCCGCGCATCAACGGGTACCAGTCGCTGCACACGACGCTGTTCGGCCCGAAGGGCCTGCCGCTCGAAGTGCAGATTCGCACGCGCAACATGGACCGCCTTGCCGAGTCCGGCGTTGCCGCGCACTGGATCTACAAGGCCGACGACAAATCGGACGCCGGGCCCCAGCGCCGTGCGCGCGAATGGCTGTCCAACCTGGCCGAGCTGCAGCAAACCGGTACGTCCGAGGAATTCCTCGAGAGCGTCAAGGTGGACCTGTTCCCCGACAAGATCTACGTATTCACGCCGAAAGGCGACATCATGCCGCTGCCGAAAGGGGCGACCACGGTCGACTTCGCATACGCCGTGCACACGGACGTCGGCGACCGCACCGTGGCGGCAAAAATCAACCGTCAGCTCGTGCCGTTGCGGACACCGCTCCAAAACGGCCAGACCGTCGAGATCATCACGGCACGCGGTGCGAAACCGAATCCGAACTGGCTCAGTTTCGTCCGCTCTGCCAAGGCTCGAACGGCGATCCGGCACCACATGAAGAACCTGCGATCGGCGGAGTCGGTCGAGCTCGGCCGGCGACTGCTCGACAAGTCGCTCCGTGACCTCGGGTCGAGCCTGCGCAAGGTCGGCAAGGTGCGTATGGCCGAGGCGCTGCAGGAACTCGACATCGGCAGCAGCGAGGCGCTGTTCGAACAGCTCGGGCTCGGCGAGCGGCTGGCGCCCCTGACGGCGCGCGTGCTCATCG
Source organism: Woeseiaceae bacterium (assembly GCA_041602775.1). GTDB lineage: Bacteria > Pseudomonadota > Gammaproteobacteria > Steroidobacterales > Woeseiaceae > UBA1847. Next base: position 7,624 of record JBFIFN010000039.1, on the reverse strand, counting down.
GCGCGGAAAAGGCCGACGAAGACACCGAGGACGTCGCCAGCCTGGTCATAGCGGGCACCGAGGGCATGGTCGTCAGCTACGCCAAGTGCTGTTACCCGCTGCCCGGGGATGCGGTCATGGGCTACCTGACGGCCGGTCGCGGCATCGTCATTCATCGCAACCAGTGCGGCAACCTGTCGAACTTCCGCAAGCAACCCGAGAAGTGGATCGCCGTGTCCTGGGAGAAGGACATCGATCGTGAATTCCATTGCCAGATCCAGTGCGAAACGCGAAACCGCACGGGCGTCCTGGCCGAGGTCGCCGCGACGATCGCGGATTCGAGGTCGAACATCGAACAGGTCGAGGTGATTTCGCGCCACGAAGACCTGTCGGTGCTGACCTTCCTGCTGCAGGTCCACGACCGCAAGCACCTCGCTGAGATCATGCGCAACGTGCGCAAGATGCCCAATGTCATGAAGGTCTCGCGCGACTGCGCATGATCGCAATTCATTTGGACGTTTATCGATGAAAAGAGAAATCATTCACACGGACGGGGCGCCCGCGGCCGTCGGCACCTATTCGCAGGCCGTCAGGACCGGCAACCTCGTTTTCATCTCGGGGCAGATACCCTTCGTCCCTGCGACCATGGAGGTCGTGAAGGGCGATTTCGCCGCGCGCGCGCGCCAGGTCTTCGAGAACCTCGGTGCCATTGCCGAGGCCGCTGGCGGAAGCCTCGACGACGCCGTCAAGCTGACCGTGTTTCTCACCGACCTCGACAACTTCGCGACCGTGAACGAGGTCATGGCCGAGTTCTGCAGTGCGCCTTTCCCGGCGCGCGCGGCCGTGCAGGTTGCGGCGCTGCCCAAGGGAGTGGATATCGAGGCCGACGCCATCATCGCCGTTTGATGCGTTTGCAGGGGGCGGCTTGCCGGCGACACCTTTAACCAGCCTCAAGGGCGTCGGTCCGGCGCTCGCCACCAGGCTCGGAAAGCTCGGGCTGTCCTGCGTCGAGGACCTCCTGTTCCTGCTGCCGCTGCGCTACGAGGACCGCACGCAGATCGTGCGCATTGGTTCGCTGATTGCCGGCGCGCGCTGCCTCGTCAGCGGGGAGGTCCTGCTGGCCGAAATCGCGTTCCGCGGGCGGCGTAACCTGCTCGTCCGGATCAGCGACGGTAGCGGTCAGCTCACGCTGCGCTTCTTTCACTTTTCGCGCCAGCAGCAGGCCCAGTTTCAGCCCGGCGTTCATGTCAGCTGTTTCGGCGACGTGCGGCGCGGCTCGAGCGGCTTCGAGATGATCCATCCCGAGTACCGCGTGCTGCGCGAGGACCAGGACACGGCCATGGGCGACGCGCTGACGCCGATCTATCCCGCGACCGAAGGTGTGCAGCAGGGCCGTCTGCGTTACCTGACCGACCAGGCACTGAAGGCGATGCGCAAGGCGCCGCCCGAAGAGCTGTTGCCGCCGTCGATCACGCAGAAGCTGGGCATGCCGTCGCTGGCGAACGCCATTGGTTTCCTGCATCGCCCGCCGGCCGATGCCGATGTCGCGCAGCTCCAGGAGGGCCGTCATCCCTGCCAGCAACGCCTCGCGTTCGAGGAGCTGTTGGCCCACTACCTGAGCCTGCGCAGACTGCGTGCGCTCGCCGAGTCGGAACAGGCGGTGGCCCTGACGGGCGGACAGGAACGCGTGGCGTCGTTCATCGAAGGACTGCCGTTCACACTGACCGGCGCACAGTCGCGCGTCGTCGAGGACATCCTCTCCGACCTGGCCCGGCCCCACCCGATGATGCGCCTGATCCAGGGGGACGTGGGCTCGGGCAAGACCGTCGTTGCGGCCATTGCCTGCCTCAAGGCGATTTCCTGCGGCGTGCAGGCGGCCATCATGGCGCCGACCGAGATTCTCGCCGAGCAGCACTGGCGCAATTTTTCGGACTGGTTCGAGCCGCTCGGCATCGAGCCGGCCTGGCTTAGCGGCAGCCAGAAAGCGAGCGCGCGCCGCGAGGCGCTGGCGACCATCGCCGACGGCAGCGCCGAACTCGTCGTCGGCACGCATGCGCTGTTCCAGGAAGGTGTCGAATTCCGGCAGCTTGCGCTCGTCGTCATCGACGAGCAACACCGCTTCGGTGTGCACCAGCGCATGGCGCTGCGCGACAAGGGGATCGGCGACGAAGGGCACCCGCACCAGCTCGTCATGACGGCGACGCCGATCCCGCGCACGCTTGCCATGGCGGCTTATGCCGATCTCGACACCTCGGTCATCGACGAGCTGCCGCCGGGCCGCACGCCCGTGACGACCGTGGCAATACCCGACACGCGGCGCGGCGATATCGTGGCGCGGGTCCGGGCTGCCGTGGAATCCGGCCAGCAGGCGTACTGGGTGTGTCCGCTGATCGAGGAATCCGAGGTGCTCGATTTCCAGGCCGCGGAAAAGAGCTACGCGATGCTGACCGAGGCCCTGCCGGACGTGCGCGTCGGTCTCGTCCACGGCCGCATGCGGCCGGCGGAAAAAGACAAGGGCATGCAGGCCTTCAAGCAGGGGCTGATCCAGGTGCTCGTTGCAACGACGGTCATCGAGGTCGGCGTCGATGTGCCGAATGCGAGCCTCATGATCATAGAGAACGCCGAGCGCATGGGGCTGTCGCAGTTGCACCAGCTGCGCGGCCGTGTCGGGCGCGGTGCTGCCCGCAGTCATTGCGTGTTGCTTTACAAGCCGCCGCTCGGGCGCATCGCCAAGGAGCGACTGGCCGTACTGCGCGATACCAACGACGGCTTCGTCGTCGCACAGCGTGACCTCGAGCTGCGCGGTCCGGGCGAGCTGCTCGGCACGCGCCAGACGGGTTTGCCCGACTACCGCGTCGCCAATCTCGTACGCGACGCCGATCTCATGCCGCAGGTACAGATGGCGGCCGAGGAACTCCGCAAGTCGTCGCCCGGCAATGCCGCCTCGATCGTCCGACGCTGGCTCGGCGACGCGGGCCGCTACGGCAAGGTCTGACACCCACCGCCGCCTGCAGTAGAATCCGGCGCATGAAGTCGTCCGCGTTTGCCACCTTCGCGCCCGAGATCGCCAGCCAGCTGCGCAACTACGGCAAGCTGATGCGCATCGACAAGCCCGTCGGCACGTGGCTCTTGCTGTGGCCGACGCTCTGGTCGCTGTGGCTGGCCGGAGACGGCTCGCCGGACCAGGGCCTTTTCGTGGTGTTCCTCGCCGGCGTCGTCGTCATGCGTTCTGCCGGATGCGTGCTCAACGACTTCGTCGACCGCAAAATCGACCCCTACGTCGAGCGCACGCGCTCAAGGCCGCTGGCGACCGGCGCCGTGTCCCCGCTCGAGGCACTGACGCTGTTCGTGGCGCTGGGCCTCATAGCTGTCGGTCTGGCAACGATGCTGAATCGCCAGGCGCAGCTGCTCGCCGTCGTCGGCGCCGCCCTGACGATCGCTTACCCGTTCATCAAGCGCTATGTCTCCATTCCGCAGTTCGTCCTCGGCGCTGCATTCGGCTGGGCGGCCCCGATGGCATTCGCTGCGCATACCGGCGAGACGCCCGAGCTGGCCTGGCTCCTGTTCGGCACCGTTCTTATATGGGCCGTTATTTACGACACGTTCTACGCGATGGTGGACCGCGAGGACGACAAAAAGATCGGCGTAAAGTCGACGGCCGTGCTGTTCGGCGAGATGGACCTGTTCGTCATTGCGGGCCTGCAGGGCCTCATGGTCGTTGCGCTCGTACTGATCGGCTATCGCGCGGAACTCGGTCTCTGGTACTACCTGTCCGTCATTATTGCCGCCTGCCTGATGGCGTGGCACCTGTGGCTCGCCCGCGACCGCAAGCCCGAAGGTTGTTTCCGGGCATTTCTCAAGAACCACCACATCGGCCTGGTCGTCTTCATCGGCATCGTGCTGCACTACACGTTCAACCCGGGTTAGTCAGCAGCGATTGACACAGGTCAATGCGCGGGTACTTCACGCGGGCTAGCTTGTGGTCATGAATCGCCTGACGCGCGAGGTGCTAGACTTTCCCTGCATGGAGAAGGACACACCTCAATACGACAACATCCGCGGCCACTATCTCTTCTCTGGCCTCGAGGAAGAGGTGTTCGACGGGCTCGCGAAGGACATCGCCGTCGAGTCCTTCGAAAAGGGTGAGATCCTGTTTCATCGCGGCGACGTCGCCAGCGACTTCTACTACGTCGAGACGGGCCAGATCGAGTTGAGCCTGATCTCGCCCGACGGCCAGAAGAAGATCGTGGAGGTCATCGCGCACGGGCGCACCTTCGCCGAGGCAATCGTGTTTATGCGCGAGAGCAAGTTTCCTGTAACGGCCGAGGCCATATCGAACTCGGTCGTCTTCCGCATCCCCAATGCGGCTTACCGCAACCTGCTGCAGGACAACACGAACGCCTGCATGCGGCTGCTCAACGACGTGTGCCGCCACCTGCACCAGCGTGTGCAGGAAATAGAGCGGCTGACGGTCCAGAACGCGCGCAGCCGGCTGGCCAGCTACCTGATCGACCATATTGTCGAAACCAATGACGACGAGGCAACGGTGCGCCTGGACCTGCCCAAGCACATCATTGCATCGCGGCTGTCGGTCACGCCGGAGACTCTGTCGCGGCTGCTGCGCGCCATGACCGACGACGGCATCCTGACCGTCGACGATCGCCTGATCTTCGTCCACAGCCTTGCCCGGCTGCGGCCCTACGACTAGCTCTTGATCTAGATCATGGAAAGCGCCGCACCCGCGGCGTCATGATCGGTGCTGGAGGGGCGCATAGCGCCCGCCAGGACGCGTTCATGAGCATTGTCTATTTCACACTTGTTGCGGCCATCCTGTACCTGTTTTCGGACTGGGTCCTGCAGCGCGTCGAGGCTGCCGCGGGACGGCGCCTCCAGCATCGCTCGCTCGTGTTCTTCTGCATCCTTTTGACACTCGCGCTGGTGAGCTTCTCCTTTATCGGCCAGATGACCGGCGTAACCCAGGGGGGATAGACCGTGACAGACCAACACAACGCCGAAAACGAACGCCAGCCCGACGACGAGCCGATTCCGTTCATGCAGCGATTGCTGGACAACCCGTTCCTGCTGCTCTTTCTGGGAGTCGCCATTCCGACGGTCCTCTACATCATCTGGGGGATCATGGAAATCACCCAAATTCCGATCGCGGACTGACCAGGGGGATCCGAATCATGGCCATAACACCGCCCACTGAACGTATCTGGTGGAAACAACCCATCGCCAAAGTCGAACTCGCGTGGATCATTGTCGCCTTCTGCTGGGGCCTGCTCATGTTCTTCATGATGATCTACTGGCATGGCGCAGGCGAGCAAAACCTCTCGAACGAGGCTTACAAGATCAAACCCGAGCAGTTCGCTGCGAAGACGCAGGCGATGATCGAGGCGCACACGGTCCGGCAGGAAAGCGGTTTTCCGGTCGTGCGTCCGCCCGCCGGCAGCGACGTCTACCTGACAGGTCGCCTGTTCAACTGGTGGCCGATCCTCGAACTCGAGAAAGACCAGACCTATCGGCTGCACCTGTCCTCTGTAGACGTGCAGCACGGCTTTTCATTGCAGCCTGTCAACATCAATGTACAGGTCCACCCGGGTTACGACATGGTCGTGACCATCAAGCCGGACCGCGCCGGCGAGTACGGCGTCGTGTGTAACGAGTTCTGCGGTATCGGCCATCACCTGATGGTCGGCAAGATCTACGTCGTCGAGTAGGGGGCAGAATCATGTCAGCTAATACAGAATTCCGCACCTGCCCGACGACCGGGCTCAAGGTCGATTTGGCCGCCGAAAGGCTCATCAAGGCCAACGCCGTCGCTGCCGTTGTCTTTCTCGCGATCGGTGGACTGTTCGGCCTGCTCGTCGCGCTGACGCGCTGGCCCGAAGTCCACCTGCTACCCGCCGACTGGTTCTACCTGGCCCTCACGGCCCATGGCCTCGATGTGCTGCTGGTCTGGATCATCTTCTTCGAGATGGCGGTACTGTATTTCGCGTCGGCCGTCTTGCTTAACAGCCGTATCGCCGGACCGCGATGGGCGTGGACCGGCTTCGCGCTGATGCTCATAGGCGCATTGATCACCAACGTGGTCGTGCTGCAGGGCGGCTCCAGCGTCATGTTCACGAGCTATGTGCCACTCAAGGCCGAACCCGGTTTCTACCTCGGCATCATCCTGTTCGCCGTCGGTGCGCTGATCGGCTGTTTCGTGTTCTTCGGCACGCTGGTCGTTGCCCGCAAGGAGCGCACCTACCAGGGGTCAATTCCGCTGGTTACATTCGGCGCGCTGACCGCGGCGATCATCGCCGTGTTCACGATCGCCTCGGGCGCGATCATCCTCATTCCGACGCTGCTGTGGTCGGTGGGTCTCGTCAGCAACATCGACCCGCTGTTGTACAAGACGATCTGGTGGGCCATGGGCCACTCATCCCAGCAGATCAATGTCTCGGCGCACGTCGCTATCTGGTACGCGATCGCTGCCATCACCTTCGGTGCGCGGCCGCTGTCCGAAAAGGTCAGTCGCACGGCGTTTCTGATGTACATCCTGTTCCTGCAGCTGGCCAGCGCTCACCACATGCTCGTCGAGCCGGGCTTCAGTTCCGAATGGAAGATCTTCAATACCAGTTACGCGATGTACCTCGCCGTCCTCGGCAGCATGGTGCACGGCATGACCGTCCCGGGTTCCATCGAGGCTGCACAGCGCGCCCGCGGCCTGACCAAGGGCATGTTCGAATGGTTACGCAAGGCGCCCTGGAGCAACCCGGCCTTTTCGGGCATGTTCATGTCCCTCGTGTTCTTCGGGTTTATCGGTGGCATCTCTGGTGTCGTCATGGGCACCGAGCAGATCAACCTGATCATGCACAACACGCTGTACGTCCCGGGCCACTTCCACGGCACTGTCGTCGCCGGCACCACGCTGGCCTTCATGGCCATTACCTACTACCTCGTGCCGCTGATCTTCCGTCGCGAGATCATGTTCATGAAACTCGCCAGGCTGCAGCCCTACCTGTTCGGCATCGGCGCCGCCGGCATTTCCGTGTTCATGATGGGCGCGGGCACGCTCGGTGTATCGCGGCGCCACTGGGACATGCAGTTCGCGGATGCGGTGCTGCCGTTTGACTACCCGTCGGCCGCCTTCCTGATGATGGGTCTCAACGGCCTGTTCGCCGTGCTCGCGGCGGTCGGCGGCATCGCGTTCATCGTCGTGGTCGTGGGCTCCGTGTTCTTCGGCCGCAAACTCGGGGCCAACGAGAAACCGAGTTACCCGGACGTGCCGCCGCAGGCGAACGTCGTCGCGGAGCATGGCAGCGCCCATTCGCTGAAGATTCCGGGCACCACCATGCTCGTCGCGATCTTCTTCATCGCGTTCGTGCTTTACTACTTCGTGAACTGGAAGTACCTGTCCGAGGTCTGGCCGTTGAGCTAGGCCCATGAAGGCGTTCCTCTGCGTCGTGTTGTTGCTGTCAGTCGGGGCCGGCGTTACCGCCGGCCACGCTGCGCCGGATACGCAGGATCTTGATCGCGTCGCAGCGCTCGATATCAGCCAGGCCGCGATCGGCCGAGCCCTCGGGGAGTTCACGCTGCGAGACACCAGCGGGCAACCGTTCGCCCTCGACTCACTGCGCGGCAAGCCGCTCGTCGTCAG
>JBFIFN010000038.1:0-21688 GCA_041602775.1 Woeseiaceae bacterium | reverse complement strand
TAGTTCGGGTGATGGCAGGCCACGCGCGCCCCGCCGACTTCGCGCAGCGCGGGCACGCGATGGCTGCAGGCAGCCTCGGCCTTCGGGCACCGGGGGTGAAAGACGCAGCCGGCGGGCGGGTGCAATAGCGACGGCACTTCGCCGCGCAGCGGCGCCGGCCGGACGGCGACGACCGGGTCCGGCACGGGCACGGACCGGATCAGGGCGGCCGTGTACGGGTGCCGCGGCGTATCGAACAAAAGCGCGCTGTCCGCCATCTCGACGAGCCGCCCCATGTACATGACCAGCACGCGATGGCTGATCGTGCGGACGACGGCAAGGTCGTGCGAAATGAAGACGATCGACAGGCTGGTCTCGCGCTGCACCTCGCGCAACAGCTGCAGTACCTGCTCGCGAACGGAGCCGTCCAGCGCGGCCACGGCCTCGTCGCAAACCAGCACTTTCGGGTCCAGCACGAGGGCGCGGGCGATCGCGACGCGCTGGGCCTGACCGCCCGAGAGCTGGTGCGGGTAACGTCGCAGGAAGCGTTCGTCAAGACCGACTTTTTCGAGAACCGCGACGACCTGCGAGCGTCGCTCTGTTACCGAAATGCCTGGCTCGTGCACGACCAGCGGTTCCTCAACGATCGTCTGCACGCGCATCTGCGGATTCAGCGCACTCATCGGGTCCTGGAAGACGAGCTGCAGGTCCCGGCGCTGCGCCAGCGCGCGCGTCTGCACCGGTCCTTCCAGGGGTTCGCCGGCGTAGACGACGCGACCGGCCGCGAGCGGCAACAGGCCCAGGACCGCGCGCGCGAGGCTGGTCTTTCCCGATCCGGACTCGCCGACCACGGCGACGGTTTCTCCGGTCTTCACGGCGAAACTCACGTCGCTCACCGCCCGCAGGTCTTCGTAATCCACGCTCACCCTGCCGATGCTGAGCAGCGACCGGGTCGCGACCGGCGCCGGTGGTTCGCCGCGATCGACGCGCGGCGCAGCGGCCAGCAAGGTCCGCGTGTGCTCGTGTCGCGGCGCCGCAAAAACCGACGTCGTGTGGCCGACGTCGACGACGCGCCCCTTCTCCAGCACGATCATGTGTTCGCAATGGCCGGCGACGATGCCGAGATCGTGCGTAATCAGGAGCAGGGCCGTGTTGTCACGTATCTCCTCGAGCAGTTCGAGGATCTGGGCCTGAACCGTGACGTCGAGCGCAGTCGTGGGCTCGTCGGCGATCAGCAATTCCGGTTCGGCAATGAGCGCGGACGCGATCATGACGCGTTGCCGCATGCCGCCCGAGAGCTGGTGCGGGAACGCGCGGAACTGGCGCTCCGGATCCGGCAGGCCGACGCGCGCCAGCATCTCGATGGCACGGGCGTCGGCGCCGGGCTTGTCGGCGAGGCCATGGCACAGCAGCACTTGCCGCAGCTGGGCACCGACGCGCAGGTAGGGGTTCAGCGCCTGCATAGGGTCCTGGAAGACGATGCCGATGCGGCGGGCCCGAATCGTATCGAGGTCGCGCTCGGGAAGGCCGACCAGCTGCTGCCCGTCGAACTCGATGCTGCCCGTCACCTCGGCCCCGCGCGGCAGCAATCCGAGCACGGCGAGAGCCGACTGCGACTTCCCCGATCCGGATTCACCGACGAGACCGACCGACTCCCCACGTTCGATGAACAGGTCGACACCGTCGACGACGGTTTCGTTACCGTAACGAATCGTCAGGCCGCTGACGTCGAGGAGGCTCACGGTGACTGCCTCGCGTCGAGGTGATCGCGCAAGCCATCGCCGAGGAAATTGAAGCACAGCAGTATGGCCGCGAGCAGGAGCGCCGGGATCAGCAGCGTCCACGACGCGCTCTCCATGTGCGCCACCCCGCCGTTGACCAGCGAACCGAGCGACGTTTGCGGCTCCTGTACGCCGAGCCCGAGGAAGCTCAGGAACGATTCGACCAGGATAGCCTGCGGGATGGTCAGCGTGACGTAAACGACAACGATTCCGGCCAGGTTCGGCGCAATGTGTCGCAGGATGATACGGGGTGTGCTGACGCCCGTCAGCTGTGCCGCCTTGACGAATTCGCGCTCGCGCAGCGAGAGCGTCTGGCCCCTGACGATGCGCGCCATGTCGAGCCAGTTGATCGCGCCGATGGCGACGAAGATCAGCAGGAAGTTCCGCTCGAAGGCGACCATGAGCAGGATGACGAAAAAGATGAACGGCAGCGCATAGAGTGTGTCGACGAAGCGCATCATCACGGCGTCGACGCGCCCGCCGACATAGCCCGCGATCGCCCCGTAAGTGACGCCGATCACGAGGCTGACGAGGCTTGCCACGACGGCGACGACGAGCGTGATGCGCACCCCCATCATCGTCCGGACGAAGAGGTCGCGCCCGAGGTCGTCGGTACCGAAGAGGTGCAGGTCGGCGAGGCGCGGCGCCAACAGCAGGCGATCGAAGTCAGTCGTGAGGTATTCGTGCGGGCTCAGCCACGGACCGATCAGGGCCAGCATGGCAATAGCCAGCAGCGCGGCTCCCGTGACCTTGACGACGCGGCTCATCGGTAGCGCACCCGCGGATCGATGACCGCGTAGAGGATGTCCACGATGAGGTTGAGTGCGACGATCAGCGATGCATAGAACACGACGACACCGAGGACCAGCGTGTAATCCCGGTTCAGGGCACCGCGCACGAAGAGCTGGCCGACGCCAGGGATGCCGAAGACTTCCTCGACGACGACCGAGCCCGTCAGGATGGCGGCTATCGCCGGACCCATGTACGACAGCACCGGCAGCACGGCCGGTTTGAGTGCATGCACGCGAACGACCGCTGACGTGCCCAGCCCCTGGGCGCGCGCCGTGCGGATAAAGTCGCGGCCGAGTACGTCGATCATGCTCGCGCGCGCGAGGCGCGCGATGTACGCGACCTGCGGCAGCGCCAGGGTGATCACCGGTAACACGTACTTGCCCGCGCCGCTGGCGCCACTCCAGCCGGCCGGCAGCCAGTGCAGCTTGACCGCGAACAGCAGCACGAGCACGGGCGCCACGACGAACACCGGAACCGAGATGCCCGTCATCGAGAAGGCCATGACGATCCGGTCGAAGCCGGTACCCTGGCGCAGGGCCGCGGCCGTGCCGGCGCCGACGCCAAGGAGCAGGGCGAGCAGCATCGCGATGATGCCGAGCGCCATCGAGTAAGGCAAAGCGCTGCCGATGAGCTCGCTGACCGTGTAGTCGACGTAGCGATACGAGGGCCCGAGGTCTCCCTGCAACACGCCGCCGAGATACCGCAGGAACTGCACGGGCAGGGGGTCGTCGAGGTGATAGCGCGCCGCGATGTTGGCTTCGACCTCGGGCGAGACGACGCGCTCGTTATCGAACGGGCCGCCCGGCGCGGCGTGCACCATCATGAAGGCCAGCGCGATGACGAGCAGCAGCGTCGGTATCGCTCCCACGACGCGAAGCAGGGTGTATCGCAGCATCTACCGTTCCGTCGTGCGCCCTACTCGGGCGCGCTGAGGCTCAGGTGCTGAGAGTAATGATAATCAAGAACATTGTCTCCCCAGCCCTGCACCTCCGGCCTGACGAGGTGCTTGCTGACCCAGAAGTAGATCGGGATGGCCGGGTGGTCCTGCAGCATGGTGCGCTCGGCCTCTTCGAGAAACAGTCGCCGGTGCACCGGGTCGACCTGCGCCGCGGCGCGCGCCATGAGCTCGTCGAACTCGGTGCTTTCATAGCGCGGCATGTTCGCGGGGTTGTCGCTTTGCAGGATGCTCAAGAAAGTGTGTGCGTCCTTGTAATCCCCGATCCAGCTCGAGCGAAACACCTGCGTGATCTGCGCCTCGCGCATGTTGTTGAGCAGCACCTGGAACTCTTCGTTGACCAGCGTCGTTTCGACACCGAGCACTTCGCGCCACATCGACTGGACGGCAACGGCGATCTTGCGGTGATGGTCACTCGTGTTGTAGCGAATCTCGACCTGCAGCGGGTTGTCCGGCCCGTACCCGGCCTCCTTATAGCGGACTCGCGCGAGCCGCTCGCGCTCTTCCTTGCTCAGCGCCGAAAAACTCAGGGTCGGTGGCTCATAGTTGTTAACGCCGGGCGGAACCCAGCTATAGGCCGGCTGCTCGCCGCGGCCGACCGCCTTCTCGGCGAGCTGCTCGCGATCGATGGCCATGGACAGGGCCTCTCGCAGCGCGAGGTTGTCATTGAACGGCGGCTTGGTCAGGTTGAAGCCGTAGTAATAGACACCGAGGTAGGGCGCGACGTGCAGCTGCTCGCCGTATTCCTCGCGCACCTGGGCAAAGCTCTCCGACGGCACGTTGCTCGTTACGTGCAGTTCGCCGGCGCGGTAGCGGCTCAATTCGGCGGTCGCCTGCACGATGACGTGGTAATTGACCGCGTCGATCGCCGTGCCCGCATTGTTCCAGTAGTGCTCGTTGCGCTGCAGCGAAATCAGCGAGCCCGGTATCCAGGATTCGAGGCGATAGGCGCCGTTCGAGACGAGCCTGCCGGGCCGCGCGTAGCTTTCGCCGTGCTCAGCCAGTGTCCCGGGATGAACCGGGTAGGTGCTCGGGTGCGTGAGCAGGCCGAGAAGATAGGGCGTCGGTTGCACGAGGCGCATGACGAGCGTCCGCTCGTCGGGCGCGTCGACACCGAGCATCGAGACCGGGATGTCGCCGGAGACGATGCCGGCCGCGTTCTCGATGTCGCCGAGCATTTGCGCATAGAACGACCCGGTCGCCGGGTTCACGAGCCGCCGCATGCCGGCGACGAAATGATCGGCGGTTACGGTTTCGCCGTTCGACCAACGCAGCTCGTCGCGCAGGTAGAACGTCCAGGTCAGCCCGTCGTCGGATACTTCCCAGCGCTCCGCGGACGCCGGCTCGAGCTCACCTGTCGGCGAATAGCCGACGAGGCCCTCGCCGAGGTCGCGCTGCACGTCGGCCGCCTGCGTGCTGCGCGCCTTGTGGAAATCGAGTGTCTCGGGGTCCGACGGCAGCCCACGTTCGAGCGTATTCGCGGGCAGCGCCGGCGGCTCTGCGGGTCCGCATGCGGCAAGCAGGAAAACCAGCGCGATAACGGCCATTGAGCGTTGCGACTTCATGCCCACAGGATACCTCTTTTCGGTCGCCGTGCCGCGGCGCACTAGGCGCTCTTCTGCAGCTGCCGCTTCCGGAGGTGGACGAGGATCAGCGACACCGCCGAGGGCGTCATGCCCTCGAGGCGCGAGGCCTGGCCGAGGGTTTCGGGGCGCGCCGCCGCGAGCTTCTGGCGCGCTTCGTGCGACAGTCCGTGCACCGCGCCGTAATCGAGATCCGTGGGCAGGCGCAACGATTCCTGCCTGGCGTGCTTCGCGACCTCCCGTTCCTGTCGATCGATATAGCCCGCGTACTTGGCCTGGACCTCGACCTGCAGCTCGACCTGCTCGCGCTGTTCCGCCGGCAGGACCGCAAGCGCATCGCTACGACCCACCTCGGCGACGACCTCCGTATAGCCGCACTCGGGGCGCTTGAGCAGCGCCGCGGCCCGTGCACCGTTGGCCGAGACGCTCGCCAGCCGCTGCTGCTCCGCCTCGACGGCCTCGCACTTTCTATTGAACGCCGCCCAGCGCGTCTCGTCGACGAGGCCGAGCTCGCGGCCCTTCGGCGTCAGGCGAAGATCGGCATTGTCCTCGCGCAGCAGCAGGCGGTACTCGGCGCGGCTCGTAAACATGCGGTACGGCTCCGACACGCCGCGCGTGACCAGGTCGTCGACGAGAACGCCGAGATACGCCTCGTGGCGCTCCGGGCGCCAGCCATCGAGGCCACGCGCCCGCCTTGCCGCATTGATCCCGGCCAGCAGGCCCTGTGCGCCGGCCTCTTCGTAACCGGTCGTACCGTTGATCTGCCCGGCAAAGTACAGGTTGCGTACGTGCCGGGTCTCCAGCGTCGCCCTGAGATCCCGCGGGTCGAAATAATCGTATTCGATTGCGTAGCCTGGCTGCGTAATGACAGCCCTCTCGAAACCGACGATAGAGCGCACGAAACGCTCCTGGACGTTCGCCGGCATGCTCGTCGAGATGCCATTCGGGTACACCACGTTCGTGTTCAGCCCCTCGGGCTCGACGAAGACCTGGTGCGAGTCGCGCTCGGCAAAGCGCACGATCTTGTCCTCGATCGACGGGCAATACCGGGGCCCGACTCCTTCAATCAGGCCGGAGAACATCGGCGACTCGTCCAGCGAGCCGCGGATGATGTCATGCGTCTTTTCCGTCGTCTTGGTGATGTGACAGGAGACTTGCGCCGGGTGCTCGTCGCGCGAACCGAGATACGAAAACACGGGTCGCGGCGTGTCGCCGGGCTGTTCCTGCATGGCGGCGTAGTCGAGCGATCGCCCGTCGAGTCTTGGCGGCGTGCCCGTCTTCAGCCGGGCCACGTTGAACGGCAGTTCGCGCAGTCGCTCGGCGAGGCGTATCGACGGCGCGTCGCCGATACGGCCACCGGCCTTTTCCGTGCTGCCGATGAGAATGCGCCCGCCGAGAAACGTGCCCGTCGTCAGCACGACGGCCTTCGCCAGGACGCGTTCGCCGCGGTCCGTCACTACCCCCGCTGCGCGCTCGCCCGAGATGACGAGATCGTCCACGGACGCTTCGACGATCTCGAGGTTCTCCTGCCCGAGAAGCAGGCCGCGAATCGCAGCGCGATAGAGTTCGCGGTCGGCCTGCGCGCGCGTCGCACGCACGGCAGCGCCTTTGGATGCATTCAGTGTCCGGAACTGGATGCCGGCCCGGTCGATGGCGCACGCCATGGCGCCGCCGAGCGCGTCGATTTCCTTCGTCAGGTGCCCTTTGCCGATGCCGCCGATCGCGGGGTTGCAGCTCATCTGGCCGAGCGTCGCGATGCGGTGCGTCACGAGCAACGTACGCGCACCGCTGCGCGCGGCAGCGAGGCTCGCTTCCGTACCGGCGTGACCGCCGCCAATTACGATGACGTCAAAGGCAGACATTGCTCAAAATTCATCCAACGATGGTCCCGTGCGGGAGCCGCGGGGTCGCGATTCTAGTCGCTGCTACAAAGACTTACCAGCGCGGCTTTACTATTTGCCGGGCTTTCCCCAAGATAGCGCGTTCCGCCACCCGACGGGCCGATAATGTCCAGAATAATCGTTCGTCATGTCCTGGCCGCCTTTGCCCTGCTCGCGTTCTCCGGCGCACAGGCGCTCGAGCTCGAGGACTGTCGTATCAGCGCGGCACCGGGCCAGCCAGGCGTCAAGGCACGCTGCGGCACGATGCGTCGGCCCGAAAACCCCGATGATCCGGATTCGCCGCCGGTCGAGCTTCGCGTGGCAGTCGTCCCGGCTCTGAACCTGAGCCCCGAGACGGATGCCGTCGTGCCGATCGCGGGTGGCCCCGGGCAGGGCACCGTGGAGTTCTACCTGGCGGTGCGCCACGCCTTCGAGGCGTTGCGGCGCGACCGCGACATCCTGCTCGTGGATCAGCGCGGCACCGGCAAGTCTGCGCGCCTGGACTGCCCGATCGACGACGACGCAATCCTGTTCGAGACCGAGTTCACGGTCGACGACACGGTCCGGTATATGGAAGAGTGCCTGGCCGGGTTGCCGCACGACCCGCGCTTCTTCACGACCAGCGTTGCGGTCAGCGATCTCGAGGCCGTGCGCGAGGCGCTCGGCTACACGGCGCTGAACCTCTACGGCGTGTCGTACGGCTCGCGCGTGGCGCAGCATTTTGCGCGCCGTTTTCCCGGGTCGACGCGCACGGTCGTGATCGACGGCGTGGTACCGCCGCAGGTCGCGCTCGGTCCCGAGATTGCGACCGAGAGCCAGAAAGCCGTCGACAATATCTTCGCACGTTGCGCTGCGGACGAGCGCTGCAATGCGCGTTTTCCCGACATTGCCCGCACCTTCGACCGCGTCGTTGCCGAACTGCGCGATGCCCCCGTCGAAGTCGTGGTGCCGCATCCGAATACCGGGCGCCTCGAGACGCTGAGTTTCGGCACCGGGCAGTTCGCCGGCGCCGTGCGCCTGCTCGTGTACAGCCCGAACACGATCGCGCTGCTGCCGCTGTTCATTCACGAGGCCGGCCTCGGCAACTACCGGCCGCTCGCATCGCAGTTCATGCTGACGGCGCTCTCGCTGACCGATACGCTCGCGATCGGCATGCACAATGCCGTGATGTGTACCGAAGATGTGCCGTTCCTCGACCGCGTGGCCATCGACGAGGATGCCATCGCGGCCAGTTACATGGGTTCCTTCCAGCTCGAGACGCTCGAGGCCATGTGCTCCGTCTGGCCGTCGGGACCCATCGACGACGAGTTCAAGGCGCCCGTCGACAGCGACATCCCCTTCCTGCTGCTGTCGGGCGATGCCGACCCGATCACGCCGCCGCGTTATGCGGAAATGGCCGCCGTCGAACTCGGGAGCGCCTTGCATCTCGTCGGCCGGCACCAGGGCCACGGCCAGATAATGATTGGCTGCATGGGCCGCATCGTCGCGGACTTCGTCGCTTCCGCCGATCCGCAGGGACTGGACACGGCGTGCATGGAACGCAGTTTCGTGACCCCGTTCTTCCTCGACTTCTCGGGGCCGGCGCCGTGATCAGGGTCGACAGCATCCATAAATCCTTCGGCAAGGTGCACGCCGTCCGCGGCGTCAGCTTCGAGGCGCCCGACGGCAAGATTACCGGGCTCCTCGGCCCCAACGGCGCGGGCAAGTCCACGACCATGCGTGTGCTCTACACGGTGCTGCGACCGGACGAGGGCATTGCGACCATCGACGGCGTCGACGTCGTCGAAGACAGTCTCGGTGCCCGGCAGCGGATCGGCGCCCTGCCGCACAGCGCAGGGCTCTATCCGCACCTGACCGCCCGCGAAAACATCGCGTATTTCGCGAAGCTGTGTGGCATGGACAAGGCGGAGATCGACGACCGCGTCAGCCACATCGTCAAGCTGCTCGAAATCGAGGACTTCGCCGACCGCCGGACCAAGGGATTCTCGCACGGCCAGCGCACCAAGGTCGCGCTGGCGCGCGCGCTCGTGCACGACCCGCGCAACGTGATTCTCGACGAGCCGACGAGCGGCCTCGACGTCATGGCGACGCGCAGCCTGCGCGAGCTCATCCTCAAGCTGAAGGACGAGGGGCGCTGCGTGCTGTTTTCGAGTCACATCATGCAGGAGGTCGCGGCGCTCTGTGACGACATCTGCATCATCGCGCACGGCAAGGTGGCGATCGACGATTCGATCGACGGCATTCGCCGGCGCACCGGCTGCGAAGACATCGAGGATGCCTTCGTCGAGGCCATCAAGATGGTGGAGCCGGTGTCATGATCACGATCGTCACGGTCTTCCTCAAGGAGGTCCTCGACAACGTCCGCGATCGCCGGACCCTGTCGACCTCGCTGATCATGGGCCCGATCTTCGGCCCGATCCTGTTCTCCGTCGTCATCAACCTGTCCATCGAGCGCTCGCTGGACGACGCCGAGAAGACGCTCGAGGTGCCCGTCATCGGGGCGACGCACGCGCCCAACCTCGTTGACTATCTCGTGAGCAAGAACATCGATCCGGTCGACGGCCCGCCCGACCTGGCCGCCGCCATGGAAGCAGTGACGATCGGCACGCACGACGTCGTTCTCGTGGTTCCCCCGGAGTTCGGCGAGCAGCTCGCCGACATGACCCCGGCGATGGTCCAGATCGTTTCCGACCAGGCGAACCGCGACGCGGACCGCGATGCCCGCCGGCTGCGCAACGCCGTGCGGGAATATGGCCAGCTGCTGGCCGGTCTGCGCATCGTCGCGCGCGGCATCAATCCGCAGTCCCTGCAGACCATCAGTATCGACGAGGTCGACGTTTCCACACCGAGCGGCCGCTCGGCGATGCTGCTCGGCATGATGAGCTACTTCTTCATTTTCGCAGCCCTCATGGGCGGCATGTACCTGGCCATCGACACGACGGCCGGAGAGCGCGAGCGGGGATCGCTCGAACCGCTGCTCTCGCTGCCCGTCACGCGCTCGGAGCTGATTTACGGCAAGATCGCGGCAACCTGCCTGTTCATGTCGCTGTCGTTGCTGCTCAGCCTGCTGGCGTTCTATTTCGTGCTCGACTACATGCCACTCGAACAGCTCGGGATGACGCCGAACTTCAGCCTCGACGTCGTGTTTTCCGCGCTGCTGTTGTTCCTGCCGTTCCTGCTTCTCGGCGGTGCGCTCATGACGCTCGTCGCGTCGTTCACGAAGAGCTACCGCGAGGCGCAAACCTGGCTCAGCGTCGTCCTGATTGCGCCGACGATGCCGATCCTGATCGTCAGCATCCTGATGCTGCGCCCGCGCATCGAGTTCATGTTCATTCCCTCGCTGAGCCAGCACCTCCTGCTCGTCGACATGGTCAAGAACGAACCGCTCGACGCCGCCCACGTCGCCATCTCGGTCGTCAGCACCCTCGCCATCGGCCTCGTGCTGACCTGGGCGTGCGCGCGCCTGTATCGCCGCGAAGGGCTGCTCGGCTAGAATATTCCCATGAGTCTTTTCTCGGAGCTCAGGCGGCGCAATGTCATCAAGGTGGCGCTGCTGTATGCGGTCGCCAGCTGGCTGGTCGTCTGGATTATCGATCATCTCGTCGACGGGGTCGGCCTGTCCCCGTGGGTCAGCGATTACATGCTGCTGCTGCTCGCCATCGGCTTCCCGGTGGCGTTGATCTTTGCGTGGGTGTACGAATTCACGCCGACGGGGCTGCAGAAGGCCGCCGACGTCGACCAGACCCAGTCCATTGTCTACAAGACCGGGCAGAAGCTGAATGCCGCGCTCGCCGTACTGGCCGTGCTGGGCGTCGCGGCCGTCATCGGCGAACAGCTGTTGCCCGAGTTCACGCCCCCGCCGCGCGAGACGCTCGAGGAATTTCCGCTGAAGCCGGTCTTCGATGTGTCCGCGAGCGCCGAGGTCCCCCGCGAGATCACGTCTTTCAAACTGCCGAACGGACTCAAGGTCATCGTATGGCCCGATCACGATATTCCCAACGTCGCGTTGTATTATTTCGTCCGCGCGGGCGCGCGAAATGAATACCCGGGTATCACGGGAATTGCGCACTTCTTCGAACACATGATGTTCAACGGCACGACATCGCGTGATCAGGGCGACTTCGACCGCGAAATGGAAGCCGCAGGCGGCGCCAACAACGCGTACACGAGCAAGGACGTGACCGTGTACATGGACTGGTTCCCGAAGTCTGCGCTCGAGACGGTGCTCGAACTCGAGGGCGACCGGCTCGCCAACCTGGCGATCGACCCCGACGTCGTGGAAACCGAGCGCGGCGCCGTTGTTTCGGAACGCCGCGAGGGTGTCGACGACAGTCACGCGGGCCTGTTGCACGAACAGATGTACGCGAACGCCTACCTCGCACACCCCTACCAGAATCCCGTGATCGGCTGGCCGAGCGACATCGCGAACTGGACACAGGACGACCTCGAAAACTTCTACCGCCGCTTCTACGCGCCGAACAACATCACGATGGTGTTTGCCGGCGACGTGACGCCCGAGGAGATCTACCTGCTCACCGACCAGTACCTGTCGTCGCTCAAGCGCCAGCACCCGCCGGAAGCGGTGACGATTACGGAGCCCCCGCAACGCGGTGAGCGGCGTTTCGCCATCGAGGCGGCCGACGCGCAAACGCCGCTCTTGCACGTGGCGTTTCACGCGGGCGCCACGAGCGATCCCGAGACGCTGCTCCTGGACCTGTTGCTGGCCATCATCGCGGAAGGGGACTCCTCGCGGCTGCATCGCGCGCTCGTCGAAGAGGAAGGCCTCGCCATCAGGGTCAGCGGTCGCCAGTCCGACGGTTTCGACTCGGGCCTCGCCTATTTCGCGCTGACGCTCGCGCCCGGCGCCGATATCGCGGTTGCCGAGACCCGCCTGCGCGAGGAACTCGGCCGCGTGGTCGCTGACGGCGTGACACCGAGCGAACTTGCGAAGGCGCGCAACCTGCGACTCGCGGCATTCTGGCGGGGCCTGCAGACGATCAACGGCAAAGCCTCGGCGCTCGGCAATTTCGAGGTCTTCACGGGCGATTACGAGAACCTGTTTGCCGTTCCGGCGCGACTCAGTGCGATCACGGCGGAAGAGTTGCAGGCCGTCGCCGCCAAGGTGTTCCGCGATGACAACATGACCGTCGGCATCCTGAGCGCGCCGGCTCCGGAGACGTCGGAATGAAGCGCCTCTTCGCACTCACCGTCCTGCTGCTGAGCGCGGTCGCCACCGCCCAGGAGGTCCGCCTGCCCGACTATGAGCGCGTCGTGCTGGATAACGGCGTTGTCCTGTTGCTGGCCGAGAAACACGAAGTGCCTCTCGTTGGCCTGCAGGCCGTCGTGCGCGGCGGCACCGCAGCGGATCCCACAGAGCGCGCCGGCATGGCCTCGCTCCTGGCCGCCTTACTCGAGAAAGGTGCGGGAGACCGCGACGCCGCGTCGTTCGCCGAGGCGGCAGCGGCGGTCGGCGGCCACATCAGCACGGACGCCGAAACAGAGTCGATCATGGTGATAGCCGACTTCCTGTCGCGCGACGCCGAGCTCATGATCGAACTCGTTGCCGATATGCTCCTGCGACCGACGCTCTCCGAGGACGAGTTCCTCAAGGAGCAGCAGCGCGCGATCGCCCTGCTGCAGGCCGCGAAGGGCTCGAATCCGAGGGCGCTGATCGGGTCATACGGCCGCGCGTTCCTGTTCGGCGATCATCCCTACGGCAACCCGCCGTACGGCAGCGAGGCGTCGCTTGCACAAATCACGCATGAAGAACTCGTCCAACACTATGCGAATCACTTCGGCGGCGACCGGCTGATCGTTTCCGTCGTGGGCGACTTCGACATCGCCGCGATGCGCACCAGGCTGACTGACGCTTTCGGCAAATGGGGTCCCGCCGGGAGTCCGTTAACGCCCGTCGAAACGATCGGTCCCCTGTCCGGACGCCGCGTCCTGCTCGTCGACAAGCCGGGTTCGGCGCAGTCCTATTTCCTGATCGGGAATATCAGCGTGGCGATCGATTATCCGCAGCGTGCCGAGTTGCAGCTGGCCAATACGCTGTTCGGCGGCCGCTTTACGTCCACACTGATGACCGCGCTGCGGACAGAGGGCGGCCTCACCTACCACGCCAGTTCGTCGGTCTCGCGACACTCGGCCGCCGGGTCGATGTTCATCCACTCGTACACGCAGACCGCGACGACTGTCGAGGCACTCGACCTCGCTATCGAAAAGCTCGGCGAACTGCACCGCCGGGGCGTCGATGAGGACATGCTCGCATCGGCCCGCAACTACATCATGGGTCAGTTCCCACCAACCTTAGAGCCGGCTTCGTCGTTGGCGAACCTGTTCGCCTTCCTCGAGGCAAACGGTCTCGACCGCAGTTACATCGACGCCTACGGTGCCGCCCTCGACGCCGCCACGCCGGTGACGGTCCACAATGCGGTCAGCGAGGTTTACCCGCTCGTCGACGATCTCGTCATCATCCTTATCGGCGACGCCGCGGCGATTCGCGAGTCAATGACGAAATACGGCCCGGTGACCGAGGTATCGATCACCGAGCCGCGCTTTCGTGTCTACCAGTAAAAGCGGACACCTGCACCGTAACCCGTAACATCGTCCTCGATGTCCAGGAACAGGCCGGCTGCGAAGTTAGGGGTGAAATTGTAGAGCAGGTGTGCGCCGAACGACGTTCCGTCTCCGGCATCGCCCAGGTCGACGTAGCCGATGCTGCCGCCGAGTTCTACCAAGTCCGTGACCATGCCGCGGACACCGATCTCGGCGCCAAAACCGTCTTCGTCCGCGGAGCCGAAGCCACTCACCGACACCTCGGCCTGGACGTACTGCACCAGCGCATAGAAGTCCGCTTTGTTCGACATGGTCGTGTACCAGCCCACGCCAGCGGCGATCTGATCCAGGTCGATGCCAAAATCGAAATCGGCCTGCGCGTAATCAACAGCGACGAACCAGCTTTCGCCGACTTCGAAGGAGCCGCCGATTCCGAATCCGTCGCCATCGACACTGAGGCCGACAACATCAGAGTCGATCTCTATCTTCTGGTAGCCAAGTTCGATGTAGTTGTAACTGATGTCGTCAGCGAATGCCGGGGACGCCAGCAGTGATAACGACAAACCGATGAGTTTCCTGTACATGAGAGCTCCTTGCCGGCCAATCCGGCGACTGTCGCGACTTTCTGCCCGCGTGGGCAACCCGTCAATCCGCAAATGTCACAGTAGGCAACCGGCTGCCCCGGTGCCGGATGGACAGCTGATCATTTCATGATGAACAGCAGCGGCTGCCGCACTATTTCCCGATGCAGAATTCCGCGAAGATCTTGCCCAGCAGGTCGTCCGCCGTCATCGCGCCAGTAATTTCGCCGAGCGCTTCGTGCGCCAGGCGCAACTCCTCGGCGAGCAGCTCGCCCGCCCGCATGTCTTCGAGCGCCTGGCGGCCCGCATTGAAATGCGCGGCGGCACGCCGCAGTGCAACGAGGTGGCGACGCCGCGCCGTAAAGGCGCCTTCGCCGTGGTTTTCGTAGCCGGCGAGTTCCCGGATGCGGCAGCGCAGAGCGTCGACGCCCTGTCCCGTTGCCGCGGACAGCCAGACCTCGCCAAGACGTAAACCGGGCGTATCACCGCTCAGGTCGATCTTGTTGTGCACGATGGTGACGGGCGTGCCGTCCGGTACGTCTTCGGGCAGCGCCGGTTCGGCGTCCGTCGCGTCCTGGATCCACAGCACGGCATCTGCGCTGGCCAGCGCATCGCGTGCCCGCCGGATGCCCTCGGCCTCGATGCGATCCGGGTCGCTGCGAATTCCCGCGGTATCGACGAGTTCGACAGCGAGGCCATCGACGTCTATTTGCTCCCGCAACACGTCCCTCGTGGTGCCCGCGACCTCTGTCACGATGGCGGCTTCCTGGCCGCTCAGCAGGTTCAGCAGGCTCGACTTGCCGGCGTTCGGTTTGCCGACGATGACGACGCGGAACCCGTCCCGCAGCACGCGGCCCAAGCGCGCGGCGCCTTGCAGCGTTGCGAAAGCCGCCGCGCAGTCCTCGATGCGCCGCTGCAGGGCGTCGTCCGACAAGAAGTCGATCTCTTCCTCTGGAAAGTCGATCGCGGCCTCGACGTGCATGCGCAAACGCACCAGTTGCTCCGCAAGCGACTCGACCGAACGCGAGAATGCGCCCGAGAGCGATCGCAGAGCAGCGCGTGCGGCCTGTGCCGTGCCACTGCCGATAAGATCAGCGATCGCCTCGGCCTGCACGAGATCGAGTTTCCCGTTGAGGAATGCTCGCTTCGAAAACTCGCCCGGTTCGGCCAGCCGGGCCCCCATGTCGATGATCGCATCGACAAGCATCGCGACGACGACGGGCCCGCCGTGACCGTGGAGCTCGAGGACTGATTCGCCCGTGAACGATGCGGGCGCCGGGAAATACAGGGCAAGACCCGTGTCGATGCTCTCGCCGGCCGCATCGCGAAAATGCCGGTGCGTGGCCGTGCGCGGCTCCGGGAGGCTGCCGAGCATCGTGCGCGCGATCCGCTCCACCGAGTCGCCGGAAACACGGACAATACCGATTCCCCCGGCCCCCGGGGGCGTTGCCGCCGCGACGATCGTGTCCGCGCTTACATCAACCGGTTTTCTTGCCACCCTTTTGCGCTTTCGCTTCCGCCTCGACGACGCGGTTGACGTTCCACTGCTGGGCAATCGACAAGACCGTGTTGGTGACCCAGTACAGCACGAGACCCGCCGGGAAGAACGCGAAGAACACTGTGAACATGACGGGCATGACCTGCATGACGCGGGCCTGCACGGGGTCCGTGGGCGCCGGGTTGAGTTTTTGCTGCCCCAGCATGGCCGCGCCCATGATCAACGGCAGGATGAAGTACGGGTCGCGCGAGCTGAGGTCGGTGATCCACAGTGCGAACGGCGCCTGGCGCATCTCGACGCTCTCGAGCAACACCCAGTAGAACGCGAGGAAGAACGGCATCTGTATCAGGATTGGCAGGCATCCCGCGGCGGGGTTGACCTTCTCTCGCTTGTAAAGATCCATCATCGCCTGGCTGAGCGCCTGCCGATCGTCCTTGTAGCGATCCTGCAGGGCCTTCATGCGTGGCTGTATCTGGCGCATCTTGGCCATCGAGCGGCCCGAAGATTCGGTCAGCTTGTAGAACGCGAGCTTGATCAAGAGGGTCACGACGATGATCGCGACGCCCCAGTTACTCATGATGTTTTCGTAGACGAAGCGCAGCAGCCAGAACATCGGCTGCGAAATGATCGTCAGCCAGCCATAATCCACCGTCAGCTTGAGGCTCTTGTCGATGTCCTCGAGCTGGTCCTGCAGTTTCGGGCCGACGAACAGCGTCGTACCGAGGGTGGCGCTCTCGCCCGGCCCGACGGTGACGAGGTTGCGGCGAATCGCGCTGCTCGTGGCGACGTTTCCTTCGACCGCGACGCGATACCGGTAATCCGTGCCCGGTGTCGGCACGACGGCCCGCAGGAAATGGTGCTGAATCGAGGCGAGCCAGCCCTGCTGCGCCGTGTACTCGTAAGGACCATCGTCGAGCAGGTCGTCACGCGACAGCTTTTCCGACCCGTCGCCGTCATAGACGACCGGGCCGTCGAACGAATACGTATCGACGTCGAACATCGACCGCTCGATGTCCCCCGAGTGGCGCTTGATGCGCACATACTCGGCGCCGCGCCACGACGCGCCGGTGCCATTGCGGACCTCCTGTTCGAGGTCGATCCGGTAGCTACCCCGCGTGAAGCGGTAGCGTTTCTCGACAACGAGGCCGCCCGCACCCCGCCACGTCAGCGGCACCATGATCTCGTTGGCGTCGCCCAGTTCATAACGCGGCGCTTCCGCCGTGAAGGTAACGAGGTGCGTCGCTTCGTCCGCACCGCCCGCGGCCCGGACGCCGGACTCGATGAGCCCGAGCATCGCGCTGCTCGTGTCGAGGAGCTGCACAAGCTCGTCAGGACGATTCTTGGCGACCGGGTAACGCAGCAGCGTGGCGCCCTGCAGCGTGCCGCCGACGGCGCTGATTTCGACCTCGAATACGTCGGTACGGACGGTGATCGTTGCGGCGGTCGCCGCCGGTGCCGCGGTGTCTCCGGCCTGCGGGACCGCGGGCGCGTCGGTACCGGACGCATCGAGCTCCGGCATCGACTCGGCCGTTGCCTCCAGTGTGTCCGGCATGACAAGCGGCTGCTCGCCCTGCTGCTGACCCTGCTCCGGGCTCGGCGGCACGGGCTGCGGTCCGTAGTCCCGCTGCCAGGTCTGCCACGTCATCCACCCCAGGAGGATGAAGAAGGCCCAGATCAGGAGACGTTGGTTATCCATGCGCTTGCGGTCCTTCGGCTTTCGCCCTTTGGCAGCGGTCCCAGTGCCCGTCGAGACTTGCGAACATTTCCGCGTTGCTGGCGGTTGCGGCAGCCGGGTTATTCATGACAACAACATCAAGCCCGGACAAGCGATCCTGCTGCTGGCGAAAAGACTCTCTTACGACTCTCTTTATTCGGTTTCGTGCGTTGGCCCGGCGGCAACGCTTCCTGGAGATGGCCAGGCCGAGCCTGGCGGTCCCGGTGTCGTTTGGCCGGCACAACACGGTAAACAGATTGTCACGGCTGCGCGTCGCTCTGTCGAATACGCGGCCAAATGCGGCAGCATCGAGGAGCCGGTTGTGCTTTTCAAACCGGTTGCTCGGGCTGCTTGTCAATCCCTGGATGTTGCGCGTCGTCGCGACGGGGTGCGACGGCCTACGGCGTCAGCCGGGCGCGGCCTTTCGCACGGCGGCGCTTGAGGACGAGACGCCCGGCCTTGGTCGACATGCGGGCACGAAAACCGTGGTTGCGTGCACGCTTGATCTTGCTGGGCTGATATGTGCGTTTCATGGCCTTTCCCGGAACCCCCGTGCGGGGCGTAAATTCGGTTCGGAATGCGGGCCTTGGCGGACCGCGTTCGAAGAAGGGCGGCAAGGGTACTGAGATGGCTGTGGAGTGTCAATAGACTGGTGTAATCCCTGGGTTTTCCGGATCATCCGGCCTGTGGATAACCGCATCTGGCGGCCTCTGTGGATACGGTATAGACTGCCCGGTCTTCCACTATTCTGCTGTGTTTTGCCGCCTTTTGACGCCCGGGGGACCTGTTGGCCGCTGAATCGACGCTTTGGAACCAGTGCACGCGCGTCCTGCAGGCGGAGCTGCCGGAGCAGCAGTTCAACACCTGGATTCGGCCCCTGCAGGCCGTGGACGACGGGGTTGTGCTGAGGCTCCTTGCGCCGAACCGGTTCGTCATCGACTGGGTACAACAGCATTACCTCGAGCGCATTCTCGAGGTCGTCGATGACACGGGCGGCAATACGGAGGTCGTCGTCGAGGTCGGCTCGCGCCCGTCGGCGGCTTCGGTACAGGCGTCTGCCGACAGGGCTGCGCCCCGACCCGCGCCGCGCAGCGCGAAAGCGCCGGTCAAGTCCCGGCTGAACCCGCTGTTTACGTTCGACAACTTTGTCGAGGGCAAGAGCAACCAGCTCGCGCGCGCAGCAGCCAGCCAGGTCGGCGAGAATCCCGGCAAATCCTATAATCCGCTGTTTATCTATGGCGGTGTCGGTCTCGGCAAGACGCACCTCATGCACGCGGTAGGCAACGCGATGCTGAAAAACGACCGCAACGCGAGCGTCAGCTACGTGCACTCCGAGCGCTTCGTCAGTGACATGGTGAAAGGCCTGCAGCACAACCGCATCTCGGAATTCAAGCGGACGTACCGATCCCTCGATGCGCTCCTGATCGACGATATCCAGTTTTTCGCCGGCAAAGAGCGATCGCAGGAGGAATTCTTTCACACGTTCAATGCCTTGCTGGAAGGCCAGCGGCAGATCATTCTCACCTGCGACCGTTACCCCAAGGAAGTCAACGGTCTCGAGGAGCGCCTGAAGTCTCGCTTTGGCTGGGGTCTGACAGTTGCGATCGAACCGCCCGAGCTCGAGACGTCGGTCGCCATTCTGATCAGCAAGGCAAAGGCCGAAGGGGTCGAGCTGCCGGATGAAGTGGCGTTCTTTATAGCCAAACGGATCCGTTCCAACGTACGTGAACTCGAAGGCGCGTTGCGCCGGGTTATCGCCAACTACCGGTTCACGGGTCGACCGATCAATCTGGATTTCGCGAAAGAGGCGCTCCGGGATCTCCTGGCGCTGCAGGAGAGGCTCGTCTCTATCGAGAACATCCAGAAGACGGTCGCGGACTACTATAAAATGCGCGTCGGCGATTTGTTGTCGAAAAAACGCAGCCGATCGATCGCGCGACCACGCCAGGTGGCCATGGCGCTGGCGAAAGAGTTGACCAATCACAGCCTTCCCGAGATCGGGGACGCTTTCGGTGGCCGGGATCATACGACGGTGCTGCATGCCTGCCGTCGCGTCGAGGCGCTGCGGGAGACCGACAAGCGTATTGACGATGATTACCTGAACCTGTTGAGAACCCTGACGGGATGATGTGGATAAGTGGTGGATAATTGAGAGCGCTATTTTTATCCACAGGCCATGCACAGGACACCGACGGGAGACGACGGTTTTGTTCGTGAGGTAAATTGTGTTTAAGATATTGATTTTTAAAGGGTATTTATAGTTATACACAGGCCTTGCCCTGCCTAATAATAACTACAAATATATATTTTCCAATTCTTATTAACAGGTGGAACCCATGAAGTTTACCGCAGCTCGGGAAGCGCTGTTGAAGCCGCTGCAGGCCGTGATCGGTGTTGTCGAACGACGGCAGACGATGCCGATTCTCTCGAACATACTGCTGGTCGTTAAAGACGGTTCGCTATCCGTCACTGCGACGGACCTCGAAGTCGAGCTGGTTGCCCACGCCGACGTGGATACGGAATCCGGCGGCGAAATTACGGTATCAGGCCGCAAGTTGCTGGACATCTGCCGGGCGCTACCGGAGGGCAGTGCGGTCACCGTCAACGTGAGCGGTGAGAAGCTGAATGTCAGGGCCGGGCGCAGCCGGTTCAACCTGGCGACGCTGCCGGCGGCCGAGTTCCCGGTCATCGAAGACATCAAGGCCGGACAGAAGATCACGGTGTCGCAGGAGGCGCTCGCGAGGCTGATCGAAAAGACGCATTTTTCAATGGCACAGCAGGATGTTCGGTATTACCTGAACGGGATGTTGCTGGAAACCGGCAAAGGACACCTGAAGGCAGTGGCTACGGACGGACATCGACTTGCGCTGTGCCAGGCCGCCGTGGAGGGATCGTCGGAGGAGCAGCAGGTGATCGTGCCGCGTAAGGGCGTACTCGAGCTGCAGCGCTTGATGAGCGGGGAAGGCGAACTCGATATCGAGCTGGGCACGAACCATATCCGGATCCAGCTCGAAGGTATTCGCTTCACCTCGAAACTGATTGACGGGCGTTTTCCCGAGTACGAGCGCGTGATCCCGAAGGAGTCGTCGAACGAGCTGACGGCTGATCGTGGTGCATTCAAGGGCGCGCTGCAGCGAACGGCCATCCTGTCGAACGAAAAGTACCGGGGCATCCGGCTCGTCATCCGCGACAGCGGTGTCGTGCTGCAGGCGCACAACCCGGAGCAGGAAGAGGCCGAGGAAGAACTCGAAGTCGGGTACAACGGTGAAGACATCGAGATCGGCTTCAACGTGAACTACCTGCTCGATGCCCTCGGGGCCGTCGACGGTGACGAGGTGACGCTATCGGTACAGGACAGCAACTCCAGCTGCCTGATCCGCCAGCCGGGCAAGGACGACTGTACGTTTGTCGTCATGCCAATGAGATTGTGAGGCCAAGGGCCGCCGATTGAGTCAATGATCCGACGGTTCAAGGCGAGCAACTTCCGCTGCGTCGAGAGCGCCGACCTGAGGTTTGAACCGGGATTCAACCTGATCTACGGCGAAAATGCTTCCGGGAAGACGAGTGTCCTGGAGGCGCTGGCGTACCTGGGGCGTGGAAAGTCCTTCCGCGGCGCGACAACGAGCGACCTGACACGCCACGGCCAGAGCGAATTCCTGCTGTTCGGCGAAGCGGAGAGTGGCATCGGTACACACCGGATCGGCGTCCGCAACAGCAGCGACGGTCTCGAGGTACGCGTGGACGGGAGCAGTGAGGGTGGCGCCGGCGCGCTGGCCGAGGCGTTGCCCCTGCAGCTGATTGATCCCGAAGTGCACAACCTCGTCGCGGGCGGCCCGGAGCAACGGCGGCGCTTCCTCGACTGGATAGCGTTCCACGTGGAACACGACCACTTGCAGGTCTGGCGCCGGTTCCGGCGGGCCCTGCGGCAGCGCAATGCCGCGCTGAAAAGCCGCGCGACCGCGGCGGCACTGCGTAGCTGGAACCTGGAATTTGTCGACGTCAGCCAGAAACTCGACGACTCGCGACGGCGCGCACTGGGCGTCGCCCAGGAGGCGCTCGAGGAGTACGGCCGCCTGCTGCTCGGCACGGAGATCGGTTTCGAGTACCTGCGCGGCTGGAACCGGGAAAGGCGCCTGGAGGACGTCCTGGACGAGGGCGCAGACCGGGAGATGCAGTTGGGGGCGTCGCAATACGGCCCGCATCGCGCCGACCTCAAGATTCGCTACGATGAGCGCCAGGCGCGCAAGCTCGTGTCCCGCGGTCAGCAAAAGCTGCTGGCCAGCGCCATGGTACTCGCGGCCACGGCGACGGCCCAGGCCGCGCTCGGGCGGCCGCTGTTGCTCCTGCTCGACGATCCGGCGGCGGAG
>JBFIFN010000037.1:0-23087 GCA_041602775.1 Woeseiaceae bacterium | reverse complement strand
CGCAAGCACCTCGCAGCGGTGCATGTCGGTAATGAACGGGGCGTGGCGCTCGCGAAAACCAACGAGTACCCTGCCCTTGCCGGGCACGTATTTCACAGCGAGTCGCGCGCGGCGCCGGTAGTGCCAGTCGGGGCCCGTCATTGGCTCGAGCCAGGTCGCAGGCTCGACACGGCCAATGCGTTCGAGATTGTCGCGCAACACCTGTTCCTTGATCGCCCGCTGCCGGTCGGGACTGACGTGCTGTAGCGCACATCCGCCGCACCGGCCATAGGCCGCGCATTTCGCGTCGATGCGATCCAGCGACGGCTCGTGAATCTCGAGCAGCTCCGCGTCGTCGAAGTTGCGGTGGAACTTGCGACGCACGAACGTGACGGACTCGCCCTCGAGGGCGCCGGCGACGAAGGCCTTCTTGCCGTCGCCAGCGGCAATGCCGCGGCCGTCGTGAGTGACGGCCGTAATCGTCGCTGTCTCGGGCTCCCGGCGTCGGCGGCGCTTTGCCATCAGCCGCGCCAGGCTGCGAGAAATTCGTCGAGGTGCGGCTGGTCCATGTGCTCGAGCGTCTTGCGCACCAGCGCGAACTCGCGCTCGAGACCCTTGTCGTCGAGGTTGCCGCGCAGGTACTCGAAACGAAGAAAGACGAGCCAGGTGTTCAGTACGTCGGTTTCGCAGTAGTTTCGAATGGCCTCGATACCGCCGTCGAGGAACGTGTCCCAGACGAGCGCGCCGCTCATGCCGAGCTTGCCGGGAAAACCGAGCATGACCGCGATCTCGTCGAGCTTGGCGAACGCGCGGTTGTTGAAATTGGCGAGCACGTCCATGAGATCCACGTGGCGCCAGTGGTAGCGGCTCAGGTAGTTGTTCCAGCGGAAGTCGCGGTCCGTGTCCCCCGTTTCCCAGTAACGCGGCGCCTGGATGCCGTGACGCAAAGCGCGGTAATGCAGCACGGGCAGATCGAAGCCGCCCCCGTTCCAGGAGACGAGGTCCGGCGAATACCGCTCGATGCCGTCGAAAAAGCGTTGCACGAGCTCGCGTTCGTCGGACGACTCGTCGCCGAGACTCCAGACCTTGAACGTATCGGCCGTGCGGAATGTGACCGAGATTGCGACGACACGGTGCTGGTGCAGCGGCAGGAAATCATGACCGACGGCCTGCTGCCGCTTGAACGTCATGGCCGTGGCCACGTCGGCGTCCGTCAGGCCTTCGAGCCCGAGCAACTCACGTCCCAGCTCGACGTCGGGAACGGTTTCGATGTCAAACGAAAAACAATGCATGTTTACCCCGCATTTTCGACGACGGCGAAGGCCATCACGAGTCCGGCGTCGTCCGTGAGGCTGACGTGGCCGCTGCCGATGCCGAGTCGTGCACAGACTCGGCTGCCGCGCTCCGACCAGACGACGATGGGTCGGCCCCAGTCATTGGCCAGTATACCGACGTCACGAAGCCACACGCCGTGCGCAAACCCGGTACCCATCGCCTTGACCGTGGCTTCCTTGCCGGCAAAACGCATCGCGAGGAAACGGACCGGGTCCCTCGTTTTCTCGTAAAGCGCCATTTCCTCGTCCATGAGAATGCGCTTCGCGAAGTGATCGCCATAGCGATCATAGATCCCCTGGACGCGGCTCAGTTCGACGATGTCGGTACCGATACCGAAAATCATGCCGGCTTCATCCGTCCCGTGCCTCGACCATGAGTCGCTTCATCTCGATGACCGCGCCGGCGAGCCCGTCGAAGACGGCTCGCGATACGATCGCGTGACCGATGTTCAGCTCGACGATCTCGGGAATACGCGCGATCGGTTTGACGTTCTGGTAATGCAGCCCGTGTCCGGCGTTGATGACCAGCCCTTGCTCGTGACCGTAGCGGGCCGCGTCGACGATGCGCTCGAGTTCAGCGGCCTGCTCGTCGCCTTCGGAATCCGCGTAGCCGCCCGTGTGCAATTCGACAACAGGTGCACCCGCGGCGACCGCGGCGTCGATCTGCGTACGATCCGGATCGATGAACAGGGACACGCGAATGCCCGCTGCCCCGAGCTGCGCGCAGGCGTCCGTCACCTTGTCGAGTTGGCCCTCAACGTCGAGTCCGCCTTCGGTCGTCAACTCCTCGCGCTTTTCCGGAACGAGGCAGACGTCGCTCGGCCTGACGCGCTTCGCGATGCCGATCAATTCGTCGGTGACCGCCATCTCGAGGTTCATGTGCGTCCTCATGATCTCCTTGATCTCATCGAGATCATGATCCTGTATGTGCCTCCGATCCTCGCGCAGATGCACCGTTATGCTGTCGGCGCCGGCGCGCTCGGCGACGTAAGCTGCCTCGGCCGGGCGCGGGTAGCTCGTGCCACGAGCCTGCCGGAGCGTCGCAACATGGTCGATGTTGACGCCGAGAAATATCCTGTTACTCATCAGGGCTTGTCCGCCGATTCGGGAGGCGCAATTCTACCGCGATGCAGATCGCGCAGCACCTTGCGACTCTGCAGTTCCCGCCCCCCGAGATGGTAGGCGATAACCGCCCGCAACAAGCGGTTTGCAGCACGCAATACGTCCGGATCGTCAAACCGCCGACCGGCAATGCCCAGCAGCGTGTCCCCGCCGAAGACGAGCGGACCCTCGGTCCGCTGCACCGGCACCGGTCCCTGCTCCAGGCGATAGTCGTAGTATTGGCCCGCCTCGACCGGCGTGTGCGTGCCACCCTCCTGTTCGAGACTGATTGCGTAGCCGAGCAGGCCGAGGAACTCCATTTCGAACGCGCGTAATGGTGGGGCAATGTCGGCAAGCGTACCCAGATCGGACACGGCCTGCGCGTACAGCGCGAATACCTCGGGCTGCGCATCGTCGCGATGCAGGAAGTTGAGCATCAGTTCGTTCACGTAATACGCGGACAGCAGCGCATCACCGCGGAGACCCGCGGGCGGGCCGGCAGCCTCTGCACCGGTCAGCGTGCCCAGATCGGATTTGGCCACCCAGGAGACGCGCAGCGGCAGGAACGGACGCAGCACACCCGCGAGGCGCGACCGGGCGCCGCGACTGCCGCGGGCCACCACCGCAATGCGTCCGTGATCGCGCGTCAGGAGGTCGAGAATCTGGCTGCTGTCGCGGAACGGCCGATGATGCAGGAGGTAAGCCGGTTCTTGTTGGACGCGCTTGGCCATCGGTCGTCGTCAGGGCGATTCGAAACCGAGATTCAGGAGGTCTTTTTCGTTGTCGGCCCAGTTCGACTTGACCTTCACCCACATTTCGAGATGCACGTTGCACTGCAGCTGGTCCTTGAGATCGAGACGTGCGGCGCGTCCGACACGCTTCAACGTATTGCCGCCCTTCCCCACCACGATGCCTTTCTGGCTGTCGCGCTCCACCCAGATAATTGCATGTATCGTGACGCCGTTCTCATCCTCGACATAGCGCTCGATCTGCACGGTCAGACCATACGGCAGTTCCTGGTGCAGCATGAGTGTCAGCTTCTCGCGAATCACCTCGGCCGCGTGGAACTCCGGGCTCCGATCCGTGTGCATCTCTCCGGGGAACAGCGGCGGCGATTCCGGCAGAAACGACGGTAGCAGCGCCATGAGCGTGTCCAGGTTTTCATTGCGCAGCGCCGATACCGGGACGATTTCCACGAAGTCGTGACGCGCGGCCATGAGGCCGATCGTTTCGAGAAGCTTTTCGCGGGGCCGCACGCGGTCGACCTTGTTGAGCACCGCAATAACGGGCGCAGCCACCTGCCGCAGCCGCACGAGCACGTCATCGTCTTCGGAAGTCCAGCGCGTCGCGTCGCTGACAAAAAGGATGACGTCCGCATCGGCGAGCGCGCTTGCGGCAGTCCTGTTCATCAGCCTGTTCATCGCCTTGCCCGCACGTCGATGCAGTCCCGGCGTGTCGACAAAAATGATCTGCGCTTCGTGTCCGGTGTGCACGGCGAGAATGCGGTGGCGCGTCGTTTGCGGCTTCGCGGTCACGATACTGACTTTGCGGCCCATGACAGCGTTGATGAGCGTCGACTTGCCGACATTGGGCCGCCCGATGACGGCTACGAGCCCGCAACGATAGTCGCTCACGACCCTTCCCCGGTCAGCGCCTCGAGCATCCGCCGCGCCGCCTGCTGCTCCGCACTGCGCCGCGACGCTGCCTCGCCCCGCGTGGTCCTGGAGAATTCCTGCACGAAGCAGGTGACCGAAAAGCGCTTCTTGTGATCCTGGCCCGTCTCTTCGGCGAGTTCATAAACCGGGAGCGCGTGTTTTCGCGCCTGTAGCCATTCCTGCAGCCGCGTCTTCGGGTCGCGTAATTCGGCCGCATCCGGCAGCGCCTCGAGACGTCGCGCATAGATGCGTTCGATGATCGCTTTCGTCACGTCGAAGCCCGCATCGAGGTAGATCGCCCCGAACAGTGCCTCGAGGGCATCGGCGAGGATCGACTGGCGCCGGTGTCCGCCGGTCTTGCGCTCCCCGCTACCGAGAATCAGGTGCTCGCCGATGTCGAGTTCGTTCGCGATCGCCGCGAGCGTCGCGTCCTTGACGAGCGCTGATCGCAGCCGGCTCAAGTCACCTTCGTCGGCCTGCGGACGCAGCCGGAAGAGCGCCTCGGAGACGACGAAATCGAGAACGGCATCGCCGAGATATTCGAGGCGTTCATTATTGCGGCCCTTGGCGCTACGGTGCGTCAGCGCCCGGGCGAACAGGCTCGGGTCGTTGAAACGGAACTGCAGCGTCTTGTCGAGCCAGCGTTCGGCCTTGTCCAAAATGATCGCTCTTTGTTGCCAGGGCCGCGGCGCGGCCGGTGTCCCTAGCGGCGGACCAGCACCCGCTTGTCGAAGTCCACCACGAATGAAATGTTGGCAATGAACGGAGCCTTGTGGGAGTACGTCGCCGCGACCTCGTGACCGCCGTCGACCTTGAGGACCTTGACGTCCTTGGCCGTAATGATACCGACGCTTTCGATGTCGAAGCGACGCGAGATTGAACTGCGAATCTGCGAGCGACTGGCGTTCAACCCGTCGAACTCCTCGCGCACGCCGTCGACGACGCCCACGATCTTCATGTAATTCAGGTACACGGGCGTCAGGCGAATCCCCGCAAAGGCGAACAGGCCGACGAACGAGGCAAGGATGACGAGGCCCAGCGTCGTCATGCCGGCCTGGCGCGACTTCATCCGCCTTTTTTCGAGGGTATTCAACAACATACCTTCAGTCTCCGTTCAGTTCAGCGACGCCTTGCGCGGCGTTACATTGCATAACGTATCGCGATTCTAGCCGCCAAATCAGTGACTGGCACCACATTATTGGATTTTTGTGCCGATACGGCTCCAGTCCGGCATGTTCCAGGGCACGAAGTGCAGCCAGATGCGCACTGCCTCACCGACGAGATACTCCTCGGGGATCGCATCGATGTAGCGGCTGTCCTTACTGTGGTCGCGGTTGTCCCCCATCATGAAATACTGCCCTTCAGGCACGCGGTAGGTGCCGTCGCGCGCCGAAAACTCGGGACTCGTGACGAGAATGTCGTGCACGCGACCGTCCAGATCCTCGAGAAACACGGCACGCTGAGCGAAAGAGCGATCGGTCCTCTCGAGAGAAACGACCTCGCCGTTTATGGTCAGGCGATGACGTTCGTACACGACCGTGTCCCCGGGCAGCCCGATCACGCGCTTGATGTAATTGACGCTGGGATCGGACGGCAGGCGAAAGACGACGACGTCGCCGCGCTGCGGTTCACCCGTCTCGACGATCTTGGTCTCCGTTACCGGCAGGCGCAGGCCGTAGGAATATTTCTTGACGAAGATGAAATCGCCCTCGAGCAGCGTCGGCATCATCGAACCCGACGGGATTCGGAATGGCTCGAAGACGAACGAACGTATGACGAGCACGAATAACAGCACCGGGAAGAAGGAACGCGAATACTCGACAAGAATGTGTTTCGCGCCGGGTTTGGTGCGGCTGTCTTCCTCGGCGGTTTTCCAGACGAACTTGTCGAGCGCAACGACGACGCCCGAAACGAGCGTCAGCACGGTCAGTATCAAGGCCAGGTTAACTATCAAATCTCTTACTCACTTCTGTGCGCTCACTTTTCAACGCGCAAAACGGCGAGAAACGCTTCCTGCGGAATCTCGACCGACCCCACCTGCTTCATGCGCTTCTTGCCCGCCTTTTGTTTCTCGAGCAGCTTGCGTTTGCGTGACACGTCACCGCCATAGCATTTGGCCGTCACGTTCTTGCGCAGGGCCTTCACGTTGCTGCGCGCGATGATCTGGCTGCCAACGGCGGCCTGGATCGCAACATCGAACATCTGCCGTGGAATCAATTCTCTCATCTTTTCGACAAGTTCGCGGCCACGGGTTCTCACATTTTCGGCATGCACGATGATCGACAGGGCGTCGACGCGATCGCTGTTGATCAGGATATCGAGGCGCACGAGCTTGGCCGGGTCGAAGCGCAGGAATTGGTAGTCGAAAGACGCATACCCTCGACTCACCGACTTCAGGCGATCGAAGAAGTCGAGCACGACTTCGGCCATCGGCAGTTCGTACTCGAGCGACACCTGGCCGCCGAGGTAGCGCATCTGCGTCTGCACGCCGCGTTTCTCGACGCACAGCTTGATCACGGCGCCGACATAGGCTTCCGGCACAAGGATGCTGGCCGCAATGATCGGCTCGCGCAGTTCGTCGATCTCGTTCGACGGCGGCAGTTTCGACGGGTTATCGACCTGCAGCGTTTCACCCTTGGTCGTGACGACTTCGAACACGACCGTCGGCGCCGTCGTGATAAGTTCGAGATCGTATTCGCGCTCGAGACGCTCCTGCACGATTTCCATGTGCAGCATGCCGAGGAAGCCGCAGCGAAAACCGAATCCGAGCGCGGCCGAGGTCTCGGGCTCGAAATGCAGCGCCGCGTCGTTGAGGCGCAGCTTCTGCAGCGCTTCGCGGAAACTCTCGTAGTCGTCCGAACTGATCGGGAACAGGCCCGCAAAAACGCGGGGCTGTACCTGCTTGAAGCCGGGTAGTGGCGCCTCGCAGGGATCGCGCGTGGTCGTCAGCGTATCGCCGACAGGCGCTCCGTAGATATCCTTGATGGCGGCGATTACGAAACCGACCTCGCCCGTACGCAGCTCGGTGCGGTCTTCCATCTTCGGCGTGAACACGCCGACGCGGTCCGCATTGTAGGACTGTCCGGTCGACATCACCGTGATCTTGGACTTCTTCTGCAGTGAGCCGTTGACGACGCGCACGAGCGAGACGACGCCCACGTAGTTGTCGAACCACGAGTCGATGATGAGCGCCTGCAGGGGACCCTCGGGATCGCCTTCGGGGGCGGGAATTCGTCCGACGAGTTGCTCGAGCAATGCGTCGACCCCGACGCCGGTCTTGGCGCTGACACGCACGGCGTCCTGCGCCTCGATGCCGATGATGTCCTCGATTTCGGCAACGACCTTGTCGGGATCAGCGGCGGGCAGATCGATCTTGTTCAGCACCGGCAGCACCTCGAGACCCTGGTCGATCGCCGTGATGCAGTTGGCCACGCTCTGCGCCTCAACGCCCTGCGCGGCGTCGACAACGAGGAGTGCGCCCTCGCAGGCGGCCAGCGACCGCGACACCTCGTAGGAGAAGTCGACGTGCCCCGGCGTGTCAATGAAGTTCAGCTGGAAGGTCTCGCCATCTGGCGCCGTATAGGCCAGCGACACGCTTTGCGCCTTGATCGTAATGCCGCGTTCGCGCTCTAGATCCATCGAGTCGAGTACCTGCTCGGCCATTTCACGATCCGGCAGGCCCCCGCACATCTGAATGAAACGGTCGGCCAGCGTCGACTTGCCGTGGTCGATGTGCGCGATGATCGAGAAATTGCGGATGTGCTTCATCAGAGGGGACGAGGCCCGAGGTGGCCGGGAAAAATCAGCCGCGGAGTATACCCTGTATCGCGTTGCGGTCGAGAAAATGCTTGCAGACCACGATGCCCTCGTATTCGACCACGGGAATATCGGACCAGTACTTTTCGTGCCATTCGGGCCGCGAGTCGATATCGCGGATATCGATGTCGAGACGTCCCTCGACGAGCGGCTGCAGTTCGCCGAGCAGTACGTCGCACAGGTGGCAGCCATCGCGGCTGTAGACGACGATGGTCCTCATTCAGCGTGAATCCAGCCTCGCAGTTACCCGCGGCGTGAACTGCCTCAGGCAGCCTTCGCGGCCCAATCGCAGCCGCCCGGCCGCAACGCCCGCCAGGGCTCCGGTCATCGCCGCAAGCGCCGCGACCGCATCTCCGGCGCCCGACCACCAGGCAATGGCCGCGCCGGTAAGGGCGCCGGCAAGGGGCAGCCCGTACACGAACCCCGCGGCCCGCAATACGTTGTTGGCCGTCAGTTCGAGCCGCACGCGATCCCCTGCGCGCAGCTCGAGTCGATCCGCAACGAGCGCGTCCACGCGGCGGGCGCTCACGTCATCTGCGAGTACGCCCGCACCGCAGCCTCGTCCCGCGGCACAACGCGCGCAGCGAAATGACGCCTCTACCTCGACGACGGCGTGCGCCGGCACGGCATCGGCATCGATAGAGAGAACCTGACCTTCGGGATGGTGCACGAGATCGAACCGGCCGCTAGCGCGGCATCATCGTGGTCGCGATCTGCTCGAGCGTCACGGCCGGGACCTCGCCAACGGCGGTCACGCGGTACCCTTCGATGACCGTGCTGTAGCTGCTCGAGCCGCCCACCTGCATCGCCCCCTCTTCCGTGCTGTAGCCGGCGCGCGCAATGAACACGGAGACATTGGCGAGCCCGTCACTGTAGACGATGTGCGTCGTTACGTCGGAACCGCCGGGCATTGTCTCGCCATGCGTGGCGACGGGACGAAATCCGCGCGGCAGCTCGGCGGCCCGCCAGGGCGTGTCGATCGCGTGCCCGACGTGACGCGGCGGCTGGTCGACCCAGCGGAAACTCGAGATATCGACCGATGGCGCAAGCATGTCGGGATCGATGTTGCGACTCAGGCGGATGTCGGCGAACTTGACCTGTTCGATTGGTGTCCCGTCCGTGTCGATCAGCTGCGTCTGCAGCGGGAATGCGGTCTCGGTATCCAGCCAGATGCGATGCCCGTACCGGTATTCGTCGTGCGGCCGGATGGCAACGAGCACGGCCTGCCGCCCGGCGACGCGCTCCCTGCGCACGACGGCCACGTCGTATTCACTGCCGAAGCGCACCTCGCTCGACGGCAGCGTGGAAAACAGCGTAGAGCGGTCGTCCCATTCGTCGACGAGCACGGAACGGCTGTCGGGCAGGATGCAGTGCACCTCGTTGCCCTTGCGAATGATCTCCAGGCCGTCGCCCTCCTGCGATACGACCTTCTCGTGCACGATTCCGTCGCTGACGGTATGCACAACCTTGAGCGCCTCGGCCTCGCCGTGTCGAATGCGTATGACCGTGCCCTCGTAGCTCGTCTGCTGCACGGCCGCCGCCATGCGATTCAGCCAGTCATTCGGATCGGTCCGATCTGCGAGGGCGTACGTGCTGCAGCCCAGCTGGCCCAAGATCAGCACGGGCCAGGCAAGGTGCTTCCACACGGCAAAGCGCATCAGGGTTGCGTCGGAGATTCGTCGGCCGGGGATTCGTCGCTGTCGGCCGCGCCGTCAGTCTCCTCGTCGACCATCACTTCCTCGCTGCGTCGCAGCGTCGTCAACCGCGCCCGCATGCCGTTGGCCCCGAGCTCCGAAGACGCGGCGCCATGCCGCTCCACGTACTGCAGGATCTGCTGGTCGAGCGGCTTCGGCGTACTGTAAGCGCTGTCTTCGACCGCTCCGGCAACGGTATCGGTGGCCGGGGCATCGGATTCGACACCGGGCGTCAACTGCAGGCCGAAAAGCGCAATGAGCGCAACAGACGCGGTCACGGCGATTCCGACGAGCGGGCGCAGGGCCTTGCCGGACTCGGACTCCGGTCCGACCGCGCCGCCTTCGACGACCTTGTCGTCAATGGCCGCTGCGATGCGCTCGCGCAGGCGCTCCACGCCGCGTGCTGACGACTCGCCGCGCATGATGCGGCCGAGCTCCAGGTAGTCGGCGGCTTCCCGCCGCAGCTGGGGATCCTGGCTCATGCGCCGTAACAGCAGGTCAGCCTCACTGTCCGGCAACTCGCCGTCCACGAACGCCGAGATCTGCATCTTGATTGCTTCGTTCATACTCCACCCGCCGGGCGTTTCAGCCCTCCAGCTACCGGTTCAGCGGACCGACCTTCTTGGCGATCGCATCTCGCGCCCGGAATATGCGCGACCTCACTGTGCCCACCGGGCACTCCATGGTCTGCGCGATTTCTTCGTAACTCATGCCTTCCAGCTCGCGCAGGACGATTGCGGTTCGCAAGTCCTCCGGCAACGCTGCAATGGCACGCTCCACCGCTTCCCTCAACTCGTTACTGAGCGTCACTCCTTCGGGAGTGTCCGTCTCTTTCAGCTTGGCATGCAGGTCGTACTGCTCGGGATCCTGCATGTCGAGCTCGACGTCCAGTGGTCTCCGCCGCTGGGCCGCCAGGTGATTCTTCGCCGTGTTCACCGCAATGCGATACATCCACGTGTAAAAAGCACTGTCGCCGCGAAACCGGGGCAGCGCCCGGTACGCCTTGATGAACGCCTCCTGGGTAATGTCCAGCGCCACTTCGGGGTCGCGCACGTAACGCATCACCAGGTTGACGATTTTGTGCTGGTATTTCAGTACCAGCAGGTCAAACGCGCCCTTGTCGCCTTTCTGGACCCGCTTGACCAGCTTCTTGTCGGAGGCCTTGTTCGACATTCAGGCGTTCTCGCCGGAGCGCCCGCACAGCCGACCGACACCGGGATAGACCGGCGCAACGGCGATAAGTTCTCGAGATTCCCCCTTATTCATCTTCGTTCTGTGACGCCGCTCCATACGCGGCTCGCGAACTGCCTCTCATTCGCAATGTTACCGAATTTTTCCTGAACAATGAGCATGTTAGCAGCTTCATTGCCCGCCTCCAACGTGTCGCCAGACGACCTGCAGCCGTCGCCACTCGCGCGATTCGCGGCACGAGCCCCTGAGTGGCTCGGCAAACGGGCGCCCGGGTGAGGCGCTGAGCCGAATCCAGCCCCAGCGGCGCAGCAGCACGCCATCGGGCTCGAGCGTCCCCGGCGACCACCTGTCGTCGCGGCCCAGCACCGTGACTCTGCCATCGGCGTGCACGCGCAGAGCTCTGCAGCGCGCCCAGCCCCGGCGCAATTCGCGGAGCTGTGCGGCGACGATCACCAGCCACAGGGCGCCGCCACCGAGTCGCAATGCGAGCGGCGCCTCGAGCCCCGCAATCACGGCGACGCCGGCCAGGGCCACGGCTGCCGCGGACCACTGCACGATGCGGCGCAATTGGGGATCAGGCCTGAGCTCTGCGAAGTATGCGTTCGATGGCACGCGCGATGGTCCCTGACGTCGGCTGCTGTCGTTGCAACAGGTACGCGTTGAGCTCGGGATCGGCAAGCGTCAATACTTCGCGAAATGCGGCCTTATCGGCGTCGCTGTCGTCGGCGTAGCACTGCTCGAGATACCCCAACAGGAGCTCGTCGAGCTCCCGCATACCGCGCCGGCACTGCCATCTGAGTCTGGATCCTTCGGACATTATCCGTACCTGCAGGAGGGCTTCGAGGCCCGATCGGGGCTAAAGCCCCTCCTACTTAGTAGCGGCGCTCGGCGAGCATCTTCTTGGTTTCGGCGATCGCCTTCGCCGGGTTGAGGCCCTTGGGGCACGTCTGCGTGCAGTTCATGATCGTGTGGCATCGGTAGAGACGGAACGGGTCCTCGAGTTCGTCGAGGCGTTCACCGGTTGCCTCGTCGCGCGAATCCACGAGCCAGCGGTACGCCGCGAGCAGCGCCGCGGGCCCGAGATAACGGTCCGAGTTCCACCAGTAGCTCGGGCAGCTGGTCGAGCAGCAGGCGCACAGGATACACGCCGACGGTTCGTTGATGAGTTCCTGGTCTTCTTTCGACTGCAGACGTTCCGCATCGGGCGGCGGCGGCGTGCGCGCCTGCAGCCACGGCTTGATCGAGGCGTACTGCGCGTAGAAATTGGTCAGGTCCGTAACGAGATCCTTGACCACGGGCATGTGCGGCAGCGGGTAGATGCGGACGTCGCCCCCGGACTCCTCATTGGCGCGCGTGCAGGCGAGCGTATTGCCGCCGTCGATGTTCATCGCGCAGGAACCGCAGATGCCCTCACGGCAGGAGCGGCGGAACGTCAGCGTCGGATCGATCTCATTCTTGATCTTGATCAGCGCATCGAGAACCATCGGCCCACAGCTGTCCATGTCGATCTCGTACGTGTCGATGCGAGGATTGTCACCCGTCGACGGGTCGTAGCGGTACACGGCGAAGGTCTTCGTGTTGCTCGAGCCGTTGCCCGCGTCGAAATGCCGCCCTTTCCGGATTCGCGAGTTCTTCGGGAGTCGGAATTCAGCCATCGTTCGTCCTCCTAGTAAACGCGCGCCTTGGGCGCCACGTACTCGACTTCATCGGTCAGCGTCTCCTGGTGCACGGGCCGGTAGTCGAAACGCACCTCGCCCGGCCCGCCGACCCAGATCAGCGTATGTTTCATCCAGTTGCTGTCGTCACGTTCCGGGAAATCCTCGCGCGCGTGCGCGCCACGGCTCTCGAGGCGGTTCGCAGCGGATTCGATCGTCGCCGTCGCATTGAGCAGCAGGTTCTCGAGTTCTATGGTCTCGACGAGGTCCGTGTTCCAGACGAGGGACCGATCCTCGACGCCGACGTCGGCAAACGACGCGTAAGTCTTGCGCAGCAGCTGCACGCCTTCGTCGAGCACCTCGCCCGTGCGGAAAACGGCCGCGTGGTTTTGCATGACCTTCTGCATTTCGAGACGGATCTCGGCGGTTGGGCGAGAGCCGTCCGCATTGCGCAGGCTGTCGATGCGCGCAACCGAGTTCTGACCCGCGTCCTCGGGCAACGGTTTGTGGCGCGCGCCCGGCTCCATCGTCTCGTTGCAGAACTTGGCCGCCGCGCGCCCGAAGACGACGAGGTCGAGCAGCGAGTTCGAGCCGAGCCGGTTTGCGCCGTGCACGGAGACGCAGGCCGCTTCGCCGACGGCCATGAGGCCCTCGACAACGTGCTCGGCGTCGTCACCGACCTTCGTGACGACCTGCCCGTGGAAATTCGCCGGGATGCCGCCCATGTTGTAGTGCACGGTCGGCAATACCGGGATCGGCTCTTTGGTCACGTCGACGCCGGCAAATATGCGCGCCGATTCGGCGATACCCGGCAGGCGTTCCTCGATGACCTCGGGGCCGAGATGCTCGAGATGAAGGTGAATGTGATCCTTGTCCGGGCCGACGCCGCGGCCTTCGCGAATTTCGATGGTCATCGACCGCGAAACGACGTCGCGCGACGCGAGGTCCTTCGCGTTGGGCGCGTAGCGCTCCATGAAGCGCTCACCCTCGGAATTCGTCAGGTAACCGCCCTCACCGCGCACGCCCTCGGTGATGAGGCAGCCGGCCCCGTAGATACCGGTCGGGTGAAATTGCACGAATTCCATGTCCTGCACGGGCAGGCCTGCGCGCAACACCATGGCACTGCCGTCGCCGGTGCACGTGTGCGCCGACGTGCAGGAAAAGTAGGAACGGCCGTAGCCGCCGGTGGCGAGAATCACCTGGTGCGACCGGAAACGATGCAGCCGACCGGTGGCCAGGTCGATCGCGACGACGCCGCGGCAACGACCGTCTTCCATAATCAGGT
Organism: Woeseiaceae bacterium; assembly: GCA_041602775.1. Lineage (GTDB taxonomy): Bacteria > Pseudomonadota > Gammaproteobacteria > Steroidobacterales > Woeseiaceae > UBA1847. The sequence goes on along the minus strand of JBFIFN010000037.1, from coordinate 9,377 downwards.
CGACGGCGAAGTATTCGATATAGAACTCGGCATCATGCTTGAGCGACTGCTGGTAGAGCGTGTGCAGCATGGCATGGCCAGTGCGGTCGGCAGCCGCGCAGGTGCGCTGTGCCGTGCCCTCGCCGAAGTGTGTCGTCATGCCGCCGAACGGTCGCTGGTAGATCTTGCCGTCCTCGGTCCGCGAAAACGGCACGCCGTAATGCTCGAGCTCGATGACGGCATCGGGCGCTTCCTTGCACATGTATTCGATCGCGTCCTGGTCACCCAGCCAGTCCGATCCCTTGACCGTGTCGTACATGTGCCAGCGCCAGTCGTCTTCGCCCATGTTGCCGAGCGCAGCCGAGATGCCGCCCTGCGCCGCGACCGTGTGGCTACGGGTCGGGAATACCTTGGTGATACAGGCCGTGTCGAAGCCGGCCTGTGCCAGGCCGAACGTCGCACGCAGCCCGGCGCCGCCGGCGCCGATCACGACGACGTCATAGCTGTGATCGATAAAGTCGTAATCGCTCATGAGCCGATTCCGATTCGCAAGATTGAGTAGACGCCCACTGCAGCAAACAGGATGTGCGCGAAGCGGGACAGGATAAGGGAGGCCAGTTTCAGGCCGTGGGAATGCACGTAATCCTCGATCACGACCTGAACGCCGAGATACGAATGGTAGGCCATCGTGATGCACAGCAAGGTCAGCAGCACCGGGTTGGGTGACTCGCCGATGAACGCCACCGCGTCCGCGTGCGCAAAGCTGCCCATTGCCGCCAGCGATACGGCGAACCAGACGCCGAGCAGCGCCAGCGCGATGCCGGAGAGGCGCTGCGCCCACCAGTGCGACGTGCCGTCCTTGGCCGTGCCGAGGCCCAGCACACGACCAAGCGGAGATCTCAGGCTCATAGCACGACCCCCCAGAATGCCGCCGTCAGCACCACGGCCAGGACGATGACGACCCACGCCGACGCCGTGGCCTGGCTCTTTTCGAAGCCGCGGCCCGTGTCCCACACGAGGTGGCGGATGCCGTTCGAGAGGTGGTAGAAGAAGGCGAACGACCAGCCAACAAGCAGGAGCAGCCCGATCGTCGAACCCGCCGCCGCGGTGAACATCGCGTAGGCTTCAGGCCCGCTGGCCGCGTCGGCCAGCCACACGACAAACAGGACGAAGCCGAGCGACATCGCGAGCCCCGTGCCGCGATGCAGAATCGACGACACCATTGTGATCGGCCAGCGGTAGATAGAGATATGAGGCGACAGAGGCCTGTCGTTATTGTTCATTGGGTAGCTTCTAGGTCAAAAATCGATGCAGCGCCCGGCCTTTTCCCAGTCCCCGTAACGAGTCGGATCAAGACCGCCACGCCCCCCGATCTCCCGCGGCCGCTGCGCATCGCCGGACGGTGTATCATTGGCGGTGGATTCCGCCTTCGGCGCGTCGGGATCGACCGTGTCTTCGGGATCGGGCGTGCTCATGGGGCGAGTATGCCAGAGCCTTGAATAAGCTGCAGTATCAAGATGTATCGACTTTAGTCATGTTATCGATTGCGACGCTCAAAGTGACGGGGCCGGACGCCGTGGATTTTCTCCAGGGCCAGCTGACCAATGACATACGGCGCCTTGAAACGGAGCCAGAGATGCTCGCCGCCTGGTGCAATCCCAAGGGTCGCGTGCTCTGGTTCGGGACCGCCTGGCCCATCGAGTCCGGCTTCGGCCTGTCGGTACCGTCCGCACTGGCCGAAGACATCGCGACGCGATTGAAAATGTTCCGTTTTCGCTCGAAAGTGGATTTCGCGATCGTCGACGAGGGACAGACCGTCGACGCAGCCTTCCTCGTCGAAAACGGCTATCCCTACATCGGCCCCGTGCAGTCCGGGCAATTCACTCCGCACATGCTCAACCTCGACAAGCTCGGCGCGATCAGTCTGGACAAGGGGTGTTACACGGGCCAGGAAATCGTCGCACGTACGCACTACAAGGGCGCCACGAAGCGGCGCACGCTGCGCTTCGAGGCGACGGGCCGGGTTGAGGAAGGCGACAAGGTGCAACTCGACGGCCGCGACGTGGGCGACGTCCTCAACGTGGCCGGGAAGCAGCTGCTGGCGGTGGTACCGCTGGACAAAGCCGATGAGGCGTTGACCGTCGGTGAGGCCAGGCTGGAGAACCTGCCGTTGGGCTACCTGCAGGCTCGCTAATCGAAAACTTCCGGCCGCATGTGCGGGAACAGCAATACGTCGCGAATCGACGGCGAATCCGTCAGCAGCATCACGAGCCGGTCGACGCCGACGCCGATACCGGCCGCTGGCGGCATGCCGTATTCGAGCGCCCGTATGTAGTCATGATCGTAGGACATCGCCTCGTCGTCGCCCTTTTTCGCGGCCTCGACCTGCGCGCGGAAACGCTCCGCCTGGTCCTCCGAATCATTGAGCTCGGAAAAGCCGTTCGCGATCTCGCGTCCGGCGATGAACAGCTCGAAACGGTCCGTGACGAAGGGATCATCGTCGTTCTTGCGCGCGAGCGGTGAAACTTCGGCCGGGTACTGTGTGATAAACGTCGGCTGGCGCAGCTGCGCCTCGCCGGTCGCCTCGAATATCTCGGTCTGCAGCTTGCCGGGGCCGAAATCATCCTTCACCTCGATACCGAGCTTCCCGCAGTAGTCGGCGAGATAATCGCGGTCGCGCACCCTGGCCATATCGAAGTCGGGGTTGTGGGTCTCGATGCACTCCTCGACCGTCATGCGTGGAAAGCTCTTGCCGAAATCGAAGGTCTCGTCCTGGTACTCGACCAGCGTCGAGCCGTTGACGGCATCGGCCATGCCGTGCAGCATCGCTTCGGTGGTGTCCATCCAGTCGTTGTAGTCGGCGTAGGCCCGGTAAGCCTCCATCATCGTGAACTCGGGATTGTGCTGCGTCGACACGCCCTCGTTGCGAAAATTCCGGTTGATTTCGTAGACACGATCGAATCCGCCGACGATAAGCCGCTTCAGGTTCAACTCGGGCGCAATACGCAAGTAAAGCGCCATGTCGAGGGCGTTGTGATGCGTCGTGAACGGCCGCGCTATCGCGCCGCCGGGAGTCACCTGCATCATCGGCGTTTCGACCTCGAGAAAATCGAGCGACTCGAGAAACCCGCGCATGTACGTGATGATCGCCGATCGCTTGCGGAATACGTCGCGGCTCTTTTCGTTGATGATCAGGTCCACGTAGCGCTGGCGATAGCGGGTCTCCATGTCGGACAGCCCGGCCCACTTCTCGGGCAACGGCCGCAGCGACTTGGTCAATAGACGAACCTCGTCGGCCATGACGGTCAGCTCGCCGGTGTTGGTCCGAAACAGTGTGCCCCGCGCGCCGACGATGTCGCCGACGTCCCACTTCTTGAACGCCGCGTAAACGCCGTCGGGCAGTCGGTCGCGTTCGAGGCGTACCTGGATCTGGCCCGACCGATCCTGCAACTTGACGAAACTCGCCTTGCCCATGACGCGCTTGGCCATCATGCGGCCCGCGACGGCGACCTCGATCTGCTCTTCGTCGAGGGCTTCCTTGTCGTGGGCATGAAACGTCTGGTGCAGTTCCTCGGCGATCGCATTGCGCCGGAAGTCGTTAGGAAACGCGTTGCCCTGCTCCCGCAGCGCGTCGAGCTTGGCGCGCCGCTCGGCGATGAGCTTGTTTTCGTCCGTTTTGTTATTTTCGTCCGTCACGTATCTTGTTCTCTCGTCTTGCTGCAGGAGGGCCTTTAGGCCCGGTCGGGGCTAAACCCCCTCCTACAGGCCTTGCTTGAGACTGGCCTCGATAAAGGCGTCCAGGCCGCCGTCGAGCACGGCCTGAGTGTTACCGGTTTCGACGCCGGTGCGCAAATCCTTGATGCGGCTCTGATCCAGAACGTAATTGCGAATCTGGCTGCCCCAGCCGACATCCGCCTTGCCCTCTTCCACCTGCGCCGCCGCAGCGCGCCGCTCCTGCATTTCCATCTCGTAGAGCTTGGCCTTGAGTTGGTTCATGGCCGTGGCCTTGTTCTTGTGCTGCGAACGATCGTTCTGGCACTGTACGACGATATTGGTCGGCAGGTGCGTGATGCGCACGGCCGACTCGGTACGATTCACGTGCTGGCCGCCCGCGCCGCTCGCGCGGTACACGTCGATCCGCAGGTCCGAGGGGTCGATTTCGACGTCGATATCGTCGTCGATCTCGGGGGACACGAATACGGAGGCGAACGAGGTGTGGCGGCGATTGCCGGAATCGAACGGCGATTTGCGCACAAGTCGGTGCACGCCCGTTTCCGTGCGCAGCCAGCCGTACGCGTATTCGCCAATGACGTGAATCGTCGCGCTCTTTATGCCGGCCACTTCGCCCGCGGACGCTTCGATGACCTCGGCCTTGAAGCCGTGTGCCTCGGCCCAGCGAAGGTACATGCGCAGGATCATCTCGGCCCAGTCCTGCGCTTCCGTGCCACCGGCGCCCGACTGGATATCGAGGTAGGCACTGTTCGCGTCCATTTCGCCCGAGAACATGCGCCGGAACTCGAGCCCGGCCACCTGCTTCTCAAACCTGCCCAGATCGGCGACGAGCTCACCGATCGTCTCCTCGTCGTCTTCCTCGAGTGCCATGTCGAACAGTTCACCGGCATCGGCGAGGCCGGTTCTGAGCGTGTCGAGGCCGCCGACCACGCTTTCGAGCTGCGCACGTTCCTGCCCGAGCGCCTGCGCGCGTTCGGGCTCATTCCACACATCGGGTTGTTCGAGCTCGCGCTGGACCTCGGTCAGGCGTTCCGCTTTGCCGTCATAGTCAAAGGTACCTCCTCAACGCATCGGAGCGTTCGGCGAGGTCGGCGATAGTCTGTTTGATCTGGCTCGTTTCCATGGCAGTGCGGGGCGCGGAAAAGGCGCGATCTTATCATGCTCAAGCGTTCGATAAAGAGGCGATCTGTTCGACGACGAGCTGCGGACTCTCGACGCTGCGCCACTCGTTGACGTCGAGGCGAAAAGCCAGCTGCACGGTGCCGCGATAGGCCGGCCCGGCTTGCCCGAACGCGATCGCGTCGACGACGCTGCCGCCCTGCGCGGGCCGTACCCGCAGCTTCAGGTGATTCTCGCCGACAACCCGCTGCTCGATCACGGCAAAGTCCCCGGTCCACAGCGGCTCCGGGAAGCCCGATCCCCATGGTCCCGCGTCGCGCAGCGAGCGAGCAAACGCGAGGCTGATCGCGTCCGGCGGCAGGCGACCGTCCGTGACGATGGCGCCGCTGAAATCGGCATCGGGGTACAGTCGCGCCATTTGCCCGGCGGCGACTTCCCGGAACTCGTCGAGGCGATCTTCGGCCAGCGTCAGTCCGGCGGCCATCGCGTGGCCGCCGAAGCGCACAATCAGCTCGGGCCTTACGGCGTGCACGGCTTCGAGAAGATCGCGGATATGCACACCCGGGATCGAGCGTGCGGAGCCCTTCAGCAACTCGTCACCCTCGCGCGCAAACGCGATGACCGGTCGGTGGCAGCGCTCGCGCACGCGCGCTGCGATCAGCCCGACGACGCCCTGGTGCCACTCCGGATCGTAGACGCAGACGCAGGCTGGCCAGCGCCGGGTCCCGAGCTTGTCGACGTAAGCAAAGGCCTGTTCGCGCATCGTCGACTCGATATCGCGGCGCTCACTGTTGATCCGGTCGAGCAGTTGCGCATACCGCATTGCCTTATCGTAATCGTCAGTCAGCAGGCATTCGATGCCGACCGAAATATCCTCGAGGCGCCCGGCCGCGTTGATGCGCGGCCCCACCGCGAATCCCAGGTCGGTGCTGATACAGCGCGACGGTTCGCGTCCCGACTGCCTCAGGATCGCTTCGATTCCGACGATCGAGTGCCCCGCTCGAATGCGCATCAGGCCCTGGTGTACGAGGATGCGATTGTTGTGGTCAAGCGGCACGACATCGGCCACGGTACCCAGCGCCACGAGATCGAGATATCGCGCCGGCACCTTTGCCGCACTGGCGACGCCCCGCTCCTCGAGCATTCGCCCCACGCGCGCCATCAGGTAAAACGCGACACCGACGCCCGCAAGCATCCTGCTCGGGAAACGGCTGCCCGGCAGGTTCGGATTCAGTATCACGGCCGCGTCGGGCAGTTCATCGCCGGGCAGATGGTGGTCGGTAACGAGAACGGGGATACCCAGCGCGTTCGCCTCGGCAACCCCCGCAATACTCGAAATGCCGTTGTCGACTGTAATCAGCAGTGCCGGATCCCGTTCCGCGGCGACGCGGACGATCTCGGGCGACAATCCGTAACCGAAATCGAAACGATTGGGCACGAGATACTCGACGTCGCCGAACCCGAACTCGCGCAGGCAGCGCAGAATCAGCGCCGTGCTCGTTGCGCCGTCGACGTCAAAATCGCCAATAACAATGATCCTTTGGTCGCGATGCGAGAGCAGGATGTCCGCGGCCTCGTCGACGTTCTCGAGCAAGCCCACCGGCGCGAGCCTGCCGAGTCCGTAGTCGAGTTCATCCGCGCTTGTCAGGCCGCGCATCGCGAAAAGCCGAGCGTGCAGCGGATCGATGTCACCGAGCGCGGCAATCGCCTCTGGCGGCGGCGGCGGTCGTGCAACAACAGGTCGGACGCTTTGCGACATCAGTTCAGCAATGCGTCGTCGCGGCGCCAGAATTTGAGCGTTTGCGAACGGCGGACGTCGGCGCGCACGCCGTCGCGAAACAGCAGGACGAGTCGGCGGACCCGCTTGGCTCTCAGCAGTTCGCGCAGCTGTCGCAGGTAGTCGCACAGGGTTTCGCCGCGCTGGTCCGATTCGGGCGTCACGGCGACGAAACCATGCAGCGAGGCCTCGGCGCACGCCTCGAACGATCCGGGCCAGAGGTCGCTGACGGCCGTCGCGCTTTCCCAGTAGCCGGCCAGGAGCGGGTCATCGGCAAACAGCGATGGCTGGAGTCGCGTAACGCGCTCGGGCGCCCGGCCCCCTCCCCACAGCCACAGGGAATTGACGGGGTGCAGCCCCGCCTCGAGGCGGCGCCGGTTCACTTCGTGGTCGTGCAGCGCCATCTCGATTTCGCTGAGAATCGTGCGATGCATCGCCGTGTGTTCGCCCGTAGGCAGGAACTCGCCGGGCTCGCGCTGATCCACGACATATGCCGGTACTGAGGCCGTGGATATCGGACGAGCGGCGCGCAGGTAACCGTTCGACCCAAGACGCGCAAAACCGAATCGCTCGTCGTCGGCGAGCGTATCCTGCAGGTGGTCGAACAGCGCCCGCAGGTCCGACGACGGGATGCCGACGCCGCGCAATGCGTGCAGGCACAGGTGGTCGAGCCGGGGCTCCAGGTAGACCGGGTCCGCTGCCGCGATCCACGCCGTCGGCCGGTCGCCCGTTTGCCCCCAGATGCGCAACGCCGCCAGCCCCTCGTCGGGGTACGGCAGGCCGAGTTCATCGGTCAGGCGACGCAACAATTCTTTGGGTTCCGGGTCGCACGACAGCTCAGACTGCGCCAGCCAGGCGCGCAGCGAACGCTCCTCGACACGCCCTCCGCGAACCGGCGGCAGAACGACGACCGCCGCATTTTTGTCATATGATGCATTCACTTCCGGCGTCGATGTTAAGGGAAGCGCTTTTGAAATTCACAAGAGAATTGTCGGCGAAGCTCATTATCCGGCGTGTATCGGGACATGCCATCCTGGTCAATGACGAAGAACACTCGACGTCGATCGCGCTGACGCCCGACCGGTTGCTCGGCGAGTGGCCGGCAACGCCCGTGGCCGAACTCGATGCGGGTGACTTCGACACCGTGCTCGAACTCGTGCCGGAGATCGTCCTTCTCGGCACCGGCGCCACCAATATCTTTCCGCCGCGCGAACTGACGTTTGCATTCGCGCGCAAGGGAATCGGGTTCGAGGTCATGGATACGGCGGCCGCGGCGCGGACGTTCAATGTTCTCGCCAACGAAGGGCGACGCGTCGCCGCGGTACTCTACTTGCAGGAAGGGCTCTAGCCCCGATCGGGCTCATCCCGGTCAATCGAGCAGGCTGTCGCCCGACATGCCGTGGCTCTCCAGCATCTCGCGCAGGTTCCTCAGCGCATCCACCTGGATCTGCCGCACGCGCTCCCGCGTCACCCCGATCTCCCGCCCGATGTTTTCGAGCGTTTCGCGTCGGTAGCCGTGGAGCCCGAAGCGTCGTTCCACGACGGTGCGCTGCGTGTCATCGAGCTCACAGACCCAATAATCGACAATCGCGTTGACGTCCTCACGGTGCGCACACCGTGACGGCTCCGCCGACCCCTTCTCCTCGAGGCGCTCGACTGGCCCGTCGCCGCCGTCGCCCTTGCCGTTGCTGCGCAGCGTCACCCGGTCGTGCAGCGCCATGAGCCGCTCGACGTCGGCGCGCTCGCGTCCGAGCCGCTCCGCCAGCGCCGGGATGTTCGGCGGTCGGCCGGTCTCCTGCCGAATGCGCCGCGCGGCGCGCAGGCAGGCATTGATATCCTTGATGACGTGGATGGGCAGACGCACGGTGCGCGACTGGTTCATGATGCCGCGCTCGATCGTCTGGCGGATCCACCAGGTCGCGTAGGTCGAGAATCGAAAACCGCGTTCGGGGTCGAATTTCTCGACGGCGCGAATGAGCCCGATGTTGCCCTCCTCAATCAGGTCGAGGAGCGGCAGGCCACGGTTCGCGTAGCGCTTCGCAATGCCCACGACCAGCCGCAGGTTGCACTCGATCATGCGCTGCCGCGCGCGCTCGTCACCGGCCCGGGCCTGACGGGCCAGCGCCTTTTCCTCTTCCGCCGTCAGTAGTGGCGAGACACCGATCTCGTCCAGGTACTGCCGTGTCGGGTCCAGCGACTGTCCCATGATCCCCTCCTGTCAAAGGGGCGGCTGTTCGAGACCTGTTCTTCTGTTTATCTCGCTGGCAAGAACCGTCGTGGATCCACCGGTTCTCCATTGCGCCTGATCTCGAAATGCAGCCGCGCCTTGCGTTCCGGCCCCTCACCCATCGTCGCGATGCGCTGTCCCTTCGTGACCGCCTGGCCTTCTTTGACCAGCAGCGACGCCGTGTACCCGTAGGCACTCAGGTAAGTGTCGTTGTGCTTCAAAATAATAAGCTGGCCGTATCCGATCAGTCCACTGCCCGCATAGACCACGCGGCCCGGGGCCGCAGCCACAATGGCCTGCCCGCTTCGGCCGTTGATCAGGACGCCGGTGCCGGGGCCGGGCTTTGCGCCGAATTCGACACTGATCCGCCCGTTCGTCGGCCACGTCCATGCAGGTGACGGTTGGTCCGGGATCTTCGGCAGCGGCCGGGGCGCCGGCCGCGAGGTGCCGGCTGACGTTCGCGACGTCGAACCGCTCGGCGGCGACAGGCGCAGTCTCTGGCCCGGATAGATCAGCGAGCCGTCGCCGAGTCGATTCCATCGG
>JBFIFN010000036.1:0-23794 GCA_041602775.1 Woeseiaceae bacterium | reverse complement strand
GTCGTGATCGAAGCGGACGTCGGTCCAGCCGGTCGGCTTGTGACAGTCGCCGCAGCTGTCGTCCATGTGGTCCTCATGCGGATCGTCCTCCGCGTGGCATGCGGCACAGGAGGACGGCGCGTCGCGGTGCTTGTCGCCGGCCTCGTGGCAATCGACACATTCGGCATCGAGATGAAGGCCGAGCAGTTCGAAATCGGTCCACCCGTGATCGAAGGACTCCTCGTCGAGGCCCACGACGTCGGCACCGCGGCCGAGATGGTCGGAGTGACAGGTGTTGCACTGCGCGGTGCTGGCGTCCGGATGGCGCCCGTGGAACCCGGCGCCGCCGGTGACATCGGCCGCCACGACGTCGTGGCAGTCCATGCACAGGCCACGTTGCGCCTTCTTGTTGAAGGACTTGTGACAGCTCGAGCACTCGGTCTCGATGTCGGCGTGCCCCTCGATGACATCGCCGGGCATCAGCAGGGTCTCGATGGCCTGCGCCTGGGCCTGGATGGTGGGAATCAGCAACATGGATACGACGAGTAATCCTCCAACCGTGCTGCGCAAGCTCATGAGTTCTTGCCTTCGGCGGTCAGTACATATGCACAGCGAGAACGTGCACGAGCGACGACAGGATCAGCAGCAGGAACAGCGGCATGTGGAACAGGTGCCAGATCGAAAACAGGCGCTCGAAGAAAGCCAGCTGTGCAATGCGCCGCATCAGGCGCACCTGGTCATTCATGTACGAAACGGCGGCGCGGCGCAGCTCTCCCGCATTGCCACGTATCGTTTCGGACAACACGGCCCGGCTGCGCAGCTCTCGCCGTATCCGCACGTACAGCTTCAGCCTGACGATATGGTGTTTCACGGACCACAACAGGCTGCGGCGGATATTCATCCGGCGTGTGAAGCGGTCGCCGAGCACCTCGTCGGAAATCGCGTGGAGCTCACGACAGAAGCCGGGGAGGATCGCGGCAATGCCCCGGCTGTTCTCGAGCGAGTCGTTGATTTCCGCGCGCAGCTCTTCGATGGTCGCCCGCTGCCCATACAGTCCGCGGTGGATGCGCGCATAGAAGTACTTGCCGACAACGCCGCTGACGGCGACGACCAGCATGCTGTAGAGCGCTACGGCACTGTTGATGGAGCCCAGCTGGAAGTTGCAGTGGTACAGGATCAGCAGCGGGCCCACGAGTCCGAGGACGATGTGAAACCGGAACCAGTGCCGGGTCAGCCCCAACCGCTGCATGAATTTCCATTTCTTGCCAGCCGGGTACAGCAGCAGGAACAGCATCAGCGAACCACCGACGATGCCGAGCCAGTAGCCAAGCCCCCGGGACGGGTCCACGATGCCTTCATCCCGCAATAACCAGCCGGCACTCAACGCTACGACGAGGAGTCCGTAGCCGATGAGGCCTCGCTGCTTCCGGTTGAACGTCGGACGCGCATCGCCGGCCTGGTTGGCGGGCAGTGTGGCGACATTTGCTGCGGCGTCATTCATGTCTTTCGTATTCTCCGGGTCAATGGATCGTGAGCCGTACCGGCGCATTGCTGGCCACGTCGATCGGCTGCGTTTTCGCTTCAAGCGTTTTCATCGCGGTACCGGCGTCGCGACGGCGTGATACACGCGCGGTGACGATGACCTGTTCGTAGTCGGACAGCCGCTCGCCGCTGGCGATCGACTGCGCGTCAGTCAGCTGGAAGCGCAGAGGCCACGCGGCTGCGGATTTACGGGTGACAGCAACGGGAGCGCCGGCGTCCCCTACGGGGCGAGCAAAAATGAACACCGTGTCGTCGGGTCGTACGAGCTTTTCCGCGGCCGGGGACAGGCCGACGCTGCCACTAACAATGGCGTTGCCGGACGCGCCGTCGGCGAACTCGCGTGCGAGGGCGTCGTCCGTCTCGCCGAGCGCCACGGCCCGGGCGTAGGCGGCCCGCGCTTCATCGAGCTGCTTCAGGTGTACGTAAGACTTTGCGAGCAAGAGCCAGCCGGCGCCGTCGTCGGGTTGTTCACTGAGCCGTGCCGCCAGCCCGGCAGCGAGCGTGGACACCGAGCCGGGTCGCGCCGATCCTCCCCGGTTGACGCTGCGGTGGCCGGGCTCGGTAGCGGCAGCATGTGCCGTGGCGCTCGACGCACCCGGCGAACCCAGCTCGAGGTAGGCGAGCACCGTGAACGCGGGGACCGCAACAAGTAGCAAAGCAGGTGTTCTGCGCCCCTTTTCGCGCGCGAGTGGCGCGACGACGAACAACAGGGCCACGACCGTCATGAGGAGAGTCATGATCCAGAAAACGGCATGCATTTTCGGTATTCCTTTACTGCGGCACTTCGAGTTATTGACCTTGCCGCGCCCAAGCTCCCTGGCGCCGGTTTAGTCTCGCCATTTGCTGGCACACGTCCAAGTGTCTCCAGTTGGAGACAGTTGCCGGTCGGGACACCGACTTATGGAAAGTCGGGTGTCGAGTCCCCGGAATACCCCGTGCTTCCGGGCCTTATCGCCTGCGGATCGGGGGCTGGCGGCCAGGCGGTCGCGCACTGGGCCGATGTCGCGCTCACAGCGACGTTTCAAAACTGTGAGAGGCCTCACACTTTGCAATGCGAATTCCATCGACATTTGCGCAGGGTGCGGATGAGCACGCCACAGGAAAGGAAATCGAGGAATATGCCGTTTATCGAGATCGTCGCTTATGCACTGCCCATAACGCTCATCGCCGCGTGGTACTGGCGTGCGCATTCGCGTCACGAATCGGACAGTCTCGGCGTCCTCGTCTCGGCGACCGAGCAGGGCATGATCGAGCCGCCGACCTTGCACCCTGAAATCGACCACGCGAAATGCATCGGATGCCGCAGCTGCGTGGCCGCGTGCCCGGAACAGTACGCGCACACCGTGCTCGGTATGATCGGTAAGAAAGCGCATCTCGTCGGTCCAACCAACTGTATCGGTCACGGCGCCTGCAAGACCGTTTGCCCCGCCGATGCGATCACGCTCGTGTTTGGAACGGCCCGGCGCGGTGTCGACATCCCGACCGTGAACCCCGACTTTCAGACCAACGTGCCGGGCGTGTTTATCGCCGGCGAACTCGGTGGCATGGGGCTGATCCGTAACGCCGTCGAGCAGGGGCGCCAGGCCATGAACTCGGTCCGCAAACTGGTCGCCCGTCCCCACAGCAATACACTCGATGTCGTGATCGTCGGGGCCGGGCCGGCGGGGATCACGGCCACGCTGTCCGCCAAGGAATTCGGCCTGCGCTCGGCGACGATCGAGCGAGAGGAACTCGGCGGCACGATTGCTCATTTCCCGCGCCGCAAACTCGTGATGACGCAGCCTGCGAACCTCCCCATCGTCGGCAGGATGCGGTTCAGGGAAGTGCAAAAGGAAACGCTCATCGACTTCTTCACCGAAGTCGAGAAGAAAACCGGGATCGTGATCAACTACGGAGAACAGGTTGAGCAGATCGAGGCCGCGCCGAACGGCGGTTACGCCGTCCGCACCAACAGGCGCGTCTACAACACGCGAGCTGTCCTTCTCGCCATCGGCCGCCGCGGCACGCCCCGCAAACTCGAGGTTCCGGGCGAGGAGCGCGACAAGGTCGTGTACCGCGTCATCGACCCCGAGCAATACCGCAACCTGCACGTCCTCGTCGTCGGCGGCGGAGACAGCGCGCTCGAGGCGGCGACGACGATCGCGGCCGAGCCGGGCACCACGGTGACACTCTCCTATCGGTCCGGCGCGTTTACCCGTGCCAAGGCGAAGAATCGCGAGCGTGTCGAAGCGATGGCCGCGTCCGGCCAGCTTCGTGTCCTGCTCAACTCCAATGTCGTGTCTATCGGGGAAAAGGAGGTCGTCGTCGACTGCAGCGGGTCGGTTGAGACCATCCCCAACGACGCCGTCGTCATCTCGGCCGGAGGCATCCTGCCGAGCGGGTTCCTGAGATCGGTCGGCATCGAGGTGGAAACCAAGTGGGGCACGGCGTAGGTGCGGGCTTACAGGTTTTCGGCCTGCGCCGTGGTAATGGCGAGTATCTCGTCGAGGCGCCGTTTGATGCGGCGGAACTCGTCGTGAAACTCGCGTCGCGCCTCGGCCCGGTTCGCGGCGAGCAGCCCGCGGTATTCGGCGAGCTTCCAGCCGGTTTCATAGAGCGACTTCGAAATCGACTCGGCCGAGAATACGCGCCCCTGTAATGATTCCTGCTTGCCGGTCTTGAGGCACCGCGAGAGAAAGCTGCTCTTGTTGGTTACGGCATCCGCATCGGCCAAGACGAGGACGCTCGCGACGATGCGGTACGCGTCGGCGAACGAGCGCAGGACACCATGAGCGACGAGCAGCCTGACGTCGTTGAACGCTTCCCGGACGCCAGCCTCGCCGCCTCGCAGCGCTTTCTCCCAGTCATCGAAGCGATCGCTCGCGCGTCGTTCGATTTCGGAGCGATAGTCGGCGCTGCGCGGCAAATAGAATTCGAACTTGAAGAGTTCCCTGAGGTTCGTAGCCTGCGCGAAGAAAGCTTCGATGCGATCGTCGCTGGCAGACGCGGCGTCGAGCAGGGCGATTTCCACGAAGGCGTCGAGAATGAAGTAATGAATGGCCATGTTGCGGTAGTAGGCCGCGTTGTGATGCTGCTCGGCGCTGATGGCATAGAGTCTCTCGGTGCCCTCGTCGTGGTAGGTGACGATGCCGGTCGCATGGAGTTCGGCCAGCGTCGCCGCAATGGCTCGTTCATCCTTGAAGTCGGAGCGACCGACGATCTCGAGGTGCCGCCGCCGGATGAGTGCGGCGCCGGCGCGAGCGACCCCCTGGATTTCAGCGAGGGTTTGCGCGCGGTTGCCGCCAGCAAGCAGGATCAGTGTCACGATTGCCGTCGCAGTGATCGGCGTCGCCGCGTTCATGCGCACGGCGACCTCGAACGCCAGTGTCGGCACCAGCACCTGCTTCTGCCGATCGTCGATGCCGGCTTCCAGATCCGCTGCTGGAACCAGGTCCCGGATGGTCAGGCCCTCTCCGAACCGCAGGTGAATCTGGCCGCGTGAGCGGCCGCGCCTCAGGAAGCGCAGCGGCCAGGTAATGCTCTCCGGCTTCTTGGTCTGGCCCCGCTGTTCGATCGAGTAGTCCTCGACCTCGGTGATCTGGTCGTAGGCCACACTGACCGGGATGAACGTGACGTCGTACAGCCGTGTCCTCAGGATCGACTCCAGGACGTAGTTGAACAAGCCGAATCGCGGCGGCAGTAGTTTGCCGGTGCGCGACCGCGTGCCCTCCAGCGCCCACAGCAGCGAAAAGCGCTTTTCGATCAGGTAGTCGATATACCGACGGAACGTTGCCTTGTAGATCTCGTTGTCCTGGAACGAGCGCCGCAGGAAGATGATGCCGGCACGGCGAGCGAGCGCACCGAGCCCCGGCTTGTTGAGATTGATGCCGCCGAACGTCAGCGGCAAGGGCAGGTTGGCGTCGAACAGCACGAGCGACAGCGCCATCGTGTCGAGCATCGACTTGTGGCTGATCAAGAAGACGACCGGCCGGGAACGAATGGTCTCCGCGATCTTTTCGAGCTGCTCCTCGTTAACGTCGATTGCCGCGTCGTGGTGGCTGTGGCAAGCGGTCCGGTACAGGGCGTTGACCATTTCGAGCGTGACCGGCGTTTGTGTTGCCGCCATCTCGCGCAGGTATCGCGCCGCCTGGCTCTGTACGTCCTGTATCGAGCGATCGCGCTGCTGCGCGACGTTGGCGATCAGGTTGCGAAAGTCCGCGTTGGCGAAAACGTCGCCAGGCAGAATGCGGGAAACCTTGTAGCGCGCGCCGCGCACGGCGCGCTCGGAGCGTTCCAGCGCAATCAGCGCCTGGCTGGCAATGAATTCCGACAGCTCGTGATTACTGATCTCTGCTTCGTCGTCGCAAAGCCGCTCGCGCAGCTCGCCGAGACGTGCGCCGTCACCGACGATGTAGGCCAGCCGCTCGGGCCGATGCCTGGCCAGCCAGCGCCGCCGCAGGTTGCCGGGTTCGGCAATGCGCCCGGCGAACAGGTCCTGGATGGAGAACCGGCCGGCCCGGCGCGCGGACGGCAGCCACGCGATGCGCAACGGCTGCATCCAGACCTCGTCGCCCTGTGCAGCGAGGGCGCCGAGCAGGTTGCCGGCATGCCCCTTGGACAGCCTGATGAACCTGTGCCGGGGCGGTGAACCGGACCCGGTCCACTCGGCGTCCACCCAGTCGCGTAACAGCCCCGCCTCGAAGTCGTCGCGCACGTCGAGCAGGAACGCGATCGACGTGCTTTCGACGTCGGGCCACGGCGTCGGGCTGGTGCGGCTCTTGTTATTGTCGCCGGACGATTCGGTCGCTTCCGCCAACGGTTCTCTCCGCAACTCCTGCACGGCCATGATTACACAAAATCAGGCCGCATAGTCTGCAACCGGCTTGCCCAGGACGGCCATGTCCGGTTCGATGCCGAGCCCCGGGTCGTTCGATGCAACCATGCAACCGGCAACGCGCGTGGGTGCTCCCGCTGCATTGCGCACCGTGACGTAGCTGTTGAAGTCGGTCGCCGAGAAGCGCAGCGACTCGGGTGTGGAGTGCGCCAGGTGGGCGATCGCCGCCGTGACGATATCGCCACCCCAGCTGTCTTCGATCGTCATGGGTATGTCGAGCGCCACGCAGAGGTCGCGAACCTGGCGTGCTTTCGTCAGTCCCCCGACCTTGGAGATCTTCAGGTTGATGACGTCCATCGCACCGTCGGCGTGACCGCGCAGCAGCGCATCGACGCCGGTGATGTTCTCGTCCAGGATGAATGGCAGGGTCGTGCGGCGCCGGACCGTGAGGCAGTGCTCGTACGATCGACAGGGTTGCTCGATGTAGACGTCCCGGTCGCGCACCGCGTTGACGACCCGGATGGCATCGTCCACGCGCCAGCCCGTGTTGGCATCGGCGACCAGAACCTCGCCATCCGCAAGGATATCCGCGACAGCCTTGATGCGATCGATATCGTCACGCGGTCGGCCGCCGACCTTGAGCTGGAACTTCGTGTAGCCGTCGGCACGATGAGCGGCGACGTTTTCCGCCATTTCCTCAGTGGGTCGCTGGCTGATCGCCCGGTACAGGGCGATGCTGTCGCCGAATTTCCCGCCCATCAGGTCGCAAACCGACTTTCCGGTGACCTTGCCGAGCAGGTCCCAGCAGGCCATGTCGATGGCCGACTTGACGTAGGGATGGCCCAGCAGGGCGTGGTCCATGCGCCGGTTGAGCGGCCCGATCGCGGTGGGATCCTGCCCGAGCAGCGTCGGCGCCAGCTCCCCGATCCCGGCCCTGGCGCCGGGCCCGAACGCCGGCAGGTAGAACGGCCCCAGGGGGCAGACTTCGCCAAAACCGGACAGGCCGCCATCCGTGACGAGTTCGACGACGGTGCTGTCGAAGACTTCCACGAATTTGCCATCGGACCACGAGTAACGGCCCTCGACCAGGGGCAGGTCAACCTGGTAAACCCGGATAGCTGAAATCTTCACTGCGCCCCCTTTGTGTCGAGCAAGAGCCGGTAACTTGTAATTCGAATGTCCGGTGCCGCACGATAGCGGCTGATTATCGCTGAACACATCACGATCGCCAATGACAGATCCGGCCAGCAAGACCGTCCTGATCACCGGTGCCGGCGGCGGCTTCGGCCGGCACATGGTGCGGCAGTTCCGCGCCGCCGGCGCGCAGCTGGTATTGACGGACGTCGACGACCGGGCGCTGGGCGCAGTTGCGAGCGATGCCGGGGACGACCTCGTTGCGGCCGTTGTCGCGGATCTGTCCACCGAAAGCGGGTGTGAAGCGCTCGCCACCCGGTGCTCCGAGCTCGGGGCGGTTCCCGACATCCTGGTCAACAACGCGGGCATCGCTTTTGCGGGCCGGGCCGACCACGTGCCGCGCGACAAATGGGAAACGCTGATCCGATTGAACCTGCTCGCGCCCATGCGGCTCTGCGACCTGTTCCTTCCGGCCATGATCGAACGCGGCAGCGGACACATCGTCAACATATCGTCGCTTGCCGGCTGGGTCGGCGCCCGCGGGATGTCGTCGTACTGTGCCTCCAAGTTCGGGCTGCGCGGGTTCGGCGAATCGCTGTCGGCCGACCTGCTGGAGACCGGCGTGCGCGTAAGCAACGTCTATCCGTCGTTCAGCCAGACGCCGATTCTCGATTCGCCGCAATACGGCTACGAGCAAAAGCGTACGGTACCGCCGCACCTCGTCTCGGATCCCGCGCGCGTGGTGGAGCAGATCATTGCCGGCGTGCGCCGCAACAAGCTGCACATATTCCCGGACAAGTACGCACGCCTGACGTACTATCTGCTGCGTTTCGCCCCGTGGCTTATGCCGCTGCTCGATCGCCGCCTGCACCAGCAGGCGATCGCGGCAGGGAAGGCGGCGGACTGAATCAGAGGTACCATCCAGCGGCTGAAAAGAGGACTCACCGTGCTCGAACAACTGGACGACAAAGAAGCTCGCGTGATCGGCTGCCTGATCGAGAAGTCGATAACGACACCCGATCAGTACCCGCTCACGCTCAATGCGCTGACCAATGCCTGCAACCAGAAGTCGTCACGCGATCCCGTGATGTCCCTGAGCCAGGGCGACGTGCAGCACACGGTTCGCACGCTCGAAGGCAAGCATCTCGTCCGCACCGAGGAGAACTTCAAGAGCCGCACGGAGAAGTATTCGCAGCGCTTTTGCAACACGCGCTACAGTGACCTGCAGCTCGATGCCGCTGAAGTCGCGATCATCTGCCTGCTGTTACTGCGCGGATCGCAGACGCCGGGCGAGCTGCGCTCGCGCAGCGGCCGCCTGCATGCGTTTGCGGATAACGCCGAAGTCGTTACGGCGCTCGAAGGGCTCATCCATCGCGAGGCCGGCCCGCTCGTCGTCAAGTTGCCGCGCACGCCGGGCCGCAAGGACTCGGAGTACATGCACCTGTTCAGCGGTCCCGTCGACGTCGAGGCGCACGCGGTCCGGGCGAGTGCAGCGAAATCCGCCGCGTCGTCACGGGGCAGCATCGCGGAACTGACCGAGCGAGTTGATCGGCTCGAGGCCGAGCTTGCCGCACTCAAGGCGCAGCTCGGCATCACCGCGCAGGACTGACCTCCGCCACGCGTCTCGACGCGCGCGGCCCCTATGGATTACCGGCCGTCCTCGCTTCCGCGAACACAACGCCGTTTTCCTGCCAGATGCGGATGTCGACGCCGCGCACGACGAATCCTGCGGGCGGTTCGCCGCTAACCCGGTCCGGAATTCGTCGCAGCTTGTCCGCGGGCAGAGCGGCCTCGTACCAGCTGCTGAGCGTACCGTCGGCCGCCGCGACGCGAAGCTGTGCGGCGTCGAAACCCTGGATGGAACAATAACGGCCGCCCAGCAGGCGGTCGCCGCTGTTGCCGGCTATCAACGGCGAGGCGAGCGGCTGGAAATCGAGATTGGTGAAATAGCTCAAGACGCTCGGCAGGTCGCTGCCCCGGACCTCGAGCGGCTTCAGCCGGAGGTGATTGTCCGCCACTTCGTCGGCGATAGCCTGTAACAAGAGCCGCTCCTGGTTAGATTCGTAGAGCTGCGTGCCGACGATGGCGGCGGCGGCCAGGACGATCAGTGCGGCCGCCGCAACCGGCAGGCGCTGCAAGGCGGATTTCTTCGCAGGCGTCTCGGGCTGCTGCGCGGCGATCCGCGCCGCCAGCTCGTCGAGCTGAGCGTCCGTGAGTTCGATCTGCTCGAAGCGGTCCCTGATGAGATTTTTCAACGGCTGTCGCATATCCTTATCCTGATGATCGCGCATCTCCGAAGCGCTTCCTGAGTCGTTTCCGCATGCGGTGAATGATGGACAGCACCGAGTTCCGCGGCCTGTCGATGTGACCGGCCACCTCGTCGGTGCTGTAGCCTTCGACGGCCCACAGATAGAGGATTTCGCGTTCGACGACCGTCATCTCGGACCACACGACTTCCAGCTCGTTCCTGTCCAGCACCAGGCCCTCGAGACTCGCAACATCGAAATCGAGCGCGACGCTGTCCTCGTCGAATGGCTCGAAGCTCAGTCGGGCATTGCTCCTCAGCTGGTCGATGAACATGTTGCGGATCACGCGCATCGCGTAAGCGATTTCTGCGGACGCGCGTCGCGGCGGAGACTTGATGCAGCGCTCCATCGCCGCCTGCAGAAGATCATAGGCATCGCTTTCCTGGTCGCAGAGCACGCGACAATAGCGGTACAGGCGGTTGAGGGCGTCGCGGTCGTACATCTAATTGTCGACTTCGAATCCGACGATCCAGCCGCGCCGGATCCAGCTGAAGATTTTTCGCGCCAATGCCGCCGAATCCGCCCCGGCCAGCTCAGCGACGCATTTGCGAGACAAGGCCTGCAGGACTTCGAATTCCCTTTGCGAGACTCGCGCGACATCGACGTCGAAGTGGCCGTCGCGATGCACGCAACAAAAGACGTCGGACGCGTCGTCGTCCGCCGGGGCATCGATGCCCCGGTGCGACCGCCATATGGTGTCGACAGGATAGTCGAGGCCGAGGAGAGCGATTGCGTTGCTGCGCAGCAATCTCGCTTGCGACTGCTGTTCATCGGTGAGGCTCACGAATGCCTCCCAGTCGAAGACCGGGTCATCCGCCGCAAGACGCGCCAGATGGACCTGCCATTCCAGCGTCGCGAGGTCTTCGAGATAGGGCATGTCGCGCAGCTCCGGCCGGCGCTCCTGCGCCCCGCAAAGCAGCGCCGGCATGAACTCGCCGAAACCGTTCAGGTCAGGCGACCGCGATGCAAATACAGGCACCTCGCGTTCGAGGAGCTGCCGCCAGTAACGCGGGCCCAGAACCTCGCGCAGCACCGGATAGGCCTGTTCCAGGGCTACGAGGTGACCGCCCCTGACGTTGGCGCGGTATGCGGCCACGCGCTCGGAGGCAGACGCGGGGCCGTCGCTGCGCACCCACTCGAGCAGTTTAGCGTCGGGCTCGTCGCGCCCGGTTGCTGCCGCGAGCAGCGCCGCCTGCAGGTCCGCGATCTTCACGCGGCGTCGCGGGCGATGGCCTGTTGGCGCGCCGACTCGATGCGCTGCGTTTCGTTCCATAGCGTTTCCCAATCCGGCAGGCGTGTATCCCACTCGACCAACACCGGGACGTCCGGGGCGCGGGACATGACCTGCGTGAACAGCTCCAGTACCGGCTCGCCGACCTTTCCGCCGTGCGTATCGATCAGCAGATCACCGCGACGGTCGTGACCCGCGAGGTGGATCTCGCCGACCGAGGCCCACGGTATCGCATCGAGCAGTTCCATGGGATCCCGCTGGTGATTGACACTGTTCACGTAGACATTGTTGATGTCCAGCAACAGGCCACAGCCGGTCTCCTCGACCAGCGCCGACAGGAACGCGGCCTCGGAGAAATCGGCCTCGCGGTACTCGATGTAGGTCGAAACGTTCTCCAGCAGCATGCGCTCGCCCAGCTCATGTTGCACACAATTGACGTGCTCTGAAAGCTGCTTCAGCGCCTCCTCGGTCCAGGGCAGCGGTAGCAGGTCGTGGCTGTGCAATCCCCCGCTGGCCGCAAAGGCGATGTGCTCGGAGACGTGTGCCGCACCGAGCCGCCGGGCAAGGTCAACGACTCGTCGAACGTAGCCGAGGTCGAGCGAGTCGACGCTGCCCAGCGACATGCCGACGCCGTGTAATGCGACCGGGTACCGCTCCGCGACGGCTTCGGCCTGGAATCTCAGCGCACCCCCGGCCGCGAGGTGATTGTCGGTGAGCAACTCGAACCAGGGGACGGCGGGCCGCTCGGACAAGATGACGGGCACGTGCGGGCCTCGCAGGCCAGCGCCGGTGCACCGCAACGTGCGGTCGAGGTTGCGCTGAGACATGTGCGCCGGTCAGTCTTTTTTCGCGGGTTTCTTCGCCACGACCTTGCCGCCGACAATCTTCTCGCAGGTCCCTTCAGGGACGTAGACCCATTCAATCGGGCTGCCGTCGGTCTCGGCCATTCCGGCGCAGGCGTGCGAGCCGTCCGTTGCGCCGCAGTCATTCTGGCCTTTCTTGGCAATTCCGGCACATTTCTCCCAGTTTTCGGGCTGGTCCGGTACGCCGCCGAGTGCGGTACCGCTCGCGGCGCCGAAGGCGAGGGCAACGAGGCTGGAGGCGAGTGTAGTGGCTATGGGTTTGCGCGTTTGCATGGGTCGATCTCCTTTCAAAAGCCGCGGAATGACTTTTCATCCCGTCTCGATTAGAAAGACGAACCGGCCTTGCATTTGATTGCAGCTCGTTGTGTCTTTTTTTGCCGGCTTTTCGGCAACAGCGCGTTCAGGCGAGCTGGCGTCACAAAAAAAGGCCCCTCGTCGAGGGGCCTTCGTGTGAGGGAAATTACGGAACGGGCACCGGTTCGTAGTCTTCCACGATGTCCTTCCAGCCGAACTGCGACTGGCGCTGGCCGATGCGAACGAACTCCGCCGCCCAGTACGTCAGCGCTGTGCCGTTGGCGATCTGCGTGTAGAACGAGAACGGTTGCGGGAACGGGAAGTTCGGCGTCGGGGCCGTCACCTGCACGGCGCCATGGGTGTCGTCGCCGCTAACGATGAAGCGCTTGTAACGCCGCGGGTAGGCTTCGTTCAACGCGCCGTGCTCGGCGAGGATCAGAGCGCGATAGGCCTCCGGGTCCATGCGCGTGCCATCGCCCTGAGCGAAAAAGCGGTTGGTCCGGTCGGAGTCGGTCTCGTAAAACGCCTCGCGAATGGTCGAGTCGTTGGCCAGCCTCCAGTGGATGATGCCGGTCTGCTGGCCGAAGGCATTGCAGAGCCCGTCGTCGATGCAGCTCTGTGGATAGAACTGCTGAAACTGCCAGTCGTTCTGGCGAGCGAAGACCGACAGCCACGGAACGTCGGGACCCCCGGCGCCCGGCGGCGTGCCGAGATTCACGGCAATCGGGCCTGCGTCATTGTAGACAGTCAGCTTGGTGTTGTTGCCGAACGTGAAGCGTGCCAGGAACGGCGCGAAAGCGGCTACGCCGACACCGCCGGCACTGTGGCCCATGACCGTGATCTGCTTGGCCTTCGGGAACATCCTGCCCGCGACATCCATGCCTGCGCTCGCGTTACGCAGGCCACGGTGATGGCGCGTGGGCGCGAACGGAAAGGCAGGATCCACCTTGACGTCGTTGTCTCCACCGAACGTCGAACCGTCGCAATACGGCATGTAAACCACAGAGTAGTCTGCAAACGGGTTGTCGGGCATCGTCGGATCGAATACGCCCGGGAAGGGCCCGTCGGCCGGAGGCGCCTGGTCTTCGGCGCGGATGTTGCAGAAGCTGAAGTTCTGCCAGCAGGCGCCACCGCCCTGCAGGAAGATGAGCAGCTTCTTCGGATTGCCCTGCCGCGTGAATACCGAGTACGGCGTTCCCGCGATGCAGACCGGGCCGTCCGGGCGCGCGCCAGCGGGATACGTCGGGTCAGGAACGTAGTTGGGGTCGAAGTCGTGCCGGGTCCAGACGCCATAGTCGCTGGCAAACGACTGCGACGTTCCCAGGTACTTGTCGACACCCGCGGCACGCAGTTCGGACATCGCGTCGGCATTGAGGCCGGATACATCGGCAAGCGCCGAACCGCCTGCCAAAGACAGACATGCGACGAGAAGAAAACTCGTGATTCGTTTCATTGTTCGCTCCTGAAGAGACTGGTTTCTTATGTGTTCTTGATAGTCGTATCCACAGTATAGAGCAGTGTTGCCCGACGGGCCCTGACGTTATGTCAACTGGCTGAAAATCGTTCCGTCTTGTTGCGACCCGCTCAGGAATGCACCGGCCATCATCAAGTTGCTTGCCGAACTTGGGTAAAGACCAAGACGAAGTTCAGCGCGTGTATCGGGCGTATTCGGGCACGCGTTTCGCCAGGAAGGGTATCCATTTTCCCTCCTCGACGTAGAACGCCTGCATATCCGGGTGGGTGATCAGGTGACGCGCCGTTACGTGGATCATCGCGATGAAGTCCGTCCCGGACCAATCCGGGTGCCGCGCCTTTTCGGCGAGTAGCCGTTCGACCGCCAGGTCCGGGTCCATGAATGCGATGGACACGCAGTTGCCGGGGTCCGTTATGACGGCGCCACTGTCGGTCTTTTCGAGGAGCGGCTCCAGCGTTTCGCGTATCTTGTCCTTGTTGCCCAGCACCGCATGCGCGGCCACGATGGGCGGCAGGTGGGGCACATCGGTTTTCAGGGTTGCCGCCGCCGCCAGTATGCGCTGAGCCGTGTCTGCCGCATCGTCGGTCCGGCCGACCAGGTTCTGTGCGGACAACACCATCAGACTGGCATACAGGAACTGCATGACCTCGTTGTGGCCGGGATCTTTTGAGAGCGGACCGAATGCCAGGCCGGCGAGCCGCTCGAGGTCGTTCTGCAGCTGCAATAAGTGTGCTTCGTGCCACCAGAGGTGTTCATCGTAAAAGTTGCTCACGAAGTTTTCGGATTCCTCGACCAAGGCCTGCGCAAAATCGTCGATAATTGATTCATCGGCGGTTTCGGCGAACTGCCAAACGATATTGTTCAGCCGGGAATGGCTCGTGACCTTGGTCAGGCCTTCGTATTCGCCCAACTCCGGTGCAATCTGGATCAGGCGTTCGGACAGCAACGTCGTCTTCTCCTGGTCACCCATATTGCGAAAATAGAGGAGGGCGCCTCCCACCATGTGGGCATGCAGAGGATCCAGCTCGAGCGCTTTCAAAAAAGGCTCCCGTGCCGCTTCATGCTCACCCGCGATGTGGTGCCACCAGCCGAGGGTGTACCAGCTGAATGCATGCTCCGGGTCGATCTCGAGCGCCCGATCGATGTACTTTTTGCGATCGATCCGATACTCGGTATTCTCCTGCTCGGCGACGAAGTCCGTCGCCAGGGCGAGCAGGGTTTCGATGTTTTCCGGATCGAGCGCCACGGCCCGGTCGAGCGCTTTCTGCGCCGCGCGCCGAGTCTCGGCGAATACGGCGTCACGTTCGGCCTCGGTGTCGCCGAACCAGTCGAGCTGCACAATGGTTCGGGCTATCTCGTCGAGGACAAAATTAAGTCTCCCCCAGGCCTCCACGAAGTCGGGATCCTCGACGACGGCTGCTTCCAACAGTTCGCGTTGACGGCGGTAAGAGGATTCGGTGGATGGTTCACTGCGATCGATGCTGTTGGCTTTCACGTACAGGTCGTACGCTTTCACGCTGTGCGTCGGCATGTTGTCGAGTGACCCGACCGTGTCGGGCAATAGCTCGAGCTGGATGGATCGCGTGATCTCCCGGGCAACTTCCGACTGGGTCGCAAACACGTCCACGAGCTCACGGTCGTAGTTCCGTGCCCACAGGTGCGCGTCGTCGGCGGCGTCGATCAGCTGCACCGTGATTCGAACGTGGTCCTTGATGCGGCGCACGGAGCCTTCAACGATGTAGCGCACGTCGAGTTCACGGCCGATGTCCGCGAGGCTCAGTCCGGAGTTGAGGTAGCGGAGGGCCGTCGTCCGTGAAATGACGCGCAAGTCGTCGATCCTCGACAGGTTGGTGAGGATCTCCTCGTGTATGCCGCCCACGAAATATTCGTTGTCGGGAATGGCGCTCATATTGAGAAGCGGCAACACCGCTATCGAATAATCTGACGGTGCACCCTCATTGAAACCGCTTGCTTCGACAATGGGATCGTCCGGGGACGCATCGGTGTCGGACCTGCTGATTAACGAGTCCCAGGCGAACAGCAGGACAGCGACGGCCAATAGCGCTACCAGTGCCAGGTCCAGTCTCTTGCTCGTCGCGTCAGTAACCGAGCGGGCCCGGTCGATCTCAGACTCCTTCTTGACGCCATCGGACGTAATCTCGTAAGCCCAGGAAAAGAACAGCACGAAGGGCAGGCCGATAACGCCGATCCAGATCACGAGAGCCACGGTCCAGTCAGGCAGGTTCAGGGCGGGTGAAACGGTTTCCGTCACCTGCACGACCAGCCACCCGAGAACGATATACGCGCCACCGACGCGGAATACGTTCCGGCGCTTGAGTTCGTCGAAAAATCCCATATGAAGTGCGATGAACCGGAGTGAGAGCCGCCTTAGTCTATCTTGTTTACAGCGTTCGTTCTTTGGGAAACGGACGCGCGTCGGCGCTCTGACCGGCTCCGCTTGTTCAACTTGTCGTTGCTGCGGCCGACTTGGTTTCGTGATGATCGATCGTAAGCCGCGCGATCCGGCGACAGTAGGTATTGATGCGCCGCAGGTTTTCGATGATATCGGTCTCGATCTCGAAGGTCTCGACGCGCGCCGGCGCGTCGGCCACGAGCCGGTGTGCGAGGTGCGATGTCGCCTCGGCAGCGAGCCCGAACACTTCGCCCTTGCTCTCGATCGCATCCAGCGCCTCGCCGACGTCACCCGTCTCGAGGGCCGCGAGCGTCTTCTGGAACGCGCGGTGCACCTCCTGCTCGATCGGCTCAAGTACGGACTGGGTCATTTCGCTGACGAACACCGACATCGACTGCCGCTTGTGCAGCACGGCGAGCATGTCCTTGGAAATGACGTCGCCGATATTCTCCAGGTAATTGGCGATGCCGACGAACCTCGCCAGGTCCTGCGGCTGATCTCCGACGAGTTCGCGCTGGGACAGTTCGCCAAGGAAGACAATGATCTTCTCGTAAAGCTCGTCGACCTCGTCGTCGGCCTTTTCAAGCTCGCGCGCGTCGTGCTCCGTGCCGTGCATTGCCGCTTGCAAAGAACGGTAAACCATGGCGTCGACGAGGCCGCCGACGCGCACGAGTTCGCGCCGAACCTGGTCGAGTGCGAGCGCGGGCTGGTCGAGGTAGATGTCGTCGAGGTACTTCGGCTGGATACCCGGCGGCGCGGGCCGGACTGGCGCGATCCACTGCACAAGCCGGGCCAGCGGGACCGTGAACCAGATGAAAATCACCAGGTTGGCCACGTTGAACAGCGTGTGGGCATTGGCGATCTGTCGCGGCGTGTCCGCGGCGAGTTGCCCGGTCCCCTGCAGGTTTTCGGGGACGGGCGAGAAACTGCGCACGGCGTCGGCGAATTCGGGAATGAAAAACATCCAGAGCAGCACGCCGCCGACATTGAATACCAGGTGGGCCCATGCTGCCTGCAGCGCCTCACGCGGGCGGCCGAACGTGGACAGGAACGCCGTTGCGCAGGTGCCGAGATTGGAGCCGAAGATCAGGCCGATGCCTGCTTCGAGCGAAATCAGCCCCTGGCTCGCAAAAACAATGACGATGCCGGTTGTCGCCGAGGAACTCTGCACGATGGCCGTAAACACGGCACCGATGGCGATGGACAGTAACGGGCTGCTCATGTTCTGCATCAGGTCGAGGAACGGCTGCCACTGTCGCAGCGGCCCGGTGGCGATACTCATGAGCTCCATGCCAAAGAAGATCAGGCCGAGTCCCATGACCGCCGTGCCCCACTGCTTGACTCGAACCTGGCGGGCCAGCACTTCGGTGAAGAACCCGGCCGCGATCAGCAGCAGGCCGTACTTGTAGATGGCGAAAGCGACGATCTGCGCCGTTATGGTCGTTCCGACATTCGCACCGAGAATGACGCCGATCGACTGGCTCACTGAGAGCAGCCCGGCAGAGATGAACCCGACGACGAGCACGGTCGTTACCGATGACGACTGGATGACAGCCGTGATCGCGGCTCCAGCCAGAGCCGCGGTAAAGCGGTTCGCGGTGAGACGTGCCAGCAGTTTCTTCATGTTGTCGCCGGCGACGGTTTTCAACGCCTCGGTCAGCCGTCGCATGCCGTACAGGAACAGCGCCAGGCCGCCGCCGAGCTGGGTGAACATGACGCCCAGGTCGATTGTGGAAACTTGGTCCATCACCTGTATTAGATACCAGGAGACCGCGCCATGCACGGGGTCGGTGTGTTATCGGCCGTGCGCCCGGCCGGCGAGTCTAGGCCGTCTGAGCCTGCGCCGCGGGTTTCACGAGGTAATGCGCGAGGGCGGGCAGGAAGGTCAGTGCACCGAGCATGTTCCAGAGGAACATAAAGGTCAGCATCAGCCCCATGTCGGCCTGGAACTTGATCGGTGAGAAGATCCACGTACCGACGCCGATCGCGAGCGTGATGCCCGTGAAGCCGACCGCCATGCCCGTGGTTTGCAGGGTCTTCCCGTAGGACTCGTAGACGGACAGCCCGCGTTTCAGGTACGTGTCCATCTTGCTGTAGATGTAGATCCCGTAGTCGACGCCGATGCCGACCCCGAGTGCAATGACGGGCAGCGTGGCGACTTTCACGCCGATTTCGAGCGATGCCATCAGCGCCTGCGCCAGCACGGACGTCAGTGCAAGCGGCACGATGATGCAGACGACGGCCCGCCAGGACCGGAACGTCAGGAACACGAGAAACGCGACGACCCCGTAGACGAGCGCGAGCATCTGGTACTGGGCCTTGCTGACCACGATGTTCGTCGCCGATTCGATGCCGGAGTTGCCGGCGGCGAGAACGAAGCGAATTTCGTCGGTGTTGTACTCGGCGGCGAACGCCTCGACGTCGGCCACGACTGCCTCGAGCGTATCCGCCTTGTGGTCGTTGAGGAAGATCAGCACCGGCACCATGCTGCAGTCGGTATTGATGAGACTGCTCGGCACATGCTGCAGCGAGTTGTTCAGGATGTACTGGTTACGGCTCAGCGTATGCCACTTCGGGTTGCCTTCGTTCATCGCCATGGTCACGCGCTTGGACACGTTGACGAGTGAGAGAACCGACTGCACGCCGGGCGTATTGAGCATCTCGGCCTGGAAGCGGTTGATTGCCGCGATCGTCTGGTGGTCGCCGCAGGCCTGGGGCAGGGTCTCGACCATCGTCACGAACACGTCCGTGCTGGTCGAGTAATTCTCCGTCAGGAACGCATTGTCGAGGTTGTAGCGCGAATCGGGCCGCAGTTCGGGCGCGCCGGGGTCGAGATCGCCGATACGCAGGTCGCGCGCGCCATACAATCCAACGGCGAACAATGCGAGGCCGACAATGATCGTGACGGGTGCATACGGCGGCCCTGCGAATCTCACGACCTTCGGCCAGAGGCGCCGCGGATTCTCCTGCCGGCGCCGGATATAGTCCATCGAGGCTTTCGTCAATCCCGTGTACGACAGCAACACGGGCATGAGCAGCAGGTTGGTGAAGATCAGCACGGCGACGCCCACGCTGGCCGTCAACGCGAGTTCCTGGATGACCGGAATCTCGATGACCATCAGCGTCATGAAGCCGATGCCGTCGGAAATCAGCGCAACGAACCCTGCTATATACAGAGCCCGAAAGGCGCGCCGCGCCGACCAGTAGGCGCCGACGCCGAAGAAGAAGCGATTGGCGACGTTGTTGATGATCTGGACGCCGTGACTGATGCCGATGGCGAACACGAGGA
Organism: Woeseiaceae bacterium; assembly: GCA_041602775.1. Taxonomy (GTDB): domain Bacteria; phylum Pseudomonadota; class Gammaproteobacteria; order Steroidobacterales; family Woeseiaceae; genus UBA1847. Next base: position 4,456 of record JBFIFN010000036.1, on the reverse strand, counting down.
ACGGCACGAGCATCGAGTACGGATCGAGACCGTAACCCATGAAGCGGATCAGGCCGAGCTGCCAGATCACGGCGATCGTCGAGCAAAGCAGCGGTATCAGGGTCGCGTACCAGCAGCGCGAGTAGAGCAGCAGCAGGACTTTCGTGATGAGCCACGCAGCCGCGAAGAACAGGGCCACCTGCACGGCACCCTCGATGAGGTCGCCGACGATCTTGGCAAATCCCGTGACGCGAATCTTGATCGTGTCGGTTTCGTACTTGTCCCTGACCAGCTTCTCGATGTTGTTCGAGAATTCGCGGTAATCGAGGCGCTCGCCGGTCTCGGGGTTGGTATCCGTCAACGGCGCAATGATCGTTGCGGACTTGAAGTTGTTTGCGACGAGGCGGCCAACCTGACCCGAGCGCAGTACGTTCGCCTTGAGTTCCTCGAGTTTCCCGGGCGATCCGTCGAAGCCGTTCGGGATGACGGTACCGCCACGGAAGCCTTCCTCCGTGACCTCGCTCCAGCGAACGTTGGGCGTCCAGATCGACTGCAGCCCCGCGCGATCAACGCCCGGGATATAGAACACTTCGTCGTTGACGCGCTGCAGCGTCTCCTGGAACTCCTTGTCGAAGATATCGCCCTCGGTCGTCTGGACGATGATCCGAATCGAGTTGCCGAGGCTCTTGAGGTCGGCGCGGTTCTTCAGGTAGTTCTGGATGTACGGGTGCGAGGTCGGAATCATCTTCTCGAAGCTCGCGTCGGGCCTGAGCTTCGATGCGTTGTAGCCAAAGAAGATCGTGGCCAGCGCAAACAGCACGATGACCAGAACGCGGTTTTCGAACAGCAGTCGCTCCGCGAGCGGCGCCGCCTTGCCGTCCAGTCCGGTCCGGTCGCGAACGGGTTCAGTCATTGCCGCCCCCTGCCGTCAGGAAGGAAATGCCACCGAAGCCGGCCAGCAGAATGCGACCGTCGGCCGTTGCCAGCGCGTCGCTGTAGACGCGGTTGCCCTCGGTGGGCACGACACTGAAGCTGGCGCCGTTGTCGCGGCTGTAAAGCACCGCGCCTGCGGATCCTGCGAGCACGACGGTTCCGTCATCGGTTGCCGAGCCGCACATCAAGGTACGGCTGTCGCCGGTCGCAACGGCAGTCCAGCTTGCGCCCTCGTCGCTAGAACGGTAGACGTTGCCGCGCAGCCCGAAGACCAGCAGGTTGCCGTCGGCAGTAGCCAGTGCCCCGAAGAATGAGCCCGGGTAGGGCGTCGGGATACGTTGCCAGGTCTCGCCGTTGTCGAGCGAGCGCTGCAGCGTTCCGGCTTCTCCGGCAATGAGAAGCGTACCGGCGGAAGAACGCGCAATACCGTAGAGGTGATACTTTTCGGGGTTATCGAGGCGGTTGTTGTCTGCGCGCCAGGTCGCGCCACCGTCGTTGGTGCGCAGAAACACGTTATAGGCGCCGAGGACGTAGCCGAGGTCGCCGTCGAACCAGACCTTGAGCAACGGGGTCGTCATGCCTTCGTCGACGGCGAGCAACGCCTCGTCGAGCGCAAACGTCGCCTCGTCGAGTGCCCACCCGATGTCCTCTGAGGCATCGTCCGCGGCGGCGTCGAGCTTCGCCTGGAGCGCTTCGACCTGCGCCTCGATGGCGACCACCAGGAGGCTTGCAACGTCCGAGCCGGTCAGCCGCACCGTCCAGGTCTCGCCATTGTCGCCCGAATGCAGCAGGTAGCCGTCATGGGCCGTCGCCCAGGCGTCGCCGTCGCCCGCAAACGTCACCGACGTCAGTGCGAGCGATACTGGTACAAGCGCCTGCGTCCAGCTCCGGCCGTCGTCGTCGGACCAAAGGGCGTGGCCCTGCTCGCCGACCGCGACCAGTCGATCCCCGCTGCGCGCCACCTCGAGCAGCAGGCTGTTGACCGCGCGCTCCGATTCGAGCGCCGGGAGCAGCGGATAATCGACCGGCTCGGCGCTGGCGCCGGACCAGGCGGTCAAAAAGAGAAGGACCGCCGCCACGCGTGCGGCGGTCCGGGTTGGTGGTTTGCTCTTAGCGTACACCCGCACGACGCAACGCCGCCGGAGTGAAGTCACGCTCGGAGGCCGGGTAATTCCACTGGTACTGGTAGCCACTGAGCTCGTTCTCGAGACCCTGCGGCAGGTGGCGCCCGGAGATCAGGTCGTGCGAGGTCTCGAGCGCATACCACGGAACCTTGACCTGGTAGTGCGTCAGGTTGTGCGCCTCGCGCACGCGCCACAGCTCGCCGCGGCCGTCGTAAAGGTCGGCGATCGTAATCTGCCAGGTATCTTCGTCGACGAAGAAGGTGCGCTTGGCGTAGATGTGGCGCTGGCCTTCCTTGAGTGTGGCTTCGACGACCCAGACGCGATGCAGCTCGTAGCGCAGGTACTCGGGATTCAGGTGCCCCTGGAGCACGATATCCTTGTACTTGAGGTTCTTGTCGGTCAGCTTGTAGGCATTGTACGGCACATAGAGTTCCTTCTTGCCGACGAGCTTCCAGTTGTAGCGGTCAGGCGCACCGTTGTACATATCGAGATCATCCGACGTGCGCAGGCCGTCCGATGCCGTGCCCGGTCCGTCGTAGGCCACGTCGGGCGCGCGACGCACGCGGCGCTGGCCGGCATTGTAGACCCACGCGGCTCGCGGCTCGGCAACCTGGTTGATGTTCTCGTGGACGAGCAACACGTCGCCTTCGAGCCGTGCCGGCGCCCTGATGGCCTGCTTGAAGTAGAACAGGCGGTTCGGAGGCGAGCCCTGTAGCGCGTTGGCAAAGGCCAGCTGCTCGTCGAGGATGACGGGACTGAACGCGCCGTTGGCCTGCACCGGGATCTGTGCGTAAACGCGTCGCACGCTGCCGCCGCGGTAGCGCAGGACGTGATTCCAGATGACCTCGATACCGGTCTTCGGGATCGGGAACGGCAGGTAGGACTTGACGTTGGCGAGGCCGTTGCCGCCGTCGGTCGTTTCGGCCGTCACCGCATCCTTCTTGTAAGCCGCGTAAAGTTCTTCCGGGTACGCAGCCGTGCGACGGCTCTTGTAGACCGGCATGCGGAACGTGTCCGGATAGCGTTTCAGCAACGCGATCTGGCCGGGAGACAGTTTGTCCTTGTACTGCTCGATATTCGCGGCCGTGATGGTGAACAGCGGCTTGTCGTCCGGGAACGGATTGACCAGCGGTTCGCCTTCCACGTAGCCGGCGGGCAGCTGGGTCAACCCGCCAGTCCAGGCTGGAATCGTGCCGTCGGCATTGCCCGCACGTTCAGCGCCCACAGGGGTCAGCTCGTCACCGCCCAGGCGATTGGCTTCTTCCTGCGATAGGCCGGCGAGCGCGCCCTGTGCAACGAGACCGAGGGCGGCCAGCGTCGAGATTCTTGTAATAGTTCTCATGGTGTAAATCCCCTGATATTCAATTCAGAAGCTGACGGAGAGCGACAGGGACAGGAAATCGCGGTCCTCGATCGTGTTGTAGTCGCCGCCAGAGAATGTCGTGTAGGACAGAGTAGCAGTGTACCTGTTCAGGTACTCGGCTTGCAGCGCCACGCTCAGCGCCTTCGCGTCTTCCGTGAAGTTGCTGTTCGGCGAGTAACCGCTGACGTCATGCGACCATGCGAGGCTCGGCGTCAGGTTGATGCCGGCGAAAACGTCGTTGTAGGTCAGACCCGCACGCATGCGGTATCCCCATGACGAGTCCGTCACGTAGCCGTCGGTCGTGCAGTTGCGCGCGTTCGTATTGGGCGGCGAGACACCGGCCAGCGCGTTGCCTGCTTCGCAGGTAATGACCGAACCCGGAGGGAGCGGCGGCGACGGCAGCGGGATGGGTTCGAAGAAGCCCATGCCATAGATCGGCGAACGGCCGTAGCGTTGCACTGATTGTTCGGGAAGGTCGTCGACCCAGTTGGCGCCGATTTCCGCCGCGAACGAGAGGCGACTCGCGCCGAGGACCCGTTCGAAGAAGCGGATGAAGGTGACCTGCGCCTGTGTGACCGGCAGCAGGTCGTAACCCGACGCGGCCGCGCCGGGGCCGACAGCGATGACGATCGGCGTGACCGTCGACCACGGGGCCAAACCGACAGCGCCCTGCAGGATCTCGGTCGTGTTGATCTGCACGGGGAAGTCGGGCCGATGGCTGATCTCGCCCGATACGGCGAAGCCCAGGAGGTTGGTCGCGAAGCTGAAGCCGTACAGCTCGATGTCCTCGGGGAACTCGGCGAAATACTCCGGGTTGCCGCCGAGCAGGTCGCCCGGGATGAACGGCCAGGGCCGGGGACCCAGCGCGGCCGTCAATGCCGCCAGCACCGGAGGAGGTATCGCCGCGTCGGGAACCAGCGAGTTCGACGAGGTGAAGCCACCGAGATACGGAATGCGGCTGTGGTAGTTCATGTAATAGATACCGAACTCGGAACCGGCGAGCTGTTCGGCGAAGTAGCGGAACGACACGCCGAACTGGCCGCTGTCATCGGGCTCG
>JBFIFN010000035.1:0-25172 GCA_041602775.1 Woeseiaceae bacterium | reverse complement strand
CGTCACGTTTCGCCGGAATCAACCGTCGCAACCTGCGCAGCACGAATCCGACGACGACACGTTCGATGTCGGCAAGCACCACAGCGACGACGCCCAGACCGTCGGCAAACTGCGATACGACATCGAACAGCTGCGGGCACGCTGGATGGGCCGCGAAGCCGAGATTCGCGCCCGCGAAGAAATCACCGACACCCTCAATGCGGACCTCACGAAAGCCCGGGATACGCTGAGCCGCAAGGAAAAGCTGCTAAGGACTCGCGACCGCACGATCAAGGCGCTGAAAAGCGAGATCCGGGATCGGGACGACAAGTATCGCGCAGATATCGCAGCGCTCGAAGCGCAGCTCGAGGAGCTGCGCGCGCGCGCGAGAGAGCTGCCGGAGGATCCGTTCAAGACCACGGTTCCAAACGAGCCGGTTGGAGTGGATGAGCGGCTGGCGCGCACCGAGGAGTATGCGGACCTGCTGCGCCGCAAGCTCCAGGACCTGCTTGCGCACCACGATAGCGTGGACAAGGAGCGCCGGCGCCTCGATGCCGCGCTGCAACGCAGCGCGGAATACGAGATGTCACTGCGGGCGAAGATCGCCGAACTCGCCCAGGCGAATACGGACCTCGAAGCCCGGCTCGAGGCGCTCGACGATCGTCACGCCGAGGAAATTCGCCTGCTACGCTTCGAACTTGGCGAAGCTCAGGAGACCGTCGCACAGACCGAAGAACTCAATTCCCAGCTCGCATCCGACCTGGTCGACACGCGCGGCTTCAAGCAAGAACTTGAACGCATGCTCTGCGACAGTGACGAGCAATCGCGGGCACGAATCGATGAACTCGAAAGAGAACTCGACAAAGTGTCGCACGAGGCACGTGATCTCGAGGAAAAACTCGAGGCACGTAGTGACGCCATTAACGTTCTGCTGACCGAGCTGGCCCGAAGATCCGAGCAGATCGAGTCGATCGGGGAGCTGGGTGACGTCATCGCCGACATCGACGGCGACGACTCGGAGCATTTCAGCGAGTCGCCGGAACCACCCCGGTCACAACGCCCTCAGGAACGCGTCACCCGCGTTCTCGTAGGCAGGATCGGCGACAAGCTCCTGCGCTTCCCGCTGTTCAAGGACCGGCTCACGATAGGCCGCATGGCTGATAATGACATTCAGCTCAACGCCCCGTACATCAGCCGGCGCCATGCGGTCATCACCACCGACGGAGAATCGACGCGCGTGATCGACTGGGGAAGCAAGAACGGCGTACACGTCAACACATCGCGCGTGAAGGAACATTTCCTCAGCAACGGCGACATCGTGACGATCGGCAATGTTCATTTCCGCTACGAGGAGCGGCGCAAGCGAGACGGCTGATTTGTGAGCGTATTCACGCTAATCGCCTCCCACATGGTTCAAGATGGTCTCCTGTTCCACGGAGGCGACAGCGGCATGTTCAGCTCGGCGCAGGGAAAGCGCGATTCACTTGACCAATCGCAGCGCTCGACGCGCGATTCCGGTAACGTCCTGTCGCGCAAGATCTGGCTGCCCAGGTTTCTCTACGAGCTCCTGCCCTATTTCTACGTCATCGCGGGCTTTGCCGCTTTCCTCGCTACGATCTATATCAGCGAGTGGTTCTGGGTGCTGCCACATTACCTGCTGTTCTCCGTCGCGTGCGTGCATTTCGGCGTTTTCGTGTACCGCCGCCGGCGCCGCGCCGCGATCGACGACGCTTGACCTGAATCCCGCCCTGCGCAAGGATATCGGCCCCCTCGTCGTCGGGCCGTCCATGAGCGAACAGATAACCCCACTGTCCCGGGTACTGCGCAAGGAAGCCGCTGTGTTTGCGGGCTTCCTGTTCTTCGGGCTCGTCCTGCTCCCCGTGCTGATCTGGTTTGTCGGCAAAGCCGTTTTCGGCGCTTACGGTGGCGCTGGTTTTGCGGACTTCTTCGGCACACTGAGTGGCAAGATCCGCTCGGGCGATCTCGCGGCCTGGTTCCTCGTGCTTTCGCCCTGGCTGGCCTGGCAGGCCATGCGCCTGACGGTCCTTGGCTGGCGCATGGCGGCGAAAATGTGACGGTCATCACAGTTTCGGCACCACGTTCTGCATCACGCGCACGATGTTTATAGAAAATCGGTCATAGATACGGCATCCTGCCAAAAGAGATTGCTTTACTTAATGACCTGACGCGATGTTTGAACAATTCAAGAAATGGTTCTCGGGCCAGACCGGCGCGAAACAGACTCCTCAGTCGCCGTCCCTCAACAGGACGGGCGCCAGGGCAGCCCCGCGCCCCGCACCAGCGCAAAAGAAGGTGCCGCGAAAGCAGCCCGAGTTCGTCGACGCCGATGAGGACCTGTCAGGTACGATCGAAAGCAACGGACCCGGCAAGAACGTTCTGATTCGCAACAAGTACGTACGCGAAGACACCGGGACGCACGAAACGCTGAAGATCCTCGACGATTCACTCGTGGATTCAGGGGAAGAGGCCGGAATCGATCCCTACAACACGGGCGGCTTCGACCGGTCGAAAAACTGGGACAAGCGTTTCGGCAAGTAAACGCGGCACGATTTTCTAGTACCATTCGCGTGTGTCCATGCGAATATCATTCGAACTGGATGAAGATGACCTCAAGCATTTTCGTCTGATCATGAACGAAGCGCGCCAGGCTGCGCGTGGGCTCGCGCCCGAAGATATCGTCTCCGCCTCGGAAAAACTGCTCGAGGATGCGCCCGCGTCCGGCGCGCCGGGTTTTGTCCTCGAGCGCATCGACAAGCTCCGGCTCATGATTCGCATGGTCTCGGACATCGAATGGCGCCTTCCCCACCAGGAAGCGACGCGAGTCCTGAACGCACTGGCCTACTTCGCCGAACCGGAAGACCTCATCCCCGACAGCATTCCGGGTCTCGGATTTCTCGACGACGCGATCATGATCGAACTCGTCGTGAGGGAATTGCGCCACGAGATCGAGGCCTACCAGGACTTTTGCGATTACCGTGACCGATTGTCCGCCAAGGGCGACGGCAGCCACGCCAGTCGCGAAGGCTGGCTGAAGGCGCGCCGCAAGGAACTGCAGGCCCGCATGCGGCGACGCCGGGGCCGAGGCCGGCGCATCTTCGGCTGAGTTACGGCCAGTAGTAGTAGCCGATCCCGACCAGGCTCAACCACATCGCACCCTGCAACCAGAACCGCAGGGCGAGTTCCCGCGCCAGTGAGTAGAAACTTGCCGCTGCGACGATGGTCATACCCAGAAATAGAGCGAGGCTCTTGAGCAGCGGTTCGAACTCGCTGGCGAGGCGCGGATGGTCGGTTCCGAGCACGATCACGACGAGCACCACGGCAGCCAGGCTGAACGTAATAGCGAAGCTGGATCCGAGCACGATCAGCGTAACGACGGACAGTGGGCGCATTTATTTCTTTCCAAATCGGTAGATATCTGCCGTGACACGTTAGCGATTATGACGAATGGACCCTTGATCAATGGTCCCGGGACCACTAGCCTAGCCGGACGAATGCTGCGCACGAATGGTAGCAATCAGCGATGGAGAAACAAGCTTTGACGAAACCCCAATCCCGCCGCTTGCCATGGTTGGCCGGCCTGGCCGTCGCCTTCTTCGCGTGGCCCGCTTTGGGCACGACGACGACGATCGAACAGGAATCCTATCTCTACCCCGAGCAACGACACGAGAGAATCGGTGAACTGGTCACGCAGTTCATCGAGAAGCAGCATTACAAACGCATAGCGGTCGACGACAGTCTCTCGTCGGACGTCATGGATCTGTTCATCGAATCGCTCGATCGCAACCGCATGTACCTGCTCAAGGGCGATATCGACTTCTTCGAGACCTACCGCTTCCAGCTCGACGACATGGTTCGCGGCCGCTCGCTCTCACCCGTGTTCGACATGTACGAGATTTACCAGACGCGCGCCCGGGAACGCCTGCAGTTTGCGCTGGAGGCGCTGGAAACCGAGCCGGATTTCCTCGTCGACGAGGACTACCAGTTCGATCGCAGCGAGGAAGCGTGGGTCGAGAGCTCTGTCGAACTGGACGAAATCTGGCGCAGGCGCGTCAAGAACGAGGCCCTGAGTATGGCGCTCGAGGGCGAGGAGTGGGCGAAGATCCAGGAGGTTCTCGCCAAGCGCTACAAGGGCTACCTGCGGCGGCTCGAGCAGGTCAACAACGACGACGTCTTCGAGCGCTTCATGAACGCCTTCGCGCACACGCTGGATCCGCACTCGAGCTACCTGTCCCCGCGCAATTCCGAGGAATACCGGATCCAGATGAGCCTTTCGTATTTCGGCATCGGCGCGTCGCTGCAGACCGAGGACGACTACGTCAAGATCGCGGGGATCATCCCCGGCGGGCCGGCGGCCATCGATGGCCGCCTCAAGCCGGAGGACCGCATTACGGGCGTCGCCCAGGGCGCTGACGGCGAGATCGTCGACGTTATCGGCTGGCGCCTCGATGACGTCGTAGAGCTCATCCGTGGACCGGCGAACTCCGTCGTACGGCTCGAGATCATCCCGGCGAACTCGATTCCGGGGAGCCCGAAGAAGTTCATCGATCTGACCCGCGACCAGGTGAAACTCGAGGAGCAGGCTGCGAAGAGCAACATCCTGACCATCCCGCGAGAGGGTCGCGAATGGCGCATCGGCGTTATCGACGTGCCGAGCTTCTACCGCGACTACCCCGCCCTGAGCCGCGGCGACAAGAATTTCACGAGCACGACCAAGGACGTGAAGCGCCTGATCGAGGAGCTCGAAGCAGAGGGCATCGACGGCCTCATTATCGACCTGCGCGGCAACGGTGGCGGACACCTGACCGAAGCTACCGCGCTGTCGGGGCTGTTCATCGACAACGGGCCCGTCGTCCAGCTGCGCAACGGCAACGGCCGGATCAGTCGTCTCGACGATCCGGACCCGGTCGCGCGAGTCGCCTATTCGGGCCCGCTTGCCGTGCTCGTCGATCGCTACAGCGCATCGGCTTCGGAGATATTCGCCGCCGCGATCCAGGATTACGAGCGCGGCGTCATTATCGGCCAGCAGACCTTCGGCAAGGGAACCGTGCAGAATCTGTATTCGCTCGACCAGTACCTGCGCAGTGAAGACGGGAAAGGCTACGGTCAGTTAACGCTCACGATCGGCAAGTATTATCGCGTGACCGGAGAGAGCACCCAGCATCGCGGCGTGGATCCGGACATCGAACTGCCGTCGCACATCAACGCCGAGCTGATCGGCGAAAGCGTTCGCGACAGCGCCCTGCCCTGGGACACGGTCCCCACAACGCGATTCCGCGCGGGCAAGTCACTCGACGGTGCGATCCAGTCGCTGGCCGGCTCCTACGAGGAGCGCGCCAAGACAGACCCCAACTTCCGTTACCAGGTCGAGATGATCCGCGCGGCGGAGGCCCTGTCCGAGCAAAAAGTCATTTCACTGAACATCGACACGCGCCGCGAAGAACGCAAGGCCGAACTGCAACGTCGCCTGGACCGGGAAAACGAACGGCGCAAGGCGCTGGGAATCGAACCGGTTGCGAGCCTCGACGACATCGGTGAGGACGACATACCGGATATCCTGCTCGACCAGGCGGCCGGCATCGTCACCGACCTCGCCACGATGCGGGAGGTGGACTTACTCGAGCCCACGGCGCAGCTGCGGCCTGCCGAGTAAGCGCTTGACGGTCTGCATCCGGGCGTTATACTCAGCTATAACACCTCGGTCGTAGATGGGTGTCTTACCCAGGGGGTTGGGCATGGCAATACGTAACAAGCAGCCAGCACGAGGCGGCTTCGCCGCCGCAGTCGCCTTGATCACGATCGCGGCAGCGCCGGTTCTCGCCGCCCCGGAACGCAGTATCTGCGAGGAAGCCGCGGAGCCCACCCTCGATGTCGCCACCACCGAATTCTCCCGCACGGCCGCCACGGAAACGGATGAGTCCATCGAATTGCTGGGGCCCAACTTCGAATTCGCGTCGCGCGACCTCGCGGTCGCAGAAGAGGATGAGCCGGAGCAGGCCGAGCGCGGTGCAGTGGACGACACCGACAGCGCCTCGAGCGACTCGGCGACGCCGGCCGAAGCCGGTCCGCTGGTTTTCAAACGGCAAATGTACCGTCGCGATATCTGAGGACTAGCGACTCAGCACCTTAGCCAGCCCGAAGTAATTCTCGCCGAGCAAATTGGCGTCGATCTTGTAGATGACGCCGTTCCTGCTGATATCGAACACTGTCGCGACCGTCGCCGGCACCGGGACGACGTCATTGTCGCGCCGAAAACCGGCCTTCTCGGCAATCAGTTTCGCCCGCTGCTGCAGGGTATTTGTCGTTATGTCGATCGGGCCGACCTCCTCGCGGCGTTTCGCCAGCTTCTCGAGGATATCGTCACAATCGGCCTTGCCGCCGTAGTTGACGGCGCCGACGCTCTTGTCGCCCGCTTCCTTCGCCAGGTTGACCAGGTTGTCTTCAAAGTAGTGCAGGTACAGCTGCTGCGCGTACGCGAGGATCATGAAATTGATCGACCGCTTTGCCACTGTATCCAGACCGGGATTCGGCGGCGGTTCAGCGGCTTCAATCCGCTCCAGTTCCTCGAGCAACTCCGACTCTTTCGACTGGGCCTCTGACAGGGCCTGCTCTATGCCGTCGATCGCCTCGGCCTGCGCTCTGCCCTTCATCATGCGGGACAGGCCGCCCATCATGTCGAGCCGGTGGCGCTCCGCCTGCAGCTGGTCTTCGAGCCGCTGCACCTCGAGGCGCTGTTCGCCAATTGCCGCATCTACCTTCGCCCTCGACTTTTCCTGGTCCGCCCGCCAGCCGGCCAGGACCCTGTCCAGCGTACGCTTTTCGCGCTGTTGCTTGAGTTGTTCCGCAAAGCGAGCGAGACGCGAGGCGCAGTGTGTCGACAATCGCCGCAGCTGGTAAAACGTCACAACGTTGTACACCCACTCGGGGTCGAGCAGCAGGGATTCGAGATGATTCAGTTTTTGCTCGACCCGCTCGATGGACGCGCGATGTTCCTTGACCCGGTCCTGCAGGCGGAACTTCTCGTTTCGCAATGCCGCGAATTCCTTCTTGAGTTCGGCACGATTGCGAAACAGGTCGACGAGCTTTTCGTTGTCCTGTTGTGGCGGTTCGGGAGCCGCCTTGAAGAGTCCCGTGAGCCTGGCCATTACTTAACATAACCCTGGCGCCCTGGACGATTCGGTCCGATGGCGATTGAACGTAATGATCGCAGCGCTGCAAGCCTGAATCGCTGACCGAATCGACAGTTTCGGAAATGCCTCAGCGCTCGAGGACGAGGTGCCCATTCTCGCTGAGGTAGTCCAGCCATTTGTTGAGGACGACATTGCCGTGCCACCGGCGGTCAAGTTCAGCGCGATGCTCGTGCACGAGCCGCCTCAGCGCAGGGTGACGCTGCCGCTTGCCGATGGCGAGGACTTCGGCCAGCTGGCCATCGAGATAGGCGCGGACACTCATGTCCGGGTCAATCAGCAAGCCGTCGTCGGTCTCGAAGTGGTAGGTCAGCGACAACGTGACCGTGTAACGGCTGCGCTCGAGCACCTCGAGATGCAGATCGCAGTCCCCGGCGACTCGCGATCGGAAACATCCGTCGATGCGGTCGAGTTCCGGGACGAGTCGCAGAAGGCGCAGGTAGTTACTTTCGTACAGTGCCATGAGACCGACAAAGCTGCGGGGCTTCGCGATCGTCTCCGGTACCAGGTACGTATCAAGCAACATGCTGCCAATATAGCAGCCTCGGCTACAGAAATTCAGGGTCGAACTCTGCGCTCTACACCTGTACTATCTAGGATTCTGCTCGATATCTCCTCTATCGAGAATAGCGTCGTATCGACGTAGGGAATCCCGTAACGGCGGAACATCTTGTCCGCTTCGCGCAGCTCGAAGCGAACCTGCTGTGCCGTCGAGTACCGGCCCATCGGGCGGCGTTCGCGACGAACTTCACGCAGCCGCTCGGGCGCAATGGTCAGGCCGAACAGCTTCTTTTTTTGCCTGAGCAGGAAGTCCGGTAGCGTCCCGCTTTCGAGTTCGTCGTCGGTCAGCGGGTAGTTGGCCGCGTATACGCCGTATTGCATCGCGAGATAAAGGCACGTTGGCGTCTTGCCGGACCGGGATACGCCGAGAAGAATGACGTCCGCCGCGTCGTAGTCGCGGCTGATGCCGCCATCGTCGTTAACGAGCGCGAAATTGGTCGCCTCTATGCGCTTCATGTAGGTCTCGATATCGCTCATCCCGTGCGCGCGACCGGGAACGTACTCCGGCTGCTCGCCCAGTTCCTCGGCCAGGGCATCGAGAAAAGCATCGAAAATATCGAGATGCAGGCCCTGCGACTCCTTGACGATTTCGCGGAGATCCGGCTGGACCATGGTCGAAAACACGATGGGACACAGCGTGCTGTCCGCCGCGACGCGATCGATCGTCTTGACCGCTTCTCTTGCCTTGTCTTCGGAATCTATAAATGGCAAAGTCATCTGCCGAAATTGCTGGCCGGCGAATTGCGTGATGAGACTGTGACCAAGCGTCTCAGCCGTGACGCCGGTTTGATCCGAGACAAAAAAGACGACGCGCTCAGCCATCGGTAGGATTGTCCAGTTCCTGCCGGGGAACACAAGGGAGTCGGAGTTGAAGCCATATGTAATCAAGCTCGCTGAGCTTGGCATGGACGACGTGGAACACGTCGGCGGGAAGAACGCATCACTCGGTGAAATGATCAGCAATCTCGCGAACCTGGGCGTCAGCGTCCCGGGCGGTTTCGCGACGACGGCCGCCGCCTACCGCGAATTCCTCAGCGCCGATGGCCTCGACAAGCGTATCCACGGGTTACTGGCCGATCTCGACGTTGACGACATCGAGGCGCTGACGTCGGCCGGAGCACAGATTCGGGGCTGGATCCTCGACACCCCGCTGCCTGACGGTTTCATGAAGCAGGTCAAGGATGCCTGGGAAGAAATGAGCGCTGGCAACGACATCGCGGTGGCTGTGCGATCATCAGCAACGGCCGAGGACCTGCCGGACGCCTCCTTCGCTGGCCAGCAGGAGACTTTCCTCAACGTTCGCGGTTTCGACAACATGGTCGAAGCCATGCACAAGGTCTTTGCATCCCTGTTCAACGACCGGGCGATCGCCTACCGCGTGCATCACGGCTTCGATCACAGCGAGGTCGCGCTGTCAGCAGGCATCCAGACCATGGTGCGCAGCGACGTCGGCAGTTCGGGCGTCGTATTCACGCTCGACACGGAAACCGGGTTCCGCGATGCGGTGTTCATTACCGCCAGCTGGGGACTCGGAGAAACCGTCGTCCAGGGTGCCGTCAACCCTGACGAATTCTATGTTTACAAGCCGGCGCTGGCTAACGGGAAGCACCCGATACTGCGCAAGAACCTCGGCAGCAAGGCCATAAAGATGGTTTACAGCGACGACCCGCGCCCTGGCAAGACCGTCGAGACCGTCGACGTCGATGAGGCCGACAGCATGCGCTTCTCGATCAGTGACGACGATATCGTCGAACTCGCCAGGATGGCCGTGACAATCGAGAACCACTATGGCCGTCCCATGGACATCGAGTGGGGCAAGGACGGGAACGACGGCAAGCTCTACATCCTGCAAGCGCGGCCGGAGACGGTGCAAAGCCGCAGCGGCAAGTCGATACAGCGCTTCACGCTCAAGGATACCGGCGACATCATCGTCACGGGACGCAGCATCGGCCACAAGATCGGCTCGGGAGTCGCGCGCGTGATTCGTTCCGTCGAAGAAATGAATCGCGTGCGGGCTGGTGACGTGCTTGTCTCCGACATGACCGATCCGGACTGGGAACCGGTCATGAAACGCGCGTCCGCGATCGTCACCAATCGCGGCGGACGGACCTGTCATGCCGCAATCATCGCTCGCGAACTCGGCATCCCGGCCGTCGTCGGCTGCGGCGACGCTACCGAGGTGATTGCCGACGGTGCAGAAGTCACGGTCAGCTGCGCCGAGGGGGACGAAGGATTCGTCTACGAGGGCCGCCTCGACTTCGAGGAGAAGAACATCGAGCTCGACGAACTGCCCGATATTCCCGTCAAGATCATGATGAATGTCGGCAACCCGGATCGTGCCTTTGATTTTGCAAACATACCCAATCACGGCGTCGGTCTCGCCAGACTCGAGTTCATTATCAATCGCATGATCGGCGTACATCCGAAGGCGCTTCTCGAATACGATACGCTCGACGCCGACACGCAGGCCGCCGTCGACGACCAGATGGCAGGCTACGCGGATCCCGTCGAGTTCTTCGTCGACAAGCTCGCCGAGGGCATCGCCACGATCGCCGCTGCATTTGCGCCGGAACCCGTCATCGTGCGCATGTCGGACTTCAAGTCCAATGAATACGCGAACCTGATCGGTGGCGACCGCTACGAACCGGACGAGGAAAACCCGATGCTCGGATTCCGCGGCGCCGGTCGATACGTCGCCGACAGCTTCCGGCCCTGCTTCGAACTCGAGTGCCGGGCGCTGAAGCGCGTACGTGACGAGATGGGATTGACCAACGTCGAAATCATGATTCCTTTCGTGCGCACGGTGCAGCAAGCCAGGGACGTCATCGAGCTCATGGCGCAGAACGGACTCGAGCGCGGCGCGAACGGACTGCGCGTCATCATGATGTCCGAGCTACCGACGAACGCGTTGCTCGCCGAGCAGTACCTCGAGTATTTCGACGGCATGTCGATCGGGTCGAACGACATGACCCAGCTTGCCCTGGGTCTCGACCGCGACTCGGCGCTCGTCGCCGAGTATTTCGACGAGCGCGACGACGCCGTCAAGGCGCTTCTCTCAATGACGATTTCTGCTTGCAAAGCGCAGGGCAAATATGTCGGGATTTGCGGCCAGGGACCGTCCGATCATGCCGATCTCGCACGCTGGCTACTCGATCAGGGTATCGAGAGCATGTCACTGAACCCCGACACGGTCATCGAAACCTGGATGTTCCTCGCCGGCGAGTCGATCTGAGTCGTCCGAACCCGGTTCCTCGCTGCGCTAGAAACGATCGTAGCGGGAACGGCGCTGCCAGCGGACGCGCGGCAGCCAGATGCCGAGCAAGATGCCGATCAAAAGCACCAGCGCACCGGCCATGAACCAGTAGCGCTTGGTCTGGCTGGCCAGCGCACGGTTCTCCTGCTCGAGCGTATCGGCGCGAATTTGCGCCGCCGTGAGCTGGTCCATCAGCGACTTGTTCTGCTCGTTGATCGACAGGACGTCGGCCGCCGTGCGCTTGATCTCCGCAAGCTGTTTTTCGACCGCCGCCTTGTCGCGCTCCAGTGTCTGGATCTGGCGGTTCGCTGCGTCATGCTCGCTGCGAATCGCTTTCAGCTGCGTATCCAGAGAGCTGCCGCGCGAATTGGCGTTGGTCAGCTGGCTCGTCAGCGTCTGCAGCTGCTCACGAGCGCTCGCTTCGTTCATCAGGTAGCGCGTAAGCACCCATCCCTCGGTCCCGCCCTGCGTTCGCACGCGCGAGTAACCGCTGTCCGGGTCGCGCTCGAGTACCTCGAGCCGGGTGCCGCTACCGACCATGAGCTGAATGGCGTTGCTCGTGCTCGGGCCGGAGCGCAGGGTGATTTCGAACTGGTCCGTCACCCAGGCGGGCTCGGCCAAAGCGGACAGCGGCAGCAGCAGGGCTGCAACAAGAAAGAAGCGAGTTTTCATAATCCGGGAACTATAAGCGAACGTCGCGCAACGCGCCAGCTAATACCGTGTGAAATCAGTCGTTTATCGGCGACAGTTTAGGCGCTCCGCGGGGCGGTCCGGGCCTCGTCCACACGGCGATATGGTTGTTCGACGGCATCGCGTAAAGGCGCTGTTGCAAAAGGCCGCTGGATGCGCCGAACTCATCGAGCACTTCCAGGTCGCGGATGCCCATCGTCGCATCACGCAGCCGCAGGCTCGTGTCGAACTGTTCGTTACTCCGGGTATTGAACGCGCCGCCGATGCGAAACGGTCCGTACAGGCAGAAGACGCCGTCGGCGCGCAGCGCGTCGCCGACGACGGAGAACAGGCGACGAACCGCATCGAGGCCCATGATGTGAACCGTGTTTGCCGAAAAGACCGCGTCGTACGACGACGCCTCGACGTTGTCATTGCGGACGTCCAGCGACAGCGGTCGCAGCACGTTGTCGAGGCCGGCCGTGTCGATCCAGGCATTGATACCGGCGTGATTCTCGTCGAGGTCGCTCGTCTGCCACCGCAGCCAGGGCATGGCGGCGGCAAACGTCACGGCGTGCTGGCCGGTGCCCGACCCGATCTCCAGCACTTCGGACGCGTACCCGAATTCGCGCCGCAGTACCTCGAGTATCGGCGGCGCATTTCTTTGCGGCGCCTCGGCGAAAGGCCTTTCAGTCACGCGCGCCCTCGAGCACGTCATGATTGAGAAGGTGCTCGCGGTACCACACCAGCTCGTCGATGGAGTCACGAATGTCCGACAAAGCGAGGTGCGCCGATTCCTTGACGAAGCCGCTGGCCACTGCCGGCGCCCATTGCGTCGCCAGGATCTTCAGCGTGCTGACATCGAGATTACGGTAATGGAAATAAGCCTCGAGCTGGGGCATTTCCCGTGCGAGGAATCGTCGGTCCTGGCACACGCTGTTGCCGCACATCGGCGACACGCCCTCGTCCACCCATTCGCGCAGAAATACGAGTGTCGCGAGCTCGGCTTCTCGCACATCCACTTCGCTTTCGAGCACGCGTGCGGTCAGGCCCGATTCGCCATGCTGGCGTGTGTTCCACTCGTCCATGCCGTCCATCGTCTCCTGCGACTGCCGGATGGCGAGTACGGGCCCTTCGGCCAGTTCGTTGAGGTACTTGTCCGTTACGATTGTGGCAATCTCGATAATCGTATCGTTCCGGGTGCACAGCCCGGTCATTTCGAGATCGATCCAGATCAGGTTGCTCGCGCGATCGTTGGCTGATGTCATGATGCCCGCAGTCTATACTTCCGCCATGCATCGTGCCACGGTCACAGCCACGTACAGCAGACGCATGCGTCTTCGTCTCGATGACGGTGCGGAGGTTGACGCGCGCATCAAGGGCAAGCGCCTCAAGGCCGTGTGCGGCGACCGGGTCGAGGCAAGGCCACTGCCGAATGAATCAGACTGGCTGATCACGGGCATCCTGGAAAGGAAAAACGAACTGACGCGCCCCGATACGCGGGGTCGCGTTGAGGTACTCGCGGCCAATCTCGACTACCTGCTGGTCGTGGCCGCTGCGGAGCCCAGGCCGGACTGGTTCGTCGTGGACCGCTATCTCTGTGCGGCAGAGATCATGGCTGTCGACGCCGGCGTCCTGTTCAACAAGACGGATCTCGTCGGCGAATTGCCCGATGAGGAGCTGGGCGTCTACCGGCAAATAGGCTACGACGTCGTATCCTGCAGCGCACTGCGGGCTGAAGGCCTGGAACGCGTCGGCGAATTGCTCGAGGAGCGCTGCTCGATCATCGTGGGCCAGTCCGGTGTCGGCAAGTCCAGTGTGATCAACGGCCTGGTCGGTGACGAGGTGCAGGCGACCTCGGCTATTTCGGACAAGACGCGCGAAGGTCGCCACACCACGGTGAATTCCGCCATGATCGATTTGCCGCGCGGCGGCGTCATTATCGACTCACCGGGAGTGCGCGACTATGCGCCGGCGCTCGAGTCGTCCTCGGCTGCAGCGCTCGGGTTTCGCGAAATTTCGGCCGCTTCGTCGCACTGTCGTTTTGCCAACTGCCGGCATCTCCGGGAGCCGGGCTGCGCGGTTAAAGACGACGTGGATTCAGGCGCGATCAGCCCGCGACGCTATGAAAGCTACAGGCGCATCGTCAACCTGACCCGGCAGCTGAACGAGGGTCGCTACTAGAACGGCGGCCAGCCCATCGGCTTGCCGCCGAGGACGTGCAGGTGAACATGGAACACGCTCTGCCCTGCACTCTCGTTGCAGTTCATGACCGCACGGTAGCCGTCGTCGGCAATACCTTCGGCCGCCGCGATTTCCCGTGCGGCCGTGTACAGACTGCCGACGAGCGCCTCGTCATCTGCGGCAATGTCATTGATCGTCGCGATATGTTTGCGCGGAATCACGAGCACGTGTGTCGGTGCCTGCGGATTGATGTCTCGAAACGCCAGCGCAGTATCCGACTCGTAAATGATGTCTGCCGGGATTTCGCCGGCGACGATCTTGCAAAACAGGCAGTCCATATCCACTCCTTCAATCGACGGCGCGGCGGCCGTAGAACGCGTGCGAGAGCGTGCCGCCGTCAACGTACTCGAGTTCGCCGCCCAAGGGTACCCCGTGCGCAATGCGGCTTGCTTTGACACCGCGTCGCGCTGCCAGCTCGGCCAGGTAGTGTGCAGTAGCGTCGCCCTCGACCGTCGGGTTTGTCGCAATGATCAGTTCTGTAACCTGGCCCTCGGCCAGCCGATCCTCGAGCGTACCGAGCGCAAGCTCGTCAGGTCCGATACCGTCGAGCGGGGACAAGTGCCCCATCAGGACGAAGTAGACCCCCCTGAACCCCGTGGCATCCTCGAGCGCCATGACATCGGCGGGCGATTCCACGACGCACAGCTGCGTGTCGTCGCGGCCGGGCGCCGAGCAGATCGAGCACAGCTCCTCTTCCGTAAACATGCGACAGCGCTGGCAGTGGCCAATCCCTTCGACAGCCTCGGCCAGCGCAGAAGATAGTTTGCTCGCACCGTCGCGGTCGCGCTCGAGCAAATGGAACGCAATGCGCTGGGCCGATTTCTGGCCGACGCCGGGCATGCAGCGCAATCCGTCTATCAAGCGCACGAGGAGCGGCGAATAGGACATCTAGAACGGCAGTTTCATGCCCGGCGGCAGATTCAGGCCCGCGGCCATCCCCGAGAATTTCTCCTGCACGGTCTGCTCGACCTTGCGGACAGCATCATTGAACGCCGCGACGGTCAGGTCCTCCAGCATTTCCTTGTCATCGCCGATCATCGTGTCGTCGATCTCGACCTTCTGTACCTGGTGCTGACAGTTCATCGTGACGCGCACCATGCCTGCGCCCGATTCACCGGTCACCAGGATCGACGCCATCTCTTCCTGCGCCTTTTTCATGTTGGCCTGCATCTGCTGTGCCTGCTTCATGAGCTGGCCGATACCGCCCTTCATACCTGTTCCTCTAATCCGAATTGGGCGGATTGATCAGTTCGATCGTATCCGCCTTGATTTCCGCGCCGAACATGTTCTTCAACGCCTGCACATTGGGGTCCGCCTCGAGCGACTGGCGCGCAGCCTCGAGGCGCTCATCCGCGAGACGCGTTTCCGCCTGCTGGGGCGTCTCGCCGGTATCCGTACCCAGAGCGACATCGACCGACAGCGTCTCGCCAAAGTGCGCAGACAGGCTCTCCGCCAGTGCGTCCCTGCGCTTCCTCGTCAGCAGCGACTCCGACCGCGGGTCCAGCCCGAGGTGTACCGTGTTGCCCTCGCGGCCGACGTACGTGCAGTTGCTCGCGAGCAGTCGCACGGCGCCCCCGAGGCCGAGCTGCACGACCAGCGCCGGCCAGTCCGGCTCGGTCCACGCCGTGGCGGAGGACGGTGCCGCCGCCTTGCCCGCGCTGGCCGGGCGGCGCCGTGTACGCTCCGCTGCACCCGGCGTCGTCCTTGATTCGCCGCTCCCGCCGCTCCCGCCACTCCCGGTGCCCTCAGCGCTTTCGGCGGGCCGGAAGGCCAGCATTCTCAGCAGCGTCATTTCCGTTCCGCTGCGCGGGTCGGGCGCCAGGTGCAGGTCGCGTCGCCCGAGAATGGCGACCTGGTAGAAGAGCTGCACGTCCTCTTGCGGCAAAGACTCCGCGAGTTCCGCGTACTCCTCCTCCTTGAGATCATCCTCGGCGTCGCAGGCACCAACGACCTGGTAGACCGCGATGCGTTGCAGATCCCGCGCGAGGTCTTCGAGCAGGCGGCCGTAATTCGGAAACTGCTCATCGATTTCGCGAATCGCGTCCACGATACCGCGCGCATCGTCGTCGGCCAGCAGGCGCAGCAGGCGTACCACATGATCGCGATCGATCGTGCCGAGCATGCGCGCTACCTGCGGCTCCTCGAGCGATCCCCCGCAATAAGCGATGGCCTGGTCGAGCAGGCTCAGTGCATCTCGCATGCTGCCATCGGCCGCACGGGCAATCGTTGCCAGCGCCATCTCGTCCGCATCGATCGACTCTGCCGTGCAGATATGCGCGAGTCGATCGGAAATAAGGCGCGGCGTCATGCGCTTGAGATTGAATTGCAGGCACCGCGACAGGACCGTGACCGGCAACTTCTGCGGATCGGTCGTCGCCAGCAGGAACTTGACGTGCGGCGGCGGCTCCTCGAGCGTTTTCAGCAGCGCATTGAACGAGCTTTTCGACAACATGTGTACCTCGTCGATCAGGTACACCTTGTAGCGGCCACGGGCCGGCGCGTACTGGACGTTGTCGAGCAGGTCCCGCGTATCGTCGACCTTGGTCTTGGAGGCTGCATCGACCTCGATCAGGTCGACAAAGCGGCCTTCGTCGATTTCGACGCAGGCGCTGCAGGTACCGCAGGGCTGCGACGTGACGCCTTTTTCACAATTCAGTGCCTTCGCGAGGACGCGGGCGATCGTGGTCTTGCCGACCCCGCGCGTTCCTGTGAACAGGTAGGCATGGTGCAGTCGCCCGGAATCCAGAGCGTTGATCAGCGCCCGGAGGACGTGCTCCTGGCCGACGGTGTCCGCAAAGTCTTTGGGCCGCCACTTGCGGGCCAGGACGAGGTAGCTCATAGGCATTAGTGTATCGCAAAGTGGCCCGCGCCAGCCGCTTCCCGGCACCCGGCGTCACCGCTACCGTTGCTCCCTTCCGGGCCTGGCGGAGTTCACGGCTGGCCGTCGCGGGAAAGCCGACGCGGACCGGCCGCGATTATGGACGCTGCCCCGGCTCAATACAACGGCTAGCCCCAGAGATGCCGGTCCTTGGAGATGACGTGCGCCGACGAACCGACGATCAGCGGATCCGGGCCGTGCACTATGTGCAGGTCCTTGCCGGGGTAATCGAGCTGTGACAGGAAGTGCTGCATGCAGTTGAGGCGGGCGCGCTTCTTGTCGTCCGACTTGACGATCGTCCAGGGCGCGTCGGCCGTGTCGGTGTAGAAGAACATGGCCTCCTTCGCCTCAGTGTACTCATCCCACTTGCCCTGCGATTCCTTGTCGATCGGGCTCAGCTTCCACTGCTTGAGCGGATCGTGCGTGCGCGCCTCGAAGCGGCGACTCTGCTCCTCGTGTGTCACCGAAAACCAGTACTTGAACAGCTGGATCCCGGAACGCACGAGCATGCGTTCGAGTTCGGGCACCTGGCGCATGAACTCAAGGTATTCGACCGAACCGCAAAAGCCCATGACCCGCTCCACGCCGGCGCGGTTGTACCAGGAGCGATCGAAAAACACCATCTCACCCCGGGTCGGCAGGTGTTCGATATATCGCTGGAAGTACCACTGCCCCGTCTCGTGGTCGGTCGGCTTTTCGAGCGCCACGACACGCGCCGCACGCGGGTTCAAATGTTCCATGAATCGTTTGATCGTGCCACCCTTGCCAGCCGCGTCCCGGCCCTCGAACAGGACCACGATCTTCTGTCCCGTGGTCTTGACCCAGTTCTGCACTTTGAGCAGTTCGACCTGCAGCTCCTGCTTGTGGCGGTCATAGACGCCGCGCCGAATCTTGGTCTTGTACGGGTAGCGGCCCTCTCGGAAGAGTTCCTTGATCTTCTCCGGGCTGTGGCGCATCTGGCCAAGGCGGTGTGCGGCATTCACCTTCTCTTTCGGTTCTTCCTTTGCCCGTTCGATCTCGACGGGCGCGGTTCCGGCTTCTGCTTTGGAGTCGGTCATAGGCTTGTTCACCAGGGTCGGAGTTGCGCAGTTATTGTAAGTGTATATAACCGATTGATAATACGGAAACAAACCAATTGCCACGATGTGGCGCACACAATGAAAAGGGGCCTCGCGGCCCCTTTTCCGATCACTTCGCGCCGACCTGGATTCAGGTGGCCGACGCCGCAGCGATGCTGGCGATCGACGCGTCGAGCGTGGCGTCGAATTCCCCGGCCGACTGCTGGGCACTCAGCCCCTCCGCCAGGGCACGCGAGAAGCTGGCCACCATGCCGTTCTGCCGGGACAGGCGCTCGTTCGCCTCTTCACGCGAATAACCGCCCGAGAGCGCAACGACGCGAGCCACGTTCGGATGCGCGACGAAGTCTGCATAGAGATTGTCCTTCTCGGGCAGCGTCAGCTTCAGCATGACGATCTCGTCGGCACCCAGGCTGTCGAGGTGCGCCTTGATGTTCGCGTGCAGGATGTCTTCGGCCGCGGCCTTGTCCGGGCATTTAATGTCGACTTCGGGCTCGATGATCGGCACGAGGCCCGCCGCGACAATGCGACGACCGATGTCGAACTGCTGATCGACCACGGCCTTGATGCCGGCCTCGTTCGCTTCCTTGATGACCGAACGCATCTTGGTGCCGAAGATCCCGGCCGCCCTTGCCTTCTTCAGCAGGGCGTCGAGATCGGGCATGGGCTTCATTACCTGGGCGCCGTTCTCGACGTCGGCGAGGCCCTTGTCGACCTTGAGGAACGGGACGACCTTCTTGACGTTCCAGAGGTAGGCGGCCGTCGGCTGCCCCTCGACGTCGCGGTCCATCGTGTTTTCGAACAGGATCGCGCCGAGAATGCGATCACCGCTGAACGCGGGACTGGTCATGATCCGCGTCCGCATTTCGTGCACGACCGTGAACATCTCCTCGTCGTTCGACCAGGCGTCCTCGGTAATACCGTAGAGACCGAGGGCCTTGGGGGTACTGCCGCCGCTCTGGTCGAGTGCGGCGATGAATCCGGGGGCATTCTTGATTTTCTCGAGTTGTTCTGCGTTGCTCACGATAGCCTCTGCAAACATTGGGTTGGGTGGAAACAAGGCGGAATTCTACCGCACCCTGCACCGCAAAACAGGCATAATCGGGAACCCGCCGCGACGCGATGACTCAAAGGCAAAGGTATGCGCCTCTTAGCAGTGACAGCCGGACTGGCAGTGCTGGCCATCGCTCCTGCCTTTGCCCAGCAGGGCGGCCCGCGCGCCGTTACTGTGGAAATGGCCGAAGTCTCGGCCAGCGAGCTCGCCTCCTCTGTCCGCGCCGTCGGCACGCTCGAAGCCGAGGCCTCGGCGACGCTGCGGGCTGAAGTGCCCGGCCAGATTCTCGCCGTGCACTTCGAGGAAGGTCAGCCGCTCAAGAAGGCCGCCCCGCTCTATTCGATCGAGGCGACCGTACTCGAAGCCGAGGCCAATGAGGCCAGGGCAAATGCGGAGCGCAGCGAAGCGGCGCTGAAGCGCGCCGACGAGCTGTTCGCCAGGCAGCTGATCTCGGGCACCGACTACGACGCGGCGCGTGCCAATTATAATGTCGATATCGCGCGTCTGCGCTCGTCGCAGGCGAAGCTGTCGAAAACCGTCATTCGGGCGCCCTTCGACGGATTCGTCGGCCTGCGTCGCATCAATATCGGTGACTACGCCACAATCGGGCAGGAACTCGTCGATGTGGTCCGGCTCGATCCGCTCCGCGTCGCCTTCAGCGTGCCGGAGACCCTGCTGCCCAAGGTCCAGCCCGGACAGGCAATATCGGTCTCGGTCGACGCGTACCCGGGCGAGACATTTACGGGCAAGATCACGGCGGTTGCACCAAAATCCGAGGTGCAGGGCCACAGCCTCGAAGTCCGCGCGAGCCTGCCCAACACGGCGCTCAAGCTGCGACCGGGGCTGTTCGTGCGGATCGACGTATCGCTGGGCGTCAAGCCGAACGCCATCGTCATACCCGAGCAGGCCATCTGGCCGCTTGGCCAGGAAAAGATCGTCTACGTCGTCGAGGGCGGCAAGGCCTACCAGCGCGCCGTCAGGATCGGCGAGCGCACGCCCGGTGCCGTGGAGATCATCGACGGCCTCGCAGCCGGTGAAATCATCGTCACGGCGGGACAAATGAAACTCTTCGAGGGCGCCAGCGTGCAGGCGGCCGGCGCCCCGTCGACGGCCTCGAACTAGCGGCCGCCGGCGTGCAGCTTTCCGACACTTCGATACGGCGGCCCGTCCTCGCGACGGTCATGAGCCTGATCATCGTGCTGATCGGCCTGATCTGTTACGAACGGCTTGCCGTTCGCCTGATTCCGAACGTCGACGAGCCGATCGTCACGGTATCGACGTCCTACCCGGGGGCCAATGCCCGCGTCATCGAGTCGCAGATCACGAAGCCCATCGAGGATGCGCTCTCCGGAATCGAGGGTGTCGACTTCATCCGCTCAATCAGTCGCGCCGAGAGCAGCCAGGTCAGCGTACGTTTCACGCTGGCCCGCGACCCCGATTCGGCTGCCAGCGACGTCCGCGACCGTGTGGCGCGCGCTCGCGGCGCGCTGCCGGAAGAAGCCAACGATCCGATCGTGCAGAAACAGGAAGCCGATGCGCGACCGATCATTTATCTCGCGTTCTCGTCCGATCGGCACGACCTCATGGAGATTTCGGATATCGCGATCCGGCTGGTCAAGGACCGCATCCAGACGATTTCCGGCGTGGCGGAGGCGCAGGTGTACGGCAACCGCTACGCGATGCGCATCTGGCTGCAGCCGGAGCGCCTCGCCGGCTACGGCCTCACGCCTGTCGATGTCGAGCGCGCATTGCGCGCACAGAATATCGAAGTTCCTGCCGGCCGCGTCGAAAGCTATGAGCGCGAGTTCACGGTGCTGGCCGAGACGGACTTGCGCGAACCGGAGCAGTTCAGGGACATCATCGTCAAGGAGACCGAGAACTTCCTGGTGCGACTCAGCGACGTCGCCCGCGTCGAACTCGGCGCGGATTTCTCACGCTTCCGGGCGCGCTTCAATGGCCGCAACGCCATCCCTCTCGGCATCGTCAAGCAGGCAGTCGCGAATCCGCTGGACATTTCGCGCGAACTCCAGGAGATGTTGCCGCAGATCGAGAAAACGCTGCCTGACGGCATGCGCGTCGAAATCGCCCACGACAGCACCGTCTATATCGACAGCTCGATTCGCGAGGTCTACGTCACGGTCGCCGAAGCGGCACTGCTGGTCGTGCTCGTCATCTTCCTGTTCCTTCGCGAATGGCGAGCCGTCGTCATTCCGCTGGTGACGATACCCGTATCACTGATCGGCGCATTCGCCCTCATGTACGTGTTCGGCTTTTCGATCAACACGCTGTCCTTGCTC
Organism: Woeseiaceae bacterium; assembly: GCA_041602775.1. GTDB lineage: Bacteria > Pseudomonadota > Gammaproteobacteria > Steroidobacterales > Woeseiaceae > UBA1847. Next base: position 3,956 of record JBFIFN010000035.1, on the reverse strand, counting down.
GCCATCGTCCTGGCTATCGGCCTGGTCGTCGACGACGCTATCGTGATGCTCGAGAACATCTACCGGCACGTCGAGGACGGCATGAAGCCGCTGGAGGCGGCATTCAAAGGCAGTCGCGAGATCGCGTTCGCCATCGTCGCGATGACCATCACCCTTTCCGCGGTCTACCTGCCGTTCGCGTTTTCCACCGGGCGCAGCGGGCGACTCTTCATCGAGTTCGCGCTCACGCTTGCCGGTGCAGTCCTTGTATCGGGATTCGTTGCGCTGACGCTCTCGCCGATGATGTGCTCGAAGCTGTTGCGCCAGGAAGCGAAGCACGGCCGCTTTTACGAATTCGGCGAGCGCATCCTCGCCTCGCTCGACGGCGGCTACAAGCGCCTGCTCGGGCGCGTGCTCAACCACTCGGTCCTCGTCAGCGGCGCCGGCGCGCTGATCGTGGCCGGCATGGTCGCGTTGTTCCTGACACTACCCGAGGAGCTGGCGCCCGCCGAAGACCAGGGCACGATCATCGGCATCGGCAGCGCGCCCGAGGGAGCGACGATCGACTATACGGATCGTTATACGCTGCAGGCCGTCGACAAGCTCGCCGCGCTGCCGGAGCAGGATCGCTACTTCGGCTTCGTTGGCTGGGGCGGTGTGACCAACGCCATCACCTTCGTCAAGCTGGTCGACTGGCGGGAACGTGATCGCAGTGCACAGCAGATCGCGGGGTCGCTGTTTCCCGAGTTCAGCGGTATCGCCGGCATCCGCGCTTTCCCGATTACGCCACCGCCTCTCGGCGTGCGCGACTTCGGCCAGCCCGTGCGATTCATCGTGCAGACCACAGGCAGCTGGGAGGAACTCGACGGCATCGTCGAGCGCCTGATCGCGAGGATGGGCGAGAACCCGAACCTCACCAACCCGGATTCGGACCTGAAGCTCAACAAGCCGGAACTCAAGATCGACGTGAATCGCGAGAAGATCGCGGCCGTCGGCGCGAACGTCGCCGACGTCGGGCGCACCATCGAAACGATGCTCGGCGGCCGCAACGTCACGCGATTCAAGATGGGGTCGGAGCAGTATGACGTCATCGTCCAGGTCGAGGACGACGCGCGTCGAACGCCCGGCGATCTCAGCAATATTTTCGTGCGTGGCGACGATGGATCGATGATCCAGCTGCAAAACCTCGCCACGATCACCGAAACCGTTGCAGCCAAGGAACTGAACCATTTCAATAAGTTGCGTTCGGCAACCATCTCTGCCGGTATCGCAGCCGGCTATTCGATGGGCGAGGCGATCGCTTGGCTCGAAGGCGCACTGCAGGAGGTCGCCCCCGACGCCCTCTTCGACCTCGATGGCCAGTCCCGCGAGTTTCGCGAGTCGGCCACGGGCGCCTCGGTCATGATCGTGCTGGCACTGTTCTTCATCTACCTCGTGTTAGCCGCGCAGTTCGAGAGCTTCATCGACCCGCTGATCATTCTCGTTTCGGTGCCGCTCGCCATGTTCGGCGCCTTCCTATGCCTCTTCGCAATTAACCTCGGGAAAGACGCGGGCTGGTGGGAGGTGGCGACCTCCTGGAATATCTATACGCAGATCGGCGCCGTAACGCTGATCGGCCTCATTTCCAAGCACGGCATCCTGATCGTCGAGTTCGCCAACCAGCTCCGCTTGCAGGGGCTGCAAAAGAAGGAAGCCGTGCTCCGGGCAGCGAGCCTGCGCCTGCGACCGATCCTCATGACCACCGGCGCCATGGTGCTCGGCGCCGTGCCGCTGGCATTCGCTGACGGTGCAGGGGCCGAAGCGAGGCACCAGATCGGATGGGTCATCGTCGGCGGGCTGAGTTTCGGCACGATCTTCACCCTGTTCATCGTCCCCGTCGTCTACCTGCTGCTCGCCGGCCGGCATGAGAGTGCCGCCGTCACGAGCCCGGGCGATGAGAAATCGGCAGTGCCTGCCGCCACCTGATCTGTTATATCCTGAGTGAATGCTGAGCCTCGCCGGAATCGCGGGCGGGGTTGCGATATTGATTGGCGGCGGCGCCTTGATGGTACGGGGTGCCTCGGAGATTGCGACCCGGCACAATGTTTCCCCGATCATAGTCGGTCTCGTGATTGTTGGCTTCGGCACCAGTTCCCCGGAGCTCGTCGTCAACATCATCGGCGCCGCGACCGGCCAGAGCGAACTCGCGTTCGGTAACGCCGTGGGCTCGAACATCGCCAATCTCGGCCTGATCCTCGGCATCACGGCCTTCCTCGTGCCGATCACGATCCAGAGCAGCATCGTGCGGCGAGAACTTCCGCTATTGCTGCTCGCGACGACAATGATAACGGTGCTGGCGCTGGACGGGCCCATCGAGGGCAGGCCGGCCGTGATCGGTCGCAGCGACTCGTTCGTCCTTCTGCTCGTTTTCACGATCTTCGTCTACATCAGCGTGCTCGACATGATTCGCGTGCAGAGCAAGGACCCCCTGCTCTCCGACATTGCGCTGCACACGGACGTCGTCGCCACGAGCACCGCCCGCTTTCCCTGGCTGATGGTGCTCGCCGGCCTGGCCCTTCTTTACCTGGGCGGCGAAGTGACGATTCGCAGCAGCGTGGCCTTTGCAGGGAGCATCGGTATCCCCGCCGCGATCGTGGGCCTGTTCGTCGTGTCGCTCGGTACCAGCATGCCCGAGCTCGCCACCTCGATCATCGCCGCGTTGCGCAATGAATCCGATCTCGCGCTCGGCAATGTCGTCGGCTCGAACATCTTCAATTCGCTCGTCGTCCTTCCCGTCAGCGGGCTCATCGGCAAGGTCAATGTGCCCGCGGGCGGCATTGGCGATCTCGTGATGTCGTGGGTGTTCGCCGCGATCCTGATACCGATCTTCTTTCTCGGCAAAGGCAGACTCGGCCGCGGCGTCGGGGCGCTGATGGTGGTCGCTTACGTTGCCTACGCCGTCGTGCGCCTGATGCAGACCTTTTAGCCCGCCGAATTTTCAGCTACCCAGTCGAGGTATGGCGCATACGCCTCGGTCACCTCGAACGCAAAAACAGCGGGCAGTTCGTAGGTGTGCAATTCGCGAATCGTGGCTTCGACCTCCGCGTAACGACTCCGGATGGTTTTTGCCATCACGCGATATTCGCTGTCGGTTTGCGTCATGCCCTGCCATCGGTACACGCTTTCGATCGGGGTAATCTGGACGCACGCGGCCAGTTTGCGTTCGACAAGCGCTGTGGCGATGGCCCGTGCGCGCTCGGCACTGTCGATGGTTGTGACTACTGCAATCGTCTCCATGGGAAAAGTGTACAGAAACATGGGGCCACGAAGGCCCCATTGTTCTTTTTCCGGGGGAGAGGGAGGGATGGTCGCTTCGCGACCGGGCATGCCGCTCCGCGGCTGCGCCCGTCGAACAAGGCTCCTCATCCACATCCCCCGGCTGGAAATAGAAAAACGGGGCCGCAAGGGCCCCGTTTATCGATTTCTGGCGGAGAGGGAGGGATTCGAACCCTCGGTACGCTATAAACGTACACCCACTTTCCAGGCGGGCACCTTAAACCACTCAGCCACCTCTCCGATTTCTTTCGTCGGCTAGCCGTCCGACACCTGGATCATTGGCGGCACGTCATTGCAGACGCCGGGCGGCATCTTCGGCGCATTCGGATCCGCCCTCGGTATCGTCATCTCCGCCGCCGGCCTCAACGGGTCGAGTCCCTCGGGAACGACGACGCGTTTGCCCTCGACGCGGTTCTGAAACTCTATGCTCGACTGGCAGTCGACCTCCTTCGTGTCGTTGCCGCCACACGCGGCCAGTAATGCGATCAGCGCCAGCGCCCCCGCCCATCGAATCTTCAACGGCTTTCTCCCATAACGGCGCCTGCGGTACGCATGGCCGAACGCATGTCCTCGTGGTACTGCGTCGAGAACGGCGTCAGCGGCAACCGGATGTGCCCCTCCATGAGGCCCATCTCCGCGACCGCCCACTTCACCGGAATCGG
>JBFIFN010000034.1:0-27075 GCA_041602775.1 Woeseiaceae bacterium | reverse complement strand
CGCGAGTTCTATGAATTCCCTTTTGTAACCACGCATCTGAAAAGTCTTCTGTATGATTGCCGCTTCGTTGCGGAGTATGACACAGGAGACTGCATTGTTTCGCGTTATCACCCTGAATGCGAACGGCATTCGGGCCGCCGCTCGCAAGGGGTTTTTCGACTGGATGATCGGCCAGGACGCCGACGTCATCTGCATCCAGGAGACCAAGGCCCAGGAGCACCAGTTGACCGACGATATCTTTTCGCCGCAGGGCTATCACTGCTATTACGAAGACGCGGAGAAGAAGGGCTACTCGGGTACGGCGATCTACACGAAACACGAACCGCAGGATGTCGTGCGGGGTTACGGAGACGAGGAGTTCGATAGCGAGGGACGCTATCTCGAGGTGCAGCTCGGCGGCCTCAACATCGTGTCACTGTACATGCCCTCGGGCTCGTCGAAGGAGGAACGGCAGCTCGCCAAGTACCGCTGCATGGACTCGTTCGAGCAGCATATGAAGGCGCTACGGCGGCGTCGCTCTGAAACCATCATTTGCGGCGACTGGAACATCGTGCACAAGGAAGCCGACATCAGGAACTGGAAGCAGAACCAGAAGAACTCGGGCTGTTTGCCCGAGGAACGTGCATGGCTCGACCGGGTTTTCGGCGAGCTCGGCTGGGTCGACGCGTTTCGCACGCTCGAGCAGGAGCCCGAACAGTACACGTGGTGGTCGAATCGTGGGCGCGCATGGGACAACAACGTCGGCTGGCGCATCGACTACCACGTCGTCACTCCCGGCCTGCGAGACAAGGTAACGCGGACCGAGATCTATCGCGAACAGCGATTCTCCGACCATGCGCCGCTGATCATGGATTACGATTGGGCGCATGACGGCTGACGCGCCCATGGATCGCACGCGCCAGGAGACCTTCAAAGAAGCAATCCTGAATCGGCGCATGCTGATCTGCGTTTTCACGGGCTTCACGTCGGGCCTGCCCTTGTACACCGTATTCCAGCTGATTCCGGGCTGGCTGCGCATGGAAGGCGTCGGGCTGGCCGAGATCGGCCTGTTTGCACTCGTGCAATTTCCGTACACGTGGAAGTTCATGTGGTCGCCCGTCATCGATCGTTACACGCTGCCCTTTCTCGGCCGCCGAAGGGGGTGGATGCTCGTCACGCAGGTCGCCCTGCTCATCTCGATCGCAGTTCTCGGCTTCATCAATCCCGGTCTGAACCTCTGGACGATCGCCTACATCTCGGTGGCCGTGTCCTTTTTCAGCGCAAGCCAGGACATCGTGCTCGATGCATACCGTCGTGAGCTGCTCCCGGATGTCGAGCTGGGACTCGGCAACGCGATTCACATCCAGACCTACCGGCTTGCCGGGATGATCCCGGGCGGTCTCGCCTTCATACTCTCGGACTACTTGCCCTGGCAGACGGTATTCATTGTCGTGGGCGCTTTCATGATCGTCGGCATCGCGATGACGCTGGTCATCAACGAAGCGATCGCCGAGCCGACGCCCCCCAAGACCTTGAAGGCGGCCGTCATCGAACCGTTTCGCGAGTTCGTCGGCCGTTCGGGCGTCGCTCCGGCTCTATTCGTGCTGGCCTTCATCTTTTTTTACAAGCTCGGCGACAACATGGCTACAGCCCTGCAGACGCCGTTCTTCGTCGACATGGGATTCAGCGGCACGCAAATCGGCGCGATCGCCAAGACGGGCGGACTCGTCGCGAGCATCATCGGCGGGCTCGTCGGCGGCCTGGTCATGGTCAAGGTGTCGATCAACCGGGCATTGTGGCTCTTCGGGCTCGTGCAGATAGTGAGTATTCTCGGATTTGCCGCGTTGTCGCTCATAGGAGCGAACCCCTGGATGCTGGGCTTTGCCGTCGTTTTCGAGTATCTCGGCGTGGGCCTCGGAAGCGCGGCATTGACGGCCTTCATTGCGCGCTCGACGAACGTCGCTTTTGCCGCGACACAGCTCGCGCTTTTTACAGCGCTGATGTCCGTACCGCGCGTGTTCGTCAATGCGACAACGGGGTTCATCGTCGAGGCGATGGGCTGGACGAATTTCTTTTTCCTGTGCACGGTGCTCGCCGTGCCCGGCATGCTTCTGCTCCTCAAAGTCGCACCGTGGAACGAGACGTGAGCGAGCAGGAAGTCGCGGTCGGGCGGCTGGAGGAACTCGGCGACCCGGGGTGCCGCGAGTTCGCGATCGGCGACGGCGACTGGCCGTTCCGCGGCTTCGTCGTGCGCAAGGGCAACGACGTTTATGCTTACCAGAATTTCTGCGTGCACGCGGGGCACCCGCTCAACTGGTCACCGGACCGGTTCCTGACCAGCGACGGGAGCGCATTGATCTGCGCCTCGCACGGCGCGACCTACGAGATCGAAACGGGCTATTGTTTCGCGGGCCCGGGCAACGGCCGCACGCTGCGGCAACTGGCCGTCGAGCTGCGCGACGGCGTGATCTACGTGACCGGCCCGACGTCAATGTAGACGCGGTGAAGCGTCAGATATTGTCGAGGAATGCCAGCGGATCGTGATAGCCGCTCGGGACGTCGTTGTCCCTGCTGCCGTCATAATCCTCGGGGTCCATGTCCACCGACCCCGACCAGTCCTCCGGCGCGCTGGCCTCGGTGAGCAGGAGACCGGGCCAGCGCTCGATATCAAACTCGTCGAGCGTCCCGTCGAACAACTGGACTTCAACGGTCATCGCGTCCTCGTCGATGGCAACGACCTCGAACAGCGTGCCATTGGGTCGACTGAACCACTGGCCAATGACGGGATACTGGATAGCCATGTGCGATACCTCGTCGTTGCTGATGTCTTACCCTTATTTATAGAGCACGCAGGCTGAAACGCAACTGCGGCAAGCCCTTATTCCGCCTTTTCGAGGACCCAGTCGATTATGCGATGCCCCCTGCGCAGCCCGCGGCGCTCGAACTTGGTCTGTGGCCGGTCGAGCGGCGCTTCCCCGCCGTGCTCACGGCGCTCGAGGCGCACAAAACGATCCGACTGGGAAAGAATTTCGTCGATGTGCGCGGCGTAGTCGGCCCAGTCGGTGGCGATGTGCAGCGTGCCGCGCTTGGCGAGGCAGTCTGCAAGCAATGCGATGAAGCTTTCCTGGACGATGCGCCGCTTGTGATGGCGCTTCTTGGGCCAGGGGTCGGGGAAATACAGGTTGATGCGCGCCAGCGAAGCGGCAGGCACCTGCTGCGTCAGAACCTCGACGGCATCGTGCATGATGATCCGCAGGTTGCGGATGCCCGATGCCTCGACTTGCAGCAGGCAATGGCCCACGCCGGGTTCGTGCACTTCGACGCCGATGTAGTTCTTGTCGGGATTCCCGGCTGCCTGCTCGACGAGCGACTCGCCATTGCCGAATCCGATCTCGAGCACGACGGGCGCGATGCGACCGAACAGCAGGCGCAGGTCGAGCGGCCTGGCGTCGAACTCGACGCCGTACTGCGGCCAAAGTGAGTCGAGCGCCCGCTGCTGTGATGCCGTTATGCGCCCGGCCCGGCGCACGAAGCTGCGAATGGTCCGTCTGCGGTTTTCAGGTTCGCTCATCGTGGCTTGCGTGGAATGAACTCGATCGGGGTTGCCTTATCGGGCCAGCGCCCCTTGACCCCTTCGTAGAACCTGCGAATCGTTGCGAGGTCGGCATCGGGATCGCCGGTGAGGTCGACGCGCGGACCGATGCCGATGCGCCTGCGGCCGAAGTCGAGAAAACCCAGGTAAACGGGAACCCCGGCACCCCGTGCGATGCGGTAGAAGCCGGACTTCCAGCCGCGGGTGCGCTTGCGAGTGCCCTCGGGCGCGAGACCAAAGTAGAACGTCTCTTTTTCCCTGAACATCGCGATCGCCTGTTCGACGGCAGAGCCTGCCCGGGCGCGGTCGAGATCGATGCCGCCGAGCGCCCGAAGCACGTTGCCGAGCGGAAACCAGAACAGTGAATGTTTGGCGAAGAACTTCACGTCGATCGCAAACGCGACCTTGTAGGTCAGGGCCCAGAAACCGTCCCAGTTGGACGTGTGCGGCGCCGCTATGAACACGGCTTTCGGTACATCGAATTCGGGAACTACCGGCGTCCAACCACCCACGCGCAACAGCCACTGTGCGAATCTGCGAAGCATCGGCGGCAACGGTAGCACGATCGGTACGAAGACGGCAGCCGCCGGGCGCCCGGTGATCAGACGGCGGGCTCCTGCCGATTCCACAGATGCAGGGCGAGCTGCGCCAGGGACGCGCACGCCGATCATGTAAGCCTCGATGACCAGGAGCACGGGCAGGTAGGGGAGCCAATAGGCCTCAACGAATCCCGGGCAAAAAGGGATGCGGGCCGTCGTATACTTCGCGGAGCCGCCGTTCGTTCGACGAGAATGGGCGCACCCGAAACAGCTCCGGAGGGGGACGCATGAGAACGTCCGGATGGATGAAACGCCAGCCGTGGTTCTGGACGATCAAATTGTTCCTCAAACGGGTGAGCGGCAGGGAGTTGTGGCTGCGTCCTGAAGTGCGTTTCGACGTGCGCAAGAGCGACAGCTGGATCTACATTCCCGGGCTGCTCGGCAAGAAATCGATCGTTTACTCGCTGGGTGTCGGCGACCTGATCAATTTCGACCTGGACCTGATCGATCATCACGGCGTCACCGTGCACGCTTTCGATCCGACGCCGTTTGCCGCCGACTGGGTCGCGAAGCAGTCACTGCCGCGAGAGTTCGTGTTTCACCCCTGGGCGGCGTCCGGCAGCGATGGCACCCTGCGCCTGTTCCGGCGCGTGAATACCCGCGGCCGGCGCTCCAGCGTGATGTGGACGGCGGACGATGCCGCCGGCGACGCCGGCGACTTCATCGACGCACCCGCCTACACGGTGCAGACGATCATGCAGAAGCTCGGCCACGACCGGATCGACCTTCTCAAGATGGATGTCGAGGGGGCCGAATACGACATCCTCGAAGGACTCGAGGGCGCGACGCACCTGCCGAAACAGGTGCTCGTCGAATACCATCACCGCTTTGCGGGCATTGGTCGGCAACGCACGGCAGACAGTGTCGCGGCCTTGCGTAAACTCGGCTACCGGATCTTCGCCGTTTCCGAGACGGGCCGGGAAATCAGCTTCGTCCTCGACTGAGTTCCGCGTCCGGGTCAGGGTCGCGCCAGCCACGCGGCGACGGCACCTGCGCCCAGCAACGTCCACCCCAGCGGCGCGACGCTGCCGAGCGCCAGCACCAGTACGCCGGAAACGACGCTCGTCGCGGCGGCCGTCAGCCAGTAGCGCTGGCGGCGCTGCTCGGCCAGTTGCCGGCGAATGTCCTGCAACTCGGGGGAATTCAGGTTAAAACGAATGCGTCCCTCGGCCACCTGTTCGCCCACGTGGTTGAGGATTGCCGGCAGCTCACGCAGTGCATCGCGGAGTTGCGGCAGGTTCTCGCGTACGTCGCGCAGCAGGGCACGTCCTCCGACCTGCTCGTCCATCCATCGCTTGAGTACGGGATGAGCCGTTTTCCACAGGTCCAGTTGCGGGTAGAGCTGGCGACCGAGCCCCTCGATGTTGAACAACGTCTTGTGCAGCAGGATCAGCTGCGGCTGAATTTCGACGTCGAAGCGCTGCGCCACGCGGAACAACCGGATCAGCACCTGCGCAAACGAGATCTCGGCGAGCGGCTTGTTGAAGATCGGCTCGCAAACGGTGCGCACGGCCGACTCGAGCTGGTCGATGCGCGTCCCGGCGGGCACCCAGCCGGAATCGATGTGCAGCTTGGCGATGCGCTGGTAGTCGCGATCGAAGAATGCCAAAAAATTCTCGGCGAGGTAGCGCTGATCCTCGGGATTGAGGGTACCGACGATGCCGAAGTCCACGGCCGCGTATTTCGGTTTGGCGGGGTCCTCGTGTATGACGAAGATATTTCCCGGGTGCATGTCGGCGTGGAAAAAGTTGTGGCGAAAGACCTGTGTAAAGAAAATCTCGACGCCGTTCTCGGCCAGCAGCTGGATATTGGTGCCCGCGGCCCGCAGCGTCTCCATGTCGCTGATCGGCGTGCCGAATATACGCTCCTGGACGAGCACTTCCGGGCGACAGTAGTCCCAGTAGATCTCCGGCACGTACAGCATTTCCGACCCCTGGAAATTACGCTTGAGTTGCGCCGTGTTCGCGGCCTCGCGCATAAGGTCGAGTTCGTCAATGATCGTGTGCTCGTACTCGTCGACGACTTCGAGCGGCCGCAGCCGCTTGCCATGCTCCCAGTAGCGGTGGGCGAGCCCGGCGAGCATGCGCAATACCCCGAGATCCCGGTCGATCTGCTCCTCGACGCCGGGGCGCAGGACCTTGACGATGACTTCGGTGCCGGCCTTGAGTTTCGCGGTGTGCACCTGCGCGATCGACGCTGCGGCCAGTGGCTCGTCGTCGAAGCGCTCGAAGACCGTGGCGACAGGTTCGCCGTAGGCTTCTTCGATGATGCTCTTGGCCTGCTCGGCGGGAAACGGCGGCACGGCGTCCTGCAGCTTCGCGAGTTCGTCGGCGATGTCGGGCGGCAACAGGTCGCGGCGTGTGGAAATGGCCTGTCCGAACTTGACGAAGATGGGACCGAGTTCCTCGAGCGCGAGCCGGATGCGTTCGCCCAAGGGCGCCGACCTGTCGCGTCGGCGAGGCGCAAGGTGGAACAGGAAACGCAGCGGCCGCCACAGGTGCGTCTCCTTGATGATGTCGTCGAGCCCGTATTTCACGAGTACGCGCTGGATCGCCAGCATGCGGAACAGCGTGCGGCGGCGCGCCATGTCAGTCCCCGTCCTGCAGGCGTGCGATGCGCGCTTCGAGACGGTCCACGTCATCGCGCAGCGTCCCGACGTCACGCCCAAAACGGTCGGCCTCGTAGCGGCTCGGCACGTCGCGGCTTTCCTCCTGCAGATACTCGCGAATGTTCGTACCCATCGTGGCGCGCGCGTCGCGCGCCCAGCTGCCGAGGCTGCGCGCGACTTCGCCCATGCGATGTGCCGCGGCGTCGCCGACGATGCCGGAGAGCTCCTCCTCGACGTCCGGACGGGCCAGCGCAAGCAGGCGCTGGAAACGCTCGGCCGTATGCGCATCACCCGTGATTTCCAGTTCGCCCTTGCGCAGAGCGCTCAACCCCGAGTTACCGGCCATGCGCGCGAGCGTGATCAGCGAACCCGTAATCAGGACATCGGGTTCGGCGTCGTGATCTGTCGCAAGCTCGAGAGTCTCGTCGTGCACGATGAACCAGGTCGCGAGCGCCGTATCGCGGACGCGCACGGCGATGACGGCACCGTCCAGCTTTCGACAAAGTTCTTTCGCGGGCGTCGTCTCGCGAATGTTGCGGTTCAGGACGCTGGCAACCGGGCGCAGTGCGGCTTCGAGCGGATTCATGCTTTCAGATCCGGTAGCCGATATGCAGCGCCACGATGCCGGCGGCAAGATTGTGGTAGCGGCAGCGCTCGAAGCCCACGTCTTCCATCATGCGCTTCAGTGTTTCCTGGTCGGGGTGCACGCGAATCGACTCGGCCAGGTACTGGTAGCTGTCGGCATCCCTGGCGACGAGCTTGCCGAGCGCCGGCAGAACCTTGAACGAGTACAGGTCGTAGGCCGGCTTGATGGTCCTGTGCGGCTCCGAGAACTCGAGGATCATGGCTTTGCCGCCGGTCTTGAGCGTGCGAAAGATAGAGCGCAGTGCGGCGTCCTTGTCCGTCACATTGCGCAGGCCGAATGCCATGGTGACGACATCGAAAGACCCGTCGGCAAAAGGCAGCTCCTGCGCGTCGACCTGGACGATGCTCGTGTTGCCGGCGATGCCCGCATCGACGAGGCGCTTGCGGCCCTGTTCGAGCATGGCGGCATTGATGTCGGCCAGCACGACGTGGCCCGCGGCACCCACGCGCCGCGCAAACGCGAGGGCCAGGTCGCCCGTACCGCCGGCAAGGTCGAGGACCGCGTCGCCTGGCCGTGCGGCCGCCTGGTTGATCGTGTAGCGCTTCCAGAGACGGTGCAGACCACACGACATCAGGTCGTTCATGATGTCGTAGCGGCTTGCCACGGAGTCGAATACCTCACGCACGAGATCCGCTTTTTCGCCCGTCGCTACGGTCTGATAGCCGAAATGCGTAGTGTCGTCTTTTGCTTGCTTCGCCATAGCTGCGAAGTTTAAAGGATGTAGCGGCTCAGGTCCTCGTCTCGAGACAGTTCGGCAAGATGATCGTCGACGTATCCGGCATCGATCGTGAGCTTCATCCCGCTGCGGTCCGATGCCTCGAACGAGACGGTCTCGAGGAGGCGCTCCATAACCGTGTGCAGGCGGCGGGCACCGATGTTTTCGGTGTTTTCGTTCACCTGGTACGCGACCTCGGCGATTCGGCGGACGCCGCTCTCGGCAAACTCCAGCCGCACCTCCTCGGTGTCGAGCAGGGCGCTGTACTGTGCGGTCAGCGACGCATCGGGTTCGGTCAGGATACGCACGAAATCCTCAACGGACAGCGATTTCAGCTCGACCCGGATCGGGAAGCGTCCCTGCAGTTCGGGGATCAGGTCCGATGGCTTCGAGACGTGGAATGCGCCCGAGGCGATGAACAGGATGTGGTCCGTACGCACCATGCCGTACTTGGTGTTCACGGTAGAGCCTTCGACCAGCGGCAGCAGGTCGCGCTGGACGCCCTCGCGCGACACGTCGGCACCCTGCGTGTCGGTGCGGCGCGTGACCTTGTCGATTTCATCGAGGAATACGATGCCGTGTTGCTCGACGGCCTCGAGAGCCTGCGCCTTGAGTTCCTCCTCGTCGACCATCTTTGCCGCTTCCTCGTCCGACAGGTGGCGAAACGCGTCCCTGACCTTGAGTTTGCGGGTTTGCCGGCGATGGCCGCCGAGGTTGGCGAACATGCCCTGGAGCTGGCTCGTCATCTCCTCCATGCCCGGGGGAGCCATGATCTCGACGCCCATGGGCATGGCCTGGATGTCGATTTCGATTTCCTTGTCGTCGAGCTTGCCCTCGCGAAGCATCTTGCGGAACTTCTGGCGCGTGTCCTCGCCCGCGTCCGAGACGAGCGCATCCAGGACGCGTTCCTCGGCCGCGTCTTCGGCCCGGTAGCGGACCTTCGACATTGCATCTTCGCGCGTCATCTTGACGGCGACATCCATGAGGTCGCGTACGATGCTGTCGACTTCACGGCCGACGTAGCCGACCTCCGTAAACTTCGTCGCCTCGACCTTGATGAACGGCGCTTTGGCGAGGCGGGCGAGACGCCGGGAAATTTCCGTCTTGCCGACGCCGGTCGGACCGATCATGAGGATATTTTTCGGCGTAATCTCGCTGCGAAGGGGCTCGTCGACCTGCACGCGTCGCCAGCGGTTGCGCAACGCGATAGCTACGGCGCGCTTCGCCTCGTCCTGGCCGATGATGTGTTTGTCCAGTTCCTGGACAATTTCGCGGGGAGTCATTTGAGACATGGCAATTCCTGTGTTGGAAGCGCTCGTAGCATAGGTTTGCAGGAGAGGTTCGTAGTAGAGGCTCGCAGGAGGGGCTTTAGCCCCGAATCCGGTCGGGCCTTACGGCCCTCCTACAGCTCTTCCACTGTGATGTGCTGATTCGTGTACACGCAGATATCGCCGGCGATCTTGAGCGCCTCTTCGACAATCTCGCGCGCTTCGAGGTCGGTATTCTTCAGCAGCGCGAGCGCCGCCGCCTGCGCAAAGGGGCCTCCCGAACCGATGGCCATCAGGTCGTGCTCGGGCTCGATGACATCGCCGTTGCCGGAAATAATGAAAGACTTCTCGGTGTCCGCGACGCACAGCAATGCTTCGAGGCGCCGCAGCCGCCGGTCCGTGCGCCATTCCTTGGCAAGTTCGATGGCGGCACGCGTCAGGTTGCCGTATTGCTCGAGTTTTGCTTCGAACAGCTCGAAAAGCGTGAATGCGTCGGCCGTACCGCCGGCAAAGCCGGCGATGACGCGGCCCCCGGCCAGTGGGCGAACCTTGCGCGCGTTGCCTTTCATGACCGTATTGCCAAAGCTGACCTGGCCATCGCCGGCGATGGCGACCTTGCCGTTACGTCGCACCGAGACGATGGTCGTCCCTCTGAATTGTTCCATAAGCCTATCGGGCCCGAAGGCCCTCCTACCGATTGTCTTTCTTGCGGGCGCGGGGATGCGTTTTGTCGTAAATCTGGGCGAGATGCTGGAAATCAAGGTGCGTATACACCTGCGTTGTCGAGATGTTGGCATGGCCGAGCAGTTCCTGGACGCCGCGCAGGTCGTGGCTCGACTCGAGCACGTGGGTCGCGAAGGAGTGACGGAACAGGTGCGGGTAGACGTTGGCGTCGATACCCTGCCGCTTCGCCCAGTGCTTGACGCGTGCCTGCACCGAGCGGGGGCTGATGCGCGTGCCACGGTTACTGACGAACAGCGCGGTCTCGGCCGCATCCGCGAGGTCGGTCCGTGTGATGGCCCACCGCCGCAATGCTCTGAGCGCGTGGCGGCCGACCGGGACGATGCGGTCCTTGTTGCCCTTGCCCGTCACGCGCACCGTCGCGTCCTGCATGTCGACATCGCCCAGGTCGAGATCGACGAGCTCCGCAAGGCGCAGCCCCGACGAGTACAGGAGCTCGAGGATCGCGCGGTCGCGGTCGACGATGGCGCCGTCTCCGGCGATATCGAGAAGACGCGCCATGCGGTCGGCGTCGAGATTACCGGGCAGGCGTTTCTTCGATTTCGGTGAGGCGACAGACGTGACCGGGTTCGTCGCGACGGTTTTCTCGCGAATTAAGAAACGGAAGAAGCTGCGCGCGGCCGACAGGCGGCGCTGGATACTCCTGGGGCTCAGGCCCTTGCGAAAACAGGCCGCCGAGAATGCCCGGACGTGTTCGCTGTCGACACCGTCCCAGCCGGCGACCCCGGCACTGTCGAGATACTCGACGAATCTCTCGAGATCGCGGCGGTAGTTCTTGCAGGTCAGCGGCGACAGGCGGCGCTCGTACTCGAGGTGCCGGATGAAGCGATCGATCCAGCCAGCGTCATCCACGCGGCGCTCCTAGAAGCGTTTGAGCGATCCCGCAACGAGGTCGCCGAGGCGAGTGAGGAAATCGATACTCATGCCGGGGTGAAAGCGCTCGCTGTCGACGCTGCCGACGGCGAGGAAACCGATTTCTGAGCCGGCGCCGAGCGGCGCGAGGGCGGCGGAGCCGATTTCGTCGGCATCGTTGCGGAACAGAAACGCCCGCTGCGAATCGCGAATCCTGCCGCAGCGAGGGCCGCTGCCGTTCAGGAAAGTGCGGAACGGCCGCAATGCTTCGTCGTCACGCTTGACGACGCGAAAAAACCTCCCCGCGTTGATGTCGGCAAAGGCCTCTCGTTCGCCAAACAGGACGAGCACGGCCTGGTCGGCGTTGAAGCCCGAACGCAGTGCTTCCTCGACGGCGGCAACGGTCTTGCCGAGATCGTCGGCGGCCAGCAGGTGCAGCGTCAGCTGGTGGATCTTCGCTGCGAGCACGTCGTTTTCGCGCGCGACCTGGATCAGTTCCCTGAGCTTGCGCTCGAGCTTGATTTCCTTTTGCCGCAACATCGAGACCTGGCGCTCGACAAGCGAGACCGCGCCGCCGCTCGCATGCGGCAGCTGCAGCGAATTCAGCAGTTTCGGGTGACGTTCGAAAAAGTCCGGGTTGGCGGAGAGGAAGTCGTGGACTGCCTGTTCCGACAACGCCTCCTCGACGAATTCGGCTTTGCGTTGCGTGCTCATTGTCCGATGCTCATAGTCCGATGCTCATAGTTCGATGCTCATAGGTCGATGAATCCCTCAGATACCCACTCTGCGTTTCCCGTGAGCCAGACCGGCTCCGAACCACCGCGCCAGCTTACCACGACTTGCCCGCCCGGCAGGCGCACGTCGACGTCCGTGTCGAGGAGACCGAGCTGCTGGTAGGCGACGGTCGCAGCGCAGGCGCCCGTGCCACAAGCCGCAGTTTCGCCCACTCCGCGCTCGAAGACGCGCAGGTCGATGCTGTCTCGCCCCGTGATCCGGGCGAACCCCACGTTGGCGCCTTGCGGGAAACGCTCGTGGCGCTCGATTTTCGGGCCCAGTCGCGCGACCGGCGCCGTTTCGACGTCGTCCACCTGCAGGACGCAGTGCGGATTGCCCATCGAAACGGCACAAACGTCGTACTCGACGCCGTCCACGTCGAGGGCATAGCGGTCCTGGCGGCGATCGGCCAGGAACGGGATGCGCCCCGGATCGAACTCCGGGCGGCCCATGCTGACGGCCACGAGCGCGTCGTCGATACGGGCCTCGACGGGACCGGTCGGGCTCAGCAACAGCAACGTTCGCACGTGGCCGGCCTCCCGGGCCAGCAGGCTCGCTACACAGCGCACCCCGTTGCCGCATTGTTCGACTTCCGAGCCGTCGGCGTTGAACACGCGGTAGCTTGCGGCAAACGCGGGATCGTCGGCTGTAGTGACCCACATGAGCTGGTCGAACCCGGGACCGGTGGCGTCTCTGCCGAGTTCGCGCAGGCGCTCTGGCGACGGCGGCGCAGCCGTGCCGGCGCGCTGGTCGACGACGAGTATGCGGTTACCCGTGCCGAGCATTTTACGGTAAGCGACGTTCATGGACTTTTTCTTGTGGCGGCTGTAGTTTTACATAAACCCCGAATAAATCTAACAACATTGCCCTTGGAGAGGTGTCATGCGGCACATTATGGTCCTGAACGCGAAGGGTGGCTGCGGAAAAAGCACCCTTGCGACCAACATTGCATCCTATTTCGCCACGGAAGGCGCCAACGTCGCGCTGGCCGACTACGATCCGCAACGGTCGAGCCTCGACTGGCTGGACCGCCGGCCCGCTGACCGCGCCGAAATTCACGGTATCGCGGCCTACGAGGACGGCCTGAAGCACTGCCCGCGCAGCGCAGACATCGTCGTGTCAGATGCGCCGGCACGCACCCACGCCAGGGAACTGACCGATCTCGTGCGTCATGCCGAGACGATCGTCGTCCCGGTGCTGCCGTCGACGATCGACATGCAGGCCACGACGGTGTTTCTCGACGAGTTGCGTCAAGTCGGCAAGATTGAGCGCAAGCAGGCGAAATTCGGCCTCGTCGCCAACCGCGTGCGCGACAACACGCTGATTTTCGACGACCTCGATGAGTACCTGACCAAGGCCAGGGCGCCCTATATCGCGGCGTTGCGCGAAGCGCAGAATTACGTGCGCGCGTACACGCGTGGGCTCGGCATCTTCGAGCTGCCCGAGTATCTCGCGTGGCCCGACTGGGACGAATGGGAGCCGCTCACGGCCTGGCTCAGGTCGAAGCGTTCCCAACCCTAAGGCTCTGCCGTATTCCTTCTTCCGGGTTCCTCGGCTTTACGCCGAGGACCTCGCGCATGCGCGTCGTATCGACTTTGCGCGAGGAGGCGAGAAACGCGAGGCGCATCGGCGAGAACTCCTGCGCGGCGAGGGCACGGCTGATCTCGCGCGGCGGCGGAAGCCCGGTCTGGCGAGCTACTTCGCCGGCGAACCAGGTCG
Organism: Woeseiaceae bacterium; assembly: GCA_041602775.1. Taxonomy (GTDB): domain Bacteria; phylum Pseudomonadota; class Gammaproteobacteria; order Steroidobacterales; family Woeseiaceae; genus UBA1847. The sequence continues at coordinate 13,582 of JBFIFN010000034.1, read as the reverse complement.
CGCTTCTATGGTCGCCGTCGCCGACGTTATAGGTCCCGGCCGGCGTGTCCGGGGAAAGTGCTGCCAGGCAACACGCCACGAGGTCGTCAACGTGAATCCGGTTGCCCGGGTTCGCCTCCGCTTCGCGCAGGCAGGCTTCGCCTGCCATGAGCCTCTCGACGCCGAGTCGGTCCGGGCCGTAAATACCCGGGACGCGCAGGATGACGAGCCCGTCGGTCCAGGCGCGCAGGAAATCCTCGGCGTCGACGCGCGGCTTCGACAGGCGGCTGCCCGGGTTTACGGGCGTATCCTCGCTCACGACCGCGCCGCGGCAGTCGCCGTAAACGCCCGTCGTGCTGATGTAGACGAAACGCACCGGCTCATGCGGCAGTGCGGCGACGAAGCGCCGCAGCCGCTGGTCCGTGCTGCCGTCGGGCGGGCACGTGTAGAGGACGGCGTAGTCACGAGGTAACGAAACGGGCAAAGTCTCGAGCGCGTCGAAGTCGACGGTTTCGAAGGCGCGATCGGTGTCGAAGGCCGAGCGGCTCAGACCGAGCGTTGCCTCTGCGGGCAAGCGCTCGAGCACGCGGCGGCCCGTGTAGCCGGTGCCCGCTACCAGGGTAAACACTCAGTCTCCGTCGATGTGCGGGATGGCCGGCAAGGCTTTGGACGTCACCATGCCGAGGCCTTCCCGGTAGGCGTCGGCGGCCGCATCGGCTTCGCCCATCTGCGTCAGCAAGGCGCCGTACTCGCGGTAGGCCTCGGGCGTCGGGCGCAGGCTGATAACGGTCTCCAGGTAGCTGCGGGCCTTGCCCCACAGCTCGTTGCGCATGCACAGGCGCGCCGCGGCGAGCAGGAGGTCCGGGTCTTCCCCGCGCGTCCTGAGCCAGTTCTCGGCTCTCTTGAGCTGCTTGGTCGTGTCGGTGGCCTCGACGAGCCCGAAAAGCCGCACCAGCTCGGCGCGCCAGCTGGATTTCAACGCCGCGGCCAGTTCCTTTTCGGCCCGGTCGTGCAGGCCCACGCGCATGAGTCCGCGGTAATAGGCCTCGAGCAGGGAGAGATGCCCCTTCAGCTTCCTTGGCACGCCTTTCCACGTTTGGTCGAGCACGTCCGCATCCGCCGCCGAGTCCAGCGATTCGCGATGCACACGAACCGTCCATTTCTCCAGCACCTCGGGCCGGATCTGCGTGTTCTTGCCGAGGCGGGGCAGCAACTCGCCGAGAGCCTGCCAGTCCTTGAGCTTGTAGTAGAGACGACCCATCAGCGCCAGGGCCTGGACGTGATCCTTCGAGTCTTCCTCGAGCCGCCGCAGCGTCGCCAGCGCCTGCTCGTACTGGCCGCGGTCGAGCTGGAATTCGGCCTGCGTGAGCAATACGGCGTTCGCGGCTTCGGGCGTTTGCTGGAAGGCCATGCGCAGCCATTCGTCGCGGCGCTCGTCCTTGCCCTGGAGATGCGCCGCGCGCGCGGCCTGCAGGTAGTTGAACAACGGCGTGTCGCTCGTGCTCGCCGCGCGGCCCAGCAGCCGTTCGCCACGGGACAGATTGCCTTCGGCGACGGCGATCATGCCCTTGGTGAGTTTCTGGCCGGCACGAGCCGAGCGATAGCGGCCCGCGGCCTCGCCGAGGCGACGCGGCGCGACGATGATCCGGCGGATGAGCCAGACAATCAGGACCAGCACAATCGCAAAAGCGGCCAGCACGGGCACTGTCATCTCGATGACGTAGCCACGGAAATTAATGATGACGGAGCCGGGATCCGACAACAGGAAGTGCAGGCCGAATGCGCTGGCCATCAGGACGACAACGACGATCAGACCGAATTTCACTGCGCGTTCTCGTTCAGCGTGCGGAACTGCCGCAAGAGCTCGAGCGAGCCGGAAATGTCGGGCGCGTCCGACGTGAACACCTGGTTGCGCACTTCGGCAATGGTCTGCAGCGCTGCAGCCACCTGGGCGCTGCCGAGGTCGAAGTAACCGTGCAGCAGGGTCGTCGTGTCGTCCAGCGACTGCCGGAACACGGCCTGCTCACCGCGCAGCAGCGCGAGGCGCGCCGACTGCAGCTGCAGGGCCAGGTTGCTGCGCAGGAAAAACTCGGCATCGGGCGACAGGGCAGCGAGCTTGGCGCGCTCCGGCGGCGTGACCTTGACGAGTCCGGACATCGCGTTCTTGACGGATGCCCAGGCACGGCCGGCGCCGCTGAGTTCGGCGTCGGGTTCTTCGTCGGCCTGGTCGCCGGCCCCGGCGTCGCTCGCCAGCGGCAGCGCCTCGACGACGCGCGCGAGGCTGGCCAGCGTGAGCGTCGCGCCTTCGATATCCGGCTTTTCCATGACGTCGAGCGCGGCGAGTTCATCCGACAGGGCGCGCCGCACGTCGGTCAGCCCCGGGTTGGCGAGTTGCACGATGCGTTCGTCGGCCATGCGCAGCGCCAGCGCCGCGAGGTGCGGATTGTTCGCCAGTTGCAGCTGAGCGTTGGCGATCTGCATGTAGTACTCGGCTTCGGCCAGGACCCAGGCATCGCGGGCGCCTTCGGAAACGCCGGCGAGCGTTGCTACCGAACTCTCCAGCGTCGAAAGACGCGTGGGTAACGCGTCAAGCGCGCGAATGCGCTCGTCAAGCTCGCGCCGCAGCGCGTCCAGTTCGGCGTCGATACCAGGGTCGCGCTGCCCGAGCTCGTCGATGCGCGCTTCGAGATCACCGAGCGAATCCGCAGACCCGGTTACACGACTCTCGAGTCGCGCCACGCGATCTTCCGTCGCCGTGTCCTGCGCTGCCTGGCGGCCCTGCCATGCCACATACCCGGCGAGCGCGAGGGCGAGGATGGCAACGACGAACGAGAGCCAGGCAATCGATGCACCGCCGCGCCCGGGCCGCCCCGGTTGCGCCTCCGCCGGCGCTTCGGCCGCGTCGTGCTCGCCGGGCCGGGTCTCGTCCGCCGCATCCTGCGCCTCGTTCGGGCCGGACTCTTCTACGGCGTCCTTGGCGACGGGCCGGGCGTCTTCCTCGGCCTTGTCATCGGCGGCGGGGGCCTGGTCGATATCTTTGTCACTCATGGCGCTATTCCGGAATCGGTACTGTGTAAGGCGACGATTGCCTGGACCATGTCGTCGGCGCCGGGGCCGGGCGCGAGGAGCGGCCGGGACGCTGGGTAGCGGTCCAGAACTTCTTTTATCACACGTCCCGAGGGGCTCACCAGTGGTGTCGACTCGAGCTGCGCGGCACACCAGTGCGGCAGTAGCTCGACGAGATTCACCAGCGACTGGACGCTCATCACGGTCACGACGGCAATCTGGCCCTGTCGCCACCGCGCCTCGAGGTCGGCAGCCGAGTCGGCGCTGACGGTCGGCAGTCGGCGTCGATAGACTGACAGGTACTCGACGGTAGCGCCGCGCGCCCTCAGTTCTTCGGCCAGCAGCTCGCGCCCGTCGTTACCCCGAATGATGCGCACGGTCTGGCCCGCGACGTTGCGGAGGCGCGGCTCCGCCAGCAGGTGTTCGCTGTCGAAACCATCGGCGGGCTGGATGTCGACGACGCGGCCGGCGGCCGCGACGGCACGGGCCGTCGCCGGACCGATCACCGCAATTTCCGCGTCATCCGCAAACTGTATGCCGTGTTCGACGGCATTGCGGCTGACGAACACGGCAATGTCGGGCTGGCCAAGCCGCGACACGCTGTTGCGGACGTCGAGTTCCGAGAATGCGGCGATCTCGATGACGGGGAAACAATAGGCGCTGCCGCCCTGTGCTTCGATGGCATCGACGAGCTCCGTCGCCTGCGTTCGCGGCCGCGTCACCAGCACGCCAACGCCCTGCAGCGGAAGGTCAGGCATGGCCCGATTCCAGCACTCGGAGTAGCTCGCCGGCCCCCTGGCCGAGGAGGCGCCGCGCCAGCAGTTCACCAAGCTGCTCCGCTTCGTCCGGCGCGCCGTCGACGCTGTCCCGAATGACCTGGCTGCCGTCGGGCATGGCGACCAGCGCCGTTACCGTCATGCGGTCCCCGTCGATGCTCGCGAACGTGGCCACGGGCGACTGGCAGCTCGCTTCCAGAACGCGCGCGATCGCGCGCTCCGCCAGTGTCGTCCGGACCGACGACGCGTGGTTGAGTTGGGCGAGGACCTCGCGCAGATCCGCAGCGTCTTCGCGACATTCAATGCCGACAACGCCCTGCGCAGCGGCGGGCAGCATCTCGTCAGGCCGGAACAGGTGGCTGATGCGATCGTCGAAACCGAGCCGTTCGAGCCCCGCCGCGGCGAGAATGATCGCGTCGTAGTCCCCGTTATCCAGCTTGGCAAGGCGAGTATTGACGTTACCACGCAGCGGCTCGATGCGGAGGTCGTGCCGCAGCAGCTTCAGCTGCGCCTGTCGCCGCAGGCTCGAGCTGCCGATCAGGGCGCCCTCCCGCAGGTCGTCCAGCCGTGTGCCATTGGGCGATACGAGCGCGTCGGCAGGGTTGGCGCGCTCGAGCATCGCGGCGAGACAGAAGCCCCCGGGCATGTCGGCCGGCACGTCTTTCATCGAATGCACGGCGATATCCGCGTCGCCGCGCTGCATCGCGATTTCGAGCTCCTTGATGAAGAGACCCTTGCCGCCGATCTTCTGCAGGCTGCGGTCCAGGATTTCATCGCCCCGGGTCGACAGGGGAACGAGTTCGACGCTGTCGACCTCGGGCAGGGCCTCGAGCAGGCTGGCGACGTGCTCGGCCTGCCACAGGGCGAGGGCAGACTTACGGGTAGCAATGCGGATTTTCATCTGTGTTCTTCGTAGAAGGGGCTTTGGCCCCGAGTGGGTCGGGCCTGAAGGCCCATCTACAGCCCTCCTACGTACCTTTAAGGCGTCTTTTCACTTCGGCGACATGCCGGCGGCTGATTATCAGCTCTTTGTCATCGACTTGCGAGCCCTCGCGCAAAACCACTCGGCTCTTGCCTTCGGCGTTCCTGTCGACACGGTCTATGCGGTCCACAGCGATCAGCACGCTGCGGTGGATGCGCACGAAGCGATCCCCGAACTCCGCTTCCAGCGACTTCAGCGAGTCATCGATGAGATCCCGGCCCTTGTCGTGGTCCACAGCAACGTACTTCTGGTCGGCGCGAAACACGCTGATCTCGTCGACAGGTATCAGTTTCAGTTCGCCGTGAGCATAGGCGCATATGTGCCTGCGGCGGGTGTCCAGCCCGGCATCGGCCGCGGCCGAGCTGAGCGCCGCGCCGGCGAGGCGTTTGGCCTGCTCGAGCGCGCCGGTGAGCCGTGAGCGGCGCACGGGCTTCAGGACGTACCCGATGGCGCGCGCCTCGAACGCGTCGATGGCGTACTCGTCGTAAGCCGTCGTGAACACAACGGCCGGTGCAGGCTCCATCGCGTTCAGATGTCGGGCTGCCTCGATACCCTCCATGCCGGGCATACGAATATCGAGCAGGACAATGTCGGGGTGCAGTCTCGCAGCCTGCTGCAGCGCCTCTTCACCGTTGCCGGCTTCACCGACTACCTCGTAGCCGGGCTCGTCCGTCAGGATCTGGCGCAGCCGGTCCCGCGCGGGCTTCTCGTCGTCAACGATCAGGATTTTCACGCTTCGTCCTCGTCGAGCGGGAAACGCAGCGTCACGGTGTAGCGCTCGTTGCTGTCGTCCACGTCAATACCGGCGCGATTGCCGTAGGCGAGTTCGAAACGCTGGCGGATGTTTGCCAATGCCATCTTGTTGCCGTCTTTACCGCGCGACTTGCCTGGCGCCACCGGGTTGGATACCGCGATCTGCAGATACTTGCCCTCGCGCTTGCCCGAAACCACGACATCGCCCCCGTCCGGCAGCAGTTCGATGCCGTGATAGATCGCGTTTTCGATGAGCGGCTGGATGGTGAGGCTGGGAATCCGCGCGCGCATCGGCAACTCGGCGATGTCCCAGCGAACGTTGAGTCGGTCGCCGAGACGGAGTTTCTCGATGCGCTGGTAGATCGCCGCGACCTCGAGTTCTTCCTTGAGGCTGGTCCGGTCCCGCGTACCGGAGAGGCTTGCCCTCAACAGATCGGAGAGATCCTCGACGGCCTCCTCGGCCTGGCGCGGATCGGTGCGCGTGAGGGACGCAATCGTGTTCATGCTGTTGAACAGGAAATGCGGTCGGATGAGTGCCTGCAGCGCACTGATGCGTGCCTGCGCCTCGAGCACGATACTGCGGCGCCACTCGCTGGATACGTACAGATAACGCATCGCAAGCGCAATGAAGATCGCGCTGATAGCGAGAGTTCGGACCAGGAAGTCCGCGTGCTTGCTGCCGATGACGTTGATGCCGACGAGCCTTGCGGGCAGCTGCCAGGCCAGTTCCGCAATGACCAGCGACAGCCCGACGAGCAGCAGGAAGGCGAGTACAAAGGCCCGCGTCTTGCCGGCGCGTTCGAGCCAGCCGCGCAGCTTGCACATGACGGCCGTACCGAGCAACGCCAGCCACAGGACGAAGAACGAGATTTTCGACAATGACAGCAGAAACTGCCCTTCCTCGGGGTGCGACGCCAGTGTCAGGACGATGGCGACCAGCTCGGCAACCAGCAGGGTGATAAACAGCGTACCCGCCGCGCAGAAGTCGGGCAGGTAAACCTGGGTCTCATTGGCTTCGGATTCTCGCAACCGCGCGCTCCGTCAGGCGGTGCGGGCATTGTAGCGCCCGCGAGCGCGCGCCGCCCGGACGATGGTCGCGTTACGAGCAGAACTCCGTGACTTGCTCTTCGGCTTTGCGGCGCGCTTCCTCGCGCTGCGCCTCGTCAAGGTAGACGCGCTCGCCGTTGGCATCGGTGCGATAGAGGCGGGGCGCCTGCAGGTATTTTTCCAGCCTCGCGCGGGCGCGCTCACAGGCCTGCTTGCGCTCCTCCGCGGCCGCCGCACTGTCAGCCGCTTCACGCTCGGCCGCCTCGGCCACGGATTGCGCCTCGGCGCGCGCCGTCTGGCGATCGTGGCGCGCGTTGATACGCCGCTGCACGGCGCTGCTGTCGGTGCGCCGGTAGCTGAGGGCGAGGCGCTCTTCGGTGGGCGCTCCGGAAGGACGATCTTCGTAGTGCACGTTGCCTTCCTCGTCCGTCCACTTGTAGATCTCGCTGGCCGGGGCGCCGGCCGCGAACACGAGCGCGCCGACCGCCAACGTCAGAGCTATTCGTTTGCTGTTCATGCTCATATTAGAGCATGTCCGGAGCGATTCTGGCGTGACTGCGATCACAGGGGGTTTCGGACTTTTGTGCGCCCTCCGCAAAGAAGACGGGCCCTGTCGGGCCCGTTAAGTCTCTGTTTCAGTAGGGAATTTTTGTTTTTAAAAATGCCCCCAGCCGGCACCGTTATGGAAAATCCGGCAGGGGGCCAGGGGGAGAGTTACTCCGCTGTCGTGAATTCGGGGTAGGCCTCGAGGCCACACTCGCCGAGATCCACGCCTTCGTATTCTTCCTCCTCGTCGACCCGGATCCCAATGAGCAGTTTTATGACGAACCAGGCGATAAGGCTCATAACGAATACCCAGGCAAAGATTGACACGATGCCAATCAGCTGCCACTTCAGGGAGGCATCGGAATTCGTGAACGTGACGGCGATCAGGCCCCAGATGCCGACAACGCCATGCACCGAGATCGCACCGACCGGATCGTCGATCTTCAGCTTGTCCAGCGTAACGATCGAGGCCACGACCAGCAGGCCGCCGACAGCGCCGATCAAGGTTGCCGCCAGCGGCGTCGGCGTCAGCGGCTCGGCCGTGATCGCGACCAGCCCGGCGAGCGCGCCGTTGAGCGCCATCGTCAGGTCGGCCTTGCCGAACCATAGCCGAGCCAGCAGAAGCGCGAAGACGAGCCCGCCCGCGGCCGCCATATTGGTGTTGACGAATATGAGCGCAACAGCGTTGGCATTGTCGACGCCCGTTACTTGGAGTTGCGAGCCGCCATTGAAGCCGAACCAGCCCAGCCACAAAATCAGGGTGCCCAGCGCTGCCAGCGGCAGGTTGGCACCGGGGATCGCGTTGACCTGTCCCTGTGGCCCATACTTGCCCTTGCGCGCGCCGAGCAGCAGCACGCCGGCGAGCGCTGCAGCGGCACCGCACATATGCACGACGCCAGAGCCGGCGAAATCGAGGAATCGTACTGCCTCGCCGGCGGCGTCCGTGTTCAGCCAGCCGTTGCCCCATTTCCAGAAGCCCTGCACCGGGTAAATGAGTCCCGTCAGGACAACTGCGAAGAGGAAGAACGACCACAGCTTCATACGCTCGGCGACGGCGCCCGAAACAATCGACATCGCAGTGGCGACAAATACGACCTGGAAGAAGAAGTCCGACAGTCCCGAGTAATAGGCGTCACCAGCCGCCACGGCTTCAGCCGAGTTGTCGGTGCCACCAAGTACACCGACGTTTGCCAGCGCGTTGAAGACTCCGCCTGTGAAATCGTCGCCCGGGTACATGATCGAGTAACCGCACAGCATGTACATGATGCAGGCGATCGAGTAGAGGCCGACGTTCTTGGTGAGAATCTCTGCCGTGTTCTTGGCGCGCACGAGGCCGGATTCGAGCATCGTAAAGCCCGCCGCCATCCACATGACGAGCGCGCCCATGACGAGAAAGTAGAAAGTGTCCAGCGCATAGGCCAGTTCAGTGACCTGCGCCGCTACCTGTGTTGTGTCCACGATTTATCCTCCGTGTTCCTAAACGGCTTCGGCGCCGGTCTCGCCGGTGCGAATGCGAATTGCCTGTTCGAGCGTCGTGACGAAGATCTTGCCGTCGCCGATCTTGCCCGTGCGGGCCGTGTTGGCGATGGCTTCGATGACCTGCTCCGCGACGCTGTCGTCGACGGCAAGCTCGATCTTTGCCTTGGGCAAGAAATCCACGACGTATTCGGCGCCGCGGTAGAGTTCGGTGTGACCGCGCTGGCGACCGAAGCCTTTGACCTCGGTCACCGTAATGCCCTGGATGCCGATATCGGCAACGGCTTCACGCACGTCGTCCAGCTTGAACGGCTTGATGATCGCCGTAATCATTTTCATGGCTGATTCCCCTTGAGTGACGGGCGGCCGAAGCCGCCCGGTAGGTGATTAATTGAGGTCGAAGGACTTGCCAATCGAGAACACCAGGGACTCGTCGTCCTGGCCGATCAGGTCGTCGTTCGCAAGGATGAGGGCGATGCCGAAATCGATTTCGGAAATCGTCGTGCCGTAGCCGAGTTCCAGGTACTCCCCGTCGGCGTCCTGGGAGAAGCCAGCAAAGGTGCCGTAAAACCCGTTGTTCTCGAGCGTCAGGGCGTAGTAGGTGTAGTCGAGCGTCGGTCCGGCGAAGTTTTCGTATTCGCCGATTGCGACGTCGACCGAAAGCATGCCGAAGCCGGCACCGAGGTTGATCTCCTGGTAGGTGTCGTCGAAATCCCCGGTATAGAAATAGCCGGTGTAGCCGATACTCAGGCTGACGTCGCCGACATCGGCGCCGTATCCGAAGTAACCGTCGACTTCGAGGCCGTCGCCGACATCGGCTGCCCACGTGCCGACGTAAAAACCGCCAGACTCGTAGTCGAGTCCGCCGCTGACCGAGGAGACCTTCTGCAGTATGCCGCGGAAGTGATACTCGCTCATGTAACCGAGGTTGGCCGAGAAATCCGCCTGGGCGGTGCCCGCCAGCGCCAGCAGGATGATGCTCTTGAATACCTTGTTCATTACTGTGCTCCGAAAGTGTTGAGATAACGCTACCTGCGTTGCCCTGACTAAAAGCACTTAGCGTGCCAACTTGAAAAAAGCAGCGTGATTTCAAAGATTTGAGGTTTTCCCCGGTGAGCTGCCGCACCGCGCTGGTGCACCGCAGCGCCACGCTGCACCGAAACGAGACGCGAAAAACCCGGCACGCCCGTGACAAATGCATCTGGTGTTTTCCCCGGCCCTCAGGTATCACGTGGCCATGAACAACGAATCGATAGAAAACATCGCCAGCCGGCTCGCCGAGGCCGTGCCGGGAGGGCTGAAGTCAATGCGCGAGGATCTCGAGCAGAACTTTCGCGGCGTCCTGCGGGCGTCGCTGGCCAGGCTGGACCTCGTGACGCGCGAGGAATTCGAGGTGCAGGAGGCCGTCCTCGCGAAAACGCGCGCCAAGCTCGAGGCGCTGGAGCGCCAGGTGAAGAAACTCGAGGAAAGGCAGGAGGGGCTTTAGCCCCGATAGGGCCGGAAGGCCCTCCTGACGATCATAAATTGTCCCCTTTGGGCCACGGAGGGCCGCATGGGTCTCGCGATTCTGCATTGTCGCGCGCAATACGGCACCGAGGCGCCCGCCGTCACCATCGAAGTCTTCCTGTCGGGCGGGCTGCCGACCTTCACGGTCGTCGGCATGCCCGAGACAGCCGTGCGCGAAAGCAAGGACCGGGTGCGCAGTGCGCTCATGAGTTCGGGCTTCGAATGGCCGCAGTCGCGGATCACGGTGAGTCTCGGTCCTGCCGAAATGCGCAAGACCGGCGGCCGCTACGACCTCGCAATTGCGCTCGGCATTCTTGCAGCGAGGCGGCAATTCGAGGCGTCCGCGCTCGATGGCGTCGAGGTTTATGGCGAACTCGCGCTCGATGGCTCGTTGCGGTCCGTGCCGGGCTTGTTACCCGCCGTCATCAAGGCGCGCGAGGCCGGTCGCAGCGTTTTCGTGCCGGTGGCCAACGCCGCTGAGGCGACCCTGGCCGACGCACGGGTCTATCCGGTAGCGTCCCTCGCCGGCGTGGTCGCACACCTCGCGGGCCGCGAACCGATCAGCCCCGCAGAGCCGTTCGAGCCGCCGCCCGCGGACGCGCCCGAGCCGGACCTCAGGGACGTCAGGGGACAGCCGCTTGCGAAAAGGGGCCTGGAAATCGCAGCCGCAGGACGCCACAACCTGTTGTTCATCGGTCCGCCGGGCACCGGGAAAAGCATGCTGGCGCGCCGGTTGCCGGGCATCCTGCCGGCGCTGACCGAAGCCGAGGCGCTCGAGACGGCTGCGGTGCGCTCGATTTCCGGCGTCCCTTCGACGAGCGGCGAATGGCGGGCGCGACCATTTCGCGCGCCGCATCACTCGGCCTCCGCCGCCGCCATGGTCGGTGGCGGCCGCACGCTTGCGCCCGGCGAAATCTCGCGGGCCCACAATGGTGTGCTCTTTCTCGACGAGCTGCCGGAGTTCAATCGCAACGTACTCGAAGTGCTGCGCGAACCACTCGAAACCGGTGTCGTTCGTCTCGCGAGGGCCGCGGCGCAGGCCGAGTACCCGGCGAACTTCCAGTTCGTCGCCGCGATGAACCCGTGCCCCTGCGGGTATTTCGGCGACGCGCAGGCGGATTGCGGCTGTAGTCGCGACCGCGTACTGACCTATCGCAACAAGGTGTCGGGCCCGCTTCTCGATCGTATCGACCTGCATATCGAGGTGCTGCGTCCGCCGACGTCCGTGCTCAGGAACGGCGGGGAGACGCCCGAAGATAGCGCGAGCGTGCGTAATCGCGTGGCCCGCGCCTGGCAGGTTCAGCGCGCTCGGGCCGGCGTGCCCAACGCGCTGCTCGGTGGCGACGCGCTCGCGGCGGCCTGCGAAGTCGACGATGACAGCTGGTTGCTGCTCGAGGCGGCAGCGGAGCGTTTCAATCTCTCGGCCCGGGCGCACCAGCGTATTCTGCGCGTCGCCCGGACGATAGCCGACCTGGCGGCGAGCAAAAATATAGCGCCTCCGCACGTAGCGGAGGCGCTGTCATTACGGTGCCTGGACCGTCGAATCTAGCTGGGCAGCAGTTCCGATCGGGCCGGAAGGCCCTCCTACGACGATTCGGCGATCATGTAGTCGACGGCGTCCCGTACTTCCTGGTCGGAGAGATCCATGCGGCCGCCTTTCGGCAGCATCGGCGTCATGGCTTCGCCGTCGAAGCCGTTGATGGCGTGGTCATAGAGGACGTCGACACCCTGCGCGATGCGATCGGTCCATTGTGCGACGTCACCGACCACGGGGGCGCCACCAACACCCGTACTGTGGCAGGCGAGACAGGCCGAGTTGTACACCTGGGGTCCCGTCATCGCTGCGACAACCGGCTCGGGTTCGGCAACCGGCTCGGCAACCGGCGCCGCGGCCTGCTGTTCCTCGCCAGGCAGGTACACCTGTCCGACAGGGCGGATACGCTCGGCCACGGCCGCCTGGTATTCGGCGGTTTCGCGCGTGTAAACGCCCTGTGTTCTTTCCGACATCTTCATGGCCAGCACGAGAATGCCTATCGCAGCTACGACGAGTACGCCGATGACGAGGGAGTACATGTCAAAAAACTTCTGGTCCCGACTCAAGGTGCGCTCCGGAGATTGGAAATTGCGTTCATCGGCCGCGGGGGTGCGGCGCTGGCGGGCGATTATATAACAAGAGTGCCGGAAAAAGGGACGGGGCAGGTTGACTCCGGACCGACCACGCGCCCTGTCATGAGGGGGCAAACGAGCCGCCGAAGCGGAAGCCGCACGAGCAGTTCGCATCATAGTTGAATTAACTCTAATTTATGGACTTCTAATATAATATTCCTTATATTTGGTGGCCTGATGAACAACCAAGCCAGCAAGGTGCCGCCTGCGACCGATATGCAGGAGTATGCCGCCGACGCGGCCGGCCTGATGAAGGCGCTTGGCAACGAGAGCCGCCTGATGATCCTGTGCGTCCTGGCCGAGGGCGAGCGCTCGGTCAGCGACCTGAACACGGTCGTGCCGCTGAGCCAGTCGGCCCTGTCGCAGCAGCTCGCGCGGTTGCGCCAGCAGGGCCTCGTGAACACGAGGCGTGAATCGCAGACGATCTACTATTCGCTCGAACACGGTCCTGCCGATCGTGTCATAAACCTCTTGCACGACATTTACTGCGGCAGGGATACGTGCCCGCAACAGGATTGATTCATGAGTTCAGAATTCGGTTTTGGCAAGATCGTCGATCTTGCGTTTGATGACGCCGTCGACACGGTGACTGCAAAGCTCGCCGATGAGGGATTCGGTGTGCTGTCGGACATCGATGTCGCGGCCAAGATGAAAGAGAAGCTCGACAAGGACATGCCGCGCTATCGCATCCTCGGCGCGTGCAATCCATCGCTGGCGTTCCAGGCGATATCCGCCGTCGAGGACATCGGTTTGCTGCTGCCGTGTAACGTCCTGGTGCGCGAAGATGCCGACGGGCAGGTCCACGTCGATTTCATGGACCCGGTGAGCGTCATGTCGCTCGTCAGGGATCCGGGCGTCGAACCCCTGGCAAACGACGTCAAGAGCCGGCTGCAGCGCGTACTCGAGGCCTTGTAGCTACCAGCAATTATCCCCGGCGCCGGATCGGCCCTTGACGCCGGCCTGGTTGATCGTCAGGTTCACGCAGTCCGTGTCACGCGACAGCTGGCCGTTGAGCGGCGTTGCCGTCGCGGTCCAGGTCGTCGCCGTAACGTTCGACAGCGCCACAGAATACACGGCGTCGACGTCGGTCACGACAGTACTGGCCCCGTCGTCATCGACAATGAACGGGTTGGCGCCGAAGCCAAGGTTGGTCATGTTTGCGGCGAAGCTCTTGTTGTCCATGAAGAACTGCTGCTGTCGATCCGCGACCTGCATCAGGACGTTCTGCCCGACGGCGCGCTTCGCCCTGACGATGTAGCGCTCGTAGGAGGGGAACGCGAAGGCG
>JBFIFN010000033.1:0-27096 GCA_041602775.1 Woeseiaceae bacterium | reverse complement strand
TGCTTCTCGGCCATCACCTTCGTCAGGGCCGCCGTCAGCGTCGTCTTGCCGTGGTCAACGTGACCAATCGTGCCTACGTTAACGTGGGGTTTTGTTCTCTCAAATTTCTCTTTTGACATGTCCCTAATCTCTAGGTTTTTAAGGTTTACGATCTGTTCCTGGAGCCGACACCGGGATTTGAACCCGGGACCTCTTCCTTACCAAGGAAGTGCTCTGCCCCTGAGCTATGTCGGCCGAAATCCGTCAGCCAGGCCAGTGCACAACCTTCCAGTCTTGGAGCGGGTGATGGGAATCGAACCCACATCATCAGCTTGGAAGGCTGAGGTTCTACCATTGAACTACACCCGCCTTGTCGAACCTCCTCCTAATATAAGGAGTAGCGCTCCTCGTTCATTCGCCTCGCGCCGCCAACCGACCGGTTTTCACCCGTTTCTCAGGCGTGCAAAAATCCTGACAGTCTTATTTCACCAACCGTCCGGATATGCATTTTTCCAATCTGTTTCGCCGCGCTGCCGGGCCAGCCTGAATCCTCAGCCGGACCACCATCTGGTGGAGGGGGTAGGATTCGAACCTACGTAGGCATAGCCAGCAGATTTACAGTCTGCCCTCGTTGACCGCTTGAGTACCCCTCCGGTACGCAAGCCGGGCATTTTCTAACCAGACTGTCCTACTGTCAACAGCTATTCGCGTGTTTCTTCTGTTTCTGCCGGGCCGGGCATTGTAACTGAAACCCGCGCGGAATGGGGGATTGCGTGGGAATCAGGGGCGGCAGGCCCAGTGCCAGGGCTCGTAGACGAAGCCGGCGGCGTTGTCGCGCGGGTACGACATCGAAAACCCGTGGTCAGCGGCGTTCTCCGTCAGCCACCTGAAGGCCGGCGACTGCTCGAATTCCTCGGTCAGGGGGCGCGATCCCGGCGTCGCGATGTCCACGGCGCAGCCCGTGTGATGCTCGCTGTGACCGGGCGCCGCATTGACGGCCAGTATTTCGCTAAGTGACTGACCTGCATTGATTTTCTTTCGGATCAGCCGGGCCTGGTAGTCGACGCTGCGAAAGCCCGAGACGAGCAGCAGCGTGATGCCGTCGGCCGCCGCCGCCGCCTGCATGGCTGCCCACAGCCGCGCCGCGGCCGGCGTCAGGCGCTGCATGCGGCCGACGAGATTGGGGCCCACCTCGACGAGGTCGGTCGCCTCGGCAAAGGCCGGCCTGGCGCCGTCCTGCCCGTAATCCTCGGGAATGCCGAGTTCGGTGTGAAGTTCGCGTAGCATAGGCGCGATTGTCCCACAGGAAACGGATTTGGGCGAAGACAGGATCTACGAAAGCGACGACGGTGGCGAACCGTTCCGCTTCAACGACAACGTCGCCGCGGTCTTTCCCGACATGCTACGGCGCTCGATACCGGGCTACGCGGCGTCGCTCGAGGCAATAGGCTCGCTCGCCGCGCGCTACGTGAAGCCCGGCACGCACTGCTATGACCTTGGCTGTTCGCTGGGCGCTGCGACGCTGGCCATGCGCCAGGGCATCGCCGTCCCGGGCTGCCGGATTTTCGCCGTCGACGTCGCGCCCGCCATGATCGCGCGCTGTCGCGAGATCCTGGCCGAGGACGACCGGCTCAACGCGCCGCCGACCGAGGTGGTCGTCGTCGAGGACGATATTCGCAACATCGACATCGTCGACGCCTCGATGGTCGTGCTCAACTACACGCTCCAATTCCTCGCGCCCGGGGATCGTGACGACATGATCGCCCGTATCCACTGCGGCATGACGGACGGCGGTCTGCTCGTGCTCTCCGAGAAAGTCGTCGACGAGAACAGGCACATGGAAGAGCTGCTCGTCGACCTGCATCACGAGCACAAGCGGCGCAACGACTACAGCTCGCTCGAAATCGCACGCAAACGCGCGGCGCTCGAGGATGTCCTGGTTCCGGAGACGGTGCGGTCGCACCGCGCGCGCCTCGAGCGCGCAGGCTTCCGGCACACGGCCGTCTGGCTGCGCTATTTCAACTTCGTGTCGATCATCGCGATACGCTGACCGGCCGCGCATCGTGTTCGATTTTGCCGCCCTGGAACGCACGCTCGCCGCCCTCGGGCTGGAACACTGGAACGACGACCTGGTGCCGCTTTTGCGCGAGCGCCTCGGCGGGCGCACGCACGGCGACTGGGCACGCTGGCAGGCGGCGATCGAGGCGCTGCCGGGAGCACGCGGCAACATGGATCGCCTGCGCGAGCTGCTCATGCACCTGCACCCGTGGCGCAAAGGGCCGCTGCAGCTCGACGACGTATTCATCGATACGGAATGGCGCAGCGATTGGAAATGGGAGCGCGTCCGGGGCGGGATCGCAGCGCTCGACGGACGCAATGTCCTCGATGTCGGCTCGGGCAACGGTTATTACGCGCTGCGCATGCGCGAGGCCGGGGCGGCCACGGTCATCGGCGTGGAACCGACGCTGCTGTTTGCCATGCAGTTTCTCGCCATCAACGAGTTCGTCGGCGATCCTGCCGTCTTCATCCTGCCTTGCCGGCTGGAGGAGACGCCGCCAGCCAGGCGGGTGTTCGACACGACGTTTTCGATGGGCGTCCTGTACCACCGGCGCGACCCGCTGCGGCACCTTAGGGTGCTGGCGGAGACGCTGCGACCCGGCGGCCAGCTGGTGCTCGAAACCCTGTTCCTGCCGGGCAACGACCTGCGCGCGGAGACGCCGCCCGGTCGCTACGCGAGGATGCGCAACGTGTGGTCGCTGCCGACCGTTGCGCAGCTGCTGCGCTGGCTCGATGAGAGCGGCTATGACGATGTCGCCGTCGTCGACACGTCGCGGACGACGATCGAAGAGCAGCGCAGTACCGAGTGGATGACTTTCGAGTCCTTGTCCGAAGCGCTCGATCCGGCAAACCCTGACCTCACGATCGAAGGCTGGCCCGCCCCGCGTCGCGTCGTGGTCACGGCGACGGCCGGGGACACTCCTCGTGATCGATGACGTCACCGCCTGCCGCCTCGCGCAGTAACCACGTCGCCTCGGCCGTTGCTCCCGCGCCCGGGCCGCCGTTGACGGCACCGCCGGGACGGTAGAAATAGCCGCCGGTCGAATATTGACCGGTGACCGGCTCACCCTGCACGCACTCGCTGTTGCGGAAATCGCCGCTGACGAGGTAGCCCTCCCGAACAACGCTCGACGATTGCCAGCGCAGGACGGCACCCGGTGCGATGCGCAGCAGCCAGGTTCGGGCACCGTTGCCCGGGTCGTTTCGCAACTCCTTGCGCGCGACGCCGGGCGTTTCAGTGGCCTCCCAGCCGAGGAGGTTCGAATCGATGAGGATCGGCGAGCGAATGACCGATTCCGGGTCGACGTCGTTGACGAAATACAGGATGCGTGCGCCACTGTCCGTGCGCAGGTTGAAGCCGAGCGAGCCCGCGGGCAGGAACGCGTAACCGCCGGGACCCAGCCCGATATCGGCCAGGCTCAGATCTCCTTCGAGGACGAAGATCTCCATGGATCGTCCGGGCTCACCGCCGCTGGTTCCCCGCCACGCGGGCGGCAGGTCGATGCGGTGGCTGCTGCGTCGCGTCTGCAGGTCAGTGGCGAGGGGCTTTGCTCGCACGCCGGGCAGGCTCGCGAGGAAGACGTCTTCGAGTTCACCAACCTGCACGAAGGCCGGGAACGGCACCTCGGGCGGCTTGCTCGCACAGGCCACGATGAGCAGGGCGCCCAGGGCGATCCGGCTGGCGGTGCGTATCATAAAGACTCATCCATAAAAAAGGCCGCCCAGAAACTGGGCGGCACAGTAAGCAAAAGATGTATCCGGCTGGATTAGGTCGCGATCGAACGAAAGTAACATCACTGTTGCACGCATTCGGCGCTGTCCGTCTCCCGGCTTGCAATCCGCTTCGTCAAAGGACCGTCCGGTTGCAGGTTTCCGGCCGTACGGGTGGCGTGTTGAGAGGTGTCACGCGATACCCGCCTTTGATTCACGCATCCGGCATGGCGGTCCGCCCGCTTTGCCTTTTTACATCTCATCTCCGTGCGTACCGGAATGGTACGCGCGGAATGCTACTACATCTTGTATCGAAAGGCGAACTATGCACTATATCTTGGTACAAGACCCCGGACCGGTGACCCAGGACGGCGATTCGCGCCGGCTGGCCCTCCCGATTGACGGACTCGAGGAATGTTGCGGTGACAGACTATTCAATCGACGCAAGAAACAAGGTTCGGCAGCTCCGCGAAAAAGCTCGCTACGACCGGGACACGGTACACACGATACTGGACGCCGGCCTCTTCGCGCACGTGGCCCTCGTGCAGGACGGCGCGCCCATCGTCGTGCCCATGATCTACGGGCGCGATGGCGAAACGCTCTACCTGCACGGCGCGCGCAAGGCGCGCATCATTCGTCTGTTGGAACGGTCGGGCAAAGCCTGTATCAACGTGACGCTGCTCGACGGCCTCGTCATTGCCCGCTCGACGTTCAATTCGTCGATGAACTATCGCTCCGTTACGGTGTTCGGCCCCGCGCGCCTAATCGAGGACATCGATGGCAAGAAGCACGCATTGCGCACGATCAGCGACAGCGTCATGCCGGGTCGCCGCGCGGAACTCCGCCTGTCCACGGAGCGTGAACTCAAGATGACTGGCGTGATCGCCGTCGACATCGAATCGGCATCGGCGAAGATATCGGACAAGATGCCCGACGACGATCCAGCCGACCTCGCCGCCCCGGTATGGGGCGGCGTGCTGCCGCTCGAGTCGCGTTTCACGACACTGCAGGCAGACGATCATGTCCGGGACGGTATCGAACCGTCGGCAACGCTGCGCGCGATGGAAGGCAGGAAACTTTAGGAGGGCCTTAAGGCCCTCCTACAGCAAGTCGCGCGTATGCTCGGCCTCGTGCCGCAGCAGCGCTTCCTTGGTATCGAGGCCGCCGCCGAAACCCGTCAGGTCGCCCGTGCTGCCGATGACGCGGTGACACGGCACGATGATCGGCAGCGGATTACGGCCATTGGCCGCGCCGACCGCACGCACGGCTCTTGGCCGACCGATGCGCTTCGCGATGTCCCCGTAGCTGACGGTTTCTCCATAAGGGATCTCCCGCAAGGCCTCGAGCACCTGCACCTGGAATTCCGTTCCCGTAAGCTGCAGCGGCAGCTCGAATTCGCGGCGATTGCCGGCGAAGTATTCCCCGAGCTGCCGGCGGGCCTCTTCGAGCCGGCCTTCATTGAATATCCAGTCCGGTTCGGGTTCGCGACGCATCGAGCCCTTGGGAAAACCGACCTGGTACAGGCCGTCGTCGTCGCCGGCCAGGAGCAACTCGCCGATTGGCGTTTCCAGATAGCAGTAGTACATCTTCAGCCTCCGGTTCCTTCTTCGGAACTCCAGATCAACAGCGCTGCGTAGGCGCGCCACGGCCGCCAGTGTTCGGCCCGCGCGAGCAATTCGGCGGGTCTCAGGCGCGTGCTGTTGGCACCGAAAGCCCGCAGCAGCCCGAGGTCCGACGCCGGGAACGCGTCCGGATCCTTGAGCACGCGCATGGCCACGTATTGTGTCGTCCATTCGCCGATGCCGCGTATGGAACTCAGCGCGGCACCGAACTTCTCGACGTCCTGCGACGCGGCGAATGACACGCACCCGCCAAGCACCGCACGCGCCAGGTCGCGAATGGTCTGCGCGCGCGTACCAACGATGCCGACTCGCTCCAGCCTCGCGCGCGCCAGGCGCTGCGGCGTCGGGAACAGCCGCGCCCCGGGAAATCCGTCGAGCTCGACGGGCTCACCATAGCGCTCGGCGATGCGGCCCGCGAAGGTCGTGGCAGCCTTCACGGACACCTGTTGCCCGAGCACGGCGCGCACTGTCAGCTCCCAGCCGTCCCAGGCCCCGGGGACGCGCACGCCGGGGTTACGTTCCAGGAGCCGCCGCAGGGTCGCGTCCGTTGCGAGCTGCTCGCCGATGTCGCCGACCGGCGCGTCGACGTCGAACAGACCACGTACTCGCTGGACGATACCGAACAGGGCCTCCGTTCGCGGGCCAAGAACGGTCAGCGACAGCGCACCGCCGACGTCGCGGACTTCGATGCTGCCCGGGCTGCCGTCCACAACGACTGTCCGCCCGTAGCGTTCGTCAACGACCTGTTCGACACCCGGCGTGGCACGTGCGGCAAGAAAAGCCAGCATCCGGCGCCAGTCGTACGGCGCACGGTACGGCAAGCGCACGCAGAGCGAGGCGTCGTTCTGTTGCGCACCCCGGCCACGCCGCAGGTCGCGCGGTGGCCTGCCGTAGGTCTTGCGAAACGTGTCATTGAAACGGCGCACGCTGCCGAAACCGGCGGCAACCGAGATCGCCTGCATGGGCAACGCGGTCTCGTCGACCAGTTGCTTGGCGAAATGCAGTCGCTGCGTGTGCGCCACTGCGAGCGGACTGGCCCCGACGTGTCTTGCGAACAGTCGCCGCAGGTGACGGCCGGTCACACCGAGGCGCTCCGCGAGCGAGTCAACGTTGCCCTCGTCGAGGGCGCCCTCGGCGATCAGCCGCAGGCCGCGCTGCACGGTCGTGGACGTGCCTGCCCAGGCCGGTGATCCCGGCGCACACTCGGGACGGCAACGAAGGCACGGGCGGTAGCCGGCCTCACCGGCTGCCGCCGCGGTCGGAAAGAAGGTGACGTTTTCGCGGCGCGGCGGGTTCGCGGGGCAGATGGGCCGGCAGTAGACGCCGGTCGTGCGCACCCCGATGAAAAAACGGCCGTCGAAACGCGCGTCGCGCGACAGGCGGGCGCGCTCGAATACGTCTTCACGGTTATCGGCCAGTTGGGTCATGGCAAAGAGTATACGCCGGCACCGGTGCCAGACTGGCCAGAATCGGACCTCAAAAAAAATGGCCGGCCAGGTCATGACCCGGCCGGCCAAGGTACGCAATCTGATTTACAGGGGGAGTTTTATCAGGCTGCGAGAGAAGTCGAGCGGTCTTTCAGCCAGACTTCGAGGTCGTCCGAACCGCCGACCAGTTTGCCGTTGATGAAAACCTGCGGGTAAGAGGTCTTGGTCGTGACGGCACGCAGCGTACGGTCCGTGTAGTCGCGGTTGAGTACCAGCTCCTCGAACTCGATTCCGGCGTCGTTGAGCATGCCCTTCGCGCGCACGCAGAACGGGCAGCCCTCCCGCGAGAATACCGTGACGTCGTAGGGTAACTCGATCTCGGGATCCAGGTATTTGAGCATCGTGTCGGCATCAGACACTTGGAACGGATCGCCAGGCTCTTCCGGCTCGATGAACATCTTCTCGATAACGCCGTCGCGCACGAGCATCGAGTACCGCCACGAGCGGCGACCGAAACCGAGGTCTTCCTTGCCGACGAGGAGGCCCATGCCCTCGGTGAACTCGCCATTGCCGTCGGGCAGGAACGTGACGCGGTCGGCCTTCTGCGCGGCTTTCCACTCGTTCATGACGAATGCGTCGTTGACGGATACGCAGATCACCTCGTCCACGCCCTTCGCCTTGAACTGCGGCACGAGCTGGTTGTAACGGGGCACGTGCGACGAAGAGCAGGTCGGGGTGAATGCGCCGGGCAACGAGAACACGATAACGGTCTTGCCGTTGAAGAGCTCCTCGCTCGTCACGTCGACCCAGCTGTGGTCGCGGCGCGTGCGGAACGTAACGTTCGGAATGCGCTTACCTTCGAGATTGTCAAACATGTTTGTCTTCTCCTCAGTGTGTGTCAGGCCAGCATGCTGCGAAGCATCCAGGCGTTCTTTTCATGAATCTGCATGCGCTGCGTGAGCAGGTCTGCAGTCGGTTCGTCGTGGGCCTTGTCCGCGGCCGGGAAGGACTCGCGCGCGGTGCGCACTATCGTTTCCTGGCCGACGGCGAGCTGCCGTATCATCTCTTCGGCCGTCTCGTCACCCGCGCCTTCGCTGATCGCCGTCAGCGACGCAAATTCGCTGTACGATCCCGGCGCCCGCACGCCGAGCGCGCGAATTCGTTCCGCGATTTCGTCGACCGCGGTGGCGAGTTCCGTGTACTGGTCCTCGAACATCTGGTGCAGCGTGTTGAACTGCGGCCCGGTAACGTTCCAGTGGTAGTTGTGTGTCTTCAGGTACAGCGTGTAGCTGTCAGCCAGAAGACGCGACAAGCCGTTCGCGATGGCCTCTCGGTCCTCGCGTTCGATGCCTGTGTTGAGTTCCATCATCGTCTCCCAGTTAGTGACGTGCGGCTATGATGACTTACCGCAACCAACAAATAAAATGATTTATTAGTATTACTGTATGCTATTTTATCGAATATGAGAATGCCGACCTTCAAACAGCTGCAGTATTTCCTGGCGCTGACCGAGACCGGGCACTTCGGTCGCGCCGCCGAGCGTTGCTTCGTGTCCCAGTCCGCTTTCAGCAATGCGATCCGGGAGCTCGAAACGACGCTCGAGGCCCAGCTCGTCGACCGCACCAACCGCAACGTGACCATCACGGCGGTCGGGCAGGACATCGCGGTGCAGGCCCGGCTCGTGCTCAAGGACGTGGAATTACTCGTGGACACGGCGCGCGGCCGCAGCGAGCCGCTCACGGGCGAGCTCAGGCTGGGCATCATCCCGACGATCGCTCCGTTCCTGCTGCCCTCGATACTGCCGAAGCTGCGCAAACGCTATCCGCAGCTGGAACTGCTGCTGGTCGAGGACCAGACCGGGCGCGTCTACCGCCGCCTCATGGACGGCGAACTCGACGTCCTGTTGCTCGCCCTGCCCTGGCCGATGCGCGGCGTGGACGAAATGTCACTGTTCGACGACCCGTTCTGCCTCGCCTGCCGCGACGGCACAAACCGCGTCGACCCGGAAAATTATCGCTTCAGCCGGCTCGACGCCGACAGCATCCTGTTGCTGGAGGACGGGCACTGCCTGCGCGACCATGCGCTCGCGGCATGCCGGATTCGCAACACCGAGAAGGTCCGTCGCTTCGGCGCGAGCAGCCTGCTGACCCTCGTCGAGATGGTGGACGCGGACCTCGGCATCACATTCCTTCCGGAAATGGCGAACGGTTCGGCCCTCTTACGCAATACACGCGTCAAGATGTATCCGATCGGTGAGGACAGCTACCGGACGATTGGTCTCGTCTGGCGCAAGGGCAGCCGCTACGCGGACGACTTTCGCGAACTCGGCGCCTTCATCCGTGACAACCGCGTCATTCAGCCGGTGCGTCCCGCATGACGTTGTCGGCCGACCAGACCCGGTAACGAACGGTGAATCCTTCGGGTACGTAAACCACGATCGGCAGCTTGCTGTCGTAGCGTACGAAGGGCTCGTCCAGGTTGACGGTAACGAAAGCCGTGCGCTTTTGAGCCTCCGGGCAGGCCATCCTCGTCGATGCCGGCCCGGTGACCCCGACCAGCCGGTACATCGGGTAACCCCACCCGGCGAGGGTGTCGCGCTCGAGAGTGCCGCCGAACCAGTGACGGTTGCAGTCGATCGCCAGGTCCCTGCCGATGCGAAGTTCGATACGGCGCCCCGACTCGTCGTCGAGCTCGGGCAAACGAATCACGAAGCGCGCTTCGCCGGCGTCGGCCGGCGGCCACGGATCGAGGTCTTGTTCGGACATGGCGGTAGCACAGGCGGCGATCAGAAGGACCGGAAACAACAGCACGAGTCGGCTCATGGCGTCATCGTAGGCAGGATTGCGTATTGTTGGCAATACCGGCAAGTACCAGCATAGTAGGCGCAGAGGACAGTCGATGAGATGTAGCGTCATAACAATGATCGCCAGCCTGGCGCTGGTAGCCTGCGCGCACAATGGTGATAACGCCGCCGTAGCGCCAGGGGCCGCGGCGGGAATCAGCGGCGAAGCGGCTTACGTCGAACATTGTGCCGCCTGCCACGAAACCGGCCTGCTCGGGGCCCCGCGCGAGGGTATTCCGACGGACTGGGAAGGCCGCTCGAAACTCTGGCAGGCCGTGCTCATGGAGCACGCGAAGACGGGGTACTTCGACATGCCGGCAAGGGGCGGCAAGACCCACCTGCCCGATGACGTCGTCGACGCGGCTGCCGAATACATGCTCGAAAAGACATTCCCGAACCGACCGCAGGACTAGGCCGATTCCGCAGGCGAAAGGCCCCCTTGCGGGGGGCCGTGTGGATTCTGGTGCCGGCACCAGGAGTCGAACCCGGGACCTGATGATTACAAATCAACTGCTCTACCAACTGAGCTATGCCGGCCGGGGTGGCGCATTATTCGTTGTTCCCGTGCTGCTGGCAAGGGCCCGGACCGCCACGTGCCGCCCGACCCGGGGGCACGGGCGATTTGGTAACATGTCCGAGCCGCAAGATAACAAGGATCACAAGTGGCCGATCATTCGGAGAGTATCCGCCAGCTGAAGATCGATCGCAGCGCAGCCGCCGCGTCCGCCGGCAACAGGACGATCTATTTTGCGGCTTTCGCGCTCGCGGCCGTAGCGCTCGTCGTCTTTGTGATCTCGACGCGCACGGGCGGCGCCGTCGACGTCGAGACCGATACGGCCCGAAGGCCGCCGTCGGTCGCGGCTGCGAACAGCGTCCTCGACGCGTCCGGTTACGTCGTCGCGCGGCGGCAGGCCACGATTTCGTCGAAAGTCACGGGTAAAGTGCTCGAGGTCCTCGTCGAGGAAGGGATGCGCGTCGAGAAAGACCAGGTCGTCGCACGCCTCGACGACACGACACAGCAGGCACAGCTGGCGGTAGCGCTCGCGCAGGCCGACTCCGCACGGGCGGCCCTTGCGGAAACCGCAGCCAGGCTGCGCAACGCCCGCCAGGAACGGGACCGGATTCGCGATCTCGCTGAGCGCGGCCTGGCGAGCGCTTCGAGTTTCGACAACGCCGAGGCGCTCTTCGACGAGCTTGCTGCCCGTCTCGACACGGGCCGGGAAAACGTGCGCGTCGCGGAAAGCAACGTGGAGCTGGCCCGCGATGCACTGTCCAACATGACGATTCGCGCCCCGTTCGCCGGCATGGTCGTCACCAAGAACGCCCAGCCGGGCGAAATGATTTCCCCGATCTCTGCAGGCGGTGGATTCACGCGTACCGGCATTTGCACGATCATCGATAATGACTCGCTCGAAATCGAGGTCGACGTCAATGAGGCGTACATCCAGAGGGTCGAGCCGGGGCAGCGCGTCTCGGCGGTACTCGACGCCTATCCGGACTGGCGCATGCCGGCCGAGGTCATCGCGATCATCCCGACGGCCGACCGGCAAAAAGCCACCGTCAGGGTGCGCATCGGGTTCCTGGAACGAGACGCCCGCATTCTGCGGGACATGGGCGTCAAGGTGTCGTTCCTCGGTACTGAGATCGCAGAGACGCCGGAGGTCCGGGGCGTCATGGTACGAAGTGACGCACTGCGAGCCGACGATGCGGGCGACTTCGTCTGGATAGTCCGTGACGGCGTCGTCGAGAGGCGGTCCGTCGTCATCGCCGGTGCGCGGGACCGACCGCAGGTGCTCGTCGAAACAGGGCTCGTGGCCGGCGACACGGTCGTAACATCATCAACGAGTGAACTGTCTCCGGGACAGACCGTCAACATCGATTAGGGGATTTCACATGAGTGACACACTGGCCACGCTCAGCGGCGTGAGCAAGTCTTACCAGAAAGGCAAGGAGGTCGTCGAGGTACTCCACAATCTCGATCTCGAGATTCCGCACGGCGACTTCATCGCGATCATGGGCCCCTCGGGTTCCGGCAAGACTACCCTGCTCAACCTGCTCGGCGGCCTCGACAAGCCCACCGCGGGGACCGTGCGCGTCGGTGACGCCGAGATTTCGTCGATGTCGAACAATCAGCTCTCGCGCTGGCGATCGAGCCACGTCGGATTCGTCTTCCAGTTCTACAACCTGCTGCCCGTCCTTACCGCGCAAAAAAACGTCGAACTGCCGCTGCTGCTGACGAACTTTTCCGCCAGCGAGCGGGCCCACCGCGCCGCGCTCGCCCTCGGCATCGTCGGTCTCGAGACACGCACGAAACATTATCCGCGGGAATTGTCCGGCGGCCAGGAACAGCGCGTGGCGATTGCCCGCGCCATCGTCTCCGACCCGGCGCTCCTTCTCTGCGACGAGCCCACGGGCGATCTCGACCGCGAAACCGCCGTCGAAATCCTGAACCTGCTGCAGCTGCTCAATCGCGAACACCGCAAGACCATTGTGATGGTCACTCACGACGCGCAGGCGGCCGAATTTGCAACGCGCACGATGATTTGCGACAAGGGCACGCTGGAGCACCGGGAGGCCGTATGAAATATTTCGGCTTCATCTGGCGCAACGTATGGCGTAAGAAGATACGCACGTCGCTGACCATACTCTCGGTGTTTGTCGCCTTCCTGCTGTTCGCCCTGCTTTCCGCCATCGGCTACGCATTCAAGAGCGGCGAGGACGTCGCCGACGCGGAACGCCTGATCGTCATCGACAAGATTTCGCTGATCAACCCGCTGCCGTTCGCCTACAAGAATCGCATTGCTGCGACCGAGGGCGTGCACTCGGTAGCGCATGCGAGCTGGTTCGGCGGCTATTACCAGGATCCGCGCGTGCAGTTCCCGCAGTTCCCGACCGACCCCTACGAATATTTCTCGATGTACCCGGAACTCAAGATGCCGCAAACCTGGCTCGACGCCTGGGCGCGCAACCGGCAAGGCGCCGTGATCGGGCGCGAGATCGCGGAGCAGCACGGCCTCAACGTGGGCGACCGGATCCCGATCCAGGCGACGATCTGGACCAAGGCCGATGGCGGCCGCACCTGGGAGTTCGATATCGAAGGCATCTTCGAAACCGAAGATCCGCGCGGTAGCACGGCGTTCCTGCTGTTCCAGTACGACTACTTCGACGAGGCGCGCGCTTTCGGCAAAGGCACGGTCGGCTGGTACATCCTGCGCGTAGAGCGCGGCGCCGACCCGGTGCAGGTCGCCAACGCCATCGATATGCAGTTCGCCAATTCGCCAAACGAAACGGAAACCAGCACCGAAGCAGCCTTTGCGCAGAGTTTCGCAAAACAGTTCGGCAATATCGCGCTGATCGTCACGCTGATCCTCGGCGCCGTCTTCTTCACGCTGCTGCTCGTCGCCGGTAACACGATGTCGCAATCGGTGCGCGAGCGTATCGCCGAACTCGCCGTGCTCAAGACGCTCGGCTTTGCTGACCGCTCGGTACTCGGCATCGTGCTCGCCGAATCCGTCATCATCATGCTGATCGGCGGCGCGCTCGGCCTTTCGGTCGGCTGGCTGCTCGTCCAGGGTGCGGCCAAAACCATGGCGGCGTTCCTGCCCGGCATCTTCCTGTCGCCAGAGGCGATGTTGGCAGCAGCCGGCATGATGATCGGCGCGGGCGTCCTTGCCGGCGTCTTTCCTGCGCTCAAAGCGATGCGTCTCTCCATTGTCGACGCGCTGGCGCGCGGTTAGGAGATTGCCATGAACACGATTACGCAAATCATTGCCGTCACGACGCTGAACCTGCGCAACCTGCCCCAGCGCCTGGCGGCCTCGACCGTCGCGGTCGTGGGTGTCGCCTCCGTGGTACTGGTTTTCGCCGCAGTGCTGTCGATGGCTGCCGGGCTCGAAAAAACGATGATGGCCGCGGGCTCCGAAGACACCGCCGTGATCCTGCGCAGCGGTTCGACATCCGAGCTGAACAGCGGCCTCAGCAACGACCAGGTTCTCCTGATCGCGAATGCGCCCGGCGTCCTCAGGGACGGCGACGATGCCGTAATGTCGGCCGAGCTCTACGTCGTCACCGACGTTCGCAAACGTTCCAATGACGGGGACGCGAACGTGCCATTCCGCGGCGTGCAACCGGGTGCGTTCGCGGTGCGCGATGACATTCGCGTGACGGACGGTCGCATGTTCGAAGCCGGCAAGAACGAGATCCTCGTCGGGCGCGGCGCACAGGAAGAATTCAAAGGCCTCGGCGTGGGGCGGACGATCCGTTTCGGGCAGAATGAGTGGTCGATCGTCGGTACTTTCGAGGCCAACGGCAGCGTATCGGAGTCCGAACTCTGGACCGACATTCGTGTATTGCAGAGCGCTTACCGGCGCGGCAATTCGTTTCAATCCGTGCGCGTCAGGCTGGAAAGTCCGGAGAGCATCGAGAGCCTGCGGCAGGCACTGGACGACGACCCGCGCATCGACGTGGACGTCTTGACCGAGAGAGACTACTACTCGTCGCAGTCCGAAGGACTCGTGCGGTTCATCCGGCTGATCGGTTACCCGCTAACTGTCCTCATGGCCGTCGGCGCCATCTTCGGCGCCCTCAACTCGATGTATTCATCCGTGTCGGTGCGCGGCAAGGAGATCGCAACCTTGCGCGCGCTCGGCTTCGGCCCGAGCGCCGTGCTGATTTCGACCGTCGTCGAGTCGGTCTTTCTCGCGCTCATCGGCGGGGTCATCGGCGGGGCGCTGGCCTATCTCGTGTTCAACGGGTTCCAGGTTTCGACCCTGAACGGCGTCAGTTTCAGCCAGGTTGTTTTCAACTTTGCGGTAACGCCGGAGCTCCTCGCACAGGGCCTCAGGGCGGCGCTGTTGATCGGCGTTGTCGGCGGCCTCTTCCCGGCCATCCGGGCCGCGCGTATCCCCGTCGCCCAGGCACTGCGCGAACTCTGAGTCAGGAGGGCACGTATTGCGGCGACCCACCTAGTGGGGACAGGTCGCCGCGTCCCTGAGAGCAACGAGATCTTCGCCGTAGCGCTCGACGATCGAGCCCGCACCCTTGCCGGGAGGCAAGCCGATATCGACGAAGTACACGTCGGCGTCGCGCATCATCGGCGCGATCTCGACCTCAAAGCCGGCCGCGCGCGCCTGGAGCTCCACCTTCTCGGCGTTTTCGATCTGTCCGAAAATACCGAGCGCAATGGCATACCCGATGTCGTCATTGCCGACGATGAACGCGTCACTGAGGCCCTGTTCTGCGAGCTTCCCGATCATCTCGCGGCCCGCGATCCGGCTCGCCACGTTTTCGACCTGCACGGAATGGCCGATGAAGACCTGCGCCTTGCTCTGGCGCCGGACGGCCTTCATACCTTCATTGCCGTATTGGAGCACGGCCGTATCGGCGTCGCCGACGACCTTGAACGGACCCAGCGTGACACACGCACGGCCCACGACGGCCTCGAGGTCAGACGGTGCGCCGGCGCCGAGAACAGCGCCGACGCTGGCGACGGTGTCGTCTGCCGGCCCGGCCTTCACCTCGAGCGGGGGGCCGAGATCGGACTCCTCGACGACAGCAACACCAGGCTGTGGGTCCTCCGTCGCGAACATTCCCCACATGAAGTACAGGACATTGGCGAGAATCAGCAGCAACAGCAGGTTTTTCATCGAGCTTGGTCCAGCATGTGCGCAAGGCCCTGCAACACGAGGTGCGGGCGGTGCAGCGGAGATTCGGAAAGCGCGTTAAGAATGCGCGACGCATCTCCGCCGGTCAAGACGACGACCGGTTCATAAGCATTTGATTGCAAAGTTCGAATTGCGCGTTCAACGGCACCCGCGACGGCATTCAGGGCGCCCTCTCGCACAGCTGCAGCCGTGTTGCGCGCAAACATGCCGAGGTCGGCCACCGGGCGGCCCGACGCCGGCTTCACAGCGGGTATATCGCTCGTCGCGGCGGCGAGCGCCTCCGCCATCGTCGCGACACCGGCAACGATCTGCCCACCAAGGTGCCTGCCCTCGTCATCGAGAGCATCGAGCGTCAAGGCAGTCCCGGCATCGACGACCAGGCAGGCCGCGCCCACCTCGGCCCACGCCCCGACCATTGCGACCCATCGGTCGACGCCCATGCGGCGAGGCTGCGTATAGCCGTTGGTCACGCCCCAGCCGCTTCGCTCCGAACGCGCAAAACGCACGTCGCAATTACAGTGCGCGCTCACGACGCCGGACAGGCGCGTCGCGAACGACGCGCCGGCGACATTGCTGACCAGCACCTCGTCCACGTGGCGCGGAACCCTCGTCGTCAATACCTGCAGCCCGTTCTCACGGATGCGCGCCTGCGCGATATGTCCGGTACGCCGAATGCTGCCACCGTCGAGCACGCCCCACTTGATGCGCGTATTGCCGACGTCGAGGAGCAACGCGGTCACGGCTTCGTTCCGTGCGCGTCCGCGACCGTCACGGTCCCGGACGTGACCCGGTGCACGGCTCCGTCATCGACCTTGACGAGCAGCGCGCCGTCATCGGCGACGCCGGCTGCGACACCCGACAGCAGCCGCTGCCGCGTGTCAACTCTGAGCTCGCGGCCACGCAGCCAGTCCCGCTCCCGCCAACGGCCCACGTACGCGGCAAATCCGTTCGTCTCGTAATCGACGAATACACCGCACAATCCATCGACAAGTCCGGCTGCAATCGCGTTCGCTGACGGCGGGTCGCTTGAGAGGCTCGCGAGATCGCAAACCGGCTGCGCCCGCTCCGCCCCGGCGCCGAGGTCGAAGTCATCGGGCAGCTTCACGTTCAGTCCCACACCCGAGACCACGAGTATCGCGCTGCCGCCGAGGGTGTGCGATTCGGTCAGGATGCCGCCAAGCTTGCCGTCGCCGGCGACGAGATCGTTCGGCCACTTCAATGCAATGCCGGAAATGCCGAGCCGTTCGAGCGCATCGATCAGGCCGAGCCCCGCGGCCAGCGTCAACGCAGGCAGGTTGCGTGGCTGAGCAGCAAAGGTGTATGCCACAGACAGGCAGATGCCGGTGCCGGGCGGCGACCGCCAGGTACGCCCATGTCGTCCCCGGCCTGCCGTCTGGTTGTCGGTCAGCGCCACGCGGAACCGCCCCGTGGCGGGCGGTTCGCCGTGCATCAGGTAGGAGTTGGTGGAGCCGATTTCGGCAAAGGCCTCGAGCCTCTCCAGGCGACGCAACGCGGGCTCGCCGAGCGACGCGCTGATGGCTCCCGCGTCAAGTTCGCTCATTACGGTCCGGCGCGTTCTTCGGCTTGAGCAGCATGAGCTTCTCGTTGCGGTTTTCGACGCCGTTGCGCATGCGCCCGATGTTGGATCGGTGCCAGAAAATGATGCAGCCGGCGATCACGGCGAGGTATAGGAAGAGCGGCTGTTTCTCGAGGTCCAGTCCGGTAACCGCCACCCAAAGCGGCAGCGCGGTCGCCGCCGTCATGGTCGCGAGACCGACGTAGCCGGTCAGGGCCACGACTGTCGCCCAGACGAGTAGCAGGCCGATGATGAGCGTTGGTGCAATGACAATCAGCGTACCGATGAACGTTGCCGCACCCTTGCCGCCCTTGAAGCCGTGGTAGATCGGCCAGACGTGGCCGAACACGGCGGCAAGACCGCAACACAACGTCAGCCATGTGCGGGAAATCGCGGGGTCCTGGGCCGCGAACGGCAGCTCGAGGCCGGGTACGACACCGGCGCCGACGACGCCTTTGCCGATATCAACGATCACCACTCCGAGCGCAAACCAGGCGCCCTGGGTGCGCAGGGCGTTGGTGCCGCCCGCATTTCCGCTGCCCATCGTGCGAATGTCGACGCCGCCTCTCAGCTTGCCCATGATCATCGCGCCCATGAGCGAACCGATGAAATAGCTGATCAGGAACTTGACGCCGAGCTCGAGCATGCGAATTTCCGTTTTGCGGCACTGGTCGGGCGCATTGTAGCATCGGCGCATGAGCGACGATGCCGTGCACCTGTTCCTGAATCCGACTGCGGGCCGCGGCCGCGCGGGCAAGCGTGAGCCGAGGATACGCGAGCTTCTCGAACGCTGCCGTCGGCCCGTCGAAGTGCATCTCAGCGACGGCGTCGGCGATCTCGAGAAACGGGTTCTGCACCAGGTTGAAGCCGGTGCGCGCCGCATCGTCGTCGCGGGTGGAGACGGCAGCGTTCACGAAGCGTGCAACGGCATCCTGCGCGCCGGGACGCCGGCATCGCTCGGTGTCATTCCTTCCGGGACTGGAAACGACTTTGCCAAGGCCTGCGACGTGCCGCTCGACTGGGAACGCGCCACGACGCTGCTCGCGCAGCGCATCGAAACCGGCGACGCCGGACGTGTCGTCGACGCCGGTCGCATGAACGGCCGCTATTTCGCGAACGGCGCGGGCATCGGCTTTGACGCCAAGGTCACCCAGATTGCGCGTTCGTATCGCGTGCCAATCGGCGATCTCGTCTACCTGCTCGCCATCTTCCGCGGCATGGCCGCGGGTATCGCCACGCCGCGCCTGCGCATCACGGCGGACGGAGCCGTCTGGGACGGACCGCTCACGCTCGCCAATATCGCGAACGGTCCCTGGGTCGGCGGCATGTTCCATATCGCGCCGATGGCGCACAACGGCGACGGTCGGTTCGACCTGATCATTGCAGCACCCGTATCGCGGCGACGTATCCTGACGCTGCTGCCCACGCTCATGAGCGGCAGACACGTGACTGAAAAAGAGATTACGCACGAGCAAGTAACGGAGGTACTCGTCGAGGCTGACGAGCCCGTGCTGTCGCATCTCGATGGCGAGATGCAGCCTCCGCTGCGGCGATTCGAGATATCGCTATTGCCGGGCGCCCTGCAGCTGCTTTGAGCGCGATCCCAGGTAGATCGCGAATAGCGCCAGCGCGGCGCCGATAAACTCGGATGGCCGCATCGGTCGCGCAAAGAGCGCGACATCCCAGACGAAGCTCAAGGTCGGCTGCAGCAAGAGCGCGAGACCGGCCTGCGCCGTTGTGACGTGCGGCAGGCTGCTCGTGATGAACAACATGCCGAGGCCGTGCGACAGCACGCCGTAACAGACGAGCCATGCGAGATCCGGCGCATGCGGAATCGCGAGCGACACGCCCTCGCCTGCGGCAGAGGCGCCGAGCATCACGGCGCCGCACAACGAAACGACGGCGATCTCGCGGCTCGGCACCCGCGTCGTCGCGGCGCGGCGCGAACTGCGCATCGCGAGGAGGTAGGCCGCGTAAGTGACTGCCGCCGCCAGTCCGAAGACAATCCCGCGCCGGTAGTCCTCGGGCAGCACGCGCCAATCGAGGCCGACGATCAGCGCGAGGCCCGCCAGCGCAAGCGGAATGGCAACGAGTTGCAGCGCCGTCGGCCGTTGCCGCAGGATAAGAAAGCCCGCGGCGGCCATGACGAACACCTGGAAATTGGCGAGCAGCGTGGCGAGCCCGGGCCCGACGAAATCGATGCTTCTGTGGTAGAACCAGAGGTCGGCCGCGAGGAAGAAAGCCGCGAGGACGAGCAGCCCCCAGACACGTGCGCCGAATTGCGGGCGCTTGCGCGTCACGCCGAGGTAGGCAGCGATAACGACGCCGCCGATTGCGAGGCGCCAGAAAGCGCTGGTCGTCGCCGATACGCTCACGAGCCTGACCCAGACCGGGGACAGGCTGATCAGCGCCGCCCCGATGAACAGGCGCAGCGTCGGGTTTGCGAGCAGTTGCGTCAATAACCCAGCCAGGCTTTGCGTCGCGAAGCGGCGGTCTCGTCTGCGTCGGGGTCGCTCTCCAGGTAGCAGGTGTCGGCCGGCGCCTTCTCCCAGCGCAGGCGCATATTCATCAACTCGTCACCGCGGAACACGGTTACGCCCGCGCGGTCGCCCGGTTTGTAACGGCGCGTGCGCGCCTCCGCGCCGGCAAGGTTGATGCGCAAGCCGTCGAGCGCGACGAGTTCGTCCCCGGGCGAAATACCTGCACGCTCCGCGGGACCGCCATTGTGCACGACGGTGAAAACGGTTCTCCCGTCACGCAAGGCGAGATCCGCGCCCATCCAGACGTCTGGCAGAGCGCCGTCAACCGCCGCCTTGCCGCCCTTGTCCTTGCCGCCTGCCGATTGCCGCAAGAGGTAATTGACGCCATGCGTGCCCAGCAGCGACTCGATTGGCAGCTCGCCCGTGCCGCGCACGGCCGCGTCGAGAAAGTCCCCGATATCGAGGCCCGACACTTCGGCGCAAAGCCGTTCGAAGCCGTCCTCCGGCATGCCGGCGCCGGTCCCGCCCCAGCGCTCCCACGCAGCCCGCATGACGTCGTCCAGCGACACCTTGCCGTCGGTCTCGGTGCGCAACTTGAGGTCGATCGACAAAGCGACGAGCGATCCCTTCGCGTAATAACTGACGATGGCATTCGCCGCATTCGAATCCTGTTTGTAAAACTTGGTCCACGCGTCGAAACTCGACTCGGCGATGCTCTGCCGGCGGCGGCCGGCTCCGCGAAGCACGCGCGTGATCGCCCGACCCAGCAGTTCGAGATAGCTCTCAGGGGTGATCAGTCCACTGCGCACGAGGGCCAGGTCGTCGTAGTACGACGTTACGCCCTCGAAGACCCAGAGCAATTCCGTGTGGCGTTCCCGCGAAAGATCGTAGGGCGTAAACGCGGCCGGCTTCATGCGCTTGACGTTCCACAGGTGAAAGTACTCATGGCTCAGCAGGCCGAGAAGTGTGCGGTATTCTTCGGAAACGCCATCATCGCCTCGCGCCGGCAGGTGGTCGCGCGAGCAGACATTTGCGGACGACCAGCGATGTTCCAGACCGCCGTAGCCCGTCCCCGGCGCGTGCAGCAGGAACAGGTAGCGATCGAGGTCGGCCGGCACCCCGAGCAGCGACATGTGTTGCTCGCAAATCGCTTTCACATCGTGACACAGCCGCGCCATGTCGACACGCACATCGCCGCGGATGGCTATGGCGTGCGGCACGCCGTTGGCCTCGAACTCACCGATCGACAATTCGCCAATCTCGACCGGGTGGTCGATCAGCTCGTCGTAGTCCGCTGCGCTGTAGGCACCGAACCCGTACTGCTCGGCATCCTCTCGGCGCATCGCGGTCGCAACGCGCCAGTGCTTGCCAAAAGGTTTTGCAGGAGGCTCGATGGCGACCTCACACGCTGTGTCTTCCTGGCCGACCACGGCCGGGAACACGCAGGTGCCGTTGAAAAATGCGTGCGTCGTATCGAGATGGGCGCCGCGCACGCTTTCATCGTGGGCGTAGATTTCGAGCACCAGCGTCAACTCACGATCCGTCGGCGCCGCACGCCAGCGACTCTTGTCGAGCTTTGTCAATTCGACATCGCGACCGTCCGATTCGGCACGCGCCGAGACGACGTGGCGCGCGTAATCGCGCACCATGTAGCTGCCGGGTATCCACGCGGGCATCTCGAATTCCTGCCCCTGCGGATCCGGCGCCGCGACGGTCAGCCGCACCGCGAAAAGGTGCGCCGCGGGATCGGCCGGGCGAATGACGTAGCGGTGCGCCGACATCAGTCGGGCCGCCGGACCGGTTCGGTCAGCTTCAGTGTCAGGCACTTGGCGGAGCCGCCGGCCTTGAGGAATTCGCTGAGCTCCACTTCATGGACGTGAAAACCGGCCAGCATGAGCCGCGCCTTGAGCGGGTCCGACGCCGTATTGAGAATGACGCGGTCGCCGATGTTGACAGCGTTGCAGGCGAAATTGCCAGCATCGAAGGTGTCCACGATGATGCGTTTGTGCGGCGGAATCCGGCTCTCGATCGCAATTCGCGAGTCATAGTCGAAGGCCGGCGGGTGGTACATCAGGAAACCATCGGTCAGGGGGCAAAAGCACGTGTCGATATGATAAAAACGCGCATCGGTCAGCCGGATCGATACGACTTCGATGTCGAAAAACTCGCGGATTTCTTCGTGCGCCTCGATCTCCGTGCGGAAACCGTAGCCGGTCCAGAGCCAGGGACCGCCGCGGTCGAGCAGGCAATCACCCGCGCCTTCGAAGCCGATCTTGTCGTCGAGCTCGTGGAGTTCGAAGCCGTTGTCGCGAAACCACTGTTTGAAGAACGGTTCTTCCGGGCGCCGCTCGTGCGGCATGAAATGGCTGGCAATGGCCTTGTCGCCATAAACGACGCCGGCATTGGCCGTGAATACCATGTCGGGCAACTCGGGCTGCGGTTTGATGGTGATCACGTCGGCAAACCCGGCGATCGTGTCACGCAATGCCTGCCACTGCTCCTTGGCACGCGCGAGACTCAGCGATCCCTCGTGTCCCGCCATCCACGGATTGATGACGTAATCGACCGTGAAAAAGTCTGGCGGACACATCAGGATTCTGTCTTTGCTCATACTTGCGGCTCTCCTCGTGCCGGAAGGTGTATCTCGGCGAGCATACAGCGCACGCTGCCGCCTGCCGCAGCCTCGATCTTGTCGATGGGGGCATGGACAATGCGGTGATCGGCGGCAAGCTTCTCACGCTGCGCTGTATCCAGAGAATCCCAGGCCTGTTGTGACAGGGCCCACACGGGGACACCGTCGGCACTGCACAATTCGAGCATATTGCCGGCGAATGCTTCGAGCTGGGCGTAGCTCAGGCTGAGGATGTCGTGGCCGGTGTTTCGCAGCTGGGCGAGCACCGCGTCGCGCTGGTCGCGCCGCGCAATTGCCTCGTCACAAATTACGGCAAGAGACTCCCCGAGGCTCATCAGCACATTGGTGTGATAGATCGGCACGCCGTGCCTGTCGACGGCCTCGAAAGCGACGACGTCGTAATCCAGGCGCTGCGCAAAATCGCCGAGCACGTCGAGGTGCGTACGGGTGGACAGGCACGCGTAAGCAATACGATGGACGCGGTCCAGAACCATGCTGCCGGTACCTTCGAGATAGTGACCCGCCGATTCGTGCCCGCTGAGATCGACGATGTCCGAAACCTGTCGGCCATACCGGTTCACGAGGAGATCGACGACATCGCGGCGGCGCTCGGTCCTCCGGTTCTCCGCTTCCATCGGGTAGAGGACCACGCGGCCGTCCGCATGCGTGCTGATCCAGTTGTTGGGAAAGATCGCGTCGGGCGTGTGGGGATCGCGCGTGTCGTCAATGACGATGACCTCGATACCGGCGTCGCGAAGTGCCGAGACGAGGCCGTCGAATTCGCGCAGCGCTGCTGCCTGCTGTTCCGCTGGCGATGACGACGGGCCGCTCTGGAAGGCGTTCGATGCCGCCGTCAGCGGATTGCTCTCGAACCCGGCGGGCCGGACCATCAGTACCGTTGACACCGTTTGCGATTCCGTCACGTTGGTCATGCTGTTATCCGCTGTCGGGTGGTGCATTATATTCTCGTGGCGCAACGAATTCGAAACGCTTTGCTCAATCCGGCCTGGGTTTGCTTCACCTGGCTAGGTATGACGGTCGGCGTCACTTTGATCGCGACGCCCGTGCGTTTCACGGCGGGGTCCATCACGCGCCCGGTCGCTCTCGATGTCGGACGCGTCGTGTTCGCGGCGCTCAACAAGGCCGAGCTGCTGGCTCTTGCGCTGCTGCTGATCGTCGTGCGCGCCTCGGGCCGCAGCGCGAGCCTGTGGGCGCCGAGCGGCGCGCTCGTGCTGATCGTATTGGCGCAGGGTGCCTGGCTGATTCCAGAGCTTGCTGCCCGCGCGGACATCATCCTTGCCGGAGGAGAACCGCCGCCGTCCTATGCGCACGCGCTTTATTCGACGCTCGAACTCGCCAAGATCGGCCTGCTGCTTTACGTCGGCGCCCGTTCGCTGGCCCATCCTGCCTGAAATCAGGCCGCCGCGCTCGGTCGCGCGGATACTTCGCCGTACCATCGGGCGAGGTGCGCGGCATCGTCGGGAATTTCGAGCTTGACCCAGCGCGCAAAGTCCACGACGACGAGCGCCGAAATATCGGCCATCGAAAAGCCGGCGCCGGCCACGTAGCGGTGGCCGGCCAGCTGCCGGTCCAGGCGGCGGAAAAACTGCATGACGCGCTGCCGGCCGCGCTCGGCCAGCTCGGGAATCTGCTCATAGGGTTCCGGCCCCGTGACCGCCCTGCCCTTGAGCCCCTTGGCCGTGTTGCGGAAGGCGTCTGCCAGGGGAAGCAGCCCCTGCTGCTCGATTTTCGCGTTCCACATGGTCACGCGCGCACGCTCCTCGATGTCGCGCCCCATGAGCGGCGGCTCAGGCTGAAGTTCCTCGAAGTACTGGCAAATCGCGAGAACCTCGCTGATGCAACTGCCGTCGTCGAGTTCGAGCGCCGGCACGACGCAATCCGGATTGATGCGGCGGTACGCCTCGCCATACTGTTCGCCGTTGGCAAGATCCACCTGGACGGTCTCGACGTCGAGGCCTTTTTCCGCGAGAAATATCCTCACCCTGCGAGGGCTCGGCGCCGTCTTGCAGTCGTAGAATCTCATATCAGTCCTCCGGCGTGTCGGCGGCCCTGTAGACGGTTTCCGCATTCTGACCGAACATGAGCGCACGCGCTTTCTCGTTGCGCGATTCATCGCGCCGCCAGTCTTTGCCGAGATCGACACCGGCCTGCACGGCCTCGCGCTGCTTCAGCGTATCGAACCAGCGCCGCAGGTGCGTAAACCGGTCGAGATCGAAGCCGAGACGCCGGTAAGGCACCAACCAGGGGAAACAGGCCATGTCGGCTATCGAGTAGTCGTCGGCGAGAAACTCCCGGGTGCGCAGGCGTACGTCCATGACGGCGAGCAAACGATCGTACTCGTTCCTGTGCCGCTCGTGCGCATACGGCACCGGCTCTTTTGCGTAATTGACGTAGTGGCTGAGCTGGCCCGCTGTCGGGCCGAGATTCGCCGCCTGCCAGAAGAGCCACTGCAGGACGTCGTAACGAAGCCCCGTATCCTGCGGCAGGAACCGACCGGCTTTCTCCGCCAGGTACATGAGTATCGCGCCGCTCTCGAATACCGCAATACCGGCATCATTATCAACGATGGCGGGCATGCGGTTATTGGGGCTGATGGCGATGAACTCCGGGGCAAACTGGTCACCCGCACCGATGTCGACGCGAATGACCTTGTACGGCAGGCCGCACTCCTCGAGCATTATCGAGATCTTGTGCCCGTTCGGGGTTGGCCAGTAGTAGAGATCGATCATTGCAGAAGGCGTTTCACTCGTTCGGGTTGCGGGGCGCCAGCCACGTCGGCAGGTAGAAAGCGAGATACGTGCGACAAAGCGCCTGCGCCTCGAGCACACGTTGCTCGTGGATGTGGCCCTCGTCGCGAATCGCGTCCGAGAAGCAAATGTCACAGATCTGCGCGAAAAACGCGATCCTGGAAAGCCAGCCCGGCACCTGCGGCATCGCAAAGTAGCGATCGAAGATGAGCGCGATGCACTCGGCGAGCGCCCGCACGGCCTGGCGGTGGCCGGACGGGTCGCCGGAACGAATGCGCGGCAGCACGCGCATCGTGTCGGCCGTGTCCGCCCAGTAGTCGGCGGCCCGCTGGACGATGAAGTCGGACAGCTGCGCCCAGTTCTCGGGCTGCGCGCCCGGATCGGCGGTCTTCAGGTATTCGACGAAGTTGTTGACCCACTCCGTCGCGAGGTCCTGCAGGAGGTCGTCAATCCCCATGTAGATGCGATAGGCCGAGCCCCGCGATACCCCCGCCGCCTCGAACACGTCGCTGAACTTCAGCGGTGCACCGTCGCTGTCGAGCAGCAGACGCAGAGCTTCGGCCAGCAGGCGGCGTCGGTTCTCGCGGCCGCGCGAGCGCAACCTGGGGATGCGTTGTTCTGATCGGCTCATTCGGGACTACCTGACTCCGCTATGGAAACGCTGCGCGGGACTGCCGACCGCCGGCACCGGCGGCGGAGGCTATCGATGTTAACGAACATCGCACGGCGAACCAACGGAATCCGGACTTCGCGCCGGTGATTGTTACAGATTATTACGGTTCAGCGTGCCTCGGCGGTGGCGAAAAAAAACCCCGCACTCGGCGGGGTTTTTCTTCGAACAGGGTTGACCGGGGTTTAGAAGGTCATCCGGGCCCGTACGTACCACGTGCCGCCGTTGAACCCGAACGGGCTGGCCTCGGAGTACAGCTGGCCGAGATCGCCGGCACCCGGGTTCTTGTCGGGGTAGGTATCGAACATGTTGGCGATGCCGCCGATCACTTCGATGTTCTCGTTCACCTGGTACGCCACCTCGCCGTCAACCAGGAACTCGGCACCGATGCCGTCGACGCCGTTGCCCGTATCGTCCCATCCACCGTAGTAGTTGGCACGCAGCAGGGTGCGGAAACTGCCCTGGACGTGCGACCAGGAGATATTGCCCTTGATGTTCGGCAACAGGTCCTCGAGCGCACGTACGCGATCGGCACTGATCGGGTTGACCGTACCGACGGAGTCCACTTCCGTCTTGTTGTAGTTGGCAGCAATCGTAATCACCGAGTCACCCTCGCCGAGGTCAAACCCGAACTTGCCGACCACGTCGACACCCGTTGTCGTGGTATCGAAGCTGTTGGAGAAGAACTGGAATGTTTGCAGGTCATCCAAACCGAGGAATTCGGTCCGATCGATGACACCGGCCGCATCCATCCCGGCAAGCGCTTCCGAGACCGTCGAATAGGCGCCGGCGTTACCCGCTTGTTGATCGGCGTAATTCAGCGCGTCGAGGAAGTTAACCTGGGCGCCGAGCGCCACGCGATCCTCAAGCTGGATGTCGTAGTAATCGATCGTCCACGTCGAACCGCCGAGGTCGAAGGCTACACCGAACGTGAAGTTCTCCGCCTCTTCGGGCCCCAAAGTCGGACGACCGTTGCCCTGGCTTTCAATGAAATCCGCGCCCAGCTGGCCCGCGGGCGAAGACAACGGCAACGTGCCCTGGTCCCGGAGTACTCCAGCAACATTCTGCGTGGTGACATTGGTGATGTTCGCCTGCCCGGCCGTTGGCGCGTGGAAGCCCGTGGAAAACCCGCCACGGATACTGAACGTATCCGTCACGTGCACGATGCCCGCGAGCTTGTAGTCGGTCGTGTCGCCGAACTCACTGAAGTCCTCGAAGCGCACCGCGGCCTGCATCGTGAACTTGTCGTTGATGTCGGCCTCGAGGTCGACATAGACAGCCGTGCTGTCCTGTTTAGCGGACGTGTTTCTCGGAAACCCGCCGAAGCCGTTGGAGCTCGACGAGAAGCCCTGGTCGGCGAGCGGCCCGAGCGCATAGGAATTCGGATCGCCGGCGAACAGGTCGAATTCTTCCTCGCGGTACTCCGCGCCGAACGCGACGTTCAGGTCCGACGCAAAACCGACATCGACGCCGTAGACGAAGTCCGCGTTGAACATCGTTTCGGTTTGTTCCTGGCCACCCGGCACGAAGTCTCTCGGCGTATTCGGACCGAGCGAGGCGTTGATCGTGTTGCGAATGAAGAAGTCGGTCCGGTTGGAACCGGTCGAGACGCTGAAATCATAGCCGAGGCCGTTGCCCATGCCGATCTCGCCGCGAATACCGGCCGCGA
>JBFIFN010000032.1:0-29628 GCA_041602775.1 Woeseiaceae bacterium | reverse complement strand
GTCGCCGCGCCGGACTCGTCGACCCGGAATGTTCCGGACGTAGTGCCCGTTTCATCGGACGAAAGCGGGATACCGGGATCACCACCCGTGCCCGGAACCGGAGGCGGCGGAGGCGGCGGGCCGACGATAGTCACGACGACCGATTTCGTCGACGAGAAGCTGCCGCAGTTGTTACCGGCATCGCAGGCCTGCACGCGGTAGTTGTACGTACCGGACGCGAGCCCTGATTCATCGTAGCCGGGCGTTATGACGTCGGTGGCAAAATCCCATGTGCCGCTGCCGTCGACCTGCCGCTGGATCGTGTAGTAGGTTGCGCCCGGAACGCTGCCCCAGGTCAGTGAATAGGCACCATCGTCATCGGTTGCAGGACCTGTGATCGGCCCTGGTGCGGGCAGACCGGTGTTAACGACGATGGATTGCGGTTCACTGTACGAGTAGTAGCAGCTGTAGTAGCAATACATGAAATATACGCGGTAGGTGTAGGTCCCATCCGGCTTGTTGGTCACTGCATGCGAGCCCGTGGTCGTTACCCTTACCGTGGAGTACGTGCCCCCAGCGGGTTTTTCCTGCAGCCTCAGCACGGGACCGGCGGTAAACGTAATCGTGTAGTTGCCCGTGTTGCTGGTCGCAGGCACGACAAGCCCCCAGTCGGCGTGCGTAGCCCCCCCGTGGTCGGCCCGGGCCAGGGACGATACACCCAGTACCAGTACGGCAAGAGACAAAACGATGTTGAGCGGGCGGTGGTTTGTATGTGTCATTTTCGGGCTGCCGTTTTGGGGACAAAAACGAAGACTGGCCGAGACCGGCTAGTCAGCTTTCCTGTCGTTCCTGGGTGTGCCATCGGTCTGATGACGCGTTTCGTGTCGAGTGCTTTTTCGCAAGGCGCCTGGAACCTGTTGCAGGAGGGTCGTGGTTGCGCCGTCAACGTCGCTTGCGACGGCGGCCGGTGCACTGGAAACGCTGAGTGCAGGAATGCACAAGGCCAGGTGAGCACCGTTCAGGTGGCTGTCTCTCACGTCCTCTCCCATCAGGCAGGCGATCGCCGGAGTTATTGGTTGTTGGCGAGCCAAAGGGCCTCGGGATTTATTAGCAGCGGCCGGCCAAATGTGTCAAATATGGGAAAAATATCACTGTAACGAAATGCACAATTTTCGTGCGGCCGATATTGCGCAGGCAATCCCAAATACGGCTAGAATTCTCTCCAACATTGGTCACTAACTTGCTGACCGTCGGTGCGGGATAAGACGCACTCTCATTATCGTTTGGGAATATGCCGGCCGTGGGGTAGTTTGGGGAGTTGCGCGGTCGATTCAACGAATCGAAAAAACGCCGCGGAATCGACACGTTTCGACCCAATTTGACGCCAGATTCGGCTGGCCGGCCAGGGTCGATCGATCCGCTTATTCGCACGAAATGCGCAAAATCAGGTATCGGCGGACGCGTTTCGCCGGTGCCAGGCCCTCCAAACAATTGTCTGAATCTGTGCGATCCGTCGTATCGCGCGTGGCCAGGAATGGCCATACTGATCCGGCCGGGCAATGCAGTCGTTTGCGGCACCAGGACCAGGGATGGGTGACGGAATCTTACAGATAGCGGTGTTCGCGGTCGGAGGGTGCCTCCTCGGGGCCACTATCGGCTGGGCCGTGCAGTCGATCCGTAACAAACAGCGTGTCAGCCAGATGGCCAGCGCGGCGCGGGGCAAGCTGAAAGAACTTGTTGCCCAGAGAGATGAACTGGCAGGCCAGTTATCCCGTTCCCAATCGGAGCTCCAGCAGCTCGAAGCGGCCGAGGCCCGGCACAGCGCCGAGCTGGATTCCGTCCTCACGAAATCAAGAATGCTCGCGAAGAACGTGGCGATCCTCCGCAATGAGCGCGAGACCACGAAGAAAAAGCTGGGCACTCTCCAGAATGCGCTGGTTGCACTGAAACGCCAAACGAGCGACCTGCAGACTGAATTCGACAAGACTCGCGAATTCTACAAACGCGAACTTCTGAAATCACTGCAGAAGCGGAAGGCGCTCGAAGAGGACATCGTCAATGCGCGGGCGGAGCAGGAAGCCTTCGCCAAGGCGGTCGAATCGTCAGTCCTCGAACACGGGTCTGAAGAAAACATGGTCATCGCGGCCCAGCTGCGCCTGGGGCAATTGCAGGTGCTCGAACGAACCGTCAACAAGCTCGAGGCCGAAAGCGAGCAGCTTCGCGACGATGCGAGGCGAGCCCGGCAGGAACTCGCTGCGCGAGAAAAGGACCTCGCAGAGCTGGATCAACTACGAGCCAACAACCGGCAGCTGGTGCGGTGTGTCGAGGCCCTGGAGGACAGCCGCAAAGAGTACGAAGCCGACGCGGAACGCTTCCGCCAGCAGGCCGACCAGTCCGAAAAACTGTCCGACACCCTGCGCCTCAAACTCGATGATCTTGAAAAGAACTTTGCGGACATAGAAGAACAACAGCACAAGGCAATTGCAGACGTGCGCAAAGCGGCAGTGGTCCCCATACTGAGACAGCGCGGTTAAGACAGGCCACAGCGGCACGCCCACCCCTATTCGAGTCGAATCTAGGTCGCTGCCTGCACGGCGGCGTAGGCAATGACGCCGATAAGCGCAAGCACCGCGACAAGGCCCTGCGGATGCCTGAGCTGGATTTGTATCTTCAGCATCGCGATCGGGCCAACCCGCTGAGCATCACCGAGCCGCGGCAGCAGACGCTCCT
This sequence comes from Woeseiaceae bacterium, assembly GCA_041602775.1. Lineage (GTDB taxonomy): Bacteria > Pseudomonadota > Gammaproteobacteria > Steroidobacterales > Woeseiaceae > UBA1847. The sequence goes on along the minus strand of JBFIFN010000032.1, from coordinate 26,919 downwards.
GGAGATCCGCGCGGTTGTAAACTTGCGCTTGCGGTCTTCCGAGCATGACGATGACGTCCCGCGTCGCGATGGCCGTGTCATCGAAACGGACGTCCCGAATCGGACAGCTCGAGGTCCGTCCCAGGTAATCGCGCAGCGTCAGGGTGTTTCCGTCCAGGCGAATCGAGGTCTTCCAGTTCGCCTTGTTGACCCAGGCAATCAACAGAATGATTGCCAGCATTCCCGCTATGGCAAGCACCAGCGGAAGTACAGCGTCGGGGCTTTCGAAGCTCCGGAACAGGTAAGCCAGGGTAACGACGCCCAGTAACGTGAGAAACAGGATGAATCGAAGCACCAATGTCATCCGCTTGCGCAGTTTTTCATCCGGTTCGAAAAACAGCGGAGCCGAGTCATGTCTCGCAGCAACGGCATCGGCGTCGGCAGCTTTCGGAGCCGGGCCCTTGTTCATGCCGAGCGCGAACGCACGCACCATCAGCGCCAGCAACATCATGACGACCAGCGCGACGCCCGCAAAGCTGATCAGCGTATACGTCAGGCGCTCTTTCCTCGACTCGGCGAGAATCGTCTCGAGACCCTCTGATTCGAGATCCGGCAGCGACTCGCCCGCCGCCGAAAACCGGCGCACGACGTCATTATCCCAGTCGCTGACCCAGACCTCGTCGCCCACAGGGAGCAGCGCGATCGGGTCGGCGTCCGGCGGCAGTTGGATAGGCCTTACAAATCCCCACTCGCCGTCGAAGACGTAGATCCCGCCTTTGCTCATCCCCGTCTGCATGTTATTGACCCACCAGTGATCGCCAACGCGGGCAAAATGGCTGGGCCAGGTTTGCCGGGCGATTCTAGCCGCGCCTGGCACCACGGAGTGGCTCTCGATGAGTTCCGCAAAACTCGACGATTGCGGCTCGAGGTGGCGGATCACGTGATTGTTGGTATCGGCGACGAGCAGGTGCCCATCGTGCAGCATCAGCTGGTTCGGGAACTTAAAGTCGCCGACCGGAGGCGCCAGTTCGCGCCCATCGGGTGAGTACTTGCGCACCAGGTGTCGCGTCGTATCGCTGATATAGACCTCGTCGGTCTGCCAGTCGATCAAGACGCTGAACGCGGCCTTGAAATCGATACCCGTGTCGCCGAATCTCGAGCAGTCGGACGTGTCCAGGTTGCAGCGAAACAAGCCGCTTCCCGGTTCGTCCGGGACGATGGAGTTCAGGTTCGTTTCCCGCCGGTAGGCTCGAACGTTGTCGAAGAACGAGCGCGGGTCGATTCCCCGGCGCAGCAGGATGTCGCCGTCGGAAAAGAAGGCGTAGCCGCCGAGCAGCAACTCGATATCGATGGCACCCAGATCGTGAGTCCTGACGTAGGCCCCATCCTCGTCGTGTTCCACGAGGTACTTCTGGATCTCGATGAAGTGGTGTCCGCCCGGGCCTGTCACCAGTGCAGCAGGCCCGCCGAAGCCGGCAGCGACTCCCGAGGCCCAGGCCCACAGGGCGACGGCCATGAGAGTCGTCGTTATGACGAGCCCGGCGACCAGTGGATGGACTTCGGAATTCATGTGAGGCCTGCGGCGTGACAAAACAACCCGGACAGTCTAGCCAGACGTCGAAGCACCCGGCGTGTTGCAGGTCGCACTGTGATTACTGGCCGCGCGCCTCGGGGTGTGCCGCCTTGAGGCCTTTCACGGCGAGCCGCACCGTCTCGCCGACTCGTTTGGTTCGAGTATCGCTGCGTTTTGCCGTCTTGATCCAGAGCAGGATGATTTTCTTCGCCGATGCGTTGAAAGCATCGAAATTGCGTTTCGCGGTTTTGTTCTTTGCGAGCGCATTCTCGAGGTCCGACGGAATCTCGAGATTCTCGACATCATCGAGGAAGGTCCAGGACCCGTCACGCTTGGCCGCATCGATCTTGTCGCGCCCGGCCGGCGTCATGAGACCGGCTTTTTCGAGCCGCCGGGTGCGCGTATTGATCCAGCCGAAGCACAGCAGCTCCTCGACGATATCGCCGTACGGCACGTGGCGGCCTTTGACATGTTTCTTGTAACTGACCAGCCAGAACGTGTCGGCCGTGTCGTGATTCGCGGCCAGCCAGTCACGGAGTTCCCGCCGGGAGCGGAAAACTCTCTTCGGGAAATCTCGCGCAACGCTCATGCAGGCACTATATCCCGGCGTGCGTGCGCCGTTCACGCGGTTCCGGGTCCGACCGGGCCCGCGCGATGCGCGGGCCCGTCCAGACAGGGCGTCTACAAGCTTTTCAGGTACTCGACGATTGCCGCGCGCTCTTCGGCGCTCAGCATCGGCGTCCCCATCCCGCGCGCGACGTAACGGTCCACGACGGAGGCGAGGTCCATGGCGCTGCCGTCATGGAAATACGGGGCAGTCTGCGCGATACCCCTGAGCCCCGGCACCTTGATGCCCGCAGCGAGACCGCCCGCAGGTGGCATCATCGTGATGACGTGCAGCCCTGGGCCCGTGAATTCCGCCGAGCCGTGGCAACCCGAGCAACCGGCGTCACCGTGGAACAGTTCGAAGCCCTCTTCGGCGAGCATCTCGTCGAATGCGCCCGGCATCGGGCTGGGAATCGCCCGCATGAACTCCTGCATGTCGAGCAGGCGGTCCGGTGGCACCACGTCATTGCCCGGGCGCTCGAGCTCGGACTGCACGAGGGCCTCGACGAGCTCGGCCGGCGGAACGACGCTCAGTTCCGGCGGGAACGTGCCACCGCTGCCGCCATCGACGGCGAAAGGAGGAATACCGAACGCGCCGTTGCCGTGGAAGATCAGGTCGTAGACAGCCTCGCTGATACTCGCCAGCGCGTTGTTGCTGACGCCGTTGTCCACGAACAGGCCGTCCCAGCCGATGAGGTAGCCCTGCTCCGAGAGGTCGATGAAGTTCCAGATCGGCGGGTAGGTCGTGGGATTGTCGATGCCGTCCTCGAGCGGGTTGCGATCGACACCCGGGACGTCCAGCGCGCGCACGTCGAAGCGGCCCGGTCCCCAGCCATTCAGCAACGGCGAAAGTCCGAGCGCCTGCGCCGTGGGCGTCAGCGCCAGGATGGCGCCGGCGTCGAGGCTGTTATTCGGAACACCATCGAACTGCGGCGCACCGATGGGCAGCGCGACGAGCTGGCCGGGCGCCAACTCGAACTCAGTCGGCGCCGCGTTGACGTGGCACAGCGCGCACGTAATGCCGGCCGACGTCATCATGTCACTGGCGGGATCGTCGTAACTGCCGACCACGCCAATCACCGCTCCCGCCCTGATCAACGCGCGCGTAATCGCGGGATCCTGCAGCGCCGCCTGTTTCGCGGCGAAGTCGTCGCCGAGGAGCACGTCAACGATTGCTTGCGGCACCCGCGTCACGTCCACCTGCACGCCGAGCGACACGGCGGCCGCCGGCGGTACGCCGTTGAGCAGCGTATGCAGGCCGAGGACGCCGCCGAAGAAGTCCTCGTTGCCGAAGGTCTCGTACATGAACACGTCACGGCCGCGCTCGACCGCATCACCGTCTGCGGTCTGCAGCATTCGGTGCACCGCGCGGTATGTCGCGCGCAGCTCCGAGGACAGCGATACGACGGTCGTGTCGGACGGCCGGTAGTAACTTGCCGGCAGCCGCATCCAGGTGTCTTCATCGAGCGTGGCGATTTCTGCGAGCTGCGGGTGGACCGGGGCCGGATCGACCGCGATCGCTATCTTCATCGGCGCGGTCAAGGCGAGTTTCCCCTTGCCGCGACTCTTGAGCTGGATGCGGTAGGAACTGCTGGCTGCCGCCTGGCCAGGCACGAGCTCGCCTTTCGCACCGATCTTCCGGACGACGAGGGTCGCGTCCTTGGTCAGTGCGCCCGGCGGGATCGTCACGGTAATCGACGGCGCGCCCGGGTTGTCCGGGAAAACACCACCTGCTTCGGCCGAAACGTCGGCCTCGAAGACGAGGCCGGCGTTGCGTGCATCGGCATTACCGGGCGCGACGAGCCCCGACAGTGCCAGCACGATTACCAGCCCGGTTAGGGAGAAAACGGCGCCGAATCGCCGCCCTGTGCTATCGCGCAAGAAAATCATGACCTGCCTCCTGTGATCGAATGCCGCTTGCGAGGACGCCGCGGCGGAACACCAGTGTATCCGAGGGCGCCTCCCCTGCTCAGTGACTAAGTTACCCTGAGCGCGCCGCGCAAGCGCTTTTGCTACCCTGACGGCCACTGACCGCGGTGCCTGTCGCCATGAACCATGCTGAACAACGTTTTTCCTCCCGACTCGGATTGCTCCTTTGCGTCCTGGGCATCGCGGTCGGCACGGGCAACATCTGGCGATTTCCGCGCATAGCCGCCCAGAACGCCGGTGAGGACGGCGCCGGCGCATTTCTCGTCGCCTGGGTCATCTTCCTGTTCGTCTGGAGTGTGCCGCTGATCATTGCGGAGTACGCGTTGGGACGCCGGGGCCGCATGGGCGTCATCGGCACTTTCGCCAGGATCGCCGGTGAGAAGTTCGCCTGGATGGGTGCGTTCGTCGGCTTCGTCGCCACCGCCATCATGTTCTACTACTCTGTGGTCGCGGGCTGGTGCGTGTACTACCTCGTCAAGATGACGTCCGAGCCGCTGCCACTCAGCGCCGCGGCGGCTCAAGGCATCTGGGACGGATTCCAGGCCGGCGGCCTGCCGGTCGCATTCCATGCGCTGGCCATGGGCCTCGGCGCCGTGGTCGTCTGGAACGGCATCAAGTCGATCGAGCGCGCCAACCGCGTCCTCATTCCGGCGCTGCTGCTCATCGTTCTCGTCTCGGTGGCGCGCACGCTGACGCTCGACGGCTCGGCCGACGGCATCGCGTTCCTGTTCACGCCGGACTGGTCGACCTTGGCCAGACCGCGGCTCTGGCTCGAGGCGCTGACGCAGAATGCCTGGGACACTGGCGCCGGCTGGGGACTCATCCTGACCTACGGCGCCTACATGCAGAGCCGGCACGGCGTCGTGAAGAACGCCGTCATCACGGGCGTCGGCAACAACACCGTGTCGCTGCTGGCCGCCGTCGTGATCTTCGGCACCGTTTTCGCCATACTCGGCGCGCAGATGAGCAAGGCCGAGGTGCTGGCCATCATGCAGACCAGCGGTCCTGCCGCCACGGGGCTGACGTTCATCTGGATGCCGCAGCTGTTCGCGAAGATGCCGGCCGGGAACGTCTTCGCCATCCTGTTCTTTCTGGGTCTCTCGTTTGCCGCCTTCAGCTCCCTGATCGCGATGATCGAGCTCAGCACGCGGATACTCGTCGACCTCGGCATCGAGCGGCGCCACTCGATTCTCGGCGTCTGCATCGTCGGGTTCACGCTGGGCGTGCCGTCGGCCATCAACCTCGACTTCTTCGCCAACCAGGACTTCGTCTGGGGCGTGGCACTGATGATTTCGGGTGCGTTCGTCGCTTTCGCCGTCATTCGGCACGGCGCGACCCGATTTCGCGTCGAGACGATCGACAACCAGCCGCAGGACTGGAACGCGACGCCGCTATGGGACGCACTGATTCGCTTCGTGATTCCGACCCTGGCTGCGGTGCTGCTGGGCTGGTGGCTGTACCAGGCCGCCAGCGTGTATGCCCCCGAGCGCTGGTTCGATCCGTTCGACCCGTTCAGCGTCATGACCTGCCTGGCGCAATGGGGCGTGGTCCTCGCGCTGCTGATCGCGCTCAACCGAAAGGTCGCCGCGCGTACCCTCGCCTCGGCCCGCCCGGAGGCTGTGCAGGACACCTAGCGTCTCCGGGGAATGCGCATCCTGCCGCCCGATGAGGCAGCCTGACGCCAAACGGCGACACCCCGAGGGCGAGCAAAAACTCAATTCCAACAGAGAGTTGCCCTGCCTGTTGTACAGGCGCAACAATGTTCGCTCCTACAATTAGACATCGGAACGAGCGCGGCGGTAGGATTCGCGCCTTGCCGGAGGGGCGCTAGCCTCCTGCACTCACGTTTGGGCAACGGATACAGGACACCATGATGAAAAAGTTACTTCTTCTGCTCGCCGCGCTGGCGATCCAGACAACGGCGGCAGCACAGACCACCCAGCAAAGGTCGGCCGGTACGCTCAGCTATTCCTATGCCGAGCTCCGGTTTGTCGACGTCGACGTCAGTGGCGGCGACGGCTTTCGCCTGGCCGGCTCCATCGAGCTCGAAGGACCGTGGATCCTCGTCGGCGGCCTGACGGCGCTGGACTTCAACAACAACGTCGATTCGACGCTGCTCGAACTCGGCGGCGGTTACGTGTGGGATTACACGGACGATTTCGACCTGTACGGCACGCTCCAGTTTGTCCACTTCGAGGTGGACACGCCGTTCGGCGATGCCGACGATTCGGGCTTCCTGATCTCGGCGGGCACGCGTGGCCTGCTGGCGCCGCAGTTCGAGATCCGCGGATCGGTGAATCACATCAATCTCGATGACAGCGACACGTACCTGCAGCTGGCCGGCGATTATTACTTCACCGACCAGATTTCAGCGGGTCTGAGCCTCGACTTTGCCGGTGATACGGACGCCTTCACGATCGGCGCCCGCTGGTATTTCCGCTAAGCCATCTATCGCATTGTTTTTCAGGCATTTTTGCGCCGGTTTTCGTGCCAGGAAACCGGCGCGCGAATGTCCGGAAATGAGCACCAGCTAACAGACAGCGGCCTGCAGCCCCTTGCAGACTGCGGCTATGCTGCTGCCTGACCACGTTTACAAACGGATTCCGCTGTTCTGGATGGTGCTCGGAATCCTGTTCCTGTTCCTCGGGGCGATGGTCGGTGCCGCGTACACGCTGTTTCCGCTGTACATCGGCGCAGGTTTTCTCTGTATCGCCCGTAGCCTGTGGATCTACCAGGCGCGCTGGAAGTACTTCCGGAAAAACGAATTCCGCACGATGAGCTCGACGCAGATCATCGATCGCGCCAAGCTCAAGGACCGCGACTCGTCCTAGGGCGCCCTGCCCGGCTTAGCCCGCCAGCCCGACGCGCTTCAGCGCCGCTTCGAGCTGCGACCAGCGCTGCTCGAGCGTGCCCGTGTAGCCGACCGAGATCCGGACGAGCCCGGGTGAGATCCCTGCGTCTTCCCTGTCTTCCTCGGACATCTCGCTCGAAGTGCTCGATCCCGAGCAGGACATTAACGTGTCGAAGTAGCCGAGACTAACGGCGAGATAGCCGAAGCGATGTTCGTTTTGCAGGCAGGACATGAGGGCATTCGCCGTCTCCTCGTCGCCGCAGTCCAGCGTCAGGACGCCGCCGAACCCGTACTCGTCGCAGTACAGCTCCCTGAACAGTGCGTGGTCCGGGTGGTCGTCGAGCCCCGGGTAAACGACCTTGAGACCGAGATCCCGCAGGCGCTCGGCCAGAGCGAGCGCGCGTTCGCTGTGTGCCTTGATGCGCAGCGGCAGGTGCGGAATACGCAGGCTGATCGTCGCCGCGACGTGCGGGTCCATCGTCGGCCCCAGCATCATCAGCGGCCCCATGTGCAGATCCATGAGTTGGCCGATGAAGGCCTCGCTACCGCAAATGGCCCCGGCGATGACATCCGAGGCACCGCCGATGAATTTCGTCACGCTGTGGACGACGATGTCGGCACCGAGCGCGGCCGGGCTGAAAATCAGCGGCGTGAACGTGTTGTCGACGACCAGCGGGATGCCTGCCTTCTGCGCGATTTTCGCAAGGCGCGGAATGTCGGCGAGCCTCAGTGTGGGATTCGACAGGCTTTCCGTGTACAGCAGTCGCGTGCGGTCGGTAATGACGCTTTCGACCGCGCGACAATCGGTGATATCGACGAAGCAGCTCCTGATCCCGGACTTGGCCGGCAGGAAGTCGTGCAGCAGCGCGAAGGTCCCGCCGTATATCGCGTTGGAAGCGACGATCTCGTCGCCCTCGTTGCACAGGGCGAGGAGCGTCGACGAAATGGCGCCCATGCCGCTGGCGGCGCAGTAGGCCGCCTCGGTGCCGGCGAGCGCCGCCATCTGCCGACCGAGGTTGAAGACCGTCGGATTGAAATGCCGCCCGTACAGGTAGCAACCCTTGTCGGGCCCGGCGCGGCCCTGGAACAGTGCCGGCATGGTTTCGGGAGCGATGACCGTAAACGTCGAACTTGCCTCGATGGACATGTTGACGCCGCCGTGCTCGCCGAATTCGTGGCGCAGGTGAGCGAGGTCCTCGATGGGATTACGTCCGGACATACAGATCTCCCTGTGACTTCCGGGAAATCACGCGCCCCGTTTAAGAACCAGCAGATTGCCCAAAAGCACAAACGAAGTGCCAATGACGATCGGCGCATCGAGGCGCAGGCCTTCGAACGCCATCGACAGGGCCAGGGCTACGACCGGCCACATGACGGCGGCGTACCCGGCGCGGTGCGCACCGATGCGCCCGACCAGGGTGAGGTACGCCCCGAACGCGATCACCGAACCGAATAGTGCCAAATAGGCCAGCGACGCGATGTACGTAAATGTCGCGTCGAACGCGAAGGCGTGCCCGCTGACCACGGCAACGATGGCCGTCATCACGGCCCCGTAGAACATGCCCCAGGCATTGGTCTGCATGACCGGCAGCGCGCGTTTTTGCGCGGCCTGCGAGGCCATGTTGCCAAAGGACGCGGTCAGGGCCCCGGCCAGCGCCAGCACGCAGCCGTAGAAGACGGTGTCGCCGAGCGACACCATCTCCACCTGCGGCGCGAAAATCACCACGACGCCGATGATGCCGAGAGCGGCGCCGACCAGTACGCGCGGCGTGGCACGCGTGCCGAAGACCAGCCGCGACAGCACGATGTTCATCCACAGCAGCATCGAGAACGTGATCGCCGCGAGGGCCGACGTCAAATGCTCCTGGGCGCGGTACGCGAGGATGTAGTTGAGGGAGAACAGCAGCAGCCCGAGGGCCGCAAACCAGACGTGATATTTAGCTTCAAATACCAGCTTTAAGCCTCTGTATTTACACCATATAAATAGGATCATCGAGGCCAGAACGTAGCGGTAGACGATCGACACCTCGGGCGCGACGACCCCGAGCTGGAACTCGATCGCCAGCCATGTAGAGCCCCAGATGACAACGGAGATGACGTACAGGAACGTGTTGCTCATCAATCGAGGCAGCTCTTCTCGAAACGCGCCTGCAGCTGCGCGGGATCCTCGGCCTCGCGAAAGAAGCCTTCGAGAAAGCGCGCGGCGCGCTCGAGTTCGCGCCCGCTCATCGCCTCCACGGCCCGAATCTCCGCGAACACCTGCTCGCGGGCATCGCGCACGCGAGCAATGGCCGCCGCGAGGTCGAGATCGTCCATGCAGTAGCCGACGTAGCGACGGCCGCGCGCGCGGCGGCCCCGCTCGATCTGCGGTCGCGCATAGGTCGGGTTGACCAATCGCGTGCGGTCGAGATCATAAGGCACGTAGTGCAGCCGGCCGTCGATCTCGACCAGGATGCCGTTATGGCAGCAGGACTTGGCGCCGTCGGCCGTTACCAGCGAGTAGTCCGAGTTGCCGATCAGGTACTGCGCAACGAAGACGCTGGCGATCTGTTCGCGATCGAGCTGGCTGAGCACCACGCCGTCCCGCGCGACCAGCCGGCCCCCGAGACGCTGCGCGAGATCCTGCTCCGGTTCGAGCACGAGCGCGAATCGCTCGAGCGCGTGCCCGGGCCTCGACGTGTCCACGTAGCTGACGCGCAGCAGGCGGACGCGCAGAGCCGCAGGCGTCAGCAATGCGAGCAGGCGGTAGGCCGCGTATTCCTCGAGCACATTGAGTTCGAAAGCGGCTGCTTTCTGGCAGTGGGTTACGAGCTTGAGCTTGCCCTGCCCCGCAAACACGGTATCAACAGGACGACCGAAACTGAGGCGCAATGGCGGAAACCGGCAGGTGACCACGCGGCTCTTGCCGCGCACGCGAACCTTGACGTCGAGTTCCCGGCCATCGACGGCCAGCACGAAGGGCCGCTCGGCGCGCTCGGTGGCGTCACGCAGCGTCTCTCCGAGCGGGCCGCGCAGCTCGACGTCGAGCACCGCGTCATGCTCGAACAATGAAGACGCATCGGCCGCGGCCCAGCACAACAGCCAGACCAAGTGTGACCACGGTACGAGCACATGACGACGCATGCGCCGATAATAGCCCGATGCAGCACGGACTTCTCACACTGCCGGTCGTGGTGCCGATCCTGTTCTGGGCGGCGTACCATTACTACAAGGACCGCCACCTGCCCGAGCCCGCGGGCAATCTCGTGATGTGCTTCCTCTTTGGCATGGCAGCGGCCCCGCTGTCAAAAGGCCTGTACCTCGCGCTCGACCCGTTCGGCCTGCGGCTCGACGCCGTGGCCCTCGCGGAAACGGACGGCCTCGCCCTCTTTGCCTACGCGATGCTGGCAATCGGACCGATCGAGGAAGCGGCCAAGATGCTGCCCTTCCTGCTCATCGTCATTCGCTTCAAGGCATTCGATGAGCCGCTCGACGGCATCATCTATGCCTCGTTCATCGGCCTTGGCTACGCGGCCGTCGAGAATTACCACTACCTCGAATTTCTCTCGCGCGCGGAAGCCATCGCGCGAGGCTTTGCCGGGCCCGTCATCCATATCCTGTTTGCGTCGATCTGGGCGCACTGGGTAACGCGCGCCCGGCTCGCGCGCCGGCCGATCGCGGCGCCGGCCGCGCTGGGATTCCTGCTCGCCGCAGGCCTGCACGGGTTTTACGATTACCTGGTCTTGCGCCACCCCGTATCGGCGCTGCCGATTGCGGCGACGATGATTGCTGCGATATGGATTTGGCGACTGCGCCTCATGCATCGCCTGCACGAGGACGCCGTCAACGGGTCCGACTGACCCTGGTCGATCGACCTCGGTCGACCGCGCTCAGCCGCGGTCGTAGGGATTGCTGCCGTCTTGCGGGAGCGCCGGCTCCTCGAGCGTCAGTTCGAGCTCGTCGCCCGACTCTTCGAGTAACTGGGCGCAGCGGCGCTGGATATCCGCCAGCTTCAGCGACACGTTCGACTGCGAGAGCGGTATGTCGTTGAAATCCTTTTGCATCTTCCTTTCCATCCGAAATCCTGTCTCCAAATGGCGACAGCTCATGTGTCGCAATATACCGACAGCTATTTTGCCAAAATGTGAACGAGATCACATAAAAATCGGCCGAAACCCGCCAATTACGGACGTTATGTCACATTGACGCGCCCTGACTGCGCCAGCAGCGCGTTTAGGGCCTTTCGTTCAGGGCGTTTGTTGCAGGACCGCCATGAGGATGGCGATGCCCTCGAGGAAGTTGCCGAGGCGCAGGTTTTCGTTGGGGCTGTGCTGGTTGTTGTCCATGTTCACGGTCGGGACGATCGCGGCCGGCACGCCGAGCGCCTCGATAATCGGCGCGATCGGGATCGAGCCGCCCATGGTGCGGATGAGAATCGGCTCGTCACCGTACAGGTGCCGCATCCCTGCCCTCGCCATGCGTGCCGGGGGCGCATCCGGGTCGGTCCGGAATGCACCGTAGGCGACGTGATGCGTCATCGTGACGATACGTTCGTGCGCGCGGCGCTCCTCGTCCGTCGGCGCGTGGTCGAGCACGGTAACGCCCTGCCCCTCAATGTGTTGGCGCAGCAGCGCGACCAGGCGCTCCGCGTCCGATTCCCGGACCAGGCGGATGTCGATCTCGGCGACGGCGCTCGGCGGAATGATGGTGCGGCTCTGCCGCCCGGTCCACGCCGCCGACAGGCCGCGGATGTTGAGCGACGGGTACTGGATCGCTTCCTGCAATGTCGCGGCGACGGCATCCGCGCGACGCAGCCCCATCGAAGCTAGGATTGCGTCCTCATCGTCGGGGACTGAAGCCAGCAGGCTGCGGGCGCGGTCGTCGAGGGTCACACCGTCGTAGAAACCGTCAATGACGACCACGCCGTCGCGCGACTTCATCGACGCGAGCAGGTGAGCGAGGTCCAGCGCGGGATTCGGCACGAAATTGCCATAGTGGCCGCTGTGCTGCGCGACCCGCGGGCCCCAGGCCGTCAGCCGGACGGTCGCGATGCCACGCGCGCCGAGGGACACGGTCGGCTTGTTGGACGCATGCGGCGGGCCGTCGAAGATCAGTAGCATGTCCGACGCCAGCAGTTCGCGATGCGCATGCACCGCGTCGGCGAGGTGCGGCGAACCCAGCTCCTCCTCGGTATCGACGAGCACCTTGAGGTGATAGTCGAGATCGGGTTTCACGGACGCCAGCAGCTCGACCGCGACGAGGAACTGCGTCATGGGCCCCTTCGAATCCGCCGCGGACCGTGCGAAGACGCGCCAGTCCGGGTCGAGGGTGTCTTCGAGCCGCGCCCAGTCGACGATTTGCCAGTCGCCGGCCTCGTCCTGTTCCTTGAGCACGGCGGTGTACGGATCCGGCTGCGCCCAGGCGGTTGCGTCGACGGGCTGGCCGTCGGCCTGCAGGTAGATCAGCACGGTATCGCGAGCGCCCGGAGACCGTCTCTCCGCAAAGACCGACGGGCTTCCCGCCGTCGGCAACAGGCGCGTTTCGAATCCGCGCGCCTCGAACGCGTCACGAATCCAGGCATTCAGCGGCGGGATCTGCTCCGGAAAACCGGCGTCGTTCGGAATGGCGAGAAATTCGCGGTACAGGCTGATCGCCTCTAGGGCCCTGCCGTCGACCATGTCGCGCAGCTGCTCTGGCGGGATGAATTTCGTTTCGTCGTCGGCCAGGGCCGCCGCGGCCAGCACGAACAGCGCGAACACGGCTGCACGAGGCCTGGCGGTCCGGCAAGAGGGCGCAGTCACGGGCGCCCGCTCAGTATTCGAGCATCGCCGAGCCCCACGTGAAGCCGGCGCCGAAAGCGGCCATGAGAATCTTGTCGCCGCGCTTGATGCGGCCCCCGCGCACGGCGAGATCCATGGCCAGCGGGATGGATGCGGCGGACGTGTTCGCGTGCTCGTCCACCGTCGCTATCACGCGGTCCATGGACATGCCGAGTTTCTTCGCGGCCGCGGTAATGATGCGCATGTTCGCCTGGTGGGGGATGAACCAGTCGATATCCTCGAGGTGGCCGTCGAGGTCCGCGACGGTTTCGCGCGCCATGCTGTCGAAGGTCGCCACGGCGCGTTTGAAGACGGCGTTGCCGTTCATCTCGATCGACGCGCCCGGCGAGCAACTGGCGTCGAACCCGAGCGACACGCCGTTGCGCGTTTGCAGCAGGTCCTCGTATTCGCCGTTGGCGTGGATATGCGTCGCCAGGATCCCCGGCTCGTCCGCCGCCTCGAGTACGACCGCACCCGCGCCGTCCCCGAACAGGACCGCCGTCGTCCGGTCTTCCCAGTCGGTGATCCGTGACAGCGTCTCGGCGCCGATCACCAGTATGTGACGGCCGCCGCCGGTGCGCATGTAGCGATTGGCGTAGTCGAGCGCATAAACGAAGCCGCTGCAGGCGGCGTTGATATCGATCGCCGGGCAGCCGACGGAACCGAGCCGCCGCTGCACGATGCATGCCGTGGCCGGCATGATCTTGTCCGGCGTGCACGTGGCGACCACGATCATATCCAGGTCGGCGGCCTGCACGCCGGCCATATCCATGGCCCGCTCGGCGGCGATGAGCGCCAGCGAGGCTGTCGTCTCGTCCTCGCTGGCAATGTGTCGTCGCTTGATCCCCGTGCGCTCCCGGATCCACTCGTCCGAGGTGTCCATCATCTCTTCGAGATCGTTGTTGGACACGACCTTGTCGGGCAGGCAGCTGCCAATGCCGGCGATACGCGCGTAGGTCATTCGCTCTTCCTCTCGATTAACGCCGCGATCTCGCGCAGCGTCGGGTAATCGAACAAGTCGCTGATATCGAGCTTCCCCGGATATCGTTCGTCGATCGCGAGAACGACTTCCGTCAGGGTCAGCGAGCTGACGCCAATCTCGAACAGGTTATCATCTGCGCCGATCTTGCGGTCCTTGGCGACTTCCCGGCCAATCTCGACGAGTTCGGCAACCAGGGGATCGGCGTCGGATTCAGCCGCAGCGGCTGCGTCCCCGGGGGCGAGCTCGGCCAGGACCGCGTCGAAATCCCCGTCGGCATAGGCGGCCAGCAACCTGGCGCGCTGGACCTTGCCGCTCGTCGTCTTGGGGATGCGTGGCACCGGTATGACCGTGTGCACCTCGATGCCGGCGTGCTCGCCGACGATGTTGCGCACCTTGTCGATCAGCGGCAGGAAGTCGTCGAGGTCCTGGCGGTGCAAAATGAACGCGATCAGCTCCTCGGTCTGGCCACCCTTCGGCGTGGCACCGGCCACGACGACCTTGTTGAGGTCCAGCTCGTCGAGCTGGGCGACGATCTCCTCGATGTCGTGCGGGTAGTAGTTCTGACCGTTGATGATGATGATGTCCTTCTGGCGGCCCGTGATGACGAGGTCGCCATCGACGACGACGCCGCAGTCGCCGGTGCGCAGCCAGCCGTCCGCGGTGAAGAGCTCGGCGGTCGCGCCGGGATCGCCGTATATTCGCTCCGTGACGCTGGCGCCCTGCAGCTGGATGTGCCCGATGTAGCCGTCGTCAAGCTGTTGGTCCTGATCGTCGACAATCCGGATCTCCACGTCGCGGATCGCCCGGCCAACCTTGAGGAAGCTCACGGCATCCTCGTGCGCCGGGTCAACGGCCGCGTACGGCGCTCCGATCTGGAGGCTGTGACGGTCCATGACGACGCGCTCGTAGTCGGGTCCCGGCGGCGAAAACGACACACCAACGGTCGCTTCGGCGAGGCCATAGACGGGCAGCATGGCGCTGCGCGCCAGGCCGTGCGGTGCCAGCGCAGCAAGGAACTCCTCGCACAGGTCCCAGGAAATCGGCTCGGCGCCGTTGACGATGAGTTTCACGCAGGACAGGTCGATTCCCGGCAGTCCCTTGCGCGCGAAGAGCTTGAGGAAGTGCTTGTAGCCGAAGTTGGGCGAACACAGCTGCGTGGCGCGCAGTTCGCTGGCCTTGCTCATCCACAGCAGCGGCCGCCGCACGAACACGCTGGTATCCATGACGGCGTGGTTCATGCCGGCCGCCATGACGCTCAGGTGAAAACCGATCAGGCCCATATCGTGGGTCAGCGGCATCCAGCTCAGCGACTGGTCGTCCTCGTGCCAGCCGAAGCCCTCGACGATGGCGCGAATGTTGACGCACAGGTTGCGATGGGTCAGGACCACGCCCTTCGGGTCGCTGGTCGACCCCGAGGAGTACTGGATGAAGGCGATGTCCCCGGCCTGCGCGGCATGAATCTCGCCGTGGGCGCCGGGCTTCACGTCGCTCATGAGCACGGTGTGCGTGTCGAGAAGTTGGCCGATGTCGGCCATGCCCTCGTCACGCGCGAAGTCGTGCAGCCGCTGCAGCTGGTCCATCTCGGTGAACAACGTCGGGTTTTCGAGCTGCGACAGGATGCGGAACAACTTGAGCTTGTGTTCATCGCTGATGCCGACCGCCACGGGCACGGGCACGATGCCGCCGAGCACTGCCGCCCAGAACGCGACGACGAAGCTCTCGTTCGACTTGCTGAAGATGATCAGCTCGTCGCCGTGTTTCATGCCCTGCGCCTGCAGCGCGCCCAGCAGCGCGAGCGCACGCTCCCAGAGTTCGCCGAAACTCACCGCGGTCTCGTCGTTCTCGCCGTCGATGAACAGGATCTCGCGGTCGCGCTCCTTCAGGGCCGCGAACATGTCGGTCAATGTCTCGTAGAGCTTCATGAATCCCTGCGCTCTTCGGGTACGACGTGGATGTCCCTGGCCGAACGGAGGTTGATGGCCAGCTCGAGCCCCGGTTCCTCGTCGTCAGCCAGGCGCATCCTGAAGCGCGGCAACAGCAGGCCCAGGTGGACCTTCATTTCGAGAAACGAAAAATACTCGCCCAGGCAACGGCGCGGACCCAGCGAGAAGGGAAAGAACGGCCGGTCCTTCTTCGGCGCATCGGTCGGCGCGAAACGCTCCGGGTCGAAGCGATCCGGTTCAGGCCAGTAGTGGGCCGTGCGATGCAGGATGTACGGCGAGAAGTAGATGTCCGTATCGGGCGGTACCTCGAAATCGCCCAACTCGTCGGCCTCGGTCGAGCGGCGCGTAAACAGCCAGACAGGCGGATAGAGCCGCAGCGTTTCCTCGAGCGCCTGCTGCGTGTACTGCATCGCGGTCAGGGTCTCGACCGAAATCGATGAAACGGTCGGCAACTCGCGCCGTGCCTCCTCGATGAGGCGCGCCTCGACGTCCGGGTGCTTCGCCACGAGATACCACACCCAGTTGAGCGTATTCGCCGAGGTTTCGAAACCCGCCACGATAAGTGTCATGAGTTCGTCGAGCAGTTCCGCGTCGCTGAAGCGTTCGCCCTGTTTGTCGGTAGCGGCAATGTACATCGACAGGAAGTCGAAATGCCCGCTGGTCTTGCCGCCGCGACGCCCCTCGATGATCGTCATGAGAAGTTCGCGAAGGTGGCGCACCTTCATGACGACACCGAGGTCGCGCGTCGAGTCCTTGCTGAGGAACGCGAACGGGTTTTCCGCTTCCTTGAGGATGCGGTCCTCGTAGTCGTCGCCGAAGGTGCTGACGAGAATAAGCTCGAGAGCGAAGTCGCAGGTCTCCTGCGTGATGTTCAGCGTCTCGCCCCTTGCAGCCGCTGCCGCCCAGCGAACGGCGCGGCGATCGCAGCACTCCACCATCGTGCCCAGCAGGCGGTGCACGCTCTGGCGCGTGAACGCCGGCTGGATCATCGTGCGAGACCGCCGCCAGACGTCGCCGTCACTGACGATCAGCCCGTTGCCAAGCAGCATCTTGACACGCTCGAAGCCGGGACCCTTGACGTACTTCGCATGCCGTCGGGTCAGCATGCGCCGCAGCTCGTGAGCGTCGTTGACGAAATACGCGAGACGTCCGTTGGGCTGCATCATGCTGACGACATCGCCGTGCTCGCGCTGCAGGCCCTGCAGCCTCACGAGCGTTGCGGGATCGATACCGAGCGCCACGGCCTGGTCGGGTCCTGGCGGCCGCCGGGGTGCGAGCTGGGATTCATTCATGAAAATGGCGGGGAAGGCTCAAAATCGCAGGCGCAATAGTACATTGACCGGCTTCGATCCGATACTGCAAACTCGATTCGTGAACGAACGCTTACCCGACAACTTCGACTCCGTCGAGTCGCGCCGCAGCGCGTCCTCGCTGCGTCGCAGGACCGTCGCACGGCGCCTGTTGTACGTGCTCGGCCTACCCGTGCTGCGCGGCCTCATCAAGCTGCTCACCTCGACGTATCGCGTCGAACGGATCATCGGCGAGGAGCATATCGAGCCGTTTCTCGGCGGCGAGGCGGTCTGCGCCCCGGCGTACTGGCACCAGCACCACATCCTCGGCTCGATGCTGATCCGGCGCTGGCTCGCGCGGGGTTTCAAGCCCTGTTTCCTCGTCTCGGGATCCGTGGACGGGGACGTCCCCGAGCGCATCGCAAGGGCGTGGGGCGCCGAGGTGATCCGTGGTTCTGCCAACCAGAGCGGCGCCCTGGCCCTGCGCGACCAGCAGCGCATGATGAAGCAGGGCTACTCGATCGTGACGACCGCAGACGGTCCGCGGGGGCCGCAGCACGAGTTCAAGGCCGGCACCATTCTCATGGCCCGCGTCGCCGGGATACCGATACTGCCGATCGGTTGTGCGGCCGAGCGCGCCTGGTATCTCACACGGCGCTGGGACGACTTCATGATCCCGAAACCCTTCACGCGCATCGTAATCGCCGTCGGGGAGCCCGTGCCCGTGCCGAGAGAGGTTGCGCTCGATGCGCTCGAGCCCGTGAGGCTGAACGTTCAGGCACGAGTCATGTCCCTGATGACAGAATCAGCGAAGGCTTTGGAGGCCCGGGAGTCCACTAAGTGAAACTATCGTCGCATATCATGATCGTGTCGGCCCTGGTCGTCGCGAGCGCGTCCGCGGTCGCGGGCGACCTGACGCCTCACCGGGCCGAGTACAAGGTGCGGGTTTCTATCGTTTCCGGTGAGCTGAACACCGAACTCCGCGCCACCGAGACCGGCTACGTGGCGACCCACGTGGTGAAACCCACGGGCCTGTCGCGCATGTTTACGAACGGCCGCATGGAGGTATCGTCCGAGTTCACGGCCGCGGAGGACGGCGTTCGACCGGTTACCTACCACGCTATCGATACCATTGGCGATGATCCGGAAGCCCACATCACGTTCGACTGGGAGAACAACCTGGCCCGTGGCACGGTCGGCGACGAAGACGTCGCTCTGCAACTCGAGGGACTGTCGCACGACGCCGTTTCCATCCAGTACGAGTTGATGCACGACCTCATGAACGCCCAGCCGAGCGCGAGCTACGTGTTGTTCGACGTCGAGAAGATGCGCGTCGCCAACGTGCGCAACGTCGGCACGAAAAAAGTGCGAACCAAGGCCGGTGATTTCGACGTGGTGGGAATCGAACACCAGAAAGAGGGCTCGTCGCGGAAGACCACCCTGTGGTGCGCGCCCGAACTCGATTACCTGCCCGTCGTCATCGAGCAGTATCGCAAGGACAAGCTCAACTTCCGCGCTTCGCTGGCGAGCTACACGCCGCTCTAGCCGCGATGGGACGGGTAGCGCCGTCCCCCGTCAGCCCGGGTCGAAGACTTGTTGCTGACTGAACGAGGTGTCGTCGCCCTTGGCGATCGCAATGTCCCGCAGCAATGTGCCGTTTTCGAGTTGCCAGCGCTCGGTCATCACGTGCCCGCCCTCGTCCAAGGTTTCGATGACGAAACTCCGACCCTCCCAGCCGGAGACGCGCTGCGCGCGGACAGGCCCGATGGTGACGACGCGATTTTCGCCGAAGTTGTACTCCTCGACGACGGCCCGGTCGAAGCTGAAGAACAGGCCGTAATCGGTCTGTGTGACCTTGAGCACCTTGCCGGACTCGAGGAACAGGTACACCGAGGCCTCCCGGGACCGGCGCCCGGGCCGCGTCCTTTGCGTCTCCACCTGGCGGCGCGTCAGCGATTTCGGAACGCGGATCGTTTCCTCGGTGCTGACCGGCAGTTCGTCGCCCGTTCGCAGGACCCAGTCCCCGGAAAGATCGACCTGCTCCGGGTTGCCGCCGGGCCGAGGCTCCAGTGCAGGGCGACTGGCGCAGGCGGCCAGGGCAAGCGCTGCGAACATGAGCGGGAGGTGACGTGTCATGGGCCCAGTTTTCCACAGAATCCCGCCAACCGGTACCTCGGCGGCGCGTTGTTATTCTCAGCCGTAAATAACGGACCGGAGATCGAGCCACTCGGCCAGGCGATCGAGTTCGTCCCTTAGCGCGGCATTCGTTTCCCGCCGGTCTACGCCTTCTTCGAAGTGCATGCTGCGCACGAGCAAGGCGCCGTTCTTGCGGTCGGCCTTGAGATCGACGCGGGCCACGAGCCGGTCCTGCACGCGGAAAGGCAGGACGTAGTACCCCCAGCGGCGTTTCGCCGCGGGCACGTAGATCTCGATGCGGTACGCGAACCCGAACAGGCGTTCGGCGCGCGGCCGAAACCAGACGAGCGGGTCGAACGGCGACAGCAGTGACGCGCCCGGAATGCGCCGCGGGCAGCGCGCCCCCGCCGACAGGTAGGCCTGTTGCCGCCAACCCTCGACGTCGACCGGTGACAGCGCGCCCTCCTCCACGAGTTCGGCGACACGCGGCGCCGCAACGCGCGGCGACATGCGGTAAAAATCGGCGAGATCGTGCAGCGTCGCCACGCCGAGCGAGGCGGCGGACTGCCGCAGCAGTCCGCGCTGCGCTTCGCGCCTGTCGATACGCGCGAGGCGGTGTTCGTCGTCAATCAGCCGTTCCGACAGGTCGTAAACGCGCTGGAAATTGCGCAGGCGCTCCCTGACGCAGACGCGGCCGCGACCGAAATGGTGTTCCAGCGCCCAGCGCTGCACGGGACGATGCCAGTCCCCGGGCTTGCCGCGCGGCACACTCTGCGCCTCGGGCAAATCACCGGCCGTGACGGCGCCCTCCGACGCGATGCGATCGAGAATGCACTGCAAATAGTCTTCGGGGTCCTCGAGCATGCGCAGCGGGTCCCGCTTCCAGGGCTTCCACCGGGCGCGACGGTGCGCCAGCAGCGGCCAGTCACTGACACGCACGATCGAGGCCTCGTGCGCCCACTGTTCCGTGTATTCGCGCGAGCGATACAGGTAGCGCTCGAATCGCACACGGTCGTAGCCGCCGAGCCGCGACCAGATCATCAGGAAGTGCGCGGGCAGCAGGACGTTGACGAAGTCGAGTTGCAGCACGCCGATCGCGTGCATGACGCGGCGGTAGTGCCGCCGGTCGTCGGGCGCCGTGGGCCGGCTGCGGTCGAAGCCCTGCGCCGCCAGCGCGATGCGCCGCGCCTCGCCGCTCGACAAACGGGTGCGGCGCGACCCCATCAGGTGACGATGGCGTCCGCCTCGATCTCGACGAGCATGGCCGGGTCGATCAGTGCCCTGACCTCGACCATGCTCGTAGCGGGTCGAATCTCGCCGAACGCCTCACCATGGGCTTTCCCGATCGCCTCCCACTGGCTGATATCGGTCACGAACATGCGGGTCCGCACGACGTGCTCGAGGCCGGCGCCAGCGTCGCGAAGCGCGCGCTCGATAATTTCGATGCAGCGCCGCGCCTGAGCGTAGGCATCGCCGACGCCAACGACTTCGCCGTCGTCGCCAACCGGGGCCGTGCCGGAAACCGCGACGTGGGCGCCCACGCGGACCGCGCGGCAGTAGCCGACGGTCTTTTCCCAGGGTGCGCCCGTCGATACCGTCACGCGATCTGTCATAGAATTTACCTTAAAATTATATATTAACTTATTGTTTTAAAACTGCTAATTGCTGCGCCTGGCTAAGCAACAACCACGCACTCGAGGCGAGGACGTACACACCGCCGGCGAGCCAGCCGAGCTGCGGCACGCCGCCGCCCGTCACGTGCAGCGCCAGCAGCAGCGCGGGTACCACAACCAGCAGGCGCAGCAACTCGAACCACCGCGCCCGCTCGCGTCCCTCGTTGAGCAGGCCGAGCGAGAGCAACAGGAGCCACACGGCGATGCACGGAATGATCACGGCCCGCGCGCCCGACTCCAGGTAAAGCTCGCCGATCCACAGCACGGCGACGATGGCGAACGCAAACTGGAACAGCGTGTACCGCTTGATCATGGCCGGCACGGGCGGATCGAACTTGCGGAAGTTCGCGAGGTCGACGTTCGACTTCGGGTGCATGAGCTCGACGTCCGGCGGGCGCCAGCCCGTGCGCCGGAACCAGATCCCGAGCTTGTCGCGCCAGTGCCTCGCCTTGCGTGCGTCGAACAGCAGGTAATCGTAGACCTGCAGGTTAGCCCAGAACGGGTTCCAGTTGGCGAGCGGCTTGCGCACGCCGAATATGACCGGCTCCTCGTCGTTTTCGGGTTCGAAGGTGCCGAACAGGCGATCCCACGCGATAAACATGCCGCCGTAGTTCCTGTCGATGTAGCGCTCGTTTTGCGCATGGTGCACGCGGTGGTGCGACGGCGTCATGAGTACGCGCTCCAGCGGCCCGAGACGCCCGATGAGACGAGTATGCACCCAGAACTGGTAGATCAGGTTGACGGCGTTAACCGTGAGCAGCACTTCCAGCGGAAACCCGACGGCGAACAGCGGCAGGTAGAATATCCAGCCGAACAGGAAACTCGTGCTCGTCTGCCGCAGCGCCGTGGAAAGGTTGTATTCCTCGCTCTGGTGGTGCACCGCATGCGCGGCCCACAGGATGGATATCTCGTGGCTGAAACGGTGAAACCAGTAGTAGCAGAAATCCCAGGCGATCGCGGCCGTGACCCACAGTGCGATGCCTCCCGGCGAGGCGTCAAACCAGCCCAGCGGCATATCGATGAGCGTGAAATTCTCCATCACGAAACCCCAGCCGATGAGCGGCAGGAACTTGGTGAAATAGCCCGTGGTCGTGTCCAGCATGCCGGCGCTGATGCTGTTGATGGCGTCGTTGTTGCGGTAGACGCCGGCTTGCCGCCGCCAATTGACGAACAGTTCGATGATGATCGCCAGCAGGAAGAACGGGACGGCCTTTGCAATCAGGTCCATGCAGTCAGTTTACGGTAAGCTGCGCGGCAACGGGAACAGGAATAGCCGATGATCAACGAACGGGAGCTCGAGCTGCTCAAGGAGGCGCTCGGCGTGCTCGATAAGGCTGGCGAATCATTGCCGCCTTTCACACCGGCCATCGACGAAGAGCGGGCTGCTGCCGTGCTCGGCGAGGTGGCGCGTCGCATGCAGGACAATTTCCCGTATTTCCACCCGCAGTATGCCGGGCAGATGCTCAAGCCGCCGCACCCCGTCGCGCGTCTCGCCTATGCCCTGTCCCTGTGGGTCAACCCGAACAACCACGCCCTCGACGGCGGGCGCGCCAGTTCAGCCATGGAAAAGGAATGCATCGTCGAACTCGGCCGGCTGTTCGGTTGGGAGGCACCGCTCGGGCACCTTGCCGGGGGCGGCACGATGGCCAATCTCGAAGCGCTATGGGTTGCGGGTCGCCTCGCCCCGGGGCGCAATGTAATCGCCTCGGAGATGGCCCATTACACGCACAGCCGACTGACCCACGTGCTCGGCATTCCGTTTACCGGCGTAGCCGTCGATGAACGCGGCCGCATGGACGTAGCGGCCGTGGAGGCGCAGCTCGCCGCCGGCGACGTCGGTACCGTCGTCGTGACCGTTGGCACAACGGGGCTCGGTGCCGCGGACCCCTTGCCCGCCATCCTCGCGCTGCGGGAGCGCTACGAATTCCGCGTCCACGTCGACGCCGCCTACGGCGGGTATTTCGGTCTCGCAAGCGAACTCGACGATGAAACCCGCGCCGTTTACGAGGCGCTGGGTGCGGCCGACTCGATCGTCATCGATCCCCACAAGCACGGTCTGCAGCCTTACGGGTGTGGGTGCGTCCTGTTCCGCGACCCGGCCGTTGGCGTCCTGTACCAACACGAATCCCCGTACACCTACTTCAGCTCGGGTGACCTGCACCTCGGGGAGATCACGCTCGAGTGTTCGCGCGCGGGGGCGTCGGCTGTCGCTCTGTGGGCAACGCAACAGCTGCTGCCCATGGTGCCGGGCGGCGAGTTTGCGCACGGGCTTGATGCCTGTTTGTGGGCGGCCCGCTCCCTGTGGCAGGCCTTGCACGACAGCAGCGCATTCACGCCGCTCGTGGAGCCACAGCTCGATATCGTGGCTTATGCCGTCAACGCGGCGACGACGAGCGAGGCGTCGCGGCGTGCCCAGGAGGTGTTCGAGAAGGCTGCGAAAAAAGAGCTGCACCTCGCGCTGATCGAATTGCCGACGGACTTCGTGCGGAATTATGCGCCGCAGATCGAGGCAGACAGCGAGACAACGACGTGCCTGCGATCGGTGCTCATGAAACCCGAGCACGAGGCGTGGCTGGAGCGGCTTACAGCGCTGCTCGAAGCCAGCGCAGGATAGCGAAACCGAGGTAGAAGCAGGCGAAGCCGCCGACCAGCGTCGAGAACAGGTAGGTGAACGAGTAAAACAGCTCGTTGCGCTGCAGCATCGTATTCAGCTCCATGACCATGGTCGAGAGCGTCGTGAAGCTGCCGCAGAACCCGATCGCGAACAGCAGCCGGTACTGGTCGGGAATGAACCCGGCCTCGTTGAACCACTGGGAGTGCGCAATCAGGTGCGCGAGCATGCCCATGACGAGGCACCCCAGCAGGTTGGCGCCCAGGGTGCCCCACGGGAAGGCGACGTCCCGCTGCAGGAACACGTTCAGCGCAAAGCGCGCCACGGCGCCCAGCGCCCCGCCGAGGGCGACGAAGGCGTACGACCAGGCAACGGCGTGCACGTCAGCCCGCGTTGACGCGCGCCAGCGCGTCGCGGTACTCGCTCTGCATGCGCAGAACGACCTCGCGCGCCGGGCTGACATCACCGATGTTGCCGACGCCCTGGCCTGCGCCCCAGATGTCCTTCCAGGCTTTCGACCCGGCCTCGCTGGCCTTCTTGAAATCCATGTCGTGCTTGCTGCCCTCGGGCAGGTTCTGCGGGTCCATGCCGGCATTGCGAATGCTGCCGGCAAGGTAGTTGCCGTGGATACCCGTGAACAACGATGAGTAGACGACGTCGGCCGCGGCGCTGTCGACGATCATGTTCTTGTAGTCGGCAACGGCGCGGGCTTCGGCCGTCGCGATGAAGCGCGTTCCGCTGTACGCGAGGTCGGCTCCCATGGCGACCGCGGCGAGGACGTCGTCGCCGCGCGAGATGCAGCCGGACAGAATGAGGCAGCCGTCGAACTCCTTGCGGATTTCGCCGATGAGCGCAAAAGGACTCAGGGGTCCCGCGTGGCCGCCCGCACCCGCGCAAACGGCGATGATACCGTCGACGCCCTGCTCCATGGCCTTGCGCGCGTGCCGCATGCTGATGATGTCGTGAAACACGAGACCGCCGTAAGAATGCACGGCCTCCACGATCTCGCTTGGCGGGTTCAGGCTCGTGATGATGATCGGCACCTCCTCCTTGACGCAGGTCTCGACATCGGCGAGCAAACGCGGATTGCTCGGGTGCGCAATCTGGTTGACGGCGAACGGTGCAACGGGCTCGTCCGGGTGCGCCTCGGCGTGCGCGGCGGTCTCTTCCTTGATCTGCCGGATCCAGTCGGCGAGCGCCTCCTGCGGCCGCGCATTGAGCGCCGGGAACGCGCCGACGATGCCGGCCTTGCACTGCTCGATGACCAGTTCGGGGCCCGAGACGATGAACATGGGCGCGCCGATCAGCGGCAGGCGCAGCTTGCCTTCGAGAACGGACGGTAACGACATTTACTTCTCCACGAGAAAACTCGCCGTGCACTCGGCGATGAGTTTCTTATTCGATGTGCGGCGGACCTCGCCGCGGACCACCATGAGCCGTCCCTTTTCCTTCTCGATCCAGCCCCTGAGCGCCACGGTCTGCCCTTCGCGCAGTGGCGAACGATACCGTATTTCGCAGCGCGCCGTGTGCGCGACGACGCCCCGGGCGTAGGGGATGTTGCCCATGACGTCGTCGAGTGCCGAGTAGATGATCCCGCCGTGGACCGTGTTTTCCCAGCTCAGGTGATTGGGGCCCGGGGTGAATTCGGCGGTGCAGACTTCATACTCGTCCACCGTAAAGACGATCCCGAGCCCGATCGGGTTGTCAGGTCCGCAAGCGAAGCACATGCGCTCCGCCGGGTTGTCCGCCACGCCCAGTTAGGGTACCTGCTGGTCGATGGTCAGGAATACGGAATTGTTCTCGGCCGGGCGCACGATCATGGAACCGAACCAGTCACCCGACTGCGCCGCGGGACCGCCGGACAGCGAAACCCTGGCCAGCAGCTCGATTTCTGCAAACGCCGACAGGTCACGACCTGCAACCATGGACTGGGCATCGGTCAGCGAGACGACCGC
Source organism: Woeseiaceae bacterium (assembly GCA_041602775.1). GTDB lineage: Bacteria > Pseudomonadota > Gammaproteobacteria > Steroidobacterales > Woeseiaceae > UBA1847. The sequence goes on along the minus strand of JBFIFN010000032.1, from coordinate 1,594 downwards.
GGGCAGCTCGCTGAGCATGCGCCGGGCGACCGCGATCGGCGGCGACGGGGCGCTCGGGTCTCGCGCGATAATGAAGACGCTCGCATCGCCGGGCATCGCGGCCATCGCCTCGTCGGACAGGGAAATCCGCGCGGCGACGACGGCATCGTCGGGAATCTCCGCTGCCGGTTCGGCAACGGGCTGCTGCGAGGCCATCGGCGCCGACGGCGCGGGCTCGCCCCGCCATGCAGCGATATTCTGTTCGAGAATGCCGCGCACGTCCTGCGGCGGGCCGAGCGCGAGGAGACGCTCCCAGAGCGTCGCCGCACGGTCGGTGTCGCCCTTGTTGGCCGCGGCCATGCCCATGTAGAACAGCGCCGGCTGGTTGTTCGGGTTGAGCTTGAGTGCATTGTCGAGCAGGTCGACGGCACGCCCTTCCTGGAGCGGTCCGCCATCGCGATTGACGATGCCGATGGCCAGGTTGACGAGCGTATCGGGATTCTGGCCGTTCTCGAGTTCGACAGCCCGTTCGAGCGCGTCCACGGCACCGGCAAAATCCCGCATGGCTGACTGGGTACGCCCGAGCATCTTCCAGCCTTCAACGTCCTCGGGATTGCTGGCGAGGCGCTCCTTGAGCGAGGCAACGGCTTCCTCCATGCCCGGCAGGTCCCCGGAATGCCCCACGGCCCCGGCACCCTGCGAACGGCCAGAGGGCACACCGGGACTCCCGATCCTGTCGTACAGGCCGGCGGACGAGGCCACCGTGAAAACGATCACGCCAGCGACGAGCGGCGTCAGGCGGTGCGACTTGCGCCACAAAGGCCAGACGGCAAAAACTGTGGCCAGCAGGCACAGGATGACCAACACGATCCAGAACATTATTCAGCGCGTCCTTCTTCGCTCTCGATAGGCAATGACATGCGGTGCTTGACGACACGCATGAGAGCGAATCCGCCGACCAGCACGAGCAGGAACGGTGCGATCCACAGCAGAATCATCTTGCCGCCGGTACGGGGCCGGTAAAGCGCAAACTCACCGTAGCGCGTCACGAGGAAATCGGCGATTTCTGCGTCGCTCTGGCCCTCTTCGATCATGCGCGCGATTTCCCGGCGCAGGTCTGCCGCCAGCGACACGTTGGAGTCCTTGATGCTCTGGTTCTGGCACTGCAGGCAGCGCACCTCGGAGATCAGCCGTTCGTAACGGGCCTGCATCTCCGGGTCGTCGAAACGCTTGTCCTGGTCGATCGCGACAACAGGCACGGCAACGAACATGGCCACACACGCAATCAGGAGTCGTTTCATCGCGTTCCTCCGGCGTCTCCGCCAGCCGGCGTCATGCGCGCCACGAATTCGCGCTGCCAGATCGCCTCGTCCAGCGGACCGAGGTGCTTGTACACGACGGTGCCCTTTGGATCGACGAGGAAGGTTTCCGGGGCACCGTAGACGCCCCAGTCGATGCCGACGCGGCCGTCCATATCGAAGGCCGACGCAATATACGGGTCGCCCAGCTCATCGAGCCAGCGGATGGCATCCGGGCGCGAGTCGCGCCAGTTGATGCCGTAGATCGGTATCTCGCCGCTGGCGGCAAGGTCCATGAGGAACGGGTGTTCCGCGCG
>JBFIFN010000031.1:0-30713 GCA_041602775.1 Woeseiaceae bacterium | reverse complement strand
GGGCAATGAGGGCAGCCCGACGATTCTCGTCAACAACGCGGGCATCACGCGCGACAACCTGCTCATGCGCATGAAAGAGGAAGAGTGGAATGATGTCGTCGCCACCAACCTGACGGGCACCTTCCGCATGTCGAAAGCGTGTTTGCGCGGCATGATGAAAGCGAAGAAAGGCCGCATTATCAACATAGCCAGCGTGATTGCCGTCATGGGCAATGCGGGGCAGGCCAACTATGCGGCAACCAAGTCCGGCATGATCGGCTTCTCGAAGTCATTGGCACAGGAAATCGGGTCGCGCGGCATCACGGTGAACGTCGTCGCGCCGGGGTTCATCGATACGGACATGACGCGCGACCTGCCGGAGGAGAACCGGGCGGCCATGCTGACGCAGGTGCCACTGGGACGCCTTGGCGCCGGCGATGATATCGCCAACGCCGTCCTGTTCCTGGCCTCGGCCGGCGGTGCCTACATCACGGGCGAGACGCTGCACGTCAATGGCGGCATGGTGATGGACTAAAAGCTGTAGATTGGACGATTCGATTGACATACAATGGCTCCCCACGCCCGGGGAGTATCTCGAAAAATCAACAACTTAGGGCTTAATTAGGGTGGATCTTGCGGCGTAGTTTCGCGCGGCAGTCTACGCGGAGACGAGTCTTCTCAGGAGAAGCAGACACATGAGCAGTATTGAAGAACAGGTCAAAAGCATTGTTGCGGAACAACTCGGCGTCAAAGAAGACGAGGTGACGAACGATGCTTCCTTCGTTGACGACTTGGGCGCCGACTCGCTCGACACGGTCGAGCTCGTGATGGCACTCGAGGAGGAATTCGAAACCGAGATTCCCGACGAAGAAGCCGAGAAGATCACGACGGTCCAGCAGGCCATCGATTTCGTAACCGCTCGGCAGAGCGACGGTTAATCGCGTCGGCGCGGCGGTCGCCGCGCCATTCATTCCCGTTCCGCAAGGCAGTTCTGCCACCTCGATACGGACAGATTCTTGAGCAAACGACGCGTTGTCATTACCGGCATGGGCATCGTCTCACCGGTAGGGAGCACATTGGCCGACGCCTGGCGCAATGTCTGCGAGGGCAATTCGGGCACGGTGCTCATCGAAGACTTCGACGCATCGGCGTTCCCGACGCGTATTGCCGGCGTGGTCAGGGGCTTCGACGTCGATGCCTACCTCGAGAAGAAAGACCAGCGCAAGAACGACCCGTTCATTCATTACGCCGTCGGCGCGACCGTGGAAGCGATCCGCGATTCCGGACTGGAAATCACCGAGGAAAATGGCGACAGGATCGGCGTCGCGCTCGGCGCGGGTATCGGTGGCATCCAGACCATCGAGGATAACCACAACAAGATGCTGAACGGCGGCGCGCGCAAGGTTTCGCCGTTCTTCATTCCCGGCAGCATCATCAACATGGCGTCGGGACAGGTCAGCATCATGGAACACATAACGGGTCCGAACATCTCGATCGTGACGGCCTGTGCCACGTCGACCCATTGCATCGGCCTGGCCGCGCGCAGCATCGAGCATGGCGATGCGGACGTAATGCTGGCCGGCGGTGCCGAGCATTCGACCACACCGCTCGCCATGGGTGGATTCTGCGCGGCCCGCGCGATGTCGACGCGGAACGACGATCCCAAGGGGGCCAGTCGGCCCTACGACGTGGACCGTGACGGCTTCGTCATGAGTAACGGCGCGGGCACCGTCGTGCTCGAGGAATACGAGCACGCCAAGGCGCGCGGCGCGAAGATTTACGCCGAGCTCATCGGTTTCGGCATGAGCAGCGACGCCTACCACATCACGCTGCCCCCGGCCGACGGCGAGGGCGCCCGCAAGTGCATGGCAGCGGCGATCCGGGATGCCGGCATCGACCCGACGGACGTCGACTACATCAACACGCACGGCACATCCACGCCGGCAGGCGATATCGGCGAAACCAACGGGATCAAGAGCGCCATGGGCGACCACGCGCGCAAAGTCATGATCTCGTCCACGAAGTCGACGACAGGTCACCTGCTCGGCGCGGCCGGCGTCGCCGAGGCGATCTTCTGTACGCTGGCCATCCAGGACCAGGTCGTGCCGCCGACGATCAACCTGGACAACCAGGATCCCGAGTGCGACCTGGACTACACGGCGAATGTCGCGCGCGAGGCGAAGATCCGCGTCGCCCTGTCGAACTCCTTTGGTTTCGGCGGCACCAACGGAAGCCTGATCTTTCGCGCAGTTGACTGAGCGCCTTCGCGAGATCCGGGGCCCGAACGACCTGCGGGCGCTGCATCGCAACAACCCCTCGCGCTATCCCTTCCTGTTGCAGAGCACGACGCGCGGCGGCGAACTCGGCCGTTACGACATCCTGTTCGCGTATCCGGGAGAGGCCCTCGTCGCCGGAGACACCGGGTTTCTCGATGCGCTCGATTCGGCCTGGTCCGACGAGAGGCTCGCCGAGCAGCCCGGCGAACTGCCGTTTCGCGGCGGCTGGTTCCTCTACCTCGGTTACGAGCTCGCTGCCGAGATCGAGCCCGGTCTCGACCTCGACGACGACCCCCTCTTGCCGCGCGCCTTCGCCGTGCGTTGCCCGGCCGCCCTGGTTTTCGATCACGACACGGGCAATGGCTACCTCGTGCGCGAGACCCCCGACAGCGCCGACATCGACGCCGTGCGAGCCGACCTCGCCGCGCCGCAACAACCGGCCGGGCGGCCGCAGCGCATCATCGATCGCGTCGAGGAAGAGGCGCCCGAGCGGTATCGCGAGGCCGTGCTGCGGGCCAAGGACTACATTGCGGCCGGGGACATCTACCAGGCCAACCTGAGTCGCCAGTGGCGGGCCGGGCTGTCGACGGCGCTGGCATCCGGCGATATCTACGAGGCGCTCTGCGAGGCCAATCCGGGACCCTTCGCGGGCATCGTTCGCTGGCAGGATACGGATATCATTTCGTCGTCGCCGGAACGCCTGCTGCAGGTCCGCGACGGCATCATCTCGACACGGCCGATCGCCGGCACCCGGCCGCGCTCCGAGGACGAACATACGGACAACAGCCTCTCGGCCGAGCTGTTCGCGCACCCGAAGGAGCGCGCCGAGCACGTGATGCTCATCGATCTCGAGCGCAACGACCTGGGGCGTGTTTGTGAAGCCGGCTCCGTCGAGGTCAACGAGATGATGGTGCTGGAGAGCTACGCGCACGTGCATCACATCGTATCCAACGTCCGCGGCCGGCAACGCCGCGGCGTGACGCCCGGCCAGGCCATCGCCGCCGTGTTCCCGGGCGGCACGATCACGGGTTGCCCCAAGGTGCGCTGCATGGAGATCATCGCGGCACTGGAACAGGGGCCCCGCGGCGCGTACACGGGTTCATTCGGCTATCTCAACCGGGACGGCAGCCTCGACCTGAACATCCTGATCCGTACGATAGTGCGGTGTGGCGAAAAGGTGACGCTGCGCGCCGGAGCCGGCATCGTCGCCGACTCCGATCCCGAGGCAGAACTCGAGGAGACGCGCGCCAAGGCCGAGGGCATGCTGCGTGCGATAAGGCGATGAGCGAATGGCACAGAGTCAGTGACGGGCTGCGTGGCGTCGATCCCGACGACCGGGGCTTCCAGTATGGCGACGGCGTCTTCGAGACCGTTGCCGTGCGCGACGGAAAACCGCGCTTGTGGCCCTACCACGGGCGGCGACTGCAAAAGGCCTGTGCGCGCCTCGGTTTCGAGCCGCCGCCGCGCCTCGAACCGTCCATCGACATGGCGCTGGAGAGGACACGGGAAGACCAGGGTCACTGCATCGTCAAGGTCATCGTGACCGCCGGCGTTGGACGCCGTGGCTACGCACGGGCAATGCCCAGCCGCACGGAGATCTTCGTCGGCGTATTCCCTGCTGCGCCGATGAATCGCCCCGCCTATCTCAAGGGCGTCGCGACGACGCTTTGCGAGACGCGTCTCGCGGTGGGTTCACCGCTTGCCGGTATCAAGACGCTAAACCGGCTCGAACAGGTGCTCGCGCGTTCCGAGTGCGCGCCGACGGGCGCCTACGAGGGATTCACCCTGGATGCAGAGGGCCGCCTGATCTGCGGTACCATGAGCAACGTGTTTCTCGTGCGCAACAACACCCTCGTGACCCCGGCGCTGCACCGCTGCGGCGTAGAGGGCATCATGCGACAACTCGTCATGGAAACCCGCGGCGACGTCGAGGTCTGCGACCTGACGCTCGACGACCTGGCGGCAGCCAGCGAGGTCTTCATCACCAACAGCCAGATTGGCGCCGTGCCGGTGCACCGCTGTGACGAGTACCGATGGAAGGTCGGTCGCGTCACCCGCGACGTGATGCGCCGCCTGGCCGACGCCGGCGTCTCGGAGTGTCGCACGTGAAGAAGCTCGTTTATGCACTGGTCGCGGTGGCCGTGTTGCTGGCTGCGGGCGCGGCCGGGGTCGCGTGGCAGATCCATCGTTTCATGGCGACGCCGGTCATTGTTGGCGATGATGGCACGACCTTCGACATCGCCCCGGGCTCCGCCTTTCGCACCGTGACGCGCAGGCTGGTCGATCAGGGCATCATAGAAAGTGACCTTTGGTACCGCGTCCACGCGCGCCTCGCAGGCGACGTCGTGGTCCAGGCCGGCGAATACGAGATCGCGGCGGGAACCACGGCCGGCGAACTGCTCGAGCAGTTCGCGACGGGAGACGTGCGCCTGTATTCGTTCACGATCGTCGAGGGATGGAATCACCGGGACCTGCTCGCGGCGCTGCAAGACGACGAAAACGTTATCGCGACCATGAGCGAGGAAGACTGGCCGGTCCTGCTGGCGGAGCTCGGCGCCAGCGTCGCGCATCCCGAAGGCCTGTTCCTGCCCGAGACCTACCGCTTCCCGCGCGGCGCCTCGGATCGCGACATCCTGAGCCAGGCCTATGACCTCATGCAACAGGTGCTCGAACGGGAGTGGCAACAGAAGGGCGACACACCGGTACAGACGCCCTACGAGGCTCTCGTGCTGGCGTCGATCGTCGAGAAGGAAACCGCGCGGGCCGACGAGCGGCCGCGTATCGCCGGCGTATTCGCGCGACGGCTCGAGAAGCGCATGCGCCTGCAAACCGATCCGACGGTGATTTACGGGATTGGTCCGGCCTTTAACGGCAACCTGACGCGCAAGGACCTGCGCACGGATACGCCCTACAATACCTACACGAGGCACGGGCTGCCGCCGACGCCCATTGCCATGCCAGGCAGGGCCGCGATCAATGCCGTCCTGCATCCCGCGGACGGTGAGGAACTGTTTTTCGTGGCGACGGGACTCGGTGACGGGAGTCACAAGTTCAGCGCCACCCGGGCCGAACACGACGCGGCCGTTGCCGAGTATCTGAAGCGGCTGCGCAAGCGCCGGCAGGAATCACGCTGATATGGAACGGGGCAGGTTCATCACTTTCGAGGGTATCGAGGGCGTCGGTAAATCGACGAACATGGCCGTGTTTGCCGAGCGTCTCGAGGCAGCCGGTCACCGCGTCCTCCTGACGCGCGAGCCGGGCGGGACGCCTGTAGCGGAAGAGATTCGCGACCTCGTCAAGAACCGGGCCGACGAGCCCGTGCCGGAGATCGCCGAACTGCTGCTCATCTTCGCTGCGCGCTCGTTCCACGTGAATAACGTGATCGTGCCGGCACTCGAAGCCGGGACCTGGGTGGTTTCGGATCGCTTCACGGACTCGAGCCGGGCCTACCAGGGCGGCGGTCGGGGCGTGCCGCTGGAGACGATCGACCGGCTCGCGGACTGGGTCCACGGCGATACATGGCCGGACCTGACGATCCTGCTCGACGCGCCTGTCGACGTTGGCATGGGACGGGCGGGCCGACGCGGCGCGGCCGACCGCTTCGAGCGCGAGCAGCACGAGTTCTTTGAACGCGTGCGCGCCTGCTACCTGGAGATCGCCGACAGGGAGCCCGACCGGTTCGTCGTGCTCGACGCGGCGGGTTCGCTCGAGACCGTCAGGGATGCCGTGATGCAGCTGGCGGACCAGATGGTCGCGTGAGCAAACCTCATAATTTACCTTACTAAAGGCCAATAAATAGTTGTTTTAATGCAGGTAAGCTGGCTAAAAAACTTCGCCGACGCGTGGCAGGACCGGGTCACGCACGGGCGAGTGCCGCACGCGGTCCTCCTCATGGGTCCGGCCGGGGTCGGCAAACGCGCCGCCGCACGCTGGGTGGCGGCGCGGACGCTCGGCATTCACGGCAATGCGCTGCCCGAACATCCCGAGGCCGTTCCGGAACATGCCGACCTGCGCTGGATTCGACCGCTCGAGGACAAACAGTCGATCGGCATCGAGCAAATTCGCGAGCTTGTCGGAGAGCTGAATCTCACGAGCTACGAAGGCGGGGGCAAGGTGGCCGTCATCGAGCCGGCCAACCTCATGACGGACAGCGCGGCCAACAGCCTGCTGAAAACCCTCGAAGAGCCGCCCGGAGATGCGCTGCTGCTACTGATCGCCGATCGCGCCGGCCGACTCCCGGCGACGGTGTTCAGCCGCTGCCAGCGCATCGAACTGATGACCCCGCCCGAGGGCGAGGCATTGGCCTGGCTGGACCGCCTGCAGCCCGGCGCGGCGTGGGCGGAGGCGCTCCGCGTCAGCGGGGGAGCGCCGTTGACCGCGATCAGCGCGCTCGAGAATCTCGAGACCACAGCGTCGCTGGCACGGGACCTGAACGCGCTGGGCCGCGCGCAGGGGTCGGCCATCGACGTCGCGGCGCGCTGGAGCAAGTTGCCACCGGGCCTGGTGCTCGACTGGCTGGCGCAGGAGGTCAAAAAGGCCATCGTGGCCGTCTCGGCAGGCCGCGAGTGCACTGCCGGGCTTGCGATTGAGGATTCTGTGCTGCAGCGCATGGACACGCGAAATCTGTTCTGCTATCTAGACATAATCAACAGGTTGCGAGGGCAGGCGGCGGGCTCGTTCAACGTGCAGCTGACGCTGGAGAGCCTCTTGATCGACTGGTCCGGCGGCCTGCAGGAGTGTGGGCTGAACGAACCCCTCGACGGAATGAACATCATGCGTGCCGGGCGTTGAATCCGGCGAAAGGTAAGACACGATGAGCAAACCCGGATTGCTGACCCTGACGATCAAGGACAAGAGTGCCCTGTACCTGGCCTACATGCCCTTCGTCGTGAACGGCGGTCTCTTTATTCCGACCAACAGCTCGTACCGCCTCGGTGACGAGGTGTTCATGCTCCTCAACCTGATGGGCGAGGAAGAGAAGATTCCCGTCGCAGGCACCGTGATCTGGATGACGCCCAAGGGCGCACAGGGCAAGCGCACCGCCGGTATCGGCGTACAGTTTTCCGACCAGGACCAGGGCAATACCCAGAAGAAGATCGAGAACTACCTGGCCGGCGCCCTCGGCGGCGACAAGCCGACGCATACGATGTAGTCACCCGTTGCGAGCGGGCCGCTCGCGAATATCCTGTTTCAGACGTCCTCGGCGTTGATGCCGCCCTGCAGCACGTAGGCCTGGAAGCCGCGCTCGCTGAGGATGTAGGCGCCTGCCGAGCTGCGGCGCCCGGTATCGCAGCACACGATGTATTTCTTGCTCTTGTCGAGTGCCGAGATCTTCAGGCGAATGAAGTAAAGCGGGATATTGATGGCGCCTTCGAGATGCTGGTTCTCGAACTCGCTCGGCAGGCGTACGTCGAGCCACTGGCCACCCGCGCGGATGATCTCCGCGGCCTGCGCCTTGGACACCCAGTCGAGCATCGGCTCATTGAGCAGCTTCTTGAAGTCATCCTTGCCCAGCCGCATGACGGCGCCGTCACTCTGCATCGTCACCGTGGCGTTGCGCTTCGCGTCGGAAATGAGCGCCTCTTCGCCGAACGTATCGCCGATCTGCAGCTCGGCGAGCTTGATGCCTTCCTTGCTCAGCGGCGTCTCGCGCGTGACCAGCGCGGAGCCGCGGATGAGAACGTAGAAGTAATCACCTTCGGCGCCCTGCTTGAGAATGACGTCGCCGGCGCGATAGTTGACCTGCTGCATGCGCATGAAGATCGCCTGGATGTTCGCCGGCGGAATCTTGTGAAACGCCTTGGTCTGCAGCAGCATCGTCATCCAGTCTTCGCCGCCCTGGTCGGACTTGCCCTGCAGTTCGGAGACTTCGTAGGTACCGGTCTGGTCCCAGGTCAGCATGACGTCGAGGAGGTCGCTGTCGATCGAGATGAAGCGCACGCGATCGCGGGCCTTGCCCGTGACGCGGCGCGGGAAGACCGGCGCAACGGGGTTGCGCGCCATCTCGGTGCCGCCTTCGACCTTGCCGACGACCTTGCTCTGGTCCATGAGCTCGAGGATGCCGGACACGATATAGATCGTGCGTTTCTCGGTGTCGCCTTCCTTGAACAGCAGCTGGCCGGGCGACAGCTCACGGATCTGCACCTTGCGTGCGAGCGCCGCGAGATTGTCGCGCTTGAGGCCGTCAAGAGGGGAGAAACCCCGGAGCAGCTCCGTGCTTACCTGCTCACCTGCCATTTGTTGTCCTGTTATTGACCGACATTCGCTCTCGTAAGATGGATTACGTCAAGCAGGTATTCTACCTGTTGTTCAACAACTTAAGGAACCGCCATAATCGCGCAGCGTGAAACAACGCACACTTTCCCCGGGGCCCCCAATACATGTGTGACGACGGTCACACCTCCGACCAGCCGGCGTGCGGCGCAAAGCGTTTGCCATGGCGCTCCGCCAGGCCTTTGAGCGCGCCGACGACGTCCTCGACGCCGCGTTCCCGCGCATAGTTGATCGGCCCACCGCGAAACGGCGCGAAACCGGTGCCGAAGATGACGCCGGCATCGAGCAGGTCGGGCGAGGCGACGACGCCTTCGCTGAGGCAGGCAACCGCCTCATTGACCATCGGCAGGATAAGGCGGTCTTCGATGTCCGCCGGAACGGCCGCGTCAGCCGCCGGAGGCTTGACCGCCTTGCCGTCCTCCCAGCGGTAGTAGCCGTGCCCCGATTTGCGGCCCAGGCGACCCTGTTCGACCAGGTCGTCGATATCCGTCGGCGGCATGTCGCGGTCGCTGCCCTGCGTCAGGATACCGGCAACATGTTTCGCGATATCGAGGCCCACGCTGTCGGCGAGTTCGATCGGCCCCATCGGCATGCCGAAACCTACGGCGGCCTTGTCGATCGTCGCGAGCGGAATCCCTTCCTTTGCCATCGCCATCGCCTCGCCCATGTAAGGCGCAAGTACGCGATTGACGACGAACCCCGGTGAGCTCATGCATTCGAGCGGGAACTTGCCGATGCCCTTGGTGAACGCGAAGCCGATGTCCATGGCTTCCTGGTCCGTATCCTCGCAGCGAATCACCTCGACCAGCGGCAACATCGCGACCGGGTTGAAAAAGTGCAGGCCGATGAAACGCGTCGGCGCCTCGAGCACGGTGCGCAGTTCCTCGAGCCGAATGCTCGATGTATTGGTGGCCAGCAGCGCCCCGGGCTTCATCTTCGCCTGCAGCTCCCTGTACAGGTCTTGCTTGGCTTCCAGGTTTTCGAAGATCGCCTCGATAACGAGGTCCGCCTGCGCCGCGCCATCGCCGGCCACGTCGGCCGTCAGTCGCGCGGACGTGGCCGCGCGCGCGGCTTCATCGCGGATCTTCTTGTTGAACAGCTTCGCGGCCCGCTCGAGCGCCGGGTCGATGTACTTTAGCTCGCGGTCCTGCAGGGTCACGGTCAGCCCGCGCAGCGCGCACCAGGCGGCGATATCGCCTCCCATGACGCCGGCACCCACGACGTGGACGTGCTTGATCGTCGCGTCGGTCTTGTTGCCCTGTTTCTTGAGCTTGCCCTGCAGGAAGAACACGCGGATCAGGTTTCGCGCCGTATCCGTGAGCATGACCTGCCCGAAGCTCTCCGCCTCGGCATCGTAGCCCGTCTTCGACGACGCGCCGTGCCGTGCCCACAGGTCGATCATCGCGTAAGGCGATGGGTAGTGCTCCCTGCGCGCCTTGCTCGCCACCTGCTTGATCAGCATGTTCTTCACGAGCGGGCGGAAAGGCGCAAGGCCCATGATTCGATCCACGAGCGGCGCCTTGCCGAGCGGCGGTCTCTTTGCGATCAGGTCCTTGGCCGCGTTACGCCACTCGTTTTCGCCGGCAATGCGGTCGATCAGGCCAATGCTCTTCGCTTTTCGGGAGTTCACCGGGTTGCCGGTCAACATGAGCTGCATGCCGGCGCGCACGCCGCACAGCTGCACCGCGCGAACCGTGCCGCCGAATCCCGGGTGCAGGCCGAGCTTGACCTCCGGCAAACCGAAAATCCTGTCGTCGCTGTCGGGGCCGATGCGGTAATCGAACATCATCGCAATTTCGAGGCCACCGCCGAGACACACGCCGTTGACCGCGGCGACGGTCGGGCAGGGCAGCGCCTTGATGCGCAGGAAGACGCCCTGGCCGAGCTTGCCGAGCCGGGCGACCTCTTCGGCGCTGCCGAAGTCGCCGAACTCCGTGATGTCCGCGCCCATGATGAAGCTGCCCGGCTTGCCCGAATACATGACGAGCCCTTTGGGCGGGTTCGCGTGCAGGCCGTCCAGGATGCCGTTGAGTTCCTCGATGACGAGGGACGAGAGGACGTTGGCCTTGGCGTCGGCCTTGTCGAGGCACAGCCAGGCGATGCCGGCGGCGTCGGTTTCCAGTTTCCAGTGTTCAGCCATGGTGGTCTCTTGATCTAGGCCGGCTCGAAATCGCACACGAGCGGCAGGTGGTCAGAATATCGAACCTCGGGCACCTCGAACCGGGTCACGTTGATGCCGTCCTGGAACAGGACGAAGTCGAGCTCCTTGCGCGGCGCCCGGCTGGGGTAGGTCGGCAGGCACTCTGTATTGGCCGATTGCAGCCCCGCCGCCTTCATGAACAGGTAAATCTCGTTCTCGCCCCAGAACGTATTGAAATCACCCGCGACGATGACGGGCTTCGTCGTCTCCTCGATCAGGTCGTAGAGGTGCCGCAGCTGCAGGTGCCGGTGGCGGTACTTGAGCGACAGGTGGACGAGAAATATCGCGAAGTCATCCATCTCGAGTTCGATGATGAGGCGCTTGATCCCCGTGTCGAAATAGTGGAAGCGCTCGCCGTGCACGCGAGGCGCGGCCATGAATGCATTTCCCTGCTTCCGCACGATCGGGAGCATCTGGTTGATCGACCTCGTTCCGTACTTGGTTTCGTAGGACGTGTTCATGCCGAGGTCCGCGGCGATCTTCTCGGCCTGGTTGACGTTGCGGCTGCGGATGGACCCCGTGTCGACCTCGATCAGGCCGACAATATCCGGGTCGATCGACTTGATGAAGCGCGTGATTTCCGGGAGCACGGCCTGGTTGCCAAGCACGTAGCCCGCGCCCGGAATCGGCATGCGCAGGCTGGCGCCATCGCCGACCGCGTACCGGATGTTATAGAGAAGAAGCCGCATGCGCCGCTACGATACAGAAACCCCCAGACTATGGAAACAGCGCCGGGCAGCGCCCTGGCGAATTGGCTAAACTAGCCGGAAATGCCAGGGAGACAAGGAGTCTCGCGTGTCTGAAAACGATCCGATTCGCGTGTTCGCCACGCACAATTTTCAGGAGACGGACGATTACCTGCGCATCTTCGAGTTTCTCGAGAGCGTGGACCGGTTCTACTACCTGAATGTCTCCAGGCCCGAGAACCTGCCGACGACGGGCGGCGCGCAGGAGGTCCGCGACGAGCTGATCCGCCAGATCAAGCAGGCCGAGGCGATGTTCGTGCTACCGTCGGCGTGGGAACAGAATCACGAGCAGGTCAATTTCATGATGGACGTCGCCAAGGCGAACAACATCGGGATGATCGTCATCAAGCCGTTTGGCGGCGTGCACGAGACGCCGCCTGAACTCGTCCAGCGCTGCGCCGAACACATCGAGTGGAACGACCGCGAGATGGTCGACGCCCTCAAGCGCCAGGGGCGCGGTGAGGACACGGCCCGCTGGGAGGTACTTGACTTCCCCGGCTGGGACGAAAATGGGCCTATAGAACAATAATTTATAGAACTAACCTCAGGTAAATTATGCGTCCGGTCGTCATTGCTCATCGCGGCGCGTCGGGACACCTCCCGGAGCACACGCTGCAGGCCAAGGCCCTGGCCTACGCGATGGGCGCGGATTATCTCGAGCAGGACATCGTCGCGACGCGGGACGACGAACTCGTCGTGCTGCACGACATCCACCTCGAGGGTGTGACCGACGTGGCGCAGCGCTTCCCGGGGCGAGCGCGCGCAGACGGTCACTATTACGCCAGGGACTTCACGCTGGCGGAAATCGAGACGCTGACCGTCCACGAGCGCACGGATGCCAGGGGCCGGCAGGTCTTCCCGGAGCGCCGAGCGCATCGCGGCGGCGAATTCCGCGTCCATACGCTCGGCCGCGAGCTGGAGCTCGTTGCGGACCTCAGGGACAGCGGCAACCATGAGGTGGGCATCTATCCGGAGATCAAGAGCCCCGCCTGGCACGTGGAGGAGGGCGTCGACATCACGGTGCTCGTTCTCAACGTGCTGGAGCAGTATGGCTATTACCGGCATTCCGACCCCGTGTACGTGCAATGTTTCGACGAGGCCGAAGTGCGCCGCATTCGCCACGAACTCGGCTGCGAGCTCAAGCTCGTGCAGCTGATCGGCGAGGACGACTGGACCACCGAGCTGACGGATTTCGCGGGCATGCGCACGGCGCGCGGCCTCGAGAAGCTGGCGCGGACGGTCGAGGGCATCGGGCCATGGGTCAACCGCCTTTACACGCTGCGGAAACGTGATGGCGCGCTCGGCGACAGCGGCCTCGTACGCCGCGCCCACGCGCACGGCCTGGTCGTGCATCCTTACACGTTTCGCAGCGATGCGCTGCCGCAGGGATTCGGCGATTTCGGCGAGCTGCTCCGCTTCACGATCGAAGACCTCGCCATCGACGGCCTTTTCACCGATTTCCCGGACGCGGCGGTGCGCTACCTGCGCACGCGGCACGGCGCAGCGGCGCCGCGCAGGTCCTAGGTCAAATCGCTCTATCGGCGCCCGAGGATCTGTGCGATAGTCCTTGCTTCTGGATGGCTGGGTAACCACGCACATGTTCCGGATTCTCGCCGTCGCACTTTTGATGCCGCTGCTGACGTTTGCGGCGCCGATCGACGCCGAATCGGATGAACTGCAGCTCGACGCTTACAAGGGGCGGGTGGTCGTCGTGGACTTCTGGGCCTCGTGGTGCGTTCCGTGCCGGCGCTCCTTTCCCTGGATGAACGCGATGGTGGCGAAATACGCCGACCAGGGGCTCGTCGTCATCGCCGTCAACCTCGACAAGGACCGCGCCGATGCCGACGCATTCCTGGCCGAGACTCCGGCCGATTTCGAGATTCGCTACAACCCGGATGCGTCGCTCGCGAGGGAATTCGGCGTCGAGGCGATGCCGAGCTCATTTGTCTTCAATCGCAATGGCGAACTCGTCGCCCGGCACCTCGGATTCAAGGTGAAGAAGCAGGACGAGTACGAGGCGCTGCTCGTCAACGCCCTGAGGAACGCGCAGTGAAGCGCCGGTCCATGTTACTCGCAGTCATCCTGGCCCTTTGCGCCGGCTGTTCCTCCATGGGCGTCGACCCCTGGGACCGTGACGTGCTGGCACGCGAGGAGATGGCGCTGATTGCCGACCCGCTCGAGGCGGCCACGGACGACCACATCTACTTCAGCAAGGAAGCCACGAGCGGCGGACGCGGGTTTGCGGGCGGCGGCTGCGGCTGTAACTGACGTGGCGGTGCGCAGCAAGGATCCATCGCTAACTGCCGCGCTGGCATCGGCCACGTGTGTGCTCCTCGGCACGACGACCTCCGCTCCCGTGGACGCGCGGGAGGAACCGACGTGGGATGTCAGCACTTCGTTGCTGTACTACGGGGAGGACGGCGACCGTGTCCGGGACCTGAGCTTCAAGTCCTTGTCGCGCCGCCTGTACAGCGACGACCGGGTACTGACGCTGGGCCTGACCATCGACAGCCTGACGGGCGCCACGCCGAACGGTGCGATTCGGCAGGACGGCGTGCAGACCTTCACGCGCCCCTCTGGCGCGGATGCATATACTGTGACGACCGGCGCATTGCCCCTCGATGATACGTTCAAGGACACGCGGCTCTCGCTGTCGGCCAACTGGCAACAGCCGGCAGGGGAGAAGGGCCTCGTCAACGTGGGTGCAAGCGCCTCGAAGGAATACGACTACCTGCATACGGGCCTCAACGCGAAGTACGCGCATGATTTCAACCAGCGCAATACGACCGTATCCGCCGGCATCGCCTACGCGTACGACACGATCGATCCCGTCGGCGGTGCGCCGCTGCCGCTGACGCCGATGCTCGACGTCGGCGACGTCAGCAACCGCCTCGGCGACAAGCACAAGGACATTCTCGACGTCATCGTCGGCGTTTCGCAGGTCGTCAACCGCAATCTCGTCGTGCAAGCCAACTATTCGTTCAGCCGGCAGGACGGGTACCTGAACAACCCGTACAAAGTGCTGAGCCGGGTCGACGGCGTGACCGGAGAGACGCTCCCGCGCGCACCGGGGCCCAACGGGGGTCCGAGCGGGCAGTTCCTGTTCGAGAACAGGCCTGACCAGCGCACGCTGCACGGCATCTATACGCAGGCCAAGCTCAACCTGGGCGGCAGGGTCCTCGACGCGTCCTACCGGTACATGACCGACGACTGGGAGATCGATTCCCACACGCTCGATATGCGACTGCGCTGGCCGGTCGGCCCGTCGAGTTACCTGGAGCCGCACGTGCGCTTCTACACGCAGACCGAGGCCGAGTTCTATCGCGTCAGTCTCGACGATTCCCAGTCGCTGCCGTCGTTTGCGTCGTCGGACTATCGTCTCGGCAATTTCGACGCAGTGACAGCCGGGCTCAAGTTCGGCTGGAAGACACGCAACGACAACGCGATGGCGGTACGCGTCGAGTGGTACACGCAGTCCGGGACGATTCCGGCCGCGCAGATCATCGGCAACCAGGCCGCCCGCGACAATTACCCCGACCTCGACGCCCTCATCGTCCAGGTCAGCTATCGATTCGGGCTTTGACGCAACCGGAGCGGGAGATCACGCTGCGGCGAACGGCTACGGGCTGGGGGGCGCGTTTCCCGGCGATGGCCAGTCCTTGCGAGGTTTTGCTCGAGACCGACGACCGGGAAGTGGCGCAGGGCGCGGCCACGGCCGTTGCCGCCGAGGCGTGGCGCATCGAGGACAAGTTCAGCCGCTACCTCGACGGTAATGCCGTGCATCGAATCAACAGCGCCGGCGGCGAACCTGTCGTGGTCGACGACGAGACGGCGCGACTGCTCGATTTCGCGGAAACCCTGTACGGTCTGAGCGACCGGCGCTTCGACATTACGTCCGGCGTGCTGCGGAAAGCCTGGCGCTTCGACGGCGGCGACCGTATCCCGGACCGCGAAGCCGTCGAGGCCCTTCTCGAGCGGATTGGCTGGCACCGCGTCACGTGGCAATCACCCCGACTCGTCATGCCCGCGGGTATGGAAATCGACCTCGGCGGGATCGGCAAGGAATACGCCGTCGACCGCTGCATCGAGGTGCTCGGGAGGTCCACCGACGTGCCGGCGCTGGTCAATCTTGGCGGTGATCTCGGCGTTACGGGCCCGCCGCGACGCAGGGACGCCTGGCGGGTGGGCGTGGAGGGCCATGCCGCGACGAGCGCCGATCGCCGGATCGATCTCAAGCAGGGGGCCCTTGCGACCAGCGGCGATGCACGTCGTTTCCTGCTGCACGACGGCATCCGCTACGGGCATATCCTCGATCCGACGACGGGCTGGCCGGTGGCCAACGCGCCGCGCTCGGTCACGGTTGCGGCCGATACCTGCACCCAGGCGGGCATGCTCAGCACGCTCGCCATGCTGCAAGGCCATGAAGCGGAAGCGTTTCTCGAGCGACAGGGAATCAAGGCCTGGTGCAGGCGCTGATGAAGAAATTAGATGATGAATCAGGCTTTATTTATTGTTTTTAAAAGTAAAAAATATATTCTTGCCATTTAACCTTTGACCTTATATGGTCGTCGGATAACGGGGCGAGGGTTTCAGACTGAGAACTTCGTCCTTTTCTCGACAACGAATCCCAATAATTATAAGCCGATGTTTGTCGACCTTCCGCAACAGCTGATCCTGTATACCGCCGGCGCATTCCTGCTCGGCTGGCTGTTGTCGTCGCTGAACGGGCGGCTGGTCGAGAAGTACCGGGCCAAGCAGCGGGACCCGCGCGACGACCGTATCCGGGAGCTCGAGGCCGAGCTGCGCATCGCCAGGGGCAACTCCGAGAAGACACAGGTGTCCGTCGAACAGCTCGAGGAGCAGCTCAAGGAGACGACGGTCGGCCTGGAGCGGCGCGACTTCGTCATCAGCGACCAGCAGGCCAAGCTCGAGAAGATCCAGAGAGACCTCAAGGAATCCGTGATCAAGACACGCGAACTGCGCTCCGAACTCGCGGAGCGGGCGACCGAGAACGTGCACGCGGAAGCCAAGATTCGCGAGGTGGAGACCGAGCTCTCCGTTGCCCAGGCGTCGACGGACCTGATCGCGACGGGCGTCCTCGATTACTCGGTGGCGCCCGACAAGGAAGACGACGAATCCGCCAACGAGGAGGGCGGCGTCACCAAGACCGCCAGTTGAGGGCGGCACAGCACCTGGCGCTGCTGTGCACCGTTGCGCTCGGCGCCGCGTGCAGCCGCTGGGATCTCCCGGTCGAAATCCCTTTTTACGCCACCTGGAACGGCGAGCCGATCGCGTGCGAAGGCACGTCGCCCGCGCTCACGGACCTGCGGTTCTTCGTCACGAATCCGCGGCTCGTCGATCGCGCGGGCAACGAACACGACGTGCGGTTTGCGACGGAATACGAGTGGGAGAATGACGCCGTTGCGCTGATCGATCTCGAGACGGGCAACGGTGCATGTGCATCCGGCTCGAACGAGGTCTACGACCGAATGATCGGGGTTGCTGTCGCCGGCGATTACCGCGGACTGCGATTCACGGTCGGTGTGCCGTTCCGGCTGAACCATGCC
Organism: Woeseiaceae bacterium; assembly: GCA_041602775.1. Lineage (GTDB taxonomy): Bacteria > Pseudomonadota > Gammaproteobacteria > Steroidobacterales > Woeseiaceae > UBA1847. The sequence continues at coordinate 13,672 of JBFIFN010000031.1, read as the reverse complement.
GACCTGCGCAGTGCAACTCCTCCGCTGGATCGCATCGACATGCACTCGCAGTCCGTCTCCGGGCACAAGTTCCTGCGCGCGGGCGTCGCGGCAGCCGGGGGCGCTTTCGAGGTTCACGTGGGCAGCGCCGGCTGCAACGGCTCGGTCGGTTACGTGACCGGCTGCGAGTATCCCAACCGTATCGAGGTATTCCTTCCGGACTTCGTGCCGGGCGGCAGCGTCGCCGTCAATCTCGACGCCCTGGTGGAAGCCGCGTGGTTGGTCGGCGCTCAGAGCCGCTGCCTGCCAGGGACGCAGGACGGCCACTGTGCCGCCGCGTACGCGGCGCTCGGCATCGACGTCGAAACCGGCCTGCCGACGGGCCAGCAGCGCGTGTTTTCAGGGCGCGCCGGACCTTAACCGGCGCGGGCCTCCAGCCGGAATCCCGAGCGGTGCCAGGCAACGAGCAGCGCGAGAAACCAGATATGCATCAACAAGGCCACGATCCACTCGATGCGATTCTCGATGCTGTTGAGGTCGTTAATGAACTCTTTCTGGATGAAGTTGTACAGCCCGAGAACGAAGGGCGTGATCATGATGGCAAGCATGATCCGGCGCAGCCGTGAAGGGTGCAGGGCCAGCGATACCGCGATCTGCGCCACGGCCGTGCCGATAAAATACAGGTAAATCCCGTAGTTACGCATGACCTGGTAGAAAGGATCGTTGCTGGCCAGGTAGGACACGTAGATGACCAGGGCCAGCGCCCCGACCAGTCCGGCGACCAGGGTCGTCGTCGCGGCGCGCGTCGCATCGGGCCGGACGACCCGCAGCCACAGGGACGTGGCGTACCAGGTCACGGCAAGCAGGACCGCTTGCGGCAGCATAACGGCCCGGAACAGCCGGTCGCCGGGCGGATAGCGGCCCGTTGAGCTGATCGACGTGCAGCCGTCGATGTAGGGAATACAGGACGGCAAATTGTCGTAGGCGACGCCGATCCAGTACGCGAGATTGATGCCGACAATGGGCGCAAGCGCCGTGATCAGCAATAAGCCCCTGATAACCATGACGAAAGCATAACGCATGCGAATCTGCTATACGTTATGTATAAGAACAAGAAGGGGGTTGATATGACCATCATGAGCTTGTGGCTGCCGATCCTCGTGTCGGCGGTCGTTGCCTTCATCGCCGGCGCCGTGATCTGGATGGGCATGCCGTGGCACAGGAACGACTGGCAGAAGACGGCGGACGAGGAGGCCGTGCGTGCGGCGTTGAAGAGGACTGAACCCGGCATGTACTCACTGCCACACTGCGACCCGGCGCAGTTCAAGGACCCGGACATGCAGCAGAAATTCAAGGACGGCCCTCAGGCGTTCATCACGGTCGTGCCCAACGGCATCCCGCAGATGGGCGGCAAGCTGCTGCTGATGTTCGTCTACAACCTGCTGGTCGGTGTCCTGTGCGCCTATTTCGTAAGTCGCACGATGACACCGGGCGCCGATTACCTCGACATTTTCCGCATTGCCGGTACGGTGGCGTTCACGGCCTACGGCGTCGCCTATGTCCAGGAGAGCGTCTGGTTCGGACGCAGCTGGTCGCTGACGGCCAAGACGTTCCTCGACGCGCTGATCTACGGGGTTCTCGTCGGCGGCGTGTTCGGCTGGCTGGCCGTGTAAACCGGCGCGCGGGCGTCAGTGGATCCTGAATCCCGCGCTGGCGAGCAACAGCGAGAGGAACCAGAGGACGCCGCCCGGGACGAGAATCGCGGCGCCCAGCAATATGCGCCACCAGCGCTCGTCGAGCATGATCCAGATCGCGGCCGACAAGAGGCCGGCTGGCACCACAAAGATCAGTGCCAGGAACGCGATATCCTCGCTGCGCGCCCGGATGCTGATCGTGAGGAAGCTGTGGATCCACACAGCCGCCGTTATGCCGAAGATCGCGAGCGTGGCGTACAGTGGCCAGCTGGATCTACTACTTACGCGATTTCGATTTCCATTCACGAGCTTCAGCCAGCTCCGACTCCGACATGTCAAAACTTCCCGAATTGTAGGGGTCGTACGGATCCGGTTCGTCGGACTCTTGCGATTCGTCGGACTTATTCGCGTCACTGTCGTCGGGCGGCGAATACTCGATTATTTCAAGCTCGGAAGTGTCGTCGCTGGCGTCCGGGTCGCGAATCAGGATGTGCTTCCCGGTCGAATCGGTCTCGATGTGACCGTGCAGGTCGGCATCGAATTCGACTTCAGCCGCCGGTTTTCCCTTCTTTTTCTCCATGGTTCCTACTCCATCGGAGCTATGAGGCAAAGAGGCTTGTGCTAGATATGGGCTTATCATAACGCCAGCGGAAACGTCCGTGCCAAATAAACACGGAGTTGGCGCTATTTTTTGAGTCGAGAAGTCGAAAGGCGGCAGGCCCCGCGGCGAGGGCCTGCCGAATGGCCGATCTACCGCCCGAAGCGATACTGGAAGCCAAGCGATATCGTGTCCGCGTTGGCACTATCGAGTTCGAAGCGGGTCCAGTCGCCGATGAGCGAGAAGTTGGGGGACACATTGACCCTGGCGCCCGCGCCGTAATAGGGATTTTCGTCACCGGGCAGATCGATCGAGAAGCCGTCCACGATGACGTCAGCGTCCCAGAAATAGACGCCCGCGCGGCCGAACAACGAGAAGGTTTCATTGACGGGCAGGTCGAGTGTCGCGCCTGCAGTCCAGCCATTGGTGTCGATGAGGGCTTCGGAAGTGATCGGGCCGACGGTGACGAGCTCATTGAGCTCTCCGAAATCCTGGTAGCCGATCTCAATCCCCAGCGTGTCGCCAAATCGAAAGCCGGTGACGAGGCGATACGAGTTCGCGTCACCATCGACCACGAAGCCGTCGAAGTCATCCTCGATTGTCGTGTTGCCGAAACTGGCACCAACAAACAGACCGCTATCGGCCGCCGCGAGGCCCGGGATTGTCAGGGAGACAGCGGCCATTGTGGCCAGCCGAATTGCCTTGAGTTGCATGATGTTTCCTCCTTGGATATCAGCCCCTGCGGTGTTCGGGGAACCCTGATTAGGCAGGAGGAAAACTGAAAATAAGCTGAAAACGGAGGCAGGCGGGCTTGGGAAAGGCTATCGAGGCGACATTCCTTGCGAAGACGCTCTTAGGGCAAAAGGGGTGTTGTCGCTTTCCGGTGATATACAGAATTTAACATAATATACATTATACGCATATATGGATATCAAAGAGGCTCAGCCCTTTCTGCCAATTAGAGCCTCCAATGGGATATCGAGCTCCTCATGCAATGCTCTGATCATCTTCAAAGACAAGCCACGTCGCCTGTTAAGCACTTCTGAAACTCTCGCCCTGGAACCAATGAACGGTTCCAGGTCTTTCCGTTCCAGTCCCATCTGTTCCATCCTGAAATTGATGGCTTCGATTGGATCCGGCGATTCAACTGGAAATTGCTTTGCTTCGTAAGCATCCACAAGCGTCGCCAGAACGTCGAGTTCATCGCCGTCATCTGTGCCCGGCTTGGCCGACATTAGCGCCCGAATGCGTTTCAGAGCACGCTCGTGGTCGCTGCTATTCCTGATGGGTCGAATTGTCATTCAGACAGTCTCCGCATCTACTTTGTCATAGGCTTGATGCGAGCCTACGAACCGAATGTAGATGATCTTGAAATCATAGTTCATCTGCACGATAAGCCGGTACTTGTTGCCGCCAATATTGAATACCGCCCGATTGTTTCCAAGCATGCTCGCGTGCCGGTAATGCCTTTTCACGTCTTCCGGGCTAGCCCAATCGGCAGCAGCAGCTTCTCGAAACCACGCTTTTAGGGGCTGTTCTGCTTGCGGATATCGCTCCCAGTACTCTCGAAGTGTCCTGCGGGCAATTATTCGCATTCAGAAAACACTAGCATGTTCCCGTTTTGGGAGCAATCGGTCAATTACGCCATTTTTACGAGGTTTACCCTCCAAGCTCCCCAACTATTGCCGAAAAGTTAGCGCCGTGCCGCCGTGCCCTGAATCAATTGGGAACCAAACAGCGACCCGCAGGCGCGCTGAGTCCCTCTCCAAACTCCTCTTCCTAAGCCTTGTTACAGAGCGGAAGGCGTCCATGGAATCTAACAAACTGGTAGATGTACTTTCGTTCGATATATCTTATAAGCGCCGACCGAGCGGGCTCTTTGCCGCGGACTGATATAACGCAAACACGTAGTCCTCGAGGCACTCGACCCGGCTGTCCATTAAGAAACGCCTCGTTAAAAGTACGGCCTCCATAGTGCCCGCGCTTCGCATCGAACGCCGAGTAGTGAAACTTCTGCAGACGCTTTTTTATTGGTCCAACAGTCTGACCTATGTAGAGAATGGATGGACTCCGGATATCGAAAGAGGCAGGAGCGACTCGAAATCTTCCAACAAAATAGACCCCTGGAAACGCGAGTTGCGACAATTTGCTCCTGCGATGCCAGGTGACCCATTCGGATACGCGATGTGCCTTAGCCACGGTAAAAAGTCTATACGCGAACGTTTGTTGGTTTCCACATTTTCAAAACGTAGCTTCATCCGCCTTCGTAGGCCCTTGACTTCTGACACGAAGTTGGCCCCTAACTTTTTCGTAAAGGTCAATGATCGCAGAAATACACTAGCGTGCTGGTGTTAACAGCCCATCCCATCCACAATCCGAAAGACGCGGCGGCCTTTTGATGTCAGCGCGTAGCCGGCTCTTGGCGGATAGTCATCAACCAGTAAACGTTGCGCCCATTCGGCCGACAGCATCGATTTGAGGCCCATGGCAATCGCACGAGGCGTCGCGCGATCGCCGAGCGCTATCCGGACCTCGCTGAAGCGCTCCACTCCCTCGCCAATGGCCGCGACAAGCGGCAGCGTCCATTTGCGGTATCCGACATCGGCTTCATCCCGGCGATCGAGAAGCTTGGCGAGGCGCAGGCATCGGTCGCCGATTGCTGCACCGCTGTCCGTGAGCAGGTATTCCGGCCGCATCGGGTGGCCGTAACCCGGGTTTCGCTTCACCAGGCCCAGCTCGATGAGGCCGTTAAGTGAAGCGCTGAGCGAACTGCGGCTTACACCCAGAGCGTTTGCGAGCGTGATGAATTTTGCCCCTGAGCGGCGGTGGAGCTCGGCCACCACGGGTATGTTCCAGCGGTGATGCGCGAGGTCGATAAGCGGCTTCAGGTTCTCTTTGGCTTGCGTTTCAGTCACTATCGCAATAATATACTAAGTATACTTTTAACACCAACATTTCGTGGGAAGGAATAACCATGGCACACCCAATCGACTACGATGGCGGCCTTACGCTGTCTCTCCCGGTGTCCGATCTCGACAAGTCCATCGACTGGTATCAGGTCACGTTGGGTTTCAAGCTGCTGTATAGATTGGACGAGATGGGCTGGTGCGAGATGTCCACAGGCGTCGCACGGGTCAATGTCGGGCTTAGCGTCACCGAGGAGCGCAATCCGGGGGGCGCAACGCCGACTTTCGGCGTCAAGGACATCGAGGCGGCGCGAGCCGCGCTGGAGAACAAAAACGTCAAGCTGGACGGCGACATCATGACGATCCCGGACATGGTCAGGCTGCAGACATTTTACGACCCCGATGGAAACTCGCTCATGTTCTATCAGGATCTATCCGACAATGGTTGATCTGAGAGCCGGCGTTGCCGCGGTCACCCTGCTCTTCGGGCTTCTGGCAGCCCACGTTGAGGCGGATTCGAGGGCGACTGAACGAACATACAAACTCGACGACCCGAGCCAGCGGCCGGCCGCAACACTCGAAGACGTTGACTGGCTTGTTGGCTCGTGGGTCGGCACTGGATTCGGCCAGCGATTCGAGCAGGTCTGGAATCCTCGATCTGCAGGCTCAATGGTGGGAATGTTCAAGCTTTATGACGATGGTGCCGTCAATTTCTACGAACTGCTTGTCCTTATTGAGGTCGAGGGTTCACTTGAGTTACGTGTGAAGCACTTCACTCCTGAATTCGTCGCCTGGGAAGAAAAGCCTGATTACGTCGCCTTTCCGCTGGTACGAATTGACAACGACGCTATCCACTTCTCAGGACTGAGCTTCTACCGCATCGACGATGTCACGATGGAAGGTTACCTCGCGATGAGAAATGACGCCGGTATACGCGAGGAGACCCTCCTCTATCGGCGCGCAAGCAGCGGAGCACCTAATCAGGGAAAATGACTCGGGCATAAAGCGAGACCGTCACCCATCCCAGCCGCGATCGCGACGATGTTTGAGATCGTGGTTGGAGTAGCCGCCGAACAGGCCGCTAGGGGCGAATCAGGCGCCAGCCAAACCCCTGTTTCAAGCAACTTGCCTGGGTGTCGGTAGTGGTCAGGACGAGAGATATGCGTCCTGCACTCTGAAAGCCTCCGCTTCCAGGGGATTGTCTTCGTAAACGAATCCCGCTTCCATGAAGCCGATCCCGTAGGCACATGCGAATGCGTCTTCCACGACGAAATCTCTGTACTGCCGGACGTGGGTTAGTTCGTGGATAGCGAGCCCGATATCGCTATCGTCCGACTCATCGATCGAGTCGTGCAGGTAAATCATGTAGCCGTTGTCGATACCGGGAATCGTGGGATTCTTGAAGGTCATCGCATCGGTTGTGTCGCTCCAGTAACGACCCGAAAGATGCGCATTCTCCATCAGAAACGTCTTGTGATACGGAATGTCTCCGAGAAACGGCTGGGCCGCAATGCGAATGGAGTCGGGAACCGGACGAACGGGCTTGCCGAAATTGAAGATGATGTTGTCCGCTTCGGCGAGGTTGTGCACGATGATGCCGCCCAGGCACGCCCCGAGCTGCTTCAGGAAGTCGATAATCCCCTCGACCAGATCACCCAGGAACTCCAGCGTTCGCTCTGCGACATCGACCGCCCACTGATACGCCGCCTCCGCTGCCTCCCAGGCCGACGTCACGGCGGTCTCGACGCTGTCCCACAATGACTCTGCTGCCTCCGTCGCCGATTCCCACGCGCTTTCGGCAGCCGATTCGAGAGCGTTCCAGGCGGCTTCTGCCGCCTCCTCCGCCGCCTCTGCAATAGCCAAGGCGGCACCTTCGACGTCATCCCACAGGTCTTCAACGGCATCAGAGATCGAATCGACGGCACCGTCGACAAGGTCGGTTCCTGTGTCCCACGCCTCCTCGGCCAGGTCGGCGAACTCCTCGAACACGTCGCCGGCCACATCATGCGCTTCATCGAGCAGATCACCGAGCTCGTCGAGAGTGTCCTCGACAATGTCTTCTACGACGTCAGCAACGTCCTCGAGTGCGTCTCCAACGGCGTCTGCCGCATCACCCAGTGCATCTGCCGCAGCATCGAGGCCGTCGCCGATCGCGCCGCCAACGGCTCCCGCCGCATCGCCAGCTGCGTCGACAATGTCCCCGAGTAAACCCACTATTAGTGCCCGCGAGCCGCAATGTCGGCCAATAGAATGTCCATCGCCTGGTCTTCGCTGAATCCGGCGTTCTCCAGCGCTGCTTTCTTTGCTGCCAGCATTTCGGCTCTGCGCTTCAAGATCTTTTCGACGTCGTTCGAGTTCGCGATGTGATCCAGGCCAACACGGGCATCGGAGACCTTGCTGTCGAAACGATCGAGGACCGATCCGCGAGCCAGGTCGGTGGATGCCTCTTGCACGTCACGAATGACAGCGGTTTCCAGCGTACTTTCGGCGGCGACTGTCGCAGCCGAGTTGATGAGTTCCTGAACGTCGGCTGGAAGCTTGCGATTACCTGTGACACCTAGTCGGGACCGGATCTTCGCCGTGACGGCCTTGGAAATATCGGATTCAAGCTTCTTGACGCGCGGCGTCGGTGCCGCGATTGACGATGGCGGAACGCGAGGTCGGTTGCTGTGTGGCATGGTTCATCTCCATTTTCAAGCGCGACAACCTGAATATAGTCCAGATATGGGAATCCGCAAGCAGGTCGATTCGGCATTGCGGAAACCTATAAATAGATTGGTATACGACCCACATTGGGCCTCAACAGCGGGATGCTGGAAAAGCATCAGAAGCCGCCTGGTCTCGTGCTCCTTCAGGATCGATATGATCTTCTCTTCGGAATAGCGCTTGCGCTTCATGTCGGGATCTCTTTTGCTTCAAAACACCAGGAAATCCCGCATACCGCATGGCTCGAATTACGGGGGGTACGGTCACGTGTACAAATTGCACGAATTTCTGGAAGTGTGAGGCGAGCACTCCCCGCCGGCGCTAGCACCCGGCAAACTGGCCTTCTTTGCGCATCGCGATTATGGGAGGCTCGCCATGCAGAACATCATTGCCGGCGTCGTACTGATTGCCATCGGCCTTTTCATGGGCAGCTCGCTCTTTTTCGGCGACTTCACGCTGTTCAATATCTTCTTCGACGGCCTGGGCCTGTTCTTTATCGGTAAAGGCGCATTCCAGGTCATGGGCCAAAGCGCCAGCTAGGCCGCGATCATGGGCGCGTTGACCCTCGATGTCCGCGCCCTGAACACCCTGATCACCCGACCATGCAGCTCGACAGCGACCAGGACGTCTCGCCGAGCGCCCGACGCAGCGACGCGCTGAATCGGAAGCTCGGCGTCCTCTGGTGCCGGTGCGGGATTCGAGGCGAGATTCCGATTGATATCGACTGTTGTGGCCCCGTTACCGATTTCTTTATTATTAGGCGAACCATTCCAATCGCAGTAGCCTTTGATCAACTCACTACAAGGAAAATAAGAATGAGAAAACTGGCCGAACTTTGCGTGCTGTTGACGATTATGATTTCCAGCTCTGCGTCCGCCGCGCTTAGTGTATTTACAATCGAAAACATCGGCAGGCCCTATACACCTTTAGAGGGGCTATGCGTTTATCAAGAGGCAAAAGGCTTTTCGTTCAAGGTTGATCCGATCGACGGCGCGATAAGGTCGGCTTTTGCCCAAATGGAAGCGCGTGCCGAGGAAATCGGCGCGGATGCTCTTGTGGGGTTTGACGTAGATTTCGCCAATCGAACGCAAAAGGATGAGGGCCGCGTGGTGCTATGCGGGACTCTCGTCAAGTACCAGTAATCCTGCCAGCAAGCGAGTAGCTCTGCTGTCTATGCGCAGGGCTACTCCTGGCAGCCATTTCACTGTCTAGTTCGTCAATCCTACCGTTTCTCGGCAGGGCCACCCCTCCTCACTTCGTATACGACTGGGGTTTGCACTTTTCCAGCTTGCTGTTCGGGTCAAACTCGAACCACATGAGATCGCGCCCAAATGTCGCCGCTAGTTTTGCTTGTCTTGTCATGGCCGTAGGATCGAACTCAAGGCTCGAGTTCTCGAGGCATTCATCACTTGGGATGTATGTGTATCGAGTCTTGAAGACATCACGCGCGCCGCGCTTCGACAGTTCATGGTCGATGTGATAGATGGCACCATTCATGGACTCGGCCATCAGGGCATCGAGCGAGCGCAACGCTATCGGAATCACGTGATTGCCAACAGAGGCCGGTGCAATCCCAATCTGACCGTTCACGATGACAAACACGTTGAATCTGACCAGATCCGCGATACGGAGGTCCGTGTCTCCATCAAGACCGAACGCCTGGACGTTGGTTGTCAACGCGAAATCGAGCAATCGCCCGAACGCGACAAACACGTTTTCGCGCGTGCCGCCATCGACGTACAAGGCGGAGCCCTCGGCGTCGCTGATTTCAACCGGTGGAAACGCGACAGGAATAGCCGCCGAGGCCAGCAGCACCATGCGATAGAGATTAATGAGCTCCTTGCCTCGCGGTGAGTCTTTGCCAGCGCTCTTGTATTCAACAGCAATCGCCGTCAAGTCCCATTCCCGGAATTCGCCAGTGTCGAGGTTTACCGCAGCAACGCAAAGTAGTCGTCCTTTGCTTTTTGCGGCGACTTCCATGACGAGCTTGTCTCCCACTCGCGATTTGATCAACTCGGCCAGGGGGCTGGATTTCAGGAGCGAATTCGAAAACGGAACCGAGAGCAAGAATCGTTTCTTCCAGACCTGATCGCTTTTTGTCGTGGTATAAATCTCGTAGATGCTCTCGTAATCACCAACGAATGCGTAGGTCGCCTGAAGCGCGCCTGTGCTTACTCCTGTGACAACGTCGAAGGGAGGCATGCGCACTCCTTCTTTGTCGTCTTTCGGTTTCTTCCAGCCTTTCAGGTAACCGGCACCCCAGGCGCCGCGGGCTCCACCACCCGAAAGCAATAGAAAGTTCAGCGCTTTGTCATATTTTGCTCTCTCGCTGATGTTGAGCTTATCAACGAGCGCTTGGGGCGTTAGATCACAGCGAAATTGCTCGTCGCCGGGAACACGGGCAACGCCGCCTGGAGCGGCGCAGCCTACAGTCACAACAGTCGCTGCCAGGGAGATCAGAAAGGTTCGAAAAAGAATACTCCGCATCATGAGTCAACTCCTCATAGCGCAAGCGTCCAGTGAAGTATTTCTGGCAATAGCTTGGCCGGGTTTCGCCAACAAATGCATCGCCAACCCCACCTCAAAACAACGTCACACGCACCGCGTTAACCGCCAGCACCCACAAACAGATCGTCGACAGCGTGAACAACAGGATGCGGATCCTCACGATATTCACGAGCCCCTGCCACAGGCTGTGCACGATCCTCAGCCCAACGTAACCCCACGCCGCGGCCAGGCTGATAGCGCTCGTATCCCCGGCGATCGCCAGGATCGCGACGGCTGCATAGAAGAGCGTCGGCTGCTCCATCAGGTGCGTGTAATTGTGGGACACCCAGTTGACCTTTGCCGGCATGTTTTTTTCGACGTCGGCGTAGCGAGCACCGCGCGGCGTGTTGCCGACGCCGATGCCCGCTTTGGCGAACGCAGGAAAACGGGTTGCGGTAAGCCACACCAGGACCACCAGTGACCACAACACCAGAACGGCGGCCGGACCCAGAATCGAAGGAATGCTCATTGAATGACCTTTCTTGTTGGTGTCTCCAACCCCGGACACTAGAGGACGAGGTGCTTTCGGGCAAGCAGGTCGACGAGTCCGTAGAATCACGAATGGCGGCCATACGTGACAGGCGCATTATCTGTAGTCGAAACGCCGTCAATCGTCCCGCAGGCCACAGCGATCAACAAGAGCACACGACCGAGCGCCGGGAAAGACAGCGGCCGCAAGGCCGGGCTGTCGGCGTCCAGGTCGGTCAACGAGCTCGCCGCGGGCATCTTTACCGACTGCGCCGAAATCCTGCGGCTGCAAAAAGCCAATCCGTTTCGCGTCAATGCGTACATCCGCGCGGCGCGCACATTGCGATCGCTCGACACCGACGTCCGCGACATACTCGATGACACCGGGATCGAAGGCCTCATGCAGCTGCCCGGCATCGGCAAGGGCCTCGCCGCGGCCATCGACGAGATCGCCCGCACGGGACAGCTGTCGCAGTTCGATCGGCTGCGCGGCGAAAGCTCGCCGGAAGTCCTCTTCCAGAGCCTGCCGGGCGTCGGCCCCGGTCTCGCGCACACGATTCACGAGACACTGCACGTCGATACGCTCGAAGCGCTCGAGGTCGCCGCGCACGACGGGCGCCTGGACGATGTCCCGGGCATCGGGCCACGGCGGGCCGCCAGCATCCGGGCAAGCCTCGCGGACATCCTGCGCCGCGGTCGACGCTACCAGCGAGCGGCGCGTGCCGAGCCATCGGTGGCGACCCTGCTCGACATCGATGCGCGCTATCGCCACCTTTCGGCCGCCGGCAAGCTGCCAAGGATCGCGCCCAAGCGCTTCAATCCCGAGGGCCGGGCCTGGCTGCCGGTCATGCACACCGACCACGGCGACTGGCACTTCACCGCCCTCTTCTCCAACACGGCCCGGGCGCACCAGCTCGGTCGAACCGACGACTGGGTCGTCATCTACTACTACGACGGGGACCACCAGGAAGGCCAGAATACCGTCGTCACGGAAACCCACGGGTCACGGCGCGGCCAGCGCGTCGTGCGCGGCCGCGAGGGCGAATAGCGGCGTATCAGCCCTTGATACAGACCATGGGTTCGAGCCGCGCGACCTTGCGCGCCAGCCCGGCACGATCGGCGATGTCGACGACACGGTTGACGTCCTTGTAAGCCTCGGGCGCCTCCTCGGCGACGCCCCGCGATGACGGGCTGCGGATGACGATGCCGCGCTCGGCCAGCCGGTCCACCACCTGCCGGCCGCCGAAGCGCTTCAGCGCCTGCCTGCGGCTCATCGCCCTGCCCGCCCCGTGGCAGGCCGAGCTCAGCGCGCGCTCTTCGCTCTCCGCCGTTCCCGCGAGAATGTACGACGCCGTGCCCATGGAGCCGCCGATCAGTACCGGCTGCCCGACGTCGCGCAGATCCTCATCGAGGTCGGGATTGCCTGGCCCGAAGGCGCGCGTCGCGCCCTTGCGGTGCACGTAGAGTTGACGGTCGACGCCATCGACCGCGTGCGTTTCGACTTTGCAGATGTTGTGCGAGACGTCGTACAGCATCGTCAGCGTCGCGCCCGGCAGGATGCGCGAGGCGACCTGTCGCGTAAGGTGCATGACGACCTGGCGGTTGGCGAGCGCACAATTCATGCCCGCGCGCATGGCGCCGAGGTAGCGTTGTCCGAGGTCCGAATTGATCGGCGCGCAGGCGAGCTCGCGGTCGGGAAGCTCGAGCCCGAAGCCCGGGGCGGCGATGACCATCTCCCGCAGGTAGTCGGTGCCGATCTGGTGCCCGAGGCCGCGGGATCCGCAGTGAATACTGATCACGACGTCGTCGGCCTGCAGGCCGAATGCAGACGCGATGTCCGGCGCATGGATCTCGGCGACTCGCTGGAATTCGAGGTAGTGATTGCCCGACCCCAGCGTGCCCGTCTCGCGGCGCTGCCGCCGCTTGGCCTTCCCGGATACCGCGCCGGGATCGGCGCCCGCGATGCAGCCCCGCTCCTCCGTGCGCTCGAGATCCTCGGCCGTGCCGTAGCCGCGCTCGACGGCCCAGCGCGCGCCGCCAAGCAACATGTCGTCCATCTCCTCGTCGTCCAGCCGGATCTCGCCCTCGCTGCCGACGCCCGCGGGAATCGCTGCGTACAGCGCGTCGGCGAGCTGGGTCTTGACCGGCTCGATGTCCGCGCTCTTGAGCCCGGTGTGCAGCGTCCTCACACCGCAGGAAATATCGAAACCGACGCCCCCGGCCGAGACGACGCCCCCGGCATCGGCATCGAACGCGGCCACACCGCCGATCGGGAAGCCGTAGCCCCAGTGTGCGTCGGGCATCGCATACACGGCGCCGACGAGGCCGGGCAGCAGCGTCACGTTGCGCAGCTGCGTGAAGACCTTGTCGTCCATCTGCAGCACCTGCTCGCGATCGCCGTACAGGATGCCCGGCACGGTCATTGGCCCGCGCTGCGGGATGCGCCACTGGTACTCACTGTCCTGTTCGAGTCGGTTCAGGTCCATATGTCTGGCCCTCTGTATTGGCCCGCCTGCGCCGCCGCGCTACACGTCGACGACGCAGTTCGCATGCCAGCGGTCTTGTTCGTCTCTCGTGACGGACAGCGCCGTGTAGGTGGCGCCCTTGACTTCGACGGCCGGCTGATGGCGCTCGCGGTCGACGGGCTCGCCGCACACGCGTGCGACCAGCGCGTGATCGCGCAGTCGCACGTCCCAGCCACAAAACAGCATGTGCCGCGTGGCCATTTCGTAGATCAACGCGTTCAGCCAGTCGACCAGCAGCACGGTGTCGTC
>JBFIFN010000030.1:0-31330 GCA_041602775.1 Woeseiaceae bacterium | reverse complement strand
GCCGGGTCGTCACTGCGCATGAGCGCCGTCCCGACCAACGCGAGGGTGTAACCCCAGCCGGCAGCTCTCGCCGCATCCGCGGCGCTGCTGAGACCGCTTTCCGCCACGCACCGCGCCTCGGGCAATTGCGGTCCAAGCCGCCGCAGGCGCTCGCCATCCACCTCGAGCGTGCGCAGGTTGCGCGTGTTGACGCCGATCAGCAGCTGCCCGTCACGGTCCAGCAGGCGCGCCGAACGTCGCAGGTCTTGTTCATCGAATGACTCGAGCAACACGAACATGCCGTGTTCGAAAGCGACGTCAACCATCGATGCAAGCGCGGCGTCATCGAGCATCGTCGTTATGAGCAGCACGCCGCTGGCGCCCGCCTTGCGGGCCTCGAGCACCTGGACCGGATCGACCAGGAAGTCCTTGCGCATGACCGGCGTGTCCGGAACTGCGGCTACGACCGACTCGAGATGTGCGAGTTCGCCGTCGAAACGGCTCGGCTCGGTCAGCACCGAGATCGCGGCGGCCCCGCCCGCGGCATAAGTCTGCGCACGCTCATTTAGACCGGTTCTATGGTAGCTGATCCCTAATTGGCCTTCGGCCGGGGAACGCAGCTTGATCTCGGCGATCACGTCGAAGGCGCCGAGCGACAGTGGCACCACGGGCTTGTCGAAATCGGCGTCCGTAAATCTCGGCGCACCGGCTGCGCGTGCCGCGCTGCTTTTTGCCATCGCCTGGAGGAAGTCGCTCATCGCTATTCGAAATGCGCTTTCAGGCCCGCGAGGAAATCTGCGGCGCGCCCGTCATCGATGGCGGCCGCCGCCTGCGCCACGCCGTCTTTCGCACCTTTCGCATCGCCCTGGCACTCCAGCACCAGCGACGCGCCCATGAGCAGCGCATCGCGGTGCGCGCCCTTGTCCTCGCCCGTGAACACGCGCACGAGTTCGCGTGCATTGTGCTCGGCGTCACCGCCCTCGAGTTCGGCGGGCTCGCAAACAGCGATACCGTAATCGGCCGGTGTACGCACTTCTTCGCGGACGCTTCCCGGCCGCACGTCGTAAAGCAGGAAATCGCCCGCCGGCGTCGCCTCGTCCCATCCCGGCTCGCCGTGCACGACGAACGCGCGTTCGAGCGGCATGCCCGACAGCGTATCGGCCATCAGTTTCGCCGCCTCCTTGCTGTAAGCACCGATCAGCTGGTACGGCGGCGCAGCCGGGTTCGTCAGCGGACCCAGCACGTTGAACACCGTGCGCACGGACAGTGCTCCACGAATCGGCACGACGGCCTTCATCGCCGGGTGATAGGCGGGCGCAAACAGGAACGTGAAATTCGTCGCCTCGAGGCAGGCGACCGCTGCGCGCTCGTGCAGCGGCAGCGGCATGCCAAGACACTCGAGCATATCGGCGCTGCCCGAGCGGCTCGAGACCGAGCGATTGCCGTGCTTGACGACGCGGGAACCGCAGGCCGCGGCCAGCAGGCCGGTTCCCGTCGAGAGGTTCAGCGATCCGGAGCCGTCCCCGCCCGTGCCGACCGTATCCACGGCGGGCTTGCCGTCCGGGATCGACGGGTGCACCGCGAGCTCGCGCATGGCCGTGGCGAAGCCGCGAATTTCGTCGGCCGTCTCGCCCTTGGCGCGCAGGCCGGCAAGCAGGGCGCCGGCGAGCGCCGCGGGCAACTCCCCTTCGGCGAGCTTGTGCATCAGGTCGTAAGCCTGGCGCTCCTCGAGCGCTTTGCCGTCCAGCAAACCGTCGAGCAACTGGCTGTACTGCCTGCTCATGAGCGTGCCTCGCGCATGAAGTTTGCCATGAGCATGTTGCCGTCCGGCGTCAGCACGCTTTCGGGGTGAAACTGCACGCCCTCGATCGGCAGGTCCTTGTGGCGCACGCCCATGATTTCACCGCGATCCGTCTGCGCGGTGACGATGAGCTCGCCGGGCAGGGTCTCCTCTTCGGCGCACAGCGAATGGTAGCGGCCCACCTCGAACGGGTTCGGCAGGCCCGTGTAAATCGTCTCGCCGTCGTGCTCAACCATCGACGTCTTGCCGTGCATGAGACGCTCGGCCCTGACGATCTTGCCGCCGAACTGCTGCACGATGCTCTGGTGCCCGAGGCAGACGCCGAAGATCGGCACCTTGCCGGCCCACGCGCCGATCATGTCCAGAGACACGCCCGCGTCTTCGGGCCTGCCCGGCCCCGGCGAGATGACGAGGTGCGTCGGCGCCAGTTCGACGCTCTCCTCGACGCTGATGGCGTCGTTGCGATACACGATGACGTCGGCGCCCATGGCCGCGAACGCCTGTACGAGGTTGTAGGTGAACGAATCGTAGTTGTCGATGAGGAGCATGCGGACGTGGTCGAAGGACTCTTTCATCACAGGCCCTCCCCGGCGATCTCGAGCGCGCGGCGCAGGATTGCGCTCTTGGCCATGACTTCCTGGTACTCCTTCCTCGGAACCGAGTCGGCAACGATACCTGCACCTGCCTGAAAACTGTACTCGTCGCCCGAGAAGACCAGCGTGCGAATCGTGATCGCCTGGTCCATGTCACCGCTGAGCCCGAAGTAGCCGGCCGTGCCCGCGTAGAGACCGCGGCCGACCTCCTCCATTTCCTCGATAATCTCCATCGCCCGGACCTTCGGCGCGCCGACGAGGGTGCCGGCCGGGAAGCTCGCCGCAAGCAGGTCGAACTGGTCGAACTTCGGATCGAGTTCGCCCTGTACGCCGCTGACGATGTGCATGACGTGACTGTAGCGCTCGATCGCGCGATACGGATCGACGTGCACGCTGCCGGCCCTGGCGACGCGGCCGAGATCGTTGCGCGCAAGATCCACGAGCATGACGTGCTCGGCCGCCTCTTTCGGATCGGCCAGCAGGGTCTCCTCGTTGAGTTCGTCCTGCTTGCGCGTTGCGCCGCGCGGCAGCGTGCCCGCGATCGGGCGCAGCGATGCGCGGCCGTCGTTGAGCTTGACGAGCGCTTCCGGCGACGAGCCGACGACCTGCAGGTCGTCGAAGTCGAAGTAGAACATGTAGGGCGACGGGTTCAGGAGGCGCAGCGCGCGGTAAACCTCGAACGGCGCCACGTTCGTGCGGCCGCGAAACAACACCGAGATGACGATCTGGTAGATGTCGCCCGCGGCAATGTATTCCTTGCAGGCCTCGACGCGCTTGCAGAACTCCTTCTCGCTGAGACTGGCCTCGGCCGTCGAGATCTCGACGTCGCGGCCGTTACCCGGAATCGCCCCACGCAGCTGGCGAATGACCTCGGTCCTCAGCTTCTGGCGCTCGTACTCGGGTCCGTCGTGCAGCAGGGCCACGCGCCGCGTCAGGTGGTCGAACACGAGCAGCGACTGCGGCGCGACGAACGCAGCATCGGGGACGCTGGTCTGCTTCTCGGTAGCGACGGGCAGTTTTTCGAACAGCCTTACGACGTCGTAGCCCGAGACGCCGACGAGGCCGCCGGCAAATGGTAGCTCGTCGTCGGGCCGCGGCCGGGGTGCGAGCTCGAGCGCCCTGCGCAGCGCGTCGAGGTATTCCTGCTGCGACGTGGGGCGCGGCCGTTTCTCGCCCGCGATCGTGAGCGCCTCGTCGTCCATGCGTACCTCGAGGGCATCACCGAAGCCGAGGAACGAGTATCGCGCGAGTCGTTCGCCGCCCTCGACGGATTCGAGCAGGAAACGGGGCTTCAGCGCGCGGAGCTTGAGAAAGGCCGATACCGGGGTATCGAGGTCGGCGGCGATGTCGAACGGTGCTTGCATCTTATGTCCATAAAAAAAGCCCGTCTTGCGGATGACAGAGACGGGCTTTGGTGAATTCGTTGCAGCTGAACGCTAGCCGGCGGCCCTCTCTTTCAAGGACAGCCACCACCAGTTGTTGATGCGGCGTGCATTCATGGGCCGAGTATTCCCGCCCGTTGGCCCCGAGTCAACCGTTACCCGGGAAATCGACTTCACAGCTCGTACAGCATCGGCAGGGCGATCGAGAATCCTATCCACATGATGACCGTCAACGGGATGCCGACGCGCAGGAAGTCGGTGAACTTGTAGCCGCCTGCCGTCATGATCAGCAGGTTCGTCTGGTAGCCGTAAGGGGTCGCGAAACTCATGTTGGCGCCGAACAGGACCGCGAGGATGAACGGCTCGGTCGGCACGCCGAGCTGCCCGGCGATGCTGACGGCAATCGGCGTGCCGATGGCCGCCGCCGCGTTGTTGGACACGATGTTGGTCATGATCGTCATGAGCAACAGGAACGCGCTGAGAATCAGCGGCGGAGGGAGCCCCGACGCGAGACCGACGAAGGTCTGCGCGATGTATGCCGCCATGCCCGTTTCCAGGAGCGCCTTACCCAGCGCGAGCGCGGTCACGATGATCATGACCACCGGAATGGACAACGCGCCAGCCGCATCGCGCCAGGTGAGGCAGCCCGTAGCGAGCATCAGCCCGAGGCCGACGAGCGCGCTGACCGAGATCGGCATGACGCCGAACGCGGCCGCCGCAACAACGAACGCCATGATGGACAGCGCACGCTTTGCGTGGTGGGTTTGCGGCAGGTCGGTCGTGCCGTCGAGCACCAGCATCGAGCCCGAGTCCTTGAGCTGCGCGATCGCCTCGCGCGTACCCTGGACGAGTAGCACGTCGCCCGCACGCAGGCGGATCATGTTGAGATCGCCCGTGACCTGCGAACTCGGCGCGCGCGCTCGGTGCAGCGCCAGCGGCAGGAGACCGTAGCTGTTCGTGAAGCGCGCCGCGGCGAGGCTGCGAAGGTGCAACGGCGAACCGCGCGTGATCACGACCTCGGCCAGCTGCTGTCCCTGCGCCTGCAGGGGCGTATCCTCGTCCACGGGATGCTCGAGGTCGTTGTCACTGAACAGCGTTGCACCGAGCAGCTGCTCGTAATGCTTGAGGTTCTCGGGCGAGTCCTTGACGAACAGGCGATCTCCGGGCTGGATCGTGAGCGACGGCAGCTTGGCGAGAAACAGCGACTCGGAACGCTGGATCTTGTCGATACGCAGGTTGCCGCCCGCCTTGGCCAGGACCTCGGACAGCGTCTTGCCGGCCGCGAATCCGCCTTCCTGCACGTGCAGTTGCGCATTGAAAATGCGCGGCGAAGTGTCGGCCATCGGCGGCATGCGGTCCGGCAGCATGCGCGGCGCTACGAGCCACAGGAACAGCAGACCGACGCCTCCGACCAGGACGACAGGCAGCACCCACTCGAACATCGTGAAGTCGTGCAGGCCCATATCGTGCGCGATACCGACGACGAGCAGGTTGGTCGACGTGCCGATCGTCGTCGACATGCCGCCGATGATCGTCGCCAGGCCCATCGGCATCATGACGCCCGACACCGGAAATTTCGAACGCAGTGAAGCGCCGACCAGGATCGGCATGAGCAACACGACGATCGGCGTGTTGTTCATGAACGCGCTGAGAATGGCGCCCGCCACGAGCGTGGCGACGAGCGCGAGCACGGGCCGCGAAGCCCAGGCCCGGCCCACGATGGTCGCCAGGGGCTGCAGCGATCCCGTCGTCTCCAGCGCTTTGCCGACCATCATGAGCGCACAGATGGCGATCAGCGCCTCGTTGCCAAATCCCGCAAAGAACTGGATCGGGCCGACCACGACCTCGCCATCCTTCTCGTACGGAAACAGCTGAAACCCGGCCGTGAGCAGGATCAGGATGGTGAGCGACGACGATTCCAACGGTATGTTGTCGCGTGTAAACAGGTACAGCGCGACGACCGTGAGGGCGAGTACGGCTAAACCGTGGGCGTCTGGCGTGATCGGCTGCAAAGCGTCCCCTGCCGGCTTCGCTGAAAGACGCTAGACCGTATCCTAGTTTCGCCGCGCGGCGCAATACGGGATCAGGCCTTCGGCCGGTCGTCCTTCAGCAGCAGGCCGAGGATGAACAACAGGCCGAAGACCGGCACGAGCGCCGCAATTACGCCCCAGAATATGGTCAGCGTCCGTGTATCGGTCTTGCGGCCTGCAAGGTGTACGACAGTCGGTATAGCCACTGCGAGCCAGACGAAGTACAGAACGCCTGCCATACCCATCGAAATCGTCATAGATCATGTCCTTTTGCAGGTTACGATGATGTTATTCCCGACTTGCGTCGACGTGCACTGAATGACCGGCCCCGTCGACGATGAGTACCAGGTCTGGATGAAATTCGCCATGCGCTGCGCCGATACGTTGGACGAAAACGTGCCTTCGAATGGCGCGGCCTCGATGACGTTGCCGGGGATCGAGTTGCCATCCGCATCGCGGGCCGAGCCATCCACGAACTCGAAAACGTACTCGAGCTCTCCCAGAGAACCATCGACACCAGTTAACACAAACCTGGCGGTCGATCCATCGGCAAAAGTGACAGAAACCGTCAGATTCAGATCGACGATCCGGCGGAATATCGACAGCGGCACGAACATGGGAGCGCCGACCGCCTCCCACAATGACATGCTCCCGACGATGTACTCGGCGACACGCCGCTGGTTGACCGAGTTGTGCACGAGGTCGAAGGCCGAGCCCACGACGTCGCCGGGTACGGGCCTGCCCGACTCCAGCGACGCGACGTCAGCCTTCATGACGCCGACGATCTGCGCGAATTCGTGCTGAATATACGATTCGACCGAGACCTGCCAGATACTGCTCTCCCAGTCGCGAAACTCGGGATCGTATCTCCAGCGGACGTTGTACTTGCGCACGATCTCGCGGTCGAAGTCGGCCACGTACGCGTCGTGGCGCCCGAATGTCTCCAGCGGCACGGCCCAGAAGGCCGCCCGCTGTGCCTGCGAACCGCTGCAGCTGTTGCAGGTTTTCCAATACTCGCCGGCATCGGCAGCGACGCTGGCCATCATGGTCACGAGAAAAAGTATCCATACCTGGTATTTCATGGTTCCCTCCTTGGGTTTCAGACCTGCTGCGCCACGAGCGGCATCTCGCTCGCGGAACGCAGGATCGCGTTGACTCGCTGGTGAAAGGCCCGGAAGTCCCGGGCATCCCAGCGTGAAATATCGACGTCGCGCCGCAGGGACACCGAGTGCGCCTTGCGGATGACCGGCAACAGGTTCATCCACGCAAATTCGGCGGCTTCGCCGCGCGGAAATACATCCCACGGCGACATCGTGAGCAAGTTCCGGTGCCGCAGTGCGCTGGTCCCGACGGCGCGCCGCCAGCGCTCGTTCATCTCCCGGCCGTGGCCCGGGACCCGCGCACCGGCGACGTCGAGCACCGGGCAGTAGCCGTGCTCGGCAGCGAGTGACCGCGAGGCCGCCTCCAGGGTGTCGCCCACGCGATCGGCGAGCGCCTCGAGTTCGCGCAGTGCCTCGATGGCGCGCGGGTCGATTCGGCGCGCACGCACGAGGTCGCCCCAACCGCGCACGAACACCGACAGGCGCCGGTTGATGCGGCTGTCTTCGCGCTGCGCTTCGTCACCCCAGCGCGTCTCGGCATGACGACGCTCGCCCTCCTCGACCGCGGCGCGCAGGCTCGCTTCGAGCGAACGCTGCCGCAGCGACCCGTCCGGGCGCGCGTGGCGCAAGAGATCTATCTCAACGGCAGCCCACGCCGTGCCGGTGGGCACCTGGGTCAGCGTCGCGACATGCGTGGCATCGGCCTTCTCGCTCGGCAGCAGGGGGCAAGGCGACGCGACCACGGCGGGCAATACCGCACTGATTGGTACGAGGTCGCGCAATTCCCACAAACGTTGCCACACGAACGCGGCGTGCTGCGGGTCGACCTCCCTGTCTGGGTCCACAACGAAATACATGAAACCATTATGGGAATCGCCGGCCAGCGCGGCCTTTCCATTAAATGGGCAAGGCGTGTCAATTTGGCTGTGCTCCGGGCTGGTACGCGCCCGCAACCGGGTGTAACTTTCTTTCTTATGGACACCGTGCTTCACAAGACGAAACGCCGCCAGGACATCACGTTCGAGGAAAAAGACCAGGCCCTGCGCGACGACGTGCGCACGCTCGGCGCGATGGTCGGCGAGCTGATTCGCGAACAGAACGGCGAGGAGCTGTTCGAGCTCGTCGAAAACGCGCGCCTGCGGTCCATCCGCCGCCGCGAAGGCAACGAGAAGCCCGGCGAAGAGCTGGCCGGCCTCGTGCGCAATCTCGACACGGCCACGGCCACGCAGCTCATTCGTTCTTTCGCGACCTACTTCCAGATGGTCAACACGGCGGAAAAAGTGCACCGCATCCGCCGCCGGCGTGACTACCTGCGCGACGTCGCGATATACCAGCCCGGCGGCCTCGAGGATTCGCTGATAAAGCTCAAGGCTTCGGGCCTCGACGCCGAAGGCCTGCAGCGACTGCTCGACTCGATGTCGATCGAACCCGTGTTCACGGCGCACCCCACCGAGTCCACGCGCCGCACGATGCTGCGCAAGGAACAGCACATCGTGAAGCATCTCGTCGACATGCTGAATCCGACGATGACGCCCCAGGAATCCGAGACGGCCCTGCAGAACATTCGCCTGCTCGCCACGACCGGCTGGCAGACGGCCGAGCACCCCTCGGAGCGCATGACCGTGGCCGACGAGCTCGAGCACGTGCTGTTCTTCGTCACCGACGTCCTGTACCGGTCGACGCCGCCTTTTTACGAGGACCTTCGCTCCGCCATCGGCCGCATTTACGGCGACGAAGGCAAGCGCGTCGAAATCCCGAACCTGGTGAACTTCGGCTCCTGGGTCGGCGGTGACATGGACGGCAACCCGAACGTCAACGCCAAGACCATCCGCGCCACGCTGGCACGGCAGCGATCGCTGATACTCGATCTCTATTACAACGAATGCGCGTCGATTGGCGCCAAGCTCAGCCAGTCGACCGATCGCGCCGAGTTCGGCCAGGGCATGCTCGACAAGATCGAGGAGTACCGCGGCATCTTCCCGAACGCCTACCACGCGGTGCCGGCCCGCCACCGCGACATGCCCTACCGCGTGTTCCTGCGGCTCGTCCAGGCGCGGCTGCAGTCCACGTACGACGACGACATCTACCCGTACGAAAAAGTCGAACAGCTGACCGAGGACATCGAGCTCGTCGCGGAGAGCCTGACGTTCAACAAGGGGCAGCACGCCGGCCTGTTTGTCGTGAAGCGCCTGCTGCGTCGCATTCGCACGTTCGGATTTCACATGATCACGCTCGACGTCCGCCAGGATGCCGAGGTGCACCGCAAGGTCATCGGCGAGTGTCTCGGCGATGAAGAGTGGATGGAGCGACCCGCCGCGGAGCGTGCCGCCCGCATCATCGACGCGATCGACCAGCGCGAGAATCCGCCGATGACGCTGAGCACGCTGGCGCGCAAGACGATCGCCGTGTTCCAGGCCATTGCGTTTTGCCGCCGCAAGTACGGCAAGCGCGCGATCGGTCCGTTTATCATCAGCATGACCGAGGGCGCCGACGATGTGCTGTCGGTGCTGTTGCTGGCGCAATGGGGTGAGCTGCACAACCGCCGCGGCGACGTGCCGCTCGACGTCGCGCCGCTGCTCGAAACCGTGGACGACCTCGAAGCGGGCCCCGAAATCCTCAATGCCCTTCTCGACTCGAAGCTCTACCGTGAGCACCTGGAGCGGCGGGGCAATCGCCAGATGGTCATGATCGGGTACTCGGACAGCAACAAGGACGGCGGCCTTGCCTCGTCCCGCTGGGCCATCCAGAACGCGCAGGAAAAACTCGTCAAGACGATGCAGACCGAGGACATCGAGCTGACCCTGTTTCACGGCCGCGGCGGCAGCATCAGTCGCGGTGGCAGCAAGACGCACACGGCCGTGCTCGGCGCGCCGCCCGGTACCGTCAACGGCCGGCTGCGCATGACCGAACAGGGCGAGATCATCAACGAGAAGTACGGGCTGCGCGGTATCGCGCTGCGGACGCTCGAGCAGATCACGGGATCGGTCGCCATTGCCACGGCGCTGCCGCGGCACCGCGGCAACGACCTGCCCGAATGGCACGACATCATGGGCGTGGTTGCCGACGAGAGCCGCAAGGCCTATCGCAAGCTCGTCTACGAAACCCCGGAATTCTACGACTACTTCCGTACCGCGACGCCGATCGACGTCATCGAGCGCATGCGCATCGGCTCGCGGCCTGCTGCGCGGCGCACGCAATCCGGCATCGGCGACCTGCGCGCGATTCCCTGGGTGTTCGCGTGGACGCAGGCTCGCTTCATCCTGCCCGGCTGGTACGGCGTCGGGACGGGCCTGCAAAAAGCCATCGAGAAGTTCGGCGAAGATGCTTTCGCGGAGATGTTCCGCGAGTGGTTCTTCCTGCGCTCGATGGTCGCCGACGTGGAGATGGTGCTGGCGAAGTCCGACCTCGGCATCTCCGAGCTCTACTCCGATCTGTCAGGCGATCTGCACGACGTCCTGTTCCCGAGGATCCTGGCCGAGTTCGAACTGACCCGGGATACGATACTCAAGTACTCGGAACACGATGCCATCCTCGAAGGCGACGTGACGTTGCAGCGCGCGATCATGCTGCGCAATCCCTACGTCGACCCGATCAGCCTGTTGCAGGTCGACCTGCTGCGCCGCTGGCGCGCCACCGACCGCGAGGACGACGAGCTGTTCAACGCCCTGCTCGCCACCGTGAACGGCATCGCCGGCGGGCTGCAGAACACGGGCTAGGTGCGTTCGTCCCGCGCTCGCCCTTCACCCAGGTTGAGGCGCAACAGGCGAATGACTTCCGAATACGCGTGGCCAGCTTATTTGCAGGTGTTGTCCCATCGATCAACGATAGTGCCAAAAATGGCTGCTGGCGCTGCTCTGCCTAATCCATCGCCCAGCTAACGAACTCCTCGAGGGCCTTGCGGTGAATATCCGGCACGCGCGCCCCTTCGGCCGGATAGCCGACGACGAGCAGCAGGAACGGCCGCTCGCTTTTCGGCCGGCCGAGAATGTCATTGAGAAATTTCATCGGGCTTGGCGTATGCGTCAGCGTCGCGAGTCCGGCGCGGTGCAGCGCCGCGATCAGCAGCCCGGTCGCGAGACCCGTCGACTCGGCAGGGTAGTAATGCTTGACCTTGCGCCCGTCGGGCAGCTCGCCGTATTTCTGCAGGAAAACGGCAATGAGATAGGGCGCCGTCTCGAGGAAGGGCTTGTGTTCGTCGGTTCCCAGCGGCTCGAGCGCGGCGAGCCACTCCGCGGTTGCACGGTGCTCGTAGAATTCGCGTTCCTCGGCTTCGGCTGCCTCGCGGATCTTTCTCTTGGTTTCAGGACCGCTGACCACGACGAAGTGCCAGGGCTGCAGGTTGGCACCGCTGGGCGCGGTATTGGCCACACGGAGCGCCGTCTCGATGATATCCGGCGGCACGGGCCTTGCCGAAAATTCGCGCACGCTCCGGCGGCGATCGAGATCCGTGAAGAACTCCTCGAGCCGCGCGCGCATTTCCTCGATCGGGTACTCGCGGTATTGATCCAGCGGTATCGTCGGATGATCGCTCACGTCAGTCGTCGTCCTCATCAAGGTCGAGAACGATACTCCATTCGGTCATGTCATTTTCCGAAACGGCAAAGCTGCGTACCGAAATCCCGGCATCGTGGACGCTGTCGGGGTCGCCCGTCACGAGCGGGTGCCACTCGGGCAGCGCCTTGCCACCGGCGAGACGCCGGTAGGCGCAGCTCGCCGGCAGCCAGTCGAATTTCGCAGGATCGTCGGCACGCAGCACGAGACATTCCGGAACTTCGCGCGCGCGGTTGGCGTAGTCGGTGCAACGGCAGGTCTCGAGATCGAGCAGGCGGCAGGCCACGTCCGTAAAGAACACCTCCCCGGTATCTTCGTCCTGGACCTTGTGCAGGCAGCACAGCGCGCAGCCGTCGCAGAGCGACTCCCACTCGCCGCGATCCATGTCGGCGAGTGATTTGCGTTTCCAGAAGCCTTCGGTCATCGTCCCGTACTTTGCGACACCGGCAGGCGAATATCCACATGAAAGCCGTCCTTCTCGACTGGGACACGATGGGCCCGGACCTCGATATCGGCGAAATGCGCGCCCTCCTGCCGTCGCTGGACATTTACGGCGACACGAGCCCGGAGCAGACTATCGGGCGCATCGGTGACGCCGACATCGTACTCGGCAACAAGGTCGGGCTTACCGCGGCCGTATTCGAGGCCTGTCCGTCCATCCGTTTCATCGGCCTCACGGCGACCGGCACCGACAATGTCGATATCGAGGCTGCCCGCAGGCACGGCATTGCGGTTGCCAATATCCGCGCTTATTGCACCCAGTCGGTCGTCGAGCACATCTTTGCCTGCCTCCTCGACCTGTCGCACTCCCTGCGGCAATACTCCCGCGACGTACGCGACGGCGCCTGGTCGCGTGCCGACAACTTCTGCCTCATTACCCACCCGATTCGCGAGCTGTCGGCCATGACGCTCGGGCTCGTCGGCTACGGCGAACTGGCACGCGGCGTGGAGCGCATCGCCCGCGCGTTCAACATGGAGGTTCTCGTTGCGGCGCGACCCGGCAGCAACGACGTTCCTGACGGACGCGTCGCGTTCGACGAACTGCTCGCCCGCGCCGACGTAATCTCGCTGCACTGCCCGCTGAACGATACGACGCGCAGGCTGTTCGGCGCCGCCGAGTTCCGGAAGATGAAGGACACGGCCGTGCTGATTAACACGGCACGTGGCGGACTCGTCGATTCACGGGCGCTTGCCGACGCGCTGGAGAGAGGCGATATCGCGGCGGCGGCCGTCGACGTGCTGCCGCAGGAACCGCCCGTCGCCGGCGACCCGCTGCTCGACTACGCGGGCGACAATCTGATCGTGACCCCGCACATTGCCTGGGGCACGCTGCAGGCGCGCCAGAACGCGATCGACGAGCTCACGGCCAACATCCGCGCATTCCTGAACGGCGAGCAAAGAAACCGCGTGGTCTAGGCGCCGATGATCTGCCGCGCCCACTGCACGATCTGGCGCACGCGCGGCGAACCGAGATCGTAGGCCTCGTCGAACGAGACCCAGCGCCACTCGTGATGCTCGGGCTCGCCCGTCTCGGGCGACGGACCCATGACCACGTGTTCCTGCTGCGTCGTCGCGATGAAATATCGTGCGATCTTGCCGCGGCTGTAGGGGCCGGTTTCGAAGTAACGATCGCCCCAGTCGAACGACAGCTCGTCGATGCTCGTCTCCTCCCGCACCTCGCGGACCGCGGCCTGCATCGGGTCCTCGCCCCGTTCGCGGATGCCCTTCGGGAAATCCCAGTGGTGGTAAGCACGCAGCAACAGCGTCAGCCAGCCGTCGCCGGTCCGGCGCGCCACGACGACGCCACACGACAATTTCGACTCGTTCATGCCGGCGCCCCCCTGAGCACGTCGACCGGGGCCGCGTTGATGGCGCCGCGCGCGGCGAAAAAGCCGCTGACGCAAACCAGGACGATGCCCGCGCCGACGCCCGCAATCCAGATCAGCGGATTGAACGAGTACGGCAACTCGAACAGCTGCACGGCGACGACGGCCGCTAGGATCGACGCGCCCGCCGAGGCCAGCACGCCGGCAGCGGTGCCGAGCGCGGCGAATTCTGCCATGACGCCCGCGAAGACCGTGCGACGGCGTGCGCCGAGGGCGCGCAGCATCGCGCTTTCGAAGCGGCGCTCGTCGATCGTCGCCTGTACCGCCGCGAACAGCACGGCAATGCCGGCTGCCAGCGTGAATACGAAGACGGCCTGCACGGCCAGGCTGGCTTTCTCGATGATGCCGCGGACCTGCTCGAGGATCGCGCCGAGATCGATGACGGAAATCGACGGATGCTGCCGCATGAGGTCGATGAGCACGGTCTGCTTTTCGTCCGCGATGCGCATGCTCGCGATGTAGGTCGTCGGCATGTCGCCGAGCGCGCCGGGCGACAACACGATGAAGAAGTTGGGCTGGAACGAGTCCCAGTTGATCTTGCGAATGCTCGCGACCCGGGCTTCTACCTCGCGTCCGGCAACGAAGAACGTCAGCGTGTCGCCGATGGCGAGCCCGGCGTTCATGGCCGCCTCTTCCTCGATCGATGCGAGCGGCGGGCCCGCGTAGTCCGCCGGCCACCATTCCCCGTCGACGATCTCGTTACTCGAGCTCAGGTTCGCTGCCCAGGAGAGATTCGCCTCGCGATTGGCGAGCCACTCGCCGTCTTCGTTGGGGTAGCTGCGTTCCTTGACCGACTCCCCGTTGATCGTGAGCATGCGCGCGCGCACGAGTGGCGTAAACGCGGGCACCTCGACGCCATTGGCCTGAAACAGCGCTCCGACCCCGTCCAGTTCGTGGGGCTGGATGTTGATCAGGAAATGGTTCGGCGCGTCGTCGTCGAGCGTCTGGCGCCAGCCGTCGAGCAGGTCGGTGCGCACCAGCGTCAGGAGCAGCAGCACCGTGATGCCGAGCCCGAACGCGACGACCTGCACGGCGCTGTCGCGGCCGCGGCGCGAGACGTTGGCGAGGCCATAGCGCCACGCGACGCCGACACCGGACCGGGCACGCCCCACCATCGCGACGAGCAAGCGGCCCACGAGGTACAGCGCACCGGCAATGACGACGATCCCGCCGATCAGTATGACGAGCATGCGGGGGTCGCCGACCGACCGGTACAGGAGCAGTGCGACGGCGGCCAGCGACAGCCCGCCGACGAACAGCCGCGACGGAGATGGGGGCATCGCATCGTGCCGCAGCACGCGCAGCGGCGGCGTGTTGCGCAGCTGGATCATCGACGGCAGCGCGAAGCCCGTCATAAGAACGAGCGCGCTGCCGGCCGCAAGAATCACCGGGCGCAGCCCCGTTTTGGGCAGGTCGCCGGCGAGCAGGTCGGACAGGATGTTGGCAAGGACCTCCTCGGCAACGTAGCCGACTACGCTGCCCGCAACGACACCGAGTACGCCTAGCAACAGGAGCTGCACGAGCGCGACCGAGATGACGAATCCCTGCGTGGCCCCGAGGCTCTTCATGAGCGCCACCGCGTCCATGCGCCGCTGCGCGAAACGCCTCGCCGACATCGCGATCGCAACGGCACTCAGGAGCAGGCTGATCACGGCCGTCAGCGACAGGAAGCGCTGCGCCCTGTCGGCCGCGTTGTAGGCCCGCTCGCTGCTCTCCTCCTGGCTGCGAACCCGGATCTCGTCCGGCAACCTGTCCTCGATGGCGTCGTTGAATGCCGTCACGTCCTCCGGGTCGCCGGCGACGAGCAGCGCATAGCGCACGCGGCTGCCCTCGCCGATCAGGCCGCTCGCGTCGATGTCGGCCATGTTCATGATGACCGTCGGCGCGAGCGACGCGAAGCCGATCGACTGGTCGGGCCGGTAGGTCAGCACCGCCGTCACGCGCAGCTGCAGTTCACCGATATCGAGCACGTCCCCGACGTCGGCCCCGACCCTGGCCAGCAGTGCGCCGTCGGCCCAGACCTCGCCGGGGGCCGGAATGCCGTCGACTTCGCGCTGCTCGCCGAAAAGCGCGTCGGCAACGCGTATCGCGCCGCGCAGCGGGTAGTGTTCACTGACGACGTTGATCGACGACAGGGCGTTGTCGTCGCCGAAGAAGACGACCGACGGGAACCTCAGTGTGTCCGCGGTCTGCAGGTCGTATCGCGCTGCCAGCTCGCGCCATTCGTCGGGCACCGGCGCCTGCGAACGAAGGCGCAGGTCCGCAGCCAGTACCTCGTTGGCCTGGCGCGCGACGGCCTTGCCGATGCGATCCGTCAGGAAGCCGACGGCCGTCAGCGCGGCGACCGCGAGGCCCACCGCAGCCAGCAGCACGAGCACTTCGCCGGAGCGCAGCTCGCGGCCGAAGCTTCGCAGTGCGAACCTGAGCGCTTTCACCCGGCCGCACCGCTGTCGCTGACGAGCCGGCCCGTGTCGAGCTCCAGGACACGCTCGCACCGCTCCGCGAGGCCGGCGTCGTGAGTCACGAGGACCAGCGTCGTCGAGGAGCTCCGGTTCAGCTCGAACATGAGCTCCATGATCCTCGCGCCGGTGCGCGTGTCGAGGTTGCCCGTGGGTTCGTCGGCGAACAGGACGGCGGGTTCGGTCGCAAAGGCGCGCGCTATCGCGACGCGCTGCTTCTCGCCGCCGGACAGCTGCGCCGGGTAGTGGCTCCAGCGCTCTGCCAGGCCGACCTTGTCGATCAACTCCCGGGCCGCCTCGCGCGCCTGTTCATGGCCGGCGAGTTCGAGCGGCAGCATGACGTTTTCGAGCGCGTTCAGCGACGGCACGAGGTGGAACGACTGGAACACGAATCCGACGTGTTCGGCGCGAACCCGCGCACGCCCGTCCTCGTCGAGATTCGAGAGATTGACGCCATTGAGCTCGACGTGTCCGCGCGTGGGCAGGTCGAGGCCCGCCAGCAGCGCGAGCAAGGTCGACTTGCCCGCCCCGGACGGCCCCACGACGGCCACCGATTCGCCCGCAAGAATACTGAAACTGACGTCGTCGAGAATGGTCAGACCCCCTTCGGGGCTGCTAACCTGTTTGCTGAGCCGCTGCGCCTCGAGCACTTTCATAACTGACGAATCCGGCATGCGAATATTCTTTACTCTTCTGGTCCTGCTGATGACGAACGCCGCCCAGGCAGGCGAATCGCCGACGATTCTGATATTCGGCGACAGCCTGAGCGCCGGTTATGGAATAGACGTTGACCAATCCTGGGGCGCTTTGTTGCAAAAGCGCCTCGAGGAGCAAGGGTACGAACATCGCGTGGTCAACGCCAGCATCAGCGGCGAAACAACCGAGGGAGGTGCGACGCAAATCGCGACCGCCCTGGAAACCTTTGCGCCGGAACTCGTCATCCTCGAACTCGGCGGTAACGACGGACTCCGAGGGTTTCCGCCTTCGCGAATCAAGGACAATCTCAAAGCCATCGCGGAGCGCGCGAGCGCGTCGGGCGCCGAGGTCGTGCTGCTCGGCATCCGCATCCCGACCAACTACGGGGCCCGCTACACCGAGGCCTTCGAGGCCGTGTACCCCGAGGTTGCCGCCGAGCTCGGCATTCACTGGATCGAGTTCTTCATGGACGGCGTCGCTCTCAACGACGAACTGCTGCTGGAAGACCGCATTCACCCGAACGCCGCGGCGCAGCCAATCCTCCTCGATAACGCTTGGCCCGTCATTCGCGCTACACTAGAACAGACCTAGGAAAGAAGAGTTCTCCGTGGAAAAAGTCTGGCTCCGGTCCTATCCCGAAGGCGTGCCGGCCGAAGTGCCGACACCGCCCTGGCGCTCGGTGCGCGACCTGTTCGACCACAGCTTCGCGTCCTATCCCGACAACGCGGCGTACACGAACATGGGCAAGACCCTGACGTACGCGGACCTGAACCACCTGTCGATGCAGTTCGCGAGTTTCCTGCAGAAGGAGCTGCGGCTCACGCGCGGCGAACGCGTCGCCATCATGTTGCCCAACGTGCTGCAGTATCCCGTGGCGATGTGCGGCATCTTCCGCGCCGGCCTCGTCGTCGTCAACGTCAACCCCCTGTACACGGCCCGTGAACTGCGCCACCAGCTCAAGGATTCCGGCGCACGCTGCATCGTGATTCTCGACAACTTCGCGCACACGCTGCAGAAGGTCATTGGCGACACCGACGTCGACCATGTCGTGACGACCGGCGTGGGGGACCTGCTCGGCTTCCCCCGAAGCGTGTTGACCAACCTGGTTCTGAAGTACGTGAAAAAGGCCGTGCCGAAATTCCGCTTCGCCAACCGCACGACGTTCCGCCAGGCACTCAAGGCCGGCGACGGACTGCAGCTCGATCACGTCGAGCTCGGTTACGCCGATATTGCTTACCTGCAGTACACGGGCGGCACCACGGGCGTTTCGAAGGGCGCAATGCTGAGCCACCGCAACATGGTGTACAACGTCCAGCAGACGATCACCTGGCAGGGCGATGCGTATGCGGGCGTCGAACCCGTCGTCGCCATCACGGCGCTGCCGCTCTACCACATATTCTCGCTCGAGGGGAATTGCCTGACCGTGTCGGCGCAGGGCGGCGAGAACGTGCTGATCACCAATCCCCGCGACTTCGAGGGCTTCGCGAAGGAGATCGCCGAGCATCGGTTCAGCCTCTTCACGGGCGTCAATACGATGTTCGCGTCCCTGATGAACACGCCGAGCTTCGGCAACATCGACTTTTCCAGCCTTCGCGTCTGCATCGGCGGCGGCATGGCCGTGCAGCCCGCAGTGGCGAAGGAATGGAAAGAGAAGACGGGCACGACGATTCTGCAGGGTTACGGCCTGACCGAGACTTCGCCCGTCGCAATCTGCTGCAAGCTCGACAGCGACTATGACGGCTCCATCGGCCTGCCTGTGCCGTCGACCGACGTCATGATCGCCGGCGACGACGGCAACGCACTGCCGATGGGCGAGGTCGGCGAGATCTGCATCAAGGGCCCGCAGGTCATGGAAGGCTACTGGCAGCGGCCCCAGGAGACGGCCGAGGTCATGCTGCCGGGTGGCTGGCTGCGCACCGGCGACGTGGGACGCATGGACGAACACGGCGCCTTCTGGATCGAGGATCGCAAGAAAGACATGATCCTCGTCTCGGGATTCAACGTGTACCCGAACGAGATTGAAAACGTCGTCGTCGAACTCGAAGGCGTGCTCGAGGCGGCGGCGATCGGCGTCCCCGACGAAAAGTCGGGCGAGGCCGTGAAGATATTTGCCGTTCGCAAGGACGAGTCGGTCACCGAGCAGCTCATCAAGGACCACTGCCGCGACAACCTGACGGGCTACAAGCGACCCCGCTACGTCGAATTCCGCGACGAGCTGCCGAAGACCAACGTCGGCAAGATTCTGCGCCGCGCGCTGCGCGAAGAAACGCCTCCCGCAAACTGATCAGGATCGCGGGATCAGGCGCCGCAACAACAGCGGCGTGAGCACGGTCGTCACGAGCGCCATGATCACGATCGACGAGTAGAGGCTGCTGACGATCGGCGGCGGTGGCGACGGATGCAGGAACAACCCCGCCTGCAGGGCGACGCCGGCAACGATGAGCTCGACCGCACCGCGTCCGCTCATGCCGACGCCCACCATCATCGATTCGGTCCTGGACATCCCCGCCCAGTAGGCGGGCAGCCCGGCGCCCACGAACTTGCTGAGCAGCGCGATCAGGATGAGCGTGGCGACGAATACGGGCGTCGACGCCAGCGCGCTGAAATCGAGATGCAGGCCAACGGAAACGAAGAAGATCGGCGCGAGGAAACCGCGCGTGATGCCCGACATCTGTTCCTCGACACGCTCGTAGACGTCCCGATCGACGACTTTGGGGTGGAAGAACATACCGGCGAGAAACGCGCCGATGATGAAATGCATGTCCATGCGCTCCGCGAACGTCGCGTAGGCCAGCGCGGCAATCAGCAGCATGCTGAAATCGACCTCTGGAAACCGCAGGTAACGAAAATAGCGGCCGACCAGGGGGAAGACGAACAGGCCGACCGGAATCGTCACGGCAAAGAACAGGACGACCTTGCCGAGCAGCAGCAGCGCCTCGGGCCCCCTGAAGCCGCCCAGCCCCCCGCTCGACATCGCCGCAATCAGGATGGACAACAGGAACAGGCTGATCAGGTCGTCCCAGAGGGCCGCGGCTATGACGGTCTTGCCGACCCGGGTTTCGAGCTGGCCGACGTCGAGGAAAACGCGCACGGCGACCGGAACTGCCGTAATGGCCAGCGCGACGCCGAGAAACAGGCTCTGCACGAGTTTCATCGGCGAGTCGGGCAATACGACGGCGCCCAGCGCCAGGCCGGCCGCGACGGGCACCGCCATGCCGCCCAGGGCGACGAAAATCGCCGACCGCGACGTGCGTGCAAAATCGAGGGGCTCCATGCGGATGCCGGCCAGGAGCATCAGGAAGAACATGCCGAGATCGACAATCGATACGTAGGTCTCGCTCTGCGTGGCCGACCAGAGTACGGGCATCTTTTCGTGGAAGCTTTGCAGTATCAGGCCCAGTGCCACGCCCGACATCAACTCGCCGACGATCGCAGGTACATGTACCCGTTCCGCGAGTTCGGCGAAGACCCGGGTGACGACAAGCAGGACGAGGATCAGGTAGAGAATGTCCACGACAGAGCATCCCGGCCGGCGACGACCGCCACTCCCAAAATACCAGCGTCCGCCAGATCGCGGCTATTCGTGATACTGCGCACTCAGGTCGTGGACGGCCTCGACGAGCGCCGTGACGTGGTCGGGGTCGATATCCGGTGTAATGCCGTGGCCGAGGTTGAAGACGTGACCGGGCCCCTTACCGTAGCTCGCCAGCGTCTTCGCCACACCCTCGCGAATAACGTCGGGGCTTTCCCGGAGCGTGGCCGGGTCGAGGTTGCCCTGCAGCGCCACCTTGTCTTGCGTGTATTCGCGCGCCGTGGCGAGGTCCGTCGTCCAGTCGACGCCGAGCGCGTCGCAGCCGGTGTCGGCGAGGTCTGCCAGCAACGGGCCCGCTCCCTTGGTGAACAGGATGACCGGGATTCGTTCGCCGTCCTTCTCGCGCGTCAGGCTGTCGACGATCTTCTGCATGCTCGCCAGCGAGAAGCGGCGGAAGTCGTCGGGCTCGAGCGCGGCCCCCCATGTATCGAAGATCTGGACGGCCTGTGCCCCCGCGTCGATCTGCGCGTTGAGGTATTCGATCGTCGTCTCGGCCACCGTGGCCATGAGCTGGTCGAGAACCTCGGGCGCTTCTTTCGCGAGACGCTTGATGGTCGGGAACTCGCGGCTCGAACCGCCCTCGACCATGTAGGTGCCGCAGGTGAACGGGCTGCCGGCAAAGCCGATCAGCGGCACCTCGCCGTTGAGCTCGCGGCGAATCGTGCGCACGGCATCGAAAACGTAACCGAGCTCTTTCCCGACGTCGGGCACGCGCAGGGCGCGAATTGCGTCCGCCGTCTGCACGGGTGACCTGAACTTGGGCCCCTCGCCCGTCACGAAATAAAGCCCGAGCCCCATCGCGTCGGGTACGGTGAGGATGTCGGAGAACAGGATGGCCGCATCGAGCGCATAGCGCCTGAGCGGCTGCAGCGTGACTTCGCAGGCAAGCTCGGGGTTGCGGCACAGGCTCATGAAGTCACCCGCCTGCGCGCGCGTGGCACGATACTCGGGCAGGTACCGGCCCGCCTGGCGCATGATCCACATCGGCGTGCGCGGCACGGGCTTTTTCAGCAGTGCGCGCAGGAACAGGTCATTCTTGAGGGCCGCCATCAGCTCACCTGCCCGGCGATTTGCGATTGCATGAGCTCGGCCGCCGCGCGCGGGCTCTCGGCATCGCGAATGGGACGGCCAACGACGATGTAATCGCAGCCGTTCTGGAACGCGGTCTCCACTGTCACGACTCGCTTCTGGTCGCCGACCGGCCGGTTATCGACCGGGCGGATGCCTGGCGATACGACGAGCAGTTTCTCGTCCACGTACTTGCGCAATTTCGGCACCTCGAGTCCCGAGGAAATGACGCCGTCGCAGCCCGACTCGAGACACTGCCTTGCACGCGACAATACGAGTTCGTCGACGTCGCAATCGAAACCGAGATCGTCGAGGTCACCGCGATCGAGGCTCGTGAGTACGGTGACACCGAGCACCTTGAGCGTGTCACCCTTGTTCTGTGCGGCAGCCTCCATGATGGAGCGGTTGCCGTGCACGGTAACGAAAGTCGCGCCGCGATCCTTGAGTGCGCGCACGGCCGACCCGACCGTCGCCGGGATGTCGAAAAACTTCAGGTCGCAAAAGACTTTCTTGTCGCGGGCCAGCAGCCAGTCGAGCAGCTCGAAGTACTCGCCGCTCATCATGAGCTCGAGGCCGATCTTGTAGAACGTCACTGCATCGCCGAGCTCGGTGGCGAGCTCCTTCGCCCGATCGCAGGTCGGGACGTCCATGGCGAAGATCAGCCGTTCGTTGGCGGGTATGTTCTTCATAGCGCGCGCATCATATCAGCCCCGGAGCGCTTCGTGGGCCTTGATGGCATAGCGATCCGTCATCCCGGCGATGTAGTCGGCGATGACGCGCGCCCGCCCCGATTCGTCCTCGCGCGCCGCCCGCTGCGCGAACTCTGCCGGCATGCGCGTCACGTCCTCGCTGTAGGCCGAGAACAGGTCTTCGATGATCGTCTGCGCCCTGCGGGTCATCTCGAGCTTTTGTTCGTGGCCGTACAGGTGCCGATGGAGAAATCGCTTCAGCGCGGCGTGCTGCTCCTGGATCGGCGGCGACATGCCGACGAGGGGTTCGCCCTTCGACCGGACATCCTCGATCGATTCGACGCCGGCTTCGTCCAGACGGCGCTGCGTTTCCTCGATGAGGTCGTTGACGACCGTGCCGATCATGCGCCGGATGATTTCGTAGATGAAGCGCCGGTCCTCGAGGTCCGGGTAGCGGTCGCGTACGGCCCGGTACTGCGCAACGAACAGCTGCTGCTCGCGCAGCTGTTCGAGGGTCAGCAGCCCTGCACGGTAACCGTCATCGACGTCGTGGTTGTTGTACGCAATGGCGTCGGAGATGTCCGCAATCTGCGCTTCGAGGCCTGGCTGCCTGCGCGCGAGGAAGCGCTCCCCGACGTCGCCGAGATCGCGCGCGTTGCGCTTCGAACAATGCTTGAGAATGCCTTCCCGCGTCTCGAACATGAGGTTCAGGCCCGGAAAGTCGGCGTACTTCGACTCGAGCTCGTCGACGACACGCAGCGACTGCAGGTTGTGCTCGAACCCCCCGTGGTCGCGCATGCATGCGTTCAACGTATCCTGCCCGGCGTGTCCGAAAGGCGTGTGGCCGAGGTCGTGCGCAAGGCAAATCGCCTCGGTCAGCGGCTCGTTCAGGCGCAGCGCGTGAGCCACCGATCGGGCGATTTGCGACACTTCGAGCGAATGGGTCAGGCGAGTCCGGTACAGGTCGCCCTCGTGATTGACGAAGACCTGCGTCTTGTACATGAGTCGCCGGAACGCCGTCGAGTGAATGATGCGATCGCGGTCCCGCCGATATTCGCTGCGATACGCGGGCGGCGGCTCGCTGATCCGCCGGCCGCTACTTCGGGATTCGTCCGCCGCGTAAGGGGCGAGGTCTGAACCCATCAGGCGGCTCTCACGAGCTCGTCGAGTCGTTGTTCGTCGTAGTCGGCGCTGACGCGGCTCGCGCCTATGCCGTCGAGAAGGACAAAACGCAGCCTCTTGCCCTGCACCTTCTTGTCCATGCCCATGGCCGACATCCAGGCCTCGGGCGCGATGGCCGGCGGCTCGACGGGCAGGCCGGCCGCTTTTACGATCCTGCGCAGTCGCGCGGTGTCCGCCGCGCCAAGGCCACTCAACTGCGCTGCCATGATCATGCCGGCCGCGACGGCCTCGCCGTGCAGCCAGTCGCCGTAACCCTGGCAGCGCTCGATCGCGTGGCCGAAGGTATGCCCGAAATTGAGAATCGCGCGCCGCCCGGCCTCGCGTTCGTCTTCGGCAACCACCTCGGCCTTGAGTTCGCAGGACCTGCGGATCGCGTGTGCGAGCGCATCCGGGTCGCGCGCGCGCAGGCGCGACATGTTGTCCTCGAGCCAGCCGAAGAACGCCGCGTCGCAAATAGCGCCGTACTTGATGACCTCGGCCAGGCCCGCGCGAAGTTCCCGGTCGGGCAGCGTCGCCAGCGTATCGGTGTCGATGAGTACGATGCGCGGCTGGTGAAACGCGCCGATGAGGTTCTTGCCCTGCTCGTGATTGACGCCGGTCTTGCCGCCGACCGAGGAGTCGACCTGTGCCAGAAGCGTCGTCGGCACCTGTACGAAATCGACGCCGCGCATGTAGCAGGCGGCCGCAAACCCGGTGATATCGCCAACGACCCCGCCGCCCAGTGCCACGAGCGTCGTGTCACGATTTGCGCCCGACTGCACCAGCCTGTCGAGTATCGAGGCCATTGTCGCCAGTGTCTTGTGCGCCTCGCCGTCGGGCAGCGCGATGCTGTCCGCGTTGCGGCCGCGGAGATTTGCAAGCAGCTTGTCGACGTAAAGCGGCCCCACGGTCTCGCTCGTCACGACGAGGCAGTCGTCGCCTCGCACGTACTCGCCGAGGTCGAATCCTCTCCCGAGCAGACCGCGGCCGATGATGATCGGGTAGCTGCGGTTTCCGAGTTCGACAGTGAGGGTCGTGGTCATGGGCGAAGGATACCGAATTCGCGCCGCCAGTGGGTCCCGGGGCTCAAGCCAGGTGTTCGATGATCTCGTCTACGACCGACCTGACCCGGCGCCCATCGGTCTCCACGACGAGGTCTGCGACTTCCCGGTACAGCGGGTCCCTTGCCTCGAGCAGTTGCTCCAGTACCCGGTGCGGATCGCCGCGCTCGAGCAACGGCCTTTCCCGGCCCTTCGCCGTGCGCTTCACCTGCTGCTCCACTGAGGTGTACAGGTAGACGACGAATCCCCTGCCCCCGAGATGGTTGCGGTTCTCGGGCAACAACACGGCGCCGCCGCCGGTTGCGAGGACGATCCCGTCTTTTTGCGACAACTCGTCGATTGCGGCGGCCTCGCGCTTGCGGAACCCGGTTTCTCCTTCCTTCTCGAAGATGAACGGGATGTCGACGCCGGTTCGCGACTCGACCTCGTCGTCGCTGTCCGCGAAATCGAGGTGCAGCGCACGCGCAAGGTGCCGGCCGACGGCCGACTTGCCGGCGCCCATCGGGCCGACCAGGAAGATCTTCTTGGCGTGCTTCATGTTGCGTCGAGGGCCTCAAGAAGAAAGCCAACCCGAGGGTTGGCTTTCCGTGTAGCAATGAGAGGCGGAGCTTAGTAGATGCTCGACCCTTCCTCAAGGATTCGCGGCGTCACGAAGATCAGCAGCTCGGCCTTGTTGTTGGTGCGTTGCTTGCTGCGGAACGCGGCGCCGAGATACGGGATGTCGCCGAGTACCGGCACCTTGTTGATCGTCTCGCGACGCTCCGTCTCGTAGATTCCGCCGAGCACGACCGTCTGGCCGTCCTTGACGAGCACCTGGGTTTCGACGGCGCGCGTGTCGATACTTGGCACCGTGCCACCGAGACCGCCCGTCGAGATAATCTCGCCGACGTTATCCTTGTGCACCCTGAGGTCCATGATGATGTTGTTGTCCGGCGTGACCTGCGGCGTAACCGTCAGGCTGAGCACGGCCTTCTTGAACTGGATCGTCGTTGCACCGCTCGATGATGCCTGCTGGTACGGGATTTCCACGCCCTGCTCGATGCTGGCTTCCTTCTGGTTCGCCGTGATCACGCGCGGCGTCGAAACGATTTCGCCACGGCCCTCGGCTTCGAGCGCCGTCAGTTCGAGATCGACGAGATAGTCGTCGCCGAGAATCGCCAGCGCGAACCGGCCGGCAGCGTTGGAAACCGGGACGTTGACGTTGTAGCGGTTCTGCAGGATCGGAATCTCGATCGGGTACGGCGTTCCGTTCGCCGGGTCGGCGAGGTTTTCCAGCGCCGAGTTGATCATCGTGTCGGTTCCGGTACCGGTGCCCGAGCTGACGACCAGGTTGTCGCTGTTCTCCTGGAAGCCGGTCAGGCCGAGCCGGACGCCGATGTCGCGGCTGAAGTCGTCATTGACGATAACGATGCGCGACTCGATGAGCACCTGCTTGATCGGGATATCGAGCGTGCGCACCATGCGGCGGATGTCCTGCAGGCGCTCGGCCGTGTCCTGGATCAGCAGCGTGTTGGTGCGATCGTCGACGGCAATACTGCCTCGGTCGGACAGCATCGTACCTCCTTCGGAACCTGCGATCAGGTTCGCGAGGTCGGCTGCCTTCGCATAGTTGACCTGCAGGAACTCGGAGTACATCGGCTCCAGTTCCGCGATCGCCAGCTGCGCCTCGAGATCCGCCGTTTCGCGCGCTGCAATCTCTTCAGCCGGGGCAACCATGATTACGTTGCCGTTCTGGCGCATGTCGAGGCCTTTCGTCGTCATGACGATGTCGAGCGCCTGGTCCCACGGCACGTTGCGCAGGCGCAGCGTGACGTTACCCTGCACCGTGTCCGAGACAACGATGTTTTTTCCGGAGGTCTCGGCCAGCAGCTGCAGCACGGCGCGTGTCTCGATGTCCTGGAAGTTCAGCGTCAGGCGCTGGCCTTCGTATTCCTTGGTCTCCGAGAACAGGCTCGATTCGGCATCGGCCGTCTCCTGGGCAGGGTTGATCTCGATCGTAAACTCGTTGTCGGACTGGTAGGCAAGCTGCTCGTACTTGCCGTCGGCCGAGATAACGATACGCGCGTCCATGTTCGTCCGCAGCGCGTCTACCGTCGTGACCGGCGTCGCGAAGTCGTTGACGTCGAGGCGACGCATGAGTTCGGCAGGAAGGCTCGTGTCCTTGAAAACCGCAACGACGCGGCCGCCTTCCTGGCGGATGTCGACCGGCGTCGACGGATCGGTCAGGAAGATGATGACACGACCGCCGCCATCGCGCGTGCGACGGAAGTCGACTGAGGAAATGGCTCGGCTACCGGGCGCGGCATAGGAAGCGGTAGAGGACGTCGGCGCGCTGGCGAACTGGGTAGAACCTGCGCTGTAGTTGCCCCCGTCACCCAGGGTGACGATAACCGTATTGCCGCTTTGCCGTGTTTCGTACTGCACCATCGTGCCGAGGTTCAGTACGACGCGAGTCCGGCCGTTGGCTTCCGCCGTCAGCACGGTGTCGAGCGGACCGAGATTGACGTCGCGACGGCGCTGCGACATGGCCAACGAGGTGTTGGGCAGGTCGAGCGCGATGCGCGCGGGATTCTCGATCGTGAAGTCAAGTGGCTCCGGCGCCGTATCGCTCATGATGAGCTTAAGCTCGACGCGATCGCCGGGCAGACTCTGCACCTGAATGTCTTGCAGCCTGTTGCCTTCCTGGGCGCTGGCGAAGCCACCCCAGAAGAGCAGCAGCGCTGCCTGTGCCAGTGCGGCGAACGTCGCGAGGCGATGTTCGGCCGTCCGTTTCGTTTTGAGCATCATTCCCATTACTCCCAGTTCCATTCAGGTGTCAGTCTGAAAGACTTATCGCGGCATCGCGTTCGATATAGCCGCCAATACCGTCAGAAATAATTTCCACCAGCCTGATATCCGATTCCGTGATATCCGTGATCCTGCCGTCGTTCTGCCCCATGTAGTTACCGGGCACGACGCGGTGAATCAGGCCATCTGCTGTTTGCACGAGGCCGTACATCGCCTCACCGATATACAGCGTGCCGACCATGCCGAGTGTGTCCAGGGGGAAACTCTCGAGGTACTCGCGGCTGCGATCCGGATCGGGACGCGTACCGCCGCCTCCCGGGCCGGCCGCCTGCGGCGTGTCCGGTACGAACGGAGACCGCATGCCCTGCTTGTCGGCGACGTAAGTGAATCCTTCGTAAGGCGTGATCTCGGGCAGCGGTTCGATGCGGCCACCCGGGCGCGCCTTGATCTCGTTGACGTACTGATCGAGGTCGTCCATGTCGCTGCCGCACGCAGCAAGGCCCAGAGCCAGAGCCAGCACGAGGCCGAATTTCATTGGAGAAGCGCGCATGATCACTGTGCCTCCTCGTCGATGTAACGGTAGGTCTTCGCTGTTACTTCCATGCTCAGGTTATCGAAGGTTTCCCTGTTTTCCGGCGTTATCGTGATGTCGTGCAAAGTCACGATACGCGGCAGCGCGGCGATGCCGCTGACGAAGTTGCCGATCTCGTGGTAGCCGCCCGTCAGGCGAATCTGGATCGGCTTCTCGGCATAGAAATCTCTCGGGATCTCCGCCTGCGGGACGAAGAGTTTTTCCTGCAGGCCGGCAGCGAGTCCGGTCTGCGATATATCGACTATCAGGCTCGGAATTTCCGTTTCGCCCGGCAGCTGCCGCAGCATCGTGCCGAACGACTGCTCGATCTGCGCGAGCTGCTGCTTGTAGGCGTCGTAGTTGGCCGCCTTTCTCTGCTTGTTCTCGAAAGCCGTGCGCAGCTCCTGTTCCTCGGCCTCCGCGCGTTCCAGCTGCGGCGCCTTGTCCTTGACGATGAACCAGTAAACACCGAGTCCGGTCACCAGGAGGAACACGATGGCAATGACAGCCACCCGGAACGGCAGTGGCCAC
Organism: Woeseiaceae bacterium; assembly: GCA_041602775.1. Classification (GTDB taxonomy): domain Bacteria; phylum Pseudomonadota; class Gammaproteobacteria; order Steroidobacterales; family Woeseiaceae; genus UBA1847. The sequence continues at coordinate 3,393 of JBFIFN010000030.1, read as the reverse complement.
CGACCGACGTCATTCGCGTCCAGGCTCCGGAGTTCTTCAATGAGGTTCATTCCGTATCCTCCTCAGAGCCGGACCGCAGCTGTTTGAGATACACGACGAACTCGGCCTGTCGCGACGCGCCCGACTGGGTGGTCTCGACGCGCTCGACTTCCGGATCGCCCAGCCACTCGGACGAGTCGATCGAGCGCATCAGCGCCGACACGCGAGTACTCGACTGCGCGACGCCGCGTATTTCCACGCGGGCGCCGGTCTGCTTCATGCCGGTGAGGTACACGCCTTCTGGCAACTGGCGCACGATCTCGTCGAACAGGTGCACGATTTCGGGGCGGCTCTTTTGCAGCTGCTCGATGATTTCCATGCGCGCGAGCAGCCGTTCCTTCTGTCGCTCGAGGCCGTCGATTTCCTCGATGCTCTTGTCGAGTTCGACGATCTCCGCCGTGAGGCGATCGTTGCGGGACTTCTGGCCGGCGATCATCTGCGAGAACGCCAGCATCGTCAGCATGACGACCGCGATACCCGCGATAACCGCGCCGCCCATTGCGACGCCGAACTCTCGTTGACGTCTCTTGCGCTCCGCCTCGCGCCACGGGAGTAGGTTAATACTAGGCATTAGTCAAAACTCCTCAGTGCGAGACCGCAGGCCGTGAGTAACGCCGTCGCATCTTTGTGCACACCTTGTGACTTGGCCTTGGATGAAATCTTCATCTGCCCGAGCGGATCGCCGACCTCGGTCGGGATACCGACGCGGCTCGAAATAACGTCCGCGATGCCCGGTATGTTGGCGCAGCCGCCGCACACGAGGATCATGTCCGGCTGTTCGCGACCGCCGCCCGAAGCAAGATAGAACTGCAGCGAACGGCTCACCTGCTGGGTCATGTCGTCGATGAATGGCTCGAGCACCTCGGGCTGGTAGTTCGATGGCAGGCCACCCTGCTTCTTCGCACGGCCCGCGTCTTCCATCGACAGGCCGTAGGTACGCATGATCTCTTCCGTCAGCTGCTGGCCGCCGAAATTGAAATCGCGGGTGTAGATGACTTTGAGGTCCTGGAGCACGCTGAAGGTCGTGCTCGACGCGCCGATGTCGACAACGGCGACCGACTGTCCCATGCCGCCGTCGGGAATCTGGTGGCTGAGAAGCCGACAGGCATTTTCGAGCGCGAATGCCTCGACGTCGACGATATGCGTGTTGAGACCGGCGGCGTTTACGGCAGCCTGGCGCTGTTCCACGTTCTCGGTACGCGTTGCAACGAGCAGCACGTCGATGAGCTCGGGATCTTTCTCGTTCGGGCCGATCACCTCGTAATCGAAGCTCACCTCTTCCATCGGGAACGGGATGTACTGGTCGGCCTGGATCTCGACTTGCCCTTCGAGATCGCGCTCGGAGAGGTTGGAGGCCATCTGGATGACCTTGGTAATGGCCGCATCGCCGCTGATGGCGACGGCCACGTCAGTTGCCTTGGCGCCGGCGCGTTTTACGGCTCGACGAATCGCCTCGCCGACTGCCTTGGCGTCAACTATGGCTTTTTCGCTCACCGAACTCGGGGGCGTTGGCTCTGCTGAGTAGGACTCGACCCGATAGCGTTTCCCGCTTTGCGAGAGTTCTATCAGCTTCACCGACGAGGTCGTGATATCGAGGCCCAGCAGTGGCTGTTGTTTATTGCCGAAAAGCACGTAAATTTCCTTCTAAGTCGGTAAGTTGCGAGTCAAAATATAAGTCGACACTGAGCAAAGCGATTTAACTATATATCAAGAAAATGTTAAATAAAACGTGACTTTGTTCACGATCCGACTATCCCTATCTTATTGAGCACTCAGGGAAGTTTCTGTGAACCAGTTGGCGCGGCAAACCGGTACTCGTTATTGCGGCGTTCAGGCAGGAGTGTCTATTATCGCCGCCTGATACCGCATCCAGGAATCCGTGCCCCAAAAGAGCCACAATCTCGCCACGCCCGCTGCACCACGCTACCCTTTTAATAAGGCGGAAACACGCCTCTGATTCCGGGGTGTTCGGCCGAAAACGCCTGTAACTATGCATAATCCAAGCAAAAAAATATCGGGCCCACGTCACAATAGGCGACATAAGCTCATTCGCGCCGCCATCGTGATGCTCGCGTGCGCCACGCTGGGCGGCATCGGGCTCACCGCCGGCGTCATCGGCGCGTACTACTACGTAGCCCCGGGCCTGCCCCAGGCGGAGACCATCCGGGACATCCCGCTGCAGATTCCGCTGCGCATCTACAGCCGCGACGGCAATCTGATTTCGGAGATCGGCGAGCGCCGCCGCATCCTCGTCACCTGGGACGATTTGCCGCAGCAGGTTGTCGACGCATTCGTCGCGGCCGAGGACCAGCGCTTCTTCGTGCATCCGGGCATCGACTACCGGGGCATCCTGCGTGCGCTCGTGGAACTCGTCACGACCGGCGACATTTCGAGTGGCGGATCGACGCTGACGCAGCAGCTCGCGCGCGACTACTTCCTGACGCGCGAACAGAAATTCACGCGCAAGCTGCGCGAGGCGTTTCTTGCCTACAAGATCGAACACGAATTCACGAAGGAACAGATCATGGCGCTGTTCCTCAACAAGATGTTTTTCGGGCAACGCGCATACGGTGTCGCCGCCGCCGCGCAGGTCTACTTCAACAAGGAGCTTGCCGACCTTAACGCGGCCGAGGCGGCAACCCTGGCCGGCGTGCTGCCGGCACCGTCGCGCTACAACCCGGTGTACAGCGCGGCCAATGCCGAGCGGCGTCGCGGCTACGTCCTTGGCCGCATGCGCGACCTCGACTTCATCGACGCGGAGACCTACGAAACGGCGATGGCCTGGCCGATGGAGTCGAAACTCTACGGCGCGGCCGTCGAACTCAACGCGCCGTACGTCGCCGAGATGGTGCGCGCCGAGATGCTGAGCCGCTATGGCGAAGCGACCTACACCGACGGCTACCAGGTGGTCACCGCGCTCGACTCGAGCCTGCAGAAGGCGGCCAACTACGCGCTGCGCAACGGGCTGCTCGAATTCACGCGGCGGCGCGGTTACCGCGGACCTATCGACAAGCTGGAATTGTCCGACGAACTGCTCGCGGCGCCGTTCACCGAGTGGCCGATCGAGATCCGTGAACTTCTCGAACAGTACGCGCCGGGTGGCCTGTCCGTGGCGCTGGTCACGGCGGTCAATGACGACAACTCGGCCTCTGTCGTGATGCTCGGCGGCAAGACCGAGACCTTGCCCTGGTCGGGCATTCGCTGGGCCAAGCCGTTCATCGATCGGGAAACCACGGGGCCCGAACCCGAGGCCGTCACCGACGTGCTGGCCGCGGGTGATCTCATTTATGTCATGCCGACGACGCGCGGCACGTGGGCGCTGGCCCAGGTGCCGGAGGCGCAGGGAGCGGTCGT
>JBFIFN010000029.1:0-33252 GCA_041602775.1 Woeseiaceae bacterium | reverse complement strand
CGAACCCGCGACCCCCGGCGTGACAGGCCGGTATTCTAACCAACTGAACTACCGCTCCGAATCTGGTGGGTGCTGACGGGATCGAACCGCCGACCCTCGCCTTGTAAGGGCGATGCTCTACCAGCTGAGCTAAGCACCCTGGTAATCCTTGGGGGCAAAGAAAAAGCCCGTATTCACGGGCTTTTTCGTACCCTGTGCCCCCGAGGGGCGCGCTAGTTTACGGCATCCTTCAGGCCTTTACCAGCCTTAAATCCTGGAACATTTGATGCCGGGATGTGGATGGTTTCGCCTGTCCTCGGGTTACGTCCGGCGCGCGCTGCGCGGGCCTTGACCGAGAACGTGCCGAAGCCGACCAGGGACACCGAGCCGCCGTTGGCGAGCGTGCCCGTAATGCTGTCGAGCACCGCATCCACTGCTTTCGTCGCATCGGCGCGGGACAACCCTGCGCTGCCTGCTACCGCATCAATGAGTTCACCTTTGTTCATGCTTTCACCCTTAGATTGATTCAGGAAGGTCTGTCAATCCAGCGAGCTCCCCCAAGAGTCGCAATCCGCTGAATCACCGAACGCGTCTCCGTGCATTGTTACCAATCGCGCGCGGCTGCAATGGTTATACCTACTGCCATATAAAGGGTCAAATATCCTTTAACGGCGCGGGTTTCAGCACTTTAGTGCGGGCGTACGACGTCGTCCGATTTGGCCTCGTCGGCCGGCGTTTTCGACTCCGCTTCGGCGTCCTTGCGGGCACCTTCGGGAACGGGCTGGTGGGCCAGCGCGTGCTCCATGACCTGGTCTATCCATTTCACTGGAACTATTTCCAGCTTGTCCTTGATGTTCTTCGGAATTTCCGCCAGGTCCTTCTCGTTTTCCTCGGGTATCAGCACCTTCGAAATGCCGCCACGATGGGCCGCCAGGAGCTTTTCCTTGAGCCCGCCAATCGGCAGGACCTCACCACGCAGCGTGATCTCGCCGGTCATGGCCACATCGCTCCTCACGGGGATGTCGGTTAATGCCGACACCAGTGCCGTACACATGCCAACTCCCGCAGACGGACCGTCCTTTGGCGTGGCGCCTTCCGGCACGTGAATGTGCACGTCGAGCTTCTGATGGAACTCCTCGTCGATGCCGAGCACCTTCGCGCGACTGCGCACAACGGTCATCGCGGCCTGGATGGATTCGGTCATGACCTCGCCGAGCTGGCCCGTGTGCGTGAGCTTGCCCTTGCCGGGCACGGTCGCCGCCTCGATCGTCAGCAATTCGCCGCCGACCTCGGTCCAGGCGAGGCCCGTAACCTGCCCGACCTGGTCGTTTTCCTCGGCGACGCCGTAACGGAAGCGACGCACGCCGAGGTATTTTTCCATGCCGCGCGGCGTCACGAGCACCTTGGTGTCGCGCGGCTTCAGCAGCAGGGACTTCACGACCTTGCGACAGATCTTCGAAATCTCACGCTCGAGGTTACGCACGCCCGATTCGCGCGTGTAATGGCGAATGATGTCGCGTACAGCGGCCTCCGTGATCTTGAGTTCCTTCACCTTGAGGCCGTTCTCCTTCATCTGTTTCGGAATCAGGTAACGCAGCGCGATGTTGAGCTTCTCGTCCTCGGTGTAACCCGGGATGCGAATGACCTCCATGCGGTCGAGTAACGGCGCCGGGATATTGAGGCTGTTGGCCGTGCACACGAACATCGTGTCGGACAGGTCGAAGTCGACCTCTAGGTAATGATCGGCGAACGTCGAGTTTTGCTCGGGATCCAGCACCTCGAGCAGTGCGGACGACGGATCGCCGCGGAAGTCCATGGCCATCTTGTCGATCTCGTCGAGCAGGAACAGCGGGTTCCGGACACCGGTTTTCGACAGGTTCTGGATGATCTTGCCCGGCATCGAGCCAATGTAGGTGCGGCGATGACCTCGAATCTCGGCCTCGTCGCGCACGCCGCCGAGGCTCATGCGTACGAACTTGCGGTTCGTCGCGCGCGCAATGCTCTGGCCCAGCGAGGTTTTGCCGACGCCCGGCGGACCGACGAGGCACAGGATCGGCCCCTTGAGTTTCTTCACGCGCTGCTGCACGGCGAGGTATTCGAGAATACGTTCCTTCACCTTCTCGAGGCCGTAGTGATCGGCTTCGAGCACTTCCTCGGCTTTCTTCAGGTCTTTCAGAACCTTGGAACGCTTCTTCCACGGCGCCTTGACGAGCCAGTCCACGTAGTTGCGCACCACAGTAGCCTCGGCTGACATCGGCGACATGAGCTTGAGCTTGTTGAGCTCGGAAACAGCCTTGTCCTTGGCCTCCTTGGGCATGCCGGCTTCCTCGATCTTCTGCTCGAGGTCCGCGAGCTCGTTCGGCGCGTCTTCCATTTCGCCGAGTTCTTTCTGAATGGCCTTCATCTGCTCATTCAGGTAGTACTCGCGCTGGCTCTTTTCCATCTGTTGCTTGACGCGTCCGCGGATGCGCTTTTCGATCTGCAGCACGTCGATCTCGCCCTCGATCAGGCCGAGCACCTGTTCGAGACGGCTCTTGATGTCCTGGATCTCGAGGATGCGCTGCTTTTCAGAAAGCTTCAGCGCCATGTGCGCCGCGACCGTGTCGGCCAGGCGACCGGGCTCGTCGATGCCCGACAGCGAGGTCAGGACCTCGGGCGGCACCTTCTTGTTCAGCTTCACGTACTGCTCGAACTGCGTGATGATCGAGCGCACCAGCACGTCGATCTCGCGTTCGTCGTGGCGGTCCTCATCGGCCAGCGGCGTGATTTCCGCGGAAAAATGGTCGCCGACGTTGAAGCGATCGATGAGCGCGCGCTCGCCGCCCTCGACGAGTACCTTGACCGTGCCGTCGGGCAGCTTCAGAAGCTGCAGAATTGTCGCCAGCGTGCCGACCTCGTAGAGGTCCGGCGGCTGCGGATCGTCGAGATCCGCGGCTTTTTGCGCCACGAGCAGTATGCGCTTGCCTGCATCCATCGACTTGTTCAGTGCCACGATCGACTTTTCCCGGCCCACGAAGAGCGGGATGACCATGTGCGGGTAGACGACGACGTCCCTGAGCGGCAGAACGGGAACGCCGGACAAGTCGTCGATGACCGAGTCGTCGTCGATCGATGAAATCAGATCTTTTTCAGACATGCTGCCTCGCTAGGCGCCGTCAGACCCTGTCGGCCTCGGCGGCTGCTCGATGTTAACGGTCGGCGTCTCGTCCGACTCGTAGATAACGTAAGGATTGGTCTCGCCGGTTACGACGGCCTCATCCACGACGACCTTCTTCGCCATTGTCGAAGACGGCAGGTCATACATGGTATCGAGCAACACATTTTCAAGGATGGTGCGCAGACCGCGGGCGCCCGTCTTGCGTTCCATGGCCTTCTTGGCCACGGCGCGCAGTGCGTCGTCCCGGAATTCGAGCTCGACGCCTTCCATGTCGAAGAGCTTGCGGTACTGCTTGGTGAGCGCGTTCTTCGGCTCGAGCAGAATCTGCACGAGCGCGTCCTCGTCCAGTTCCTCGAGCGTCGCAACGACCGGCAGGCGGCCGACGAACTCGGGGATCAGTCCGAAGCGAATCAGGTCTTCAGGCTCGACGTCGTGGAGTAACTCGCCGATCGACTGGTCTTCCTCGTCAGTCTTGACGTCGGCCACGAAGCCGATGCCGCTCTTCGAGGAGCGGTCCATGATGATCTTCTCCAGCCCCGCGAACGCGCCACCGCAGACGAACAGGATATTGCCGGTATCGACCTGCAGGAATTCCTGCTGCGGGTGCTTGCGGCCGCCCTGCGGCGGTACCGAAGCGATGGTGCCCTCGATGAGCTTCAGGAGCGCCTGCTGCACGCCCTCGCCCGACACGTCGCGCGTGATCGACGGATTGTCCGACTTGCGGGAGATCTTGTCGATTTCGTCGATGTAGACGATGCCCGTCTGCGCCTTGTCGACGTCGTAGTCGCACTTCTGCAGGAGCTTCTGGATGATGTTCTCGACGTCTTCTCCGACGTAGCCGGCCTCGGTCAGCGTAGTGGCGTCAGCGATCGTGAACGGCACGTTGAGAAGGCGCGCCAGCGTCTCGGCCAGCAGCGTCTTGCCGCAGCCGGTCGGCCCGATAAGGAGGATGTTCGACTTGGCGAGCTCGATGTCGTCCTTGCTGCGCTCGTCGAGGCGATCATTGAGCCGCTTGTAATGGTTGTAGACAGCGACCGACAGGACCTTCTTGGCGCGCTCCTGCCCGATGACGTACTCGTCGAGCACCTCGTTGATTTCCTGGGGCTTGGGCAGCTTGTCATGGCCGGTCTCGCCGCTGTCCTCGAGCTCCTCGCGAATGATGTCGTTGCAGAGTTCGACACACTCGTCACAAATGAATACGGAGGGGCCCGCAATCAGCTTGCGGACCTCGTGCTGGGACTTGCCGCAAAAAGAACAGTAGAGGAGTTTGCCGTCCTCGCTCTTGCCGCGGGTGTCATCGCTCATGAAAACGTGCCTTTGTGACTCAGAAAATCAGTCGTTTACGACCTTGGGCCGTAGTTTACATGGGCGCCAGAAAGGTTCAAAGCACCAGGTCACATAACTGACCGGCTACTTTGTAACAAATTGAAAACTGGTCTTTTTTTATCTCAGCGTCGCCTGGACACCCCGGAATGGAAGAATTTGTAAAGAAGCAGCGACTCGGGGCCGTGGCAGTCGGCGCACAGGGGTTCCACGAATTCAGGCATCCTGAGATGCAGGCCCGGCAGGTGATCGGGGCGCCCGGCGGCGGTCTCGATGTGGACGTTATGGCAGGTTGCGCAGCCGATGTTGCCGATGTGCGCCTGGCGTCCTTTCCGGTCAAACACCGGCATCTCGCCCGGCGTATTCGAGAAGATCGTGCCGCGAATGTCCGGTGACCAGGCGACAACCTGCGGCGGGTGCTCGCCGGGATCGGGCCCGTCGTCGTGGCAGCTGCGGCAGAGGCGATTCAGGGGAAGTTCGGCGTCGCCGAGGGATTTGGCCCACATCACGGGCATGTCAGAACCGTGTGCGGCGTGGCAGCCGCCGCAGGTGCCGCGCGCTTCGAAGTCCTTGTTGCGGCGGCCGCCGCGATCGTGCGAGCTTCCCTTGATGGCGGCCTTGTCGGCGTGGCAGCCCGTGCAGAGATGTCCTCCATCGGCGGACTGGCGCATGAAAGGTTCCGGCCTGGCGAAGGCGCCCTCGCCCTCGGCGTGGTGCGCGCTGTGGCAGGTGCCGCAATAGACGTTGCCGTCCTGGTTCAGCGGGAACTCCGCGGTGCCCTCCAGTTCGGGCACCGGCATGCCTGCGGGCGGCGCCATGCCGAGGCGATGGCCACGGTACTCACCGTCCCTCCACATTGTGCGCGAGTCCATGACGAAACCGTCGTGGCAGGAGAAGCACATCGCCGGCGAACTCGCGATATCCTGTTTGCCCGTGGGCAGCTCGGGAAATTCATCGACCGCAACGATCGGGTTGGCGCGCCGTCCCTTGAAATCGCGAATCTTCATCGGGTGACAGGCGGCGCAGTCGAACGCGTCGGCGGCCTCCTGCGCACGGGGAGCATCCGCTGCCGGAGTGAGCAACATCCCGATACATGCGAGCGCGAGAAACGTCCTGGGCCTGTTCATTCGGCGCCCTCCTCTTGCGGCGGAGGTGCCGGTTCCACGATGCTAACGCGCCCGGGCAGCATCTCGGCTACGAACAGCTTCCCTTCGCTCACCGCGAGGCCGACCGGCGTTTCGAATACGAGCGTGTCGCCCCCATCGTTGATGACGTAGTGAAACTCGCCGTCGGGCGTAAAGACCTGCACGGCGCCGAGGAAGCTGTCGCCGATGTAGATGTTGCCTGCCCGGTCCACGGCCACGCCTTTCGGTCGATAGAACGTGCCCGGCTTGCCGCCGCGCTCGCCGATCGTCAGGAGGTGGGTCCCCATGGCATCGAATTTCTGCACGCGGGCGTTGAGCACGTCAACGACGTAAACATTGCCGGCGGCGTCGATATCGATCGTGGCCGGATACCGGAACTGACCATCGTCCTCGCCTTCGTCGCCCCAGGCGCGCAGGAACCGGCCCCTGCTGTCGACGACTACGACGCGGTGTCCCGTGTTGTCGGTGACGAAGAGCTCTTTGCCCTTTGAGCCAACCGCAATATCGATGGGCACGACGTCTTCGCCCTCGGCTTCGATCTTGAAATGACTGCGCGCGCGACCCTTGGCGTCGAACATGACGATGCGGCCGTTGCCCCTGTCGGCAACGTAGATGTCGCCATTGTCGCCGAGACCGATGCCCAGAGGGCCGGCGAGTTGCCCGTCTTCGGAGCCGAACATGCCGAGCGTCAGCGTCTTGTTGCCTTCTGCGTCGAAGATGGCGATTTGTGCGTTGCCCGAATCGACAACGAAGGACTGCCCGGACTCACCGATGGCAATGTCCGACGGCATCGAGAGCCAGTCGAGCTCCGCCGCCAGGTTCGTCTCGCCGGCGGCCGCCGCGGCAAACGTGAATAAGAGGCTCGCGGCAGCGACGCCCGCACGCCGTTCTGATCGCTTTCTACAAGTCATGGCAAGCCTGGCAATTATCGGCAACCCGAAGACGGAGTTTCTTGCCCGGATCCATTGCGACCGAATAGCCTTCCAGCGACTCATGATGCGGATTGTGGCAAGTGGCGCAATAGATCTCACCCGTGTTCGGATCGAGCGGGAACTCGATGCCTTGCGCAATCTCGGTCCGATCCATATTGCCCCGGATCTTGATGGACGGAACCGACAGGTGTTCCCATCCGATCGGTTTGCTGAAGGAGAAACCGGGATGGGGTCCCACCGGGTGGCAGCCGGAACACATAGCATTGAGGCTGCCCTCAACGTAAAAATCGACGGGTAACCAGTCGTTCTCGTCCCTCGCGGGCATGCTCGCATGGCAGAACTGGCATGTGGGCTGTGGAGGATCGCCCGCGGTCATCTGGTGAGGATTCAACTGTTCGACAGCGTTTCTCTCGTGACACAGGAAACAGGCATCGGAGCGAATGCGCGTCTCACGCCCCCTAACGAAGCCAATATTCCTGCCTCGATAGCCCGGGTTCGGATTGAGGCACTGATACGCGAGATCATGGCAGGTAGTGCAAACGACCCGGCCGTCCCTGAGGGACGCCAGGTAAGCGTCGGGTAGCGTGACGGCGTCCGCGACCAGTCCTGACTGATGCCGACACGATAGCGCCTCGCCGCGATCGCCGTGACAACTTTCGCACAGTGCTTCCGGATCGCCGCCCTGGAAGACCAGATTGCCTGCGGTCGGCGCCGTATCAGCGTGGCAGGTTTGGCAGGCGGACTTGTTCCAGTGCGGATTGTCACCGGAGAAAGCCGGGGCCGCTGCCAACAGCGTCGTCGCGAGCAACACTCTTGCGCCATGCCGGGCAATCCTCATGCTAGTAGTTCTCGTTGTCATGGTCGAAGCCGTGGCATCGCAGGTAGCAAGTGCCGCTAAAGTCGCCCTGATCCACGAAGCGCAGGTCGCCGTTGCCGCGCGGGGAGACGATGGACGTATCGAAGTTGATGAGGTTCGAATTATTGGTCGGGTTGCCTTGCGTTGCGCTGACACCGTGCGGGTCGTGACAGGCATTGCACGGCGTATCCTCACCGCGAATATGTTTGTCGTGTTCACGGAAGCTCTCGTCGCCCAGTATGCTGTCGCGGCTATGGCAGCCGTAACACAACGCGTAGTTCGCCGGGCTCTCGGGCGTATTGTCGATGGTTACGTAATTGCGGACGAGTATCGGATCGAACGAGGATCCGTGCGGCCCTTCCGGGCCGCTGCCGCCGACGCTCGCCGCGGCATTCGAATTGTGGCAATCCGTACAACCTGTAATTGACTGCTCGGTCAGCGGGCTAATCAGGCTGGGCACATTCGGATTCCGGCCCGGGCCCGCGATCGGATGGAACGAGGGATTGTTCGGCTGGATCTCGAGCCGGACGTTGACCTGCGCATGCTGCCGGGGCGTTCGCGCCGGCGGCTGGTTCGGGCTGTCGCCGTGGCAGCGCAGGCAGACCTCGAACGTCGCAATGGCCGGGCTCACTTCGACACCGGCCAGGTTCACGCCGCGGACATTTGCCGGAACGTCGCCTGCTGCGCGCGCCGCCTGTGTCGCGTGCGCATTATGGCAATCGGCGCACTCGACGTGGCGACTATCGACAACGGCCGCTTCGGTCGGGTCGTGCACCAGCGTCGTGTCCTGCACCCGGTGCGACGAAAGCTCATTGATGACGGTCATCACATCTTTGCCGGCCACGCGCCCGTTGTGACAGGCCGAACAGTTGTCTTCCTCTTTCTCGTGGCGCAGCAAGCGCGGCCCGCCAGACACTGAATGAGGGGTGTGGCAGTTCTGGCAGGCGTTTTCAGCAACGCTGGTGTAGTCCGTGTCCGGCCACGGATCCTGCGCCTGGCCACTCCAGGTTGCGCCGGACAGGCTATGGGAGGTCTGCAGCCAACTGTTTATCTGGTGGCAGTCGATACATAGCTGCGAGCCAACGTTCGGTTTTACGAGGAAGGCACCGTAGGTATCGTCGTGTGCGGTGTGACAGGTCGTGCACTGCAGCTCGCCGTTGGCGTCGAGCTTCACCCGGGAATCGAACGTGCCGGGTACAGCCAGTTCACCATTCTGTGCGGCCAGGGTCGCCGTGTACGGGAAGGAAATCGGGTGATGAGAGCGGAGATCGGTTCCGGTGCGGCGCCTGCCGGGGGGCATGCCACCGACGCCGCCGCTCATGACGATGGCGTTGGAGCGATTGATCGCTTCGCCCAGGGCAATCGTGCCGTCGTGGCAGCTCAGGCATAGCACAGAGCTTCCTGTGGGCTGGCCCGGCTGTGCAATAGCGGTGCTGCTGGAATAGGGAATATAGGCCGCATTGGACGCGCGCCGGTTCCACATGCCGGACGCTCCACTCGAGACATGCGAGGCGTGACAGAATACGCAGATGCTGTTTTCCGACTGTGCCCGAACGTTGCCGGGACCCGAGGCCGAGAGGTTGTGGGCCGTCTGTGCAATGCCCTGAGCGAACACGAGCGCCGGCATCATCAGGCCGATGAACGCCAAGATTTTGCGGATCTTCTGGATCATGATTCGGGCCCGACGTATCGGAACACCTGCACGCGCTTGTTGTAAGCGTCCGTCACGTAAATCGTGTTGTCTTCGGAGATAAATATGCCATTCGGTAACCAGAACTCACCGAGCCCCGCACCCTGGCGGCCAATGGCGATCAGGAAATCACCCTGCGGGCTGAAGACCTGCATGACGTTCAACAAAGCGTCGATAACGTAAACGTGGCCAAAGCTGTCGGTCGCCAGGCCCTTGGGTCGCGCGAAGTAACCCGCCCGATCACCATTTTCCCCAAACTCGTTCACAAAATTACCGGATCTGTCAAAGCGCTGAATTCGGAAATTAAGGGAGTCCGTGACCAGCAGTTCATTCTCGGCATCGAACCACAGGTAAGTCGGAAAATTGAAATTCCCCGGCGCGTGTCCGCGCACACCGATTTCGATGACCAAATCTCCGCTGGAATCGAAAACCTTGATCGACTGTGAACCCGTATCCGTAACAAACAACAGCTGACGAGATCCATCCCACGCTACGCCGGTAGGCTGTTCGAGGTCGACCGATGTCTCAAACCTCTGTACATACTTTTGGTCCGCGTTACCCTGATAGATCGCCGCCAGTTGTGAATCGGCGATGTAGACACTCCCGTCCGGCGAGGCCGCCAGGCCGATTGGCGAAATCAGCATTTGCTCGCGACCAATGGTGAGGCAACTGTACCGCCCCTTGTCCAGGTGATAGCGATGAACACAGCGCGAATCCGGGTCCGCAACGTAGATGACCCGGCCATCGGCGCTCGCGGCAACCGCCATCGGCCTGACCATGGCATCCGGATTTGCGCCTGCCGTAAAACTGACGAGGCGGCTCCAGGCACTCTGCTCGATGCCCAGGTCCGACGACCTCGAGAACTCACCAACGTAAGCAATGCGCTTGACCTCCGGTGGTTCCGGCCAGAGTTTTGATTCGGTCGCAAACGGGTCCTTCACCGGCCCTGCCGCGCAGCCGCATAACCCTATTGTGGCAATGAGGAGTGAGTAAAGTCGGCTCATCAGAACACTCTCGTGACCTCGGCGGTCACCTGCATGTCATTCCGCTCGGTTACACCCTGAGTGACATCGAAATACTGGGCACGGAGGACGAATCGAACCTGGCGGTATACGGCTTGAAGGTTAATCCGATGTTCGAGCTGTTCACGAATAAGGCTGCCCCCGGTATCCTCGAGGTATGCCGCCTGGTAGGTGAGCTGCATGCGGCCAAAGGCACGACCGGTGATACCGGCCCGGTAGGTGACCTGGTCGACGTCCTCTATCGACGCTTCCTGGTCAACCCGGACCAGGCCTGCCGAGGCGAACAATCGTAGGGAACCGTTGATGCGACTCGACATATTGAACATAACCGAATCGCGGATGAACGGAGCGATGGTTTCGTCATTGTCGAGGTGCCTCACTTCGCCCCCGATGGTCAGCCTGTGCCCGATGGGGACATCGGCGGTCAGCGAAATTTCATAGAGATTAAAATCATTGATCGGCGTTGTCAGCTGACCGTCAACCAGGCTCGAGTCGCTGAGCTGATAGCGCGCCATGATGTTCAGATACTCGAGAAAATCAATCGACGCTGTCACACCGGTGCTGAACCGATCAAATTTCGCGGTACCGCCGGTGCGGTATTCATAGTCAATGAGGACAGTTTGTTCGTCGGAAATATTGCCGTCGATCAGTCGCTGGATCGAAGTGACGCTCCCGACGACGATGAGCCGATAGTCCAGGTTTTCGACAAAGATTTGCGATCCCGTGGAGTTCGTTACTATGATTGTAGGAGCCACTATAAACTCGTTGACGAGATCGACAGGCGTCGTGCCGGTCAACGTTACAGGCTCATCGAATACCTGGATAGCATCAGCAATCGATTCCTGGTCATTGCGCTCCTGGCGGACCGTCGCGCCAAGAGATATGGAACCGAAGCCAGTTTCACGGACGTAATTTAAGGTTCCCCCTGCCCTGGTCCGGTCCCTGTTGAACCCGACTTGCTCTTCAGTCTGATGATTGGCGTTCAGGCCGTAGCGGGTCGTGTCGCTGAGATCATGATTGAAGCTGAGACCAACGTCGTGGCTCTCGCCATCTGCATCCGCCCTGACAGTTTCGAAGTAGCGATAATTGAACTGAGATCGAAAGGTATCAGAGTTCTGCCAGCGCGCTGCCATCCGGTAATTCCGGTTCTCGAATTCCGACGGTATCCCGGCAATCATCTCCTGCTCGAGTCTCAACAGGGTCTGGTCCACCACGAACTGCCGACGGTTACCGAAGGCGTTGTGCGCCCGCACGTTTAGCGTACGCTGATCGGTCATCGATTCCACGATCGGCAACCCGGAGCTGCCGCTCCGAGAATCCTGATCGAAGCGGTTGTACTCGATTGAAATCTGGTCTTCGTCTCGATAGCTCGTCACCCAGCCAAACACGGCTCTGTCGACAGACTCGTCCAAAACAGTACCCAACCCCGATCCTTCCGCATCCCGGCGCGACGCAGCAACCGAAAGCTGGGTTGAGGGGAGCAACCCGGAACTGCTGCCGCTAAAACCATACTCGTTATTCTTGGTCAGAAACCGGCCCGACAAGCTCGTCGTAATGGACGGATGGCTTTGCTCGTAGTACAGCGAGAACGGGTAGCTCTTCAGATCCAGGAAATTGAATCGTGCCAGGAAATTGAGCAGGGTATCATTCTCCCGAAATCCGCCTGTAAAGGAATCGAATCGCTGCTGGACCAGGAGCGGTCCTCCCGCGAACTCCATGTTCAAAAACCCCGGATGATAGACATAGTTCTCCGACGAGAAGACCAGTTCCTGTTCGAGGGTCGAGCGATCCTCGAAACCCGTGGGGCTGGAATCGGTGAAACGCTCCCTGTCGTCAAGCAGGTAGCGAACCGAAAACCGTGCGTCGGTATCCAGGGTGCCGAAGGGCTTTACCTCGACGCCATAATGCGATTCGCAGGGAGCAGGCGCTGGTGCGAGAACGGAAAAGATCAGCAGGACGGAAAGCTGCGAGCGCCTTTTCGATTGCCGTTGTTCGTCAATGAACCACATAAGCGCCTTCGTGTACCGACGCGCATTATTCGCGGAGCTCGCCGTGCGCCAGGACGATCACCTTGTTGAGTCCGTACTGGCTGACGACAAATACCAGGTACTTGATGTCGAAATTTGGCGCCGCGTACTTGCGGAAATAGTCGATATTGTCGTAGTCGATCTTGACGACGGTTGGTAGATTGATGCTGGCGCGCTGCGCGCCCGGTTCACCAAACGCCATTAATGGTGCGCCGTCCGGCGCCAGCACCTGGACGTTCTGGAACGCGGCATCGACTACATACATGTTGCCGTCCCGATCCAGGGCAACTCCTTTCGGCCTGGCAAACATGCCGTAAGACGTGCCAAGGGACCCGATGACGCGAATCGGCGTGCCATCCGAGTCGAACTGCTGGACGCGGAAATTGGTCGTGTCGGTTACATAGACGGTGCCATCTTCGGCAACCGCGAGGTTCGTCGGGTGAAACAGCTGGCCCGGTTCCGAGCCGGCTTCACCGAAGGTCAGCAATATCTCACCCGTCTTCTTGTCGAGAACCTGCACCTGGTGATGCATGATGTCCGTGACGTAAAGTCGGTCATCCTTGATGGCGACGTCAACCGGCCGGAACTGACCGGGTTTACCCATGGCTCGAACGAACTTGTCGTCCGCACTGTAGACGAGAATTTGCTCCCGCTCCGTGTCCGTGACGTACCGGGTACCGTCAGTATCGATCGTGATGTTGACCGGCTTCTTGAGCGAACCGGCTCCGGTAGGCTGCACAACCTTCGAGCGCCCCTTTGCCAGGTCGAAGATGCCGTACCCGTTGCCCCGCGTATCCACGACATAGATCGCGCCCTCGTAAACCGCGAGTCCGTAGGGTTTTTCCACGAGTTGCGCTTCCTTATCCTCGCCACCGAAGACAAAATCTCGAAAGCCTTTTTTCGTCGTGCTCACATCGAGGGGCGATGAGAACTTGGCGAGAAACTGGAAGCGCGGGATGTCGGGCGGCAACGGCAGGAACAGCGGCTGCTCGGTATCGGTTTTGTCGTCGGCAAGCGCAGGCTGGTTCGCCGAAACCGACAGGATCCCCACGCAAATGACCGCCACGAGCTGCGGCCATTTTGTCCAGGCTGGAATCTGAATTATTCTAGTCATCAGCGATCTTTCGGTCTCCGGAATCAGAAACGCTGTCGCCGGCGCGGTGTCCGACGACAGCGCATTGTCACCCCTAGGCTACTTCGTATGACAAGTCAGGCAAAGGCCGCTGTTGGCATTGCTCTTCTTGAGCAGCATGTTGATGTTGTACGCGTTGTGCACGTCATGGCAGGAAGCGCATTCGACCTTGCCGACGAACAGCATGTCGGCATCGATCGTCGTGCCGCCCGCTACGCCCGATGGCGCGGTCGCTGCTGCCAGATCGGCGTCTCCTGCATACGTGATGGAGATCGGGTGATCATTGCTGAGATCGGTACCGACCATCGCATTACCTGTGACGAATGTGGTACCGGTAGCACCACCAAACGAATCGACCGCGACCGTGCCGTCGTGGCACGACAGGCACAGCAGCGAGACACCGCCCGGCGAGGCGTCGATCGTGCCGTCTATCGTCGCCGGGTTGGAATACATTGTCCAACCTGCGCCAGCTCCGTCACTAACTGCGTGGTTCCACAACGGCGCGTTGTTCACCAGGGTGCCCGCGTGCGGTGCATGACAGACGTTACAAATTTCGTTCGTGTAGGCTTCACCACTGAAGTCGTGCGCCGAATTTGTAATATCGGCCGATGCGACTCCCGCCCAGAACAGCGTGGCCGTTACGGTACAAAGGCCTGCTAACTTCCTAAACATTTCCAACTCCTTAGTTTTCCCTTGCGCAATTTGGATAACCGGTAGCTCGAACTTTGGGTCAGGTGGATCCCGAGCTCCCCAGCTTTCTTTCTTGTTTCTGTGGATGCCTGACCTATTTGAACGTGTTAATTTTCAATGGATAAGCGTCAAGCCGGCATAGTGAGTGGCACCTACCGCGCTGGGAAAACTACCTAGCCATCAGGGGTGGAAGCCGCAGCGCCCGGCGTGTTAAGGTGCACTGGACGTCGGTGCTGATAACGGAAGACGCTTCCAACTCCTTTCCCTTGCGCTTTCTGTTGACGACGTCACCGCAACTGAGATACCGCGAGCAATGCGCTAGCTCGCCTGAGAAACCCCGCCGGAGCGGGGTTTTTCTTTTTGAGATACCCCCGTAGGCAGTTGCGCGTATGGATAACCCGTCGCGACTCGGCAAAATACCCTTGACGCAGAGCTTATGTTGAGATTTTCACGTGCAATCAACACTTTGGAAGTACACTGTTGCGAGCCTGGCCGCTGCCCTTCTCCTCATTCACGCGGCGTGCACGGACAATCAGGGGGAACCCGCCGCCGAAAATCCGGCGCTTGCCGAGCCCGTTCCGGCGGGGATGGTTCGAGGCGAGGTCCTCGAAACCATGGACGCGGGAACCTACACCTATGTGTTGCTCGATCTTGGCGATGAGCAACGCTGGATGGCCGGACCCAAAACCGGCGTCTCGGTGGGCGACATAATCCAGACCGAGGAAGGCACATCCATGGGTGAGTTCACGAGCAGCTCGATGGGACGCACCTTCGACAATCTCTATTTCGTCGGCGTTCTGGGCAACCTGTCGGCGCCGACGTTGCCCCCCGGCCATCCTACGACTTCTACCAAAGCGGAAGCCGACGCGGCCGCCATCGCGGATCTGGCCGTCGAGCCGGCAGAAGCCGGCAAGAACATCGCGTGGCTGTACGCCAACAGGGACTCGCTCGCCAACCAACAGGTCACCCTGCGCGGCAGGGTCGTCAAGTACAATCCCGGCATCCTGGGCTGGAACTTCCTGCACCTGCAGGACGGTTCGGGCGTCGCTATCGACGGCAGCAATGACGTGACCGTCACCAGCCGCGCTGAAGCCGCCGTCGGCGATACCGTCGTCGTTACTGGCAAGGTGACTCTCGACAAGGACTTCGGCGCCGGTTACACGTTCCCGGTCATAATCGAGGACGCCAGCGTCACCATCGAGTAACGCCTACATGCCCTCCTGCACGCCGTGGATCTGCGGCAGCAAGAAATCGACGCCCACGTAGGTGAACACGAGAGCGGCTAATCCCACGATGGCGAGAATCGCCGCTCGTCTGCCTCGCCACTCCAGCGTATAGCGCGCATGCAGGTAGGCCATGAAGATCAGCCACGTGATGAAGGACCATGTCTCCTTCGGATCCCAGAACCAGAGCCGGCCGAAAACCCGGTCGCTCCACAGCGCGCCGGTGATGATCCCGAGCGTCAGGAAGGCGAATGCGAAAAACGCGGCGCGGTAAGCCATGCGATCGAACAGCCCCGGCTTCGCCTCCTTTCGGCGCTCGAGGTACAGGTAGCAAATCGACGCCGCGAACGTCACCGTCCAGGCCGCGTAGCCGAGTAGCGTCGTCAGTATATGAAGCTGCAGCAGGAATCCTTTGAAGATGGACAGCTCGGGCTCGACCTCCTTCGGCATGAACGCGGCGTAGGCCATCAGGATCAATCCCACTGGCACGAGGAAGACGCCGAGCATGCGGTTGCGCTCGCGGACGGCGAACAGCAGGAAGCAGCCGATCACGAGCATAGCGAAAAAGGTCACGAACTCGAAGGCGCTCAGCATCGGCACGTGTCCGGCGCGGAACCAGCGCAGCCCGACCATCGCAAGGTGGAGCGTCCAGCCCGCCCACAGGACGCCCACGGCGGTCCCTGTGTGCCCCGCGGAGCCGCGTTTCCAGCCCGCAAAATGCCACCCCCAGGCGACGACATACAGCACCGTTGCGGCCCAGAACAGCCCCAGTTCGACATTCTCAAGCATCCGCCTGCCCCTCCCGGCGGCGGTCGCGGTGGCGGAAGTAGAAATGCCACACGAGACCCAGGAACATCAGCACGCTGCCGCCGACCAATATGGGCTCTTGCGGCCGGCTGTACACCTGTGCACCCGTGTACCGCCGCGCCGCACCCAGCATGACCGAGGTACGGCCGACGGCGAGCGGCTGGTTATCGGCTACGACCCCGAGCGTCGCCACCCGCTCACCGACGCGCTCCAGTAACTCCACTTCACGCGCTCCCGTCCCGCCGCTGCCATGCGCCATGACCTGCCTGTCACCCAGCGTAATCAAAGGCGGCGACCAGGGTCTTACCGGCACCGTCGTCTCACGGCCCATGGCGTCCGTCACAATCAGCTCATGCACCCATCCGACGTCACTGATGGCCGGCAGTATCGTGATGCCGTCGATTTGCCCCGGGCGGCCGGGCGCGATGACCAGCTTCTGCCATGCCCTGCCGTTCCTGAACAGCGTAATGCGGCTGTCCTGTCGCTTCTTCGGCAGCAACTCGAGGTTCATGCGCGGAAAGTCCTCCGGGCGATACTCCTCCACGACCAGCTCGTCGAGCTGCATCACGAACGGCAAGCCCGGGACGACCGTTGCCTCGCTTTCGATCAGCCTGATCTCGTGCCGGAAACCGGTGAAGCCGCCGTAGATGACACCCGCGATGACGACGAGGATGCCGAGATGCGTCGCGATGACGCCGATCATCGCGTTGCGTCCCTTGCGCCTGAGTATCAGCGGCGCATGCTGGATCGTGACCAGCACGAGGCTCAGGCCGAGAATACCCAGCAGACCGAGATACCACTTCGTCCTGAAAATCTCGGGCGTCGGCAACAGGCTGCCGAGGATGGTCACCGCGGTCAGCAGGACCAGCAGCGGGATCGCAACCTTCAGCGATGCCAGCGGACGAAAAATATTCCTCAATGAGCGTTTCACTCCGGCTCGGCCGGCTCGCCCGACGCGCGCTCCAGCCTCGCCATGATATCCATGAGTCCCTTCGCCTGTTCGTCGTTCGGATTGATGTCCAGCACGGCCGCGAAATATCCCTTCGCGACGGCCAGATTGCCGAGCTTATAGTACGCGACGCCCAGCGCATAAAGCACGCCTGTGCTGCGCGGATCGAGGGCGAGGGCCGATTCGAGACTGACGATAGCCGCCTCGTAATCTTT
The DNA here is from genome assembly GCA_041602775.1 of Woeseiaceae bacterium. Lineage (GTDB taxonomy): Bacteria > Pseudomonadota > Gammaproteobacteria > Steroidobacterales > Woeseiaceae > UBA1847. Next base: position 16,105 of record JBFIFN010000029.1, on the reverse strand, counting down.
CAGCATCATGTGGGAGGAACCCTCGTAGTAGCGTGCCCGGGCGGTCTGCACGCGGCCGTCAGGCACTTGCCGCAGGACCTCGAGTGCGAGGTCGTATTCCTTGCTCTCGAAGTGCGCGATTCCGTCGGCGAGCAGCTCGTCGGGAGAAAGCCAGGCAACCTCGCGGTCTGGCTGCGGCACGAGAAACCACAGCGCACCAGCCAATACGAAGAGTGCCCCCGCGGCTATTGCGAGGTTCTTTTTCACGCCGATGCCCTAGTTGTTGGCGAGGCTCTGTTCCGGGCGCAGGAACTGGAGGAACAATCGACCCGATTCGCTCGAGTTTTCGAGGCCTTCGACATGATCGAAAATCTGCACCGAAAACTGGGTGATGCGGTTGAACACGGTGTCGAAGATATGGTCCGCGGGCGTGTATCTCAGCCGCCGGAATTCGACCACCCATTGCCCGTCCTTCCACTGCCCCCTCGCGGCCACTTCGGCCGCACTGCCCGTCAGTCTCACCGGGCTGAACTGCGGGAAGACTTCGGCCGGATCGTCGGGTGGCGTCGCTGGCGCTTCGAGCTGCTCGACGAACGGCGGGGACCGCCGCCCGCCGTCGGGCACGGCCTTGACCCACAGCTTCCGCGTCACGGGCTGCAGCATGTAGACACGATCGATTTCGTCCCAGGCGGCGTGCAGATCGACGTCGTGGTTCTCGCCGAATTTGAGAATCCAGTCGTCCTCGACAATGCGGCTCTGGTAGGGCTCGAAGCCGACGATCTTCGTATCACGGTCCTGCACGTTGCCGTAGAGGTCCAGCGCCTGCCCGAGCGGGTCGGAACGCGCCGCGAGCCAGTGCCATGCGTCGAAGTCGTAGATGTAGCCACCGAGCATACGGGGCGTCCACTCGCAGCCCGCCTCGAAACTCAGCATCAGAGAGTCCTCGACCTGGGGCCCGACGACGTAGCGGTCCTGCGCCGCGTCCCAGACCCAGGGGTGATACTGCCGGTCCTCGGTCGTATCCTCCCAGCGGACCCGAATGAACACTTCGTCGTCGGTGTAGAGCGCCTTGATCCAGGCGCGCTTCACCGTGCCGTAATCGAGAGGCACCTCGATTTCGCGGGCCAGTTGCCAGGCGGCCTCGTCATCCGCGCCGTCGATCGTGACGGCCGGCGTCTGCATCCACGTGGCCGGAATCATAATGCCGTTCACGAAGCCCTCCGGCTGCCACGGGTCGTCGCTTACCATGACAATCTGGTTGACACCGCCGGTTTCGAACTTCACCTCGGCCATGGACCCGGCGCTGCACAGCGACGCCGTGACCAGAATGGACAAGCTCAGTGGTACGTGTCGTTTACTCATATCTTGTTCCTAGAACGATCCAGCGCCGTGTTGATGAGCATTGGTGCAGCTATCCTCTTCGGCAAGCACGCGGTGAGAGTCCATCTTGTGACAGAAACTGCACCACGCACCCCAGTAATGGTCTTCCTGGAAGCCGTTGACCTCGTCGACGTTCCGGCCGTTCATGGGCGGCAGTGTGTAGACGGTCGGGTCCGAAATACGCGCAGGTACCGGCATGTTGCCGACACCGCCAATCGACATCGTCACGCCGGCCACGGTTATCGACTCACGAAGGTTGTAGATATTGCCCGTACCGTGAGCGCCGTGGCAGGTCGTGCAGTTCATGGCTGCGTACGGTTGTGTCGGATCGTTGTTCACGGCATCGTCGCCCGCGGTCACCCACGGCGTCTTCATGCCGCCTTTGCTGGTCGTGCTGCCAGTGCTGCCATCCCCTGCACCGTGCTGGTCGCTGAGATAGGCGTCCGCCATGTTGAGAATAGTCGCCGGCATCGACACGTTCGGCGGCGCCGTGCCGTCGTGGCAGGTCAGGCAGAACTGGATGTAATCGTCCTCCGGCACCGACGAACCGCCCTCCGGATTGGTGGGATCGCTGTGCGTACCCGCCACGCCATACACGAGCGTTGCACCGTCCTCCGTGTAGCTCGACGTGAAGCTGTAGGCCCGAAGCGCCGAGTCGTCATCCGGATCGGCAACGGGACTGGCGTTATTATTTACATGCGGTGCATGACACTCGATGCAGGTCGCGACGGTCGTATCGTGGTAGTTGTCGGCATTAAGGTATCCGGTACCAGAGGTCACGGGCTGGACGTTCGGTGCATTGGCCAGGTCGGTAAACTGCGTGCTGATGTCCAGCGTACTCGGGCCATCGACATCGTGACAGACGTAACAGAAATCGGTGATCGAGGCCGTCGCGCCACCCGCGGGTGCCAGCAGCCAGTTTTGCTCCGAACCGTGTCCGCTGCCGTGACAGCCGTTGGCGCCGTCGCCGACGCAGCTTACCGGCGCGGAACTCGGCGTCGGTCGATTGTGGCTGGCGCTTGCCCATCGTGTTGCATCGACGACCGCCGGCGCACCACTGCCGGTAAACGGCGAGGCCGGCGTCTGGTCGCCGGTGCCCGGCAGCCTTCCCGCGCCGTTCGAGTCGTGGCAGCTGAGACAGGCGGGTGCGAAATCTTCGCCCTCGCCCGTTGCCAGTGTCGATGCACCGGCGGTGCTCTGCGCGTAACTCGTGCCGCCGTTATCGGCATCGAAAATCCTGACAGTTTGCGTCTGGTGCGTACTCTGGTCGTGGCAGACTTCGCAGTCCTCGGATGTGACCGCGGCACTGCCGCCCGGGACGTGGCTGCTCAAGCGGTCGAACTGCGCCGTGATAACGGGCCGGGTTCCCTGGACCGATGAATGGCAACCCGTGCACGAGCCGCCCGCACCCGCGAAGTTATTGTTGTGTTCGTGGCAGGACCCGCAGTGGACCTCGGCCGGTCCGCAACTCGTGTTGGACCCACCGTCGTGGCATTGGTCTGCGCTGGCCGTGTCGCTGCTGCGGTGATAATTGGTGAGCGTGTGGCACACCTGGCAATAACCGCGTGCCGTCGTGTCATTCCCGCCCTCTACCGCGCGGTCCGGGGTATCGACCCCGGGCGTGTCGGTATGCAGGTAGGCGGGTGTGGCTGCATTCGGCACGTACTTGTCGACATTCGCGCGCAGGAAGGCCAGGTTATGCTGCTCGACGAGCGTCACGGAATGGGTGCTGTAGGTCGTGTTGGTGCTGGTCGGCGTGTGGTTGTGGACTTCGTGGCACATGCCGCAGTCCACGACATCGATTCCGGGATTCCGGGTCGGCGTCGGGTGCCCGGTCGTTGTCGGCGTCTCCTCGAAGCCAAATTCGAGCTTGTTCGACGCCAGACCGGTCGGGTTGTGACACGTGCTGCAGATCGCCTTGAGTTCAGGGCCCTGCGCACCGAACGACGTGTGGTTGTGGCAATCGTCGCAGTCCGCCCGGAAATCGTAATTATGCACGGCGTAGTCGGTCGTCGACCCCGTGGCTTCGACCGGTCCTGCGAGATACGTCGTGCTCGCGCCCGTACCGGAATACTCATACACAGCGACCGAGTAACTCGTGCTCATTGTCAGCCCGGTAACGAGCACGCTCGTGCCGGGGCCTTTGTAAACGACGTAATTCTGCGAGTTCGTCGGCAACTCCGGCGGTGGCGCGCCAAAATCGGGGTTGCCCGTATAGTCGTCGCCGTCGGCGGGCGCAACGATCCCCGTCGTGCTCAGTCGCATGACGACGATGACGCCGTCGAGGTTACCTCGCGTCCAGGTCAGGCGCACAGACCGGCCCGCAACGGTCGCGAACGCAAGGTCGGATGCCTGCACGTCGCCTGTCTGGGCCCACAGGGAATGACCTGGCAAAGTAGCCAGCAAAACGAGGAGTAATAGCTTCTTAGACATTAGCGGTCATCCGAACCCGTATCATGGCGTCCCGAAGATTTCGACGCGGTCGCCGTCTCCTGGCGTCACGATTGCCATATCCGTAGACAGAATCTTCACGTCCATAGGCACGCGCAGCTGCCCTGAATCGATCCCGTAGCCGCCGTACGCGTCGACGTAGGCGCCGTCGACGGGGTCGAAGATCATCACGGAGGCCGCAAAGTTGTCGAGGACATGCAATCGCCCGAGCGAATCCTTCGACAACGCCTGGATCTTGGTGAAGGGTGGGATCCCCGGAATCTCGCAGACGCCCGTAAACCAGTTGCAGTTTTGGCCGGCGACGCCGTCGAATGTGAAGCTGCGCAGCCAATTGCCGTTCAGGTCGAATACCTGCACCCGGTCACCGCCCTGGTCGGCGACGAGAATTTCCTCGTTGATGACCTCGGCGTCCATGGGGAAAGTCAGCGTGTCGTCGCCGGACCCGCCGCTGCCGATCGTGCGGAGCAGGCTGTAGGCCGTGTCGAACACCTGCACGCGGTCCCTGCGACTGTCGGTCACATAGATCTTGCCGCTGCCGTCCAGCGTAATGGCCGTGGGCATCTCGACGAGGCCCTCGCCGAAGACAGCCAGCAGTGCCCCGTTCGCCGGGTCATAAACCTCGATGTTGTCCCGGCCGTCGTTGCCGACGAGGATTCGACCCAAAGTGTCGACGGCGACGCCCAGCGGCTTGTCGAGTCCTTTCAGCTCCCCCTTCAGCACCATGAACTCGTCGTATATGAACACGGAACCGACGCGCGGGTCGGACACGTACACCTGTCCGTTCGCCGCCGTGGCTATCCGCGTCAGGAAACGGGGCGCGCTCTCGAGGGCAAGGGCGTCTCCCGGCGGTTCGCCGCCACCGCATTCGAAGTGCGTGTTAATGAATGAGAGAAGTTGAGTGAAATGCTTCAGGTAGTAGCGCGTAGGCCGACCCTTGAAATCGGCTCCGGCAAGAACGCTCCCATGAAACACGCACCAGTCCACGGTACTCCAATGACGCTGCAGGTAGTTGGTGCTGAATATCGCCAGGTCGTCGAGATCGACATCGCCATCACCGTCCAGGTCGCTCTTGTCACTCTTCCAGGCGATGACACTGCAGTCATTAGTAGTCGCGATCAGATCGAGCAATACCCTGTAGCGCTCGGCCTTTTCAGACGTGATCTGCCGGAAATACTTCGGGTTCGTCATGCTGGACGCATAAAAAGCGCACCAGTCGACTGTCGTCCAGTCCTGTCCGAGATAGCGTGACGCGAAGACCTCGATATCCAGGGTATCGCTGGCACCGTCGCCGTTGAGGTCGCTCTTGTCGAGAGGGTTGCCCGACGCGAGCCCGGCCCAGGCCAGCAATAGCAATATGTGCCAGCGGAAACTCATTGATCCACGTCCATGCACGGGTGATGTCGACGAATATCAAATTCGCCTGCCCGTCAATAGCGTGGAAAATACGCACGCCGCCCGCCCGGCGGCCCTACGAGGCACGATCTGTCGAGACTAAGTGGCTGATCTATAGGTAAAAAGGGCCGCGATTGCGGCCCTTTCCAGTGCTCGAACGAATTGTCGAGATTGTGACGCCGGTCACTCGCCCTTTTTACTGCTCATCTCGGCGCGCTGGGCCAGGACCGTGTCGATGAGGCCGTAATCCACGGCCTTCTCGGCGCTCATAAAATTGTCGCGCTCGAGATCGCGCTCGATCGTCTCGATGTTCTGGCCCGTGTGCTTGGCCATGATCTTGTTGAGGCGACGTTTCAGCTCGAGCACCTCTTCGGCGTGGATGCTGATGTCGGTCGCCTGGCCCTGGTAGCCGGCGCTCGGCTGGTGGACCATGATGCGCGAGTGCGGCAGCGCAAAGCGCTTGCCCTTGGTGCCGCCGGCGAGCAGCAACGCCCCCATGCTGGCCGCCTGGCCGACGCAGATCGTTGACACATCGCAGTTGATGAATTGCATCGTGTCGTAAATGGACAGTCCGGCGGACACGACACCACCCGGCGAGTTGATGTACAGGTGGATGTCCTTGTTGGGGTTTTCCGACTCGAGGAACAGCAACTGGGCGACGACGAGGTTCGCCATGTGGTCCTCGACGGGGCCGACGATGAATACGAGGCGATCCTTCAGGAGCCTCGAGTAGATGTCGTAGGCGCGTTCGCCGCGAGCCGTCTGCTCGACGACCATCGGGACGAGATTCAAAGAAGTAGCGCTCATTGCGGTTGTGTCTCCAACGTTTGCGACGCGGTCGATTGTCTCACGAAGCAGGCGAATTCATATAGTCCTTGAATGCCACCTTCTTTGTCTTGGACTTGCCGTTCTCGAGCAGCCACTCGACGGCTTTCTTTTCGACCACCATCGGTTCGATCTGTTGCATGATTTGGGGATTCGACATGTACATCTTGACCATCTCGTCGGCATTCTCGTAGCCCGCACACATGTCCTCGACCCGGGCCCGCACGTCTGCCTCGCCCGCGGCGATCTTGTTCTCGGCGATGACCTGGCTCAGCAGCAGGCCGAGGCGCACGCGTTTCTCGGCGGCTTCCCGGAAGCTGTCCAGCGGCGGCGCCTTGTCGTGGTCTTCGATGCCCATGCGCTGCATGGCCTCATGCTGCATGGAGTGAGCCTCCTCGCGCACGAGGGCCTGCGGCACGTCGATCGGGTTCTTCTCGATCAGCCCGTTCATGACCTGCTCGCGGATATCGTTCTCGATCTTGGTCATCGCCTCGCGCTCCATGTTCTCGCGCACCTCCTGCTTGAAGTGCTCGAGCCCGCCTTCCTTGACGTTGAAAGCGGCCGCGAACTCGTCATCGAGTTCCGGCAGGACTTCTTCGGTGACCTTGTGGACCTTGATGGCAAAATCGGCTTTTTTACCCGCGAGTTCCTCGGCCGGGTAGTCCTTGGGGAACTTCACCTTGATCGACTTCTCATCGCCGGCAGCGAGCCCCTTAATGCCCTTTTCGAAGTCCTCGAGCATCTGCCCCTGGCCGAGGTGGACCGGGATTTCGGTACCCGAACCGCCCTGGAACGCCTCGCCGTCGATCGTGCCCGTGAAGTCGACGATGACGCGATCGCCGTCCTTCGCCTTGCGCTCGACCTCGTCCCAGGTCGCGCGCTGGCGACGCAGGCTCATGAGCATGTCGTCGAGATCCTCGTCGCGGATGTCGATCTCCGGCTTCTCGACCTTGATCTTGTCGAGGTTCTTGAGCTCGACTTCGGGCAGGACCTCGAACGTCGCTACGTACGTGAAGGTCGTGTCGTCCTCACCTTCTGTCTCGATGTGCGGGCCGCCGGCCGGTTTGAGGTTTTCCTGCATGACGGCGTCGGTATAGCTCTGCTGCATGATCTCGCCGAGAACCTCCTGGCGGACCTGCTTGCCGTATTTCTGGCGCACGACGCGCGCCGGCACCTTGCCCGGACGGAAGCCCTTGATGCGGGCGGTCTTGCCGACCGATTTGAGGCGGGAAGCCACCTCATTTTCGATGCGCTCGATGGGTACTTCGACGCGCATACGGCGTTCCAGGGCACCTGTCGATTCGACAGTGACGTTCATTCTGTAAATCTCTTAAAAATTAGCGTGTTAAGAATCAGTTGGCTGGTGCGAAAGGGGAGACTCGAACTCCCACGGGTTGCCCCACTGGAACCTAAATCCAGCGCGTCTACCAATTCCGCCACTTTCGCATGCCCGTGCGGCGGGTAACCCGCACTCTCTTGCCAGCCGGGCATTATACCCGCAGCGAATTCGGGAATGGAACCGCAGCTGACCGCTGCCTCAAAAAAGGGATCAGCTACCTTTTACCCGGTATAAAGGTAGCTGATCCCTTTTTGGATTCCCGCTATATTGCCGGCATGTCCGACGAATCAAGACAACGTGGAATGGACGTCGGGGCGCTCAGGCGCTCCGCGACCGGGTTTGCGCTGGACCGCGACGACCTCGACGACGATCCGATCATCCAGTTCGAGGACTGGTTCCGCTATGCCTGCGAAACCGTGCCTGCCGATCCGAACGCCATGATCGTATCGACCGTTGATGACCAGAACCGGCCCTCGAGTCGCACCGTGCTCCTGAAGTCCTTCGACGAAGACGGCTTCGTCTTTTACACCAACTACGACAGCAAGAAGGCGAAGCAGATCGCGGCCAATCCCTGGGTCTCGTTGCTGTTCTTCTGGTCCGAGGCCGCCCGGCAGGTCAAGATCCGCGGCAGGGCCCAGAAAATCCCGACTGCCGAGTCACTCAAGTACTTCCTGTCGCGCCCCCGAGGCAGCCAGATCGGCGCCTGGGTATCGGCCCAGTCGAGCGTGATCTCCTCGCGCGCCTTGCTCGAGGAGAAGTTCCAGGAAATCAAGCGCAAGTTCCGCGACAAGGAGGTACCGCTGCCCTCGTTCTGGGGTGGCTATCGCGTCGTGCCCGACCAGGTCGAGTTCTGGCAGGGGCGCACCAACCGGCTGCACGACCGCTTCGAGTACACGAAGCAGGAGGACGGCAGCTGGGCGATCGAACGCCTGGCGCCCTGAGCGCTCTCGGCGTACAGGCGCCGCGCTAGAGTCCCATCACCCAACAAAAAAGGCCGGGAGATTACTCTCCCGGCCAGTTCAGACATGAACGCTGTCTGTCGTGCAGGTTGATAAACCTGTCGATTTCCAATCCTAGGGGATGTTGTTGTGGAATATGAACGTGTCGATACCCGTATCCTGGATCGGGAAAACGGCAGCATCAGGTGCCGTGTTGTGGCATGTGCGGCATGCCCAGTCTTCGTCGATGGCGGGGTACGCGTAACTGCCGTCAGCCGTAAACTGCTCCTCGGTCGTACTGAGATTGATCGCGAAGATGTGCGACGTGACGTCTCCCAGGGCGGGCTTGTCGGCAACTGCCGCGGTTGAAGTGGCGGATTTGGCAAGCTTCGGCATATGGCAATCGATGCAGGCCAGGCCCAGCATGAAGCCAGACCGCAAAGCGGGATCGTAGTCTTCGTGGCACCGGAGGCAACCAGCGTTCGACTTGTCCACTCCCGGCATGCCCGTATACAGCGGATTGTCCACATTCACGGATGACCCGTGCGGGTTGTGACAGGTGCTGCATTTGCCGTGCGTCGCCAGGAATGCCGGCGTGCGCACCGTTGCCAGCGTATCGGGGTCGATACCCAGGACCTCGTCATACTGCTCGTGGTGCCGGATCAAGCCGCCGGACGCCGCAATACGGCCGCCCATGTCGAACGGGCGCGGATCAGGCGCGCTCGCGACGGCCAGCGCAGCCTCGAACGGGCTCTCGTAAGCCGGGTAGTCGCGTTCACCATCGCGCGTATGGCATTCGCCACAGGCAATCGGATCGCCGTAGCCGGCATCGGCCGCCGTGAGATCGGCGTCGGAGCGCGGCATGAAAGCGTCCCGCATGATGCCGCCCGTGAATTTGGCGTGCGCTGCGCCGGCGCCGTGGCAGGCCTCGCACTGGATGCCGCCCTCGAAGAACGTGCCGTCCATCAACGGCATGTTGTCCTCGCGGTTGTCATTCAGCACAGCGTCGTAGCGCCGCCAACCCGTCGTGTGGCAGTTGCCACAGTTGTACTTCTTGTCGACTTCGTCGTTGTGATAACCACCCATCGCGTCGGTCGCGAAGTTGTACTGCACGCTCGAGCCCGTGACGATGGCGCCGTCCAGGTCGACGAAACGCGCTTTCCAGAAGTAGCCGCCGATGACATAGGACACGTCGTCCCACGTCACTGGCGTGCCCAGCGTATTGTCGGTGCCGGCTTTGGGGTCGCCTGCTGCCGCGTCATCGTCGGTGATGCGTTCCAGCACGCCGTTCAGCGTAGTGAACGGATAGCTCGGCTGCGTGCCGAAAGCCCTGTTCAGCTTGAAGGGATGGCCTGTCTGCGCGAAGGATGCATACTGAACGGTATGGCACTGTCCACACACGCTGCTGCCGATGAATTCGCCGTCGGGTATTTCGGGCAGGTCGAAGTCGAGCGTATTGACCGCCCCGTCCGTTACCGTAAATGGCGAGATCGCGACAGCTTCGTATCCCGGACGACTCGCGCTCGCGTCATAGTTTCCCTCGGCCAGCACGATCTCGTAGGTGCCGTCCATTGCCACGTCGGCATGCTCTGTCACGCCATTGGCATCGGTGAACGCGACGACGGCGAAGCGGTCAAGGGGGCCGTTCGGTGTTGTGACATTGCCGGCAACGAGCACGGCGGTCCCAGGCAGTGGCGCGCGACAGTCGAGAACGTCAACCAGACCGTCGCCATTGAGGTCCTCGGCAGGATCAGACGCGCCGTCGCCATCCAGATCCCAGCAGGCGATGCCGTCTGTCCCGGCCGAACCAATGGGCCCGGCAGCGCCGTCGTCCCCTTCGCAACCGGCAAACAGGAATGCGCCGGCCGCAAGCAGCAGTAACAACCTGAAATTACTTGACATTTCGAAACCTCCCGGGAATGTCATTGCCCCGTGGATTCGGGGCAATCGCCTGATTGATGGCGGAGCTTTCCCAACTGCACGATAGGAAACGGGTCTTCCAATCGCACTGACAATCGTCAATTTGGAAGGCGCGAAAGCCGCAGTTTCATAGGGAATAACCGCAGTACTGCCACCCAATAAAAAGGCCGGGAGATTTCTCTCCCGGCCAGTTAAGGCATGAGCCTTGAGGGGGTGTCGTTATTCGAACAGGCTCATGATCTTGTCGATGACGCCGAATACGACTTCATCGTTGTCGTCCGCAGTGCTGTCCGGGTCATCGTTGACGACCAGCGTACCAAACACGTCGGTATGGGCCAGGAACGATGCCAGTTCGCCTGCGTTATCCGCATTGATGAAATCGGCCCTGTGGCAACCACCGCATGCGCGGGATGCCGGACCCGTGACGTACTCGGGCAAGGTACCGATTGCGCGGTCGCTGATCGAGTAGGACTTCGACAGCACGCCAGGCATCGACTTGGACTGATCCGGCACGTTGTAGGTACCGGCAAGGTGACAGGCCTCGCAGTTCCTGATCGTGAAGTTCGGGAACGTGTGCCTGATATGCTGTGCAGCCCTTGCATCGAATACCGGGTCGTCAGCCGCGTCCACATCATCGCCGTCAAACAGCTGGAATGAGTGGATGCCGTGGATGTAGCTGTCGATCGCCCGCGACTGCAGTTCGAGGTGGCTACCCGGGAACGTCGTCGTGTGGCAGTGCTTGCAGACCTCGATGCCGTCGCCGCCGCGTCCACTTTCGCTGTGGAACGTGCTGGCTAGCGCATCGTGGCACACGTTGCACTTGTCGACACTGACCGTGGCATTGGTGCCCTTGAAGTAGTCAGCGACAGTTGCACCTGCTGTCAGGTCGAACGTCTCGCCAACAGCGAGCAGGACGACGTCGGTACCACCGACCGCCAGTTCAGGCGTGATCGAGATTTCGGCTTTGGTGATCTTGCCGCTCGCGATCAGCGCCGGCAGCAGGTCCGTCTTGGTCAGCTGCAGTGCCGACATGTCGAGCGTGACAATCCAGGCACCCGGCGCGGAAGTGGGATCTTCCGTGAACAGCGGGTTGGCGCTGCCACCGGAGCTCTCGGGTACGTATTCCATCTTACAGCCAGGACGACGACCGGAACATGCCGCATTGGCGTCGCGTTCGTGCGAGCCAACGAGGTAGTTACGCGTATCCCAACCGTAGAAGGAAACGAGAACCTCGGGAACGATGGCCGTGTTGTTCGCACTGAACTCGATCGTCATGAGGTCGCCGGTAACCGAAATGCTGTCGATCGAAACGGTGTTCAGATCGGCAAACTTCGCGCCAGTGGCGTCATAGATGTTCTCGTCATAGCCCGAGTGGTAGTCACTGAAGCTCGGGAAGTTCGTGCCGTGGCAGGCCGTCGTGCAGTCCGCCGCACTGAGGTCGGCGAAGTTATGCACGTTCGTCACGCCGGCACGTTCCCACAGGAACTCGAGGGGTGGCGCACGATTCGGCTGTGCGTACAGACCTTCCAGTGTGGTTCCGGCATCCTCGGGCCAAGCATCGATACCCTGCACCGGGTGGCAGCTCTTGCACGTCTCAGGCGTGAAGAACGCATTGCTGGTGACGGTCGCTTCGTTGCCTTCGTGGCAGGTGCTGCAGTTCTGCATGGACTGCGGATACGGGAATTCCATCGCGTGCGACATGTGCACGTCGTTCATGATCGAACGGAAGTACGTGTAGTCGGCCGTCGATGCAACGCCGGTCGCCCAGTTGAAGGGCTCGTCGACCATGTACTGCCAGTCTTCATGCCCACCGAGGCCGTCGTCGTTATGGCAGACCTTGCATGATGCGAAGTCTGGCAGACCGGCCACTTCGGCCGCGCGGTAACCGTGTTTCAGGTACGGCGAACCGTGGCACTTGGCGCAACCCTCGGGGTTCGCGAGCGACACGTAGGTGTTGGCATTCGCGGGGTCGAGGTCGCCGTAGGCAATCGCGGCATTGGCTACATCTTCATAGAGATGAACATGCGAGCCTGCCGGGATTTCGCCACCGGTTCCGGCTTCGTGCTCGAGCAGGACGCCGAGCGCGACGTAGCCGTAGACCTGGCCGCTGACGGTCGGGTCGAACGACAGGCCCGTACGGGTTACCGTCCACTGGCCGGGAGTGCCCGTCGCAACCCCGTTGCTGAGGCTCTGGAACGGTTCGTAGAATTCGCCGTTGTTGCCGACAGTGCTGTCGTAACGATTCACAAAGAAACGTGCCTGGTCCAGCGAAGCCAGGGTACCGGTGTACGGAGCGCCTCCGAATTCGACCGTAAATGTCAACGCGACATCCCAGGTGCCGTTGACGAGATCCGGCGTGCTCGTGAAATTGTCAAACGTCAGCGAGAGTTCGCTGGCGTCTGCGTATTCCGCGTAAATGGCCTGGTGGCCACCGCCGACGCCCTCGTGACACACGCTACAGGACTCCACGTCGGCCGCTTCGATAGCAGCCGCGACGGGATCCAAACCCGGTCCCGGCGGTCCGGCAGGCCCCTGCGGCCCGGTGGCACCCGGCTGGCCGGCTGGCCCCGCAGCGCCGTCGTCACCTTCGCAGCCCCCAAGCGTAAATGCGAGGGTGAAGACTACGAGGATAGACCAGGCCCAGCGAAAGAGTTTGTGGAACTGGTTCATACTGTTACTCCCCTGTTTGGGTTAGGTATAGCCCGGTCTCGGCCGCAAGGATTGGGAGAACGGTCGCCCGGAGCACGCTTACGATAAAAAGTGGCGGGTTCGGAAACACTGACAAACGTCAGTTTCGCCCGGTGGATTACACCTACTCCGCGGGCTTTGTGTTTCGGGTTTTCCTTACCCGCTCGTAACCGGGGCACCAGACTGACAAATGTCAGTTTCAACTACGTATAAACCGAGGTTTTGTCCGGCAAGCCGCAATCGACTGTGTGGCATCGTGGTGCTAGAAAAGAGACAGGATTGGGAGTCAATAAGAATGACCTGTGGCAACTGCGATTGCCCCTTCCATGAGATCCAGGCAGAACACAGCCCTTTCTCGTCCGGGGAATTCCAGTGTCTCGTCACCGATGCCGTGAAACAGGTGCGTTTCGCGGCCGGGGACGTGTTGTTTGCCGAGGGCCAGCCCTCGGAATCGCTCTATTCCCTGACCAGCGGGCTCGTCAAGATCATCTGCCACACATCCGACGGGCGCGAACAGATCGTTGGACTGTCCAGTCCGGGCAAGCTTTTGGCCGGACTGCAGTCGCTCAATGACGATTATTACCGCTATTCGGCTGTCGCCGAGACGCCGGTCGTGGCCTGCAAGGTCAAGCACCGCGCCTTGTTACACGCCGTCAGTCATCGCGGTGATGTCGCACTGCGCCTGGTGTCCGCCCTCAATGCGCAGCTCGCGCACAGCCGCAAACTGATGTGCGTGCTGGGGCACAAGGGCGCAGCCGCCAAGATCGCGTCATTTATCTCACTGATCATTCCCGAGTCGGAGCACGGCAACCGTCGATTCACGCTGCCTTTCTCGCGGGCCGAGATTGCCAGCCTGCTGGGTCTCAGCGAGGAAACGGTCTGCCGGCAGATGGCGAAGATGAAGCGCCGCGGCATCCTGTATGCGCCGCGCGGCAGGATCGAGATTCTCGACTGGGATCAGCTGCGGGCCGTGGCCGACGAGCTTTGCCTCGACGTCGTCTGACGGTGCATTATCGGTGCAACCGGACGCGTGGGGTCCGGCACCTCAGAGTCATCCATCGCGCGGAGTAATTGTTCATGCAGGAACGGCGCAGACCCGGCCGATCGGCGCTGAGGGTCACGACGGGGATCTGGTTTTGTGTCTTCCTGAGTGCCTGTGACGCTCAGGTCGAAAAGGCCGACTACCGGGAACTCGACATCGCTGCCTTGCAGGCGCTCATGCAGGGCGGCGAACTGACGTCGGAGGCGTTGACGCAGTTCTACCTCGACAGGATCGATGCCGTTGACCGCAACGGTCGGGCGCTGAATTCGATCATCGAGATCAATCCGGATGCGCTCACGATTGCCGCCGAGCTGGACGACGAAAGGCGGGAATCCGGGCCGCGCGGCCCGATGCACGGCATCCCGGTCGTCCTCAAGGCGAACATCGACACGGCCGACGCGATGGAAACGACGGCCGGTTCACTCGCGATGAAAGGCCATCGGCCGCCGGCCGACGCGTTCATCGTCGGCAGGTTGCGCGCCGCAGGCGCCGTGATACTCGCCAAGGCAAATCTCAGCGAGTGGGCGAATTTTCGCTCCAACCATTCCTCGAGCGGATGGAGCAGCATCGGCGGACAGACACACAACCCTTACGGCACGCTGCGCAATCCCTGCGGCTCGTCGAGCGGGTCAGCGGTCGCCGTGGCGGCCAGCCTGACCAGCGTCGCCGTCGGCACGGAAACCAACGGCTCGATCGTGTGCCCGTCCAGCGTCACCGGCATCGTCGGCATCAAGCCGACGCTCGGACTGGTCAGCCGCAGCGGCATTATCCCGATTGCCCACAGCCAGGATACGGCAGGACCGATGGCTCGCACGGTCAGGGATGCGGCCCTGCTCCTGAATGCCCTCGTCGGCGCCGACCCGGCCGATCCGCTGGCCGGTTATTACCCTGCCGCGGTGCCGGATTTCGCGGCCAACCTGACCGGTGACGCGCTGCAGGGCGCGCGTATCGGCGTGTACCGCAATCATGCCGGCGCCGGCAACGACGTCCGCGTGGATGCAATCCTCGCAGAGACGATCGCGACGCTCGAATCCCTTGGTGCCGAGGTCGTCGACCCGGTCGAGATCGATACGGAGGGCATGAGCGCTGCGCAGCGCGAGGTTCTCTATTACGAGTTCAAGGCGGATCTGAACGCCTACCTCGAACAGAGCGGCGCACCCGTCGCGAGCCTCGCCGACATCATCGAATTCAACGAGGCGAATGCGGACACGGTCATGCCCTTCTTCGGCCAGGAGCGCATGTTGGCGGCGCAGGCGAAGGGCCCGCTGAGCGAGCCGGAGTACCTTGAGGCGCTGGCGGCCAGCAAGCGCATATCGCAGACCGCTATCAACGAGACGCTGGCGGAAATCGACCTGGACGCCCTGGTCGCGCCGACGCGGGGCCCGGCCTGGATGACCGACGACGTCAACGGCGATCATTCGTCGGGAATTTCGAGTTCGTCACTCGCCGCCATATCCGGCTACGCGAGCGTCACCGTGCCGGCCGGCGACGTTCTGGGCCTCCCGATCGGCATCTCGTTCATCGGCGGCGAATTCAGCGACGCGAATCTGATACGTTTTGCCTACGCGCTCGAGCAGGCCGGCTATACGAGAAAGCCGCCGCCTGACATCAAGTAGGGTCCGATGTAATACAGCCATCTCTGGAGGAGTTGCGATGAAAATCAAGGTGGAATTCGAACTGACACCTCAAGAATTTCGGGAAAGTCTCGGGCTGCCGAACATTTCGGCACTGCAGGACGAAGCCTTGGCGATGTTGAAAAATCGCATTACCAGCGATGTGGAGAACATCGACCTCGCGGAGATTATCGAGTCCTGGTTCACCCAGGGGATCGCGGCATCCCGGAAAGTCCAGGAATTGGTCGTGTCCGCCGCGTCGAGCATTCTCGTTGGCGAATCGGACGACGCGGATGCATCGGCGAGCGAAAAGAAACGCAAAGCCCGGAAGTGATCGGCTGGAATGGTGGGCCCCCGGGGACTCGAACCCCGAACCAATGGATTAAGAGTCCACTGCTCTACCAATTGAGCTAGAGGCCCCACACCGGGAAAAGGTGGGGTGGACGATGGGACTCGAACCCACGACGACCGGGATCACAACCCGGGGCTCTACCAACTGAGCTACGCCCACCACGGTATTCAAATTGTAACGCGGCTT
>JBFIFN010000028.1:0-33649 GCA_041602775.1 Woeseiaceae bacterium | reverse complement strand
GTCTCGGGTGACCCAGCTGTTGTCCCGCGACCTGCGCGCCATCGAAGTGTTCAACATGGAATACTCGGTGTGGGACCATACTTACGCGTACGCCCTGGGCGAGCGCCCGTCGTACCCGGACGAGAATCTCGACCCGTCTTACTGGCACAGCGTCGATATCGACATGATGGTGCTGGTCGACGCCGATGGCGAACTGCTCGACGGCCTGCTGTTCGACCCGGATTCGGGCGAACCGCTCGACCTCGGCCAGGAATTGCTGGAACCGCTGGCCGGGCACCCGCTCGTGATGCGCACGTCTCCCGACGACGATCTCAAGGGCTTGCTGCGCGTGCGCTCGGGCCTGGTGCACGTCGTCTCCTACCCTATCCTGAAAACGTCCGGGGAGGGCCCGATCGCGGGCACGCTGATCACCGGCCAGTTCCTGTCCGAAAGCCGGGTCGCGAACCTGGCGCATCGGGCGGCCGCCAACGTGAGACTGCACCCGGTCAGCGACAGCGCCGCCAGGTTAATGCCGATCCCGAACGACGCGCTCGACATCGAGTACGCGGAGGACACGATCTACTCCCGCCAGGTACTGCCCGACGTACTCGGCCGGCCGGTTGCCATCCTCGAGATCGGCACGTCGCGCGATATCTCGAACATCGGCAAGGCGACCATTACGGCCGCGATGTTCTTCCTGGTGCTGGCCAGCGTCGTCTTCGTCGTGGCGGCAATGATCTTCATGCAGCGGCAGATTGTCGGCCCGGTCAGCAAGCTGACCCGCAGCATCCTGCAAATTCACAAGACGGGGGACCTGCGGGTGTCGCTCGCGGTCAACAGCTCTGACGAGCTCGGCGTGCTGGGCTCGGAGTTCTCGGCGCTCACCGAAAACCTGGCCACCGCCAAGGCCGACCTCGAAACTGCGCGAGACGACGCGGTGGCGCTCGCTGCGGCCAAGAGCGAATTTCTCGCCCGCATGAGTCACGAAATCCGCACGCCGATGAACGGCATACTCGGCATGACCGAGTTATTGCGCAACACGCCGCTCGAACCCAACCAGCAGCGCTTTACGGAAACGATCTATTCGTCGGCGGGCACCCTGCTGGATATCATCAACGACATCCTCGATTTCTCCAAGATCGAGGCCGGCCGGCTCAGTATCGAGCACGTCGAGTACAGCCTCCGCGAGCTCGTCGAAGAGACGGCGATGACCCTGGCCGACCAGGCGCAGCAAAAAGGCCTGGAGCTGAACGTCGTCATTCCGCCCGATCTCGACGACCGGGTGAAATGCGACCCGCTGCGGCTGCGCCAGGTGCTGACCAACCTCGTCGGCAACGCCATCAAGTTCACCGAGGTCGGAGAGGTCATCGTGCGCCTGACGGCGGAGCCGCGCAGCGACGAGCGCCTGGGCGTCCGGATCGAGGTAGAGGATACGGGTATCGGCATCCCGGCGGAGATGCAGGCCAGGATCTTCGATTCATTCACCCAGGCGGACGGCACGACAACGCGGGTGTATGGCGGCACCGGTCTCGGCCTGACCATTTCGGCGCAGCTCGTCGAGATGATGGGCGGTGAAATCGGGGTCGAAAGCACGCCGGGTGTGGGCTCCACGTTCTACGTGTCGCTCGAACTCGAGACGCTGGCGCCCGGCGAGTCCGACCGGGACATCGTTCTCGACAGCGTTGCGGGAAAACGCATCCTGATCGTCGACGACAACGCCACTAATCGGGAGATCCTCGACACCCAGCTGGGGGATTGGCGGGCGATTACCCAGACGGCCGAGGACATCGCATCGGCAATGAGCGCACTGCAAGATGCGCAGGCGCGCTCGAGGCTGCCGGACCTTATCGTGCTCGACATGCACATGCCGAACGGCGACGGTCTGCAACTCGCCGAGTGGATTAGGGGCCATGCGGAATTCGACGACATCCGTATCGTGATTCTCAGTTCCGTCGCCGAGTCGGTGACGAAAGAAGAACTTCTGGCACTGCGGATTTGCGGCCAGATGACGAAACCGATTCGCCAGTCGCAGCTCTATGACACGCTGCTCGCGGTGTTTTCCAACACGGCCGCCGACGGGCTCCCGTGCGTCGCCGACTCCGGCGTCATGCGGTCGCTCTCCGGCAAGGTACTCCTCGCCGAGGACAACCCGGTCAACCAGGCTGTCGCGATCGGCCTGCTGGAGAAGCTCGGGCTGACCGTGGATGTCGCGAGCAACGGCGTCGAGGCACTCGACCTCGTGGCCAGCAACGACTACGACGCGGCCCTCATGGACTGCCAGATGCCCGTCCTCGACGGCTTCGCGACCACGGCCCGGCTGCGGGAAAACGAAAAGAAGAGCGGCCGCACGCGCCTGCCCGTCATCGCCGTGACGGCCAACGCGCTCGAGGGCGACAGGGAGCGCTGCATCGCTGCGGGGATGGACGATTACCTGAGCAAGCCATTTACGGGCGAGCAGCTGCATGCCGTCCTGTCGTTGTACCTCGGGTCCGGGTCGTCGACCTCGTCGGCCGACTCGGGAATCTTCGCAACCGACGTCGACGCGGCAAACGACCCCTCGCCGCTCGATGCCGGCACGCTGAAAACGCTCGCATCGCTGGGTCACGGCAGCCAGGGCAACGTCCTGGAGCAGGTCATAACGCTGTATCTCGACAACTCTGTCGATCTGCTTGCCAGGATCCGGCAGGCCGTCGCTGACGCAGATGCCGGCGCATTGCGCGAGAGTGCGCATGCGCTCAAGTCGAGCAGCGGTAACGTCGGCGCGACGCGTCTCGCCGAGCTCTGCAAGCAGCTCGAAGTCGCCGGCAGGGAACAGAAGCTGGAACCGACGCAGCAGTTGTTGCAGGAACTCGACGTCGAGTACGAAAAAGTTCGCCGGGCGCTGGAGCGCGAATACGAGGTCGCCGTAGCATGACGACCTCGCAGCTCAAGCTGTCCGCGGGCGCGACTGTCCTGATCGCCGATGATGACGCGAGCACGCTGCTGATCATGCGCAGCGTCCTCGAGCAATCCGGGTTCGCCGTTGTCACGGCCGCTGACGGCGCCGAAGCCATGGCTGCATACGAGCAGCACAAACCGGACGCGGTCCTCCTGGACGTGGACATGCCCGAACTCGACGGGTTCGCCGTCTGCGAGCGCATCCGTGCGAGCGAGACCGGCTGGGAAACTCCCGTCGTCATCGTGACCGGACACGACGACGACTCCTCCGTCGATCGTGCTTTCCACATCGGCGCAACCGACTTCATCGCCAAGCCGATAACCTGGTCCACTCTGCCGCACAGGGTGCGGTACGTCATTCGCTCGAGCGGATCGCTGAACGACATGCGCAGACTCATCGGCGCGCTGCCCGATTCGATCTTCATCCTCGACGAGAACGGCGATCTGGCTGACGGCCATTCGGCTCTGGCCGCCGCGGCTGACAGCGTCGAACACGAGGATCTGGCGCTGGTGTTGCACCAGCTTGCCGACGGGCCGCGCCAGTACCGGTTCAGGAGCAGCATCAAGCAGGCTCTCGAGAGCGGGGCTCCGCAGTCGTTTGAGCACTACCTGCCAGACGTGAACACCCATCTCGAGATCCGCATCACGCGACGCGACCGCAGGACCGTACTCGCGATAATCCGCGATGCTACCGACCGCAAGAAATTCGAGCAGAAGATCTACGATCTCGCGTACTTCGACACGCTGACCGGATTACCCAA
Organism: Woeseiaceae bacterium; assembly: GCA_041602775.1. GTDB lineage: Bacteria > Pseudomonadota > Gammaproteobacteria > Steroidobacterales > Woeseiaceae > UBA1847. The sequence goes on along the minus strand of JBFIFN010000028.1, from coordinate 29,972 downwards.
TCGCCTCGCGTTCACCAACATGCTCGACAGGCTCATCGCGTCCTGCGCCGAGGAAGACAAGGGCTTTGCACTCCTGTTCATCGACATCGATCGATTCAAGCGGATCAACGACACCATGGGGCACTCGGTGGGTGATGACCTCCTGGTCGGCATCGCGAAACGACTCGAGAATTCCCTGCGCGATCGTGACGTGGTCGCCCGCGTCGAGCACGACAAAGAAGCCCCGGCGAACCTGGCGCGCCTCGGCGGCGACGAATTCGTCGTCGTCCTGCAAAATATTTCCAGTGAAACGCATGCCGCGCGCGTCGCGGAACGCATCCAGACGGCGCTGCTGGAGCCGTTCAACTCGGACGACCACCAGCTCGTCGTGACGCCGAGCATCGGCATCGCGCTGTACCCGCAGGACGGAAGATCGCGGGACGAGCTGGTGATGAATGCAGACTCGGCCATGTACAAGGCCAAGGCGGCCGGCCGCAACAACTTCAAGTTCTTCTCCGATACGATGAGAATTCGGTCGATGCGCCGCCTCAAGCTCGAGGTCGACCTGCGGTCCGCGCTCGAAAACGACGAGTTCCAGCTCTACTTCCAGCCGAAAGCCAACCTGCCGACGCGGGAAATCACGGGCCTCGAGGCATTGCTGCGCTGGAAGCACCCGACGCGCGGCTGGGTGTCGCCTGCCGAATTCATTCCGGTGGCGGAAGAATCGGGCCTGATCCTGCCGCTCGGGCGCTGGATCCTGTCTCGGGCGTGCCTTTTGATGTCGCAGTGGGCGGATACCCCGATGGCCTCCCTGCAGGTTGCGGTCAACATCTCGAGCATCCAGGTGCAGTCCGATGAGTTCCTGGCTACCGTGAAGCGAGCCATCGACGACAGCGGGGCCGACCCGAATCTGCTCGAGCTCGAAATCACCGAAGGCGTGCTGATGCAGAACATCGACGATACGGTCAATCTGCTGACGACCCTGAAGCGCATGGGCATCAGCATCTCCGTCGACGACTTCGGTACCGGCTACTCGTCACTGGCATACCTGAAACGACTGCCGATCGACGTGCTCAAGATCGACCAGTCTTTCGTTCGCGACCTGCACGTCGATCCCGACGATGCCGGTATTTGTGCGGCCATCCTGGCCATGGGCCACAAGCTCGGCCTGCAGATCGTCGCCGAGGGCGTGGAACGCGAAGAGCAGGTGCGCTTCCTCGAGCAGTACGGCTGCAACCAGATCCAGGGCTATCTGCTCGGCCGGCCGATGCCCCCGGAGAAACTCGAGGCCTTTCTTGCGGCCTACAGACCCCTTACCAGCAAGGTTGCCGGCCTCTGACCGGCTGCGAGGTAATTATGCGCCTGACCCGTCGTGTTTTCGTTGATCTTGCCATCTGGATGATCTGTGCCGGCCTGATGATCGGCGTGGTTTTCCCGCCGGTGCTCGTCGCGTTCGGCGTGCCCGCCGACATCGTCATGACCCCCTTCTTTTTCGTCGTGTGCCTGGTCGCCGGCGCCATCGTGGGGGGCATCAATATCATGCTGGCGCGCCTCGTCGTGCTGCCGCGGCTGCGTGTACTCGTTGGCGGCATGCGCAAGGTCGAGTCGGTCATCGAGGAAGCGACGTTCAGCGGAGACTGGTCGGGCTGCGACCCCGAGACCTGCCAGGTGCCGGTCGACAGCGACGACATCATCGGCGAGTCAGCGCTCGCGTTCAACAGCCTCATCGACGCACTCAAGACGAGCCACGACGTCGAGGACAGCGTCGACGAATTCACGCGCACGATGACCAGCCAGCTCGAACTCGAGCCGCTGTGCGAGGCAGCCCTGCGCGATTTTCTCGAGGCGACGCACTCGGACGCAGGCGCCATCCTCGCAGTCGTTGGCGGTGAGCTCGCGGTGCTCGAAAGCTTCGGCATTACCGATGTCGAAAACCTTTCGAAAAACGATCACATTTTGCACGCGCTGCGCACCCAGCAACCCATCTACATCGACGTGCCGACGGAACTGCCCATACAGGCAGGCCTCGTGGAGTTTCGGCCGCGGGAGGTTGCTTTCCTGCCGCTCGTTGTCAAGTCGACGGCCATCGGCGTCGTCGTACTTGCGCGGTCAGCGGCATTCGAGCGCAAGTCTCATCCGCTCTCGCAGATCTATGCGCGCACCTTCGTCATGGCCCTTGCGAATGCAATGGCCCACAACGACCTGCAGCGCATCGCCGCGCTCGACGCCCTGACCAATTGCTACAACCGCCGTTTCGGCCTGGTGCGTTTGCGCGAGGAATTTTCGCGCGCCGAGCGCAGCGAGACGCCGGTCGGCATACTGATGTTCGACATCGACCATTTCAAACGCATCAACGATTCGTATGGCCACCTCGTCGGTGATCGCACGCTGGCGGCCGTGGCGAGCGAGGCCAGGACCAACCTGCGAGAAAGCGACGTCCTGGTGCGTTATGGCGGCGAGGAGTTTCTCTGCGTGCTGCCGGGCGCCTCGGTGGCCACTGCGAGGGACATCAGCGAGCGAATTCGCACTTCGATTGAAGCACTGAAAGTCGAGGACCGCTCCGACGTCGTCCGCTGCACGGTCAGTGTCGGTTACACGAGCTTCCCCGAGATTCGCACCGAGAACGAAGTCGATCTCGTCAGGATTGCCGACCAGGCCCTGTATCGCGCCAAGGAGGGTGGCCGCAACCGCTGCGTCGAAGGCACCGCCGACTCCGGGTCGGGGAAGGCTAGTCCTGAATTTCCGGCAGCCGTGTTCCCAGCAGCGCCCCTGCAAGCCCCATGAACGCGAGTAGCACGATGACACCGGCGTTGCCGATGACCGGCGTCAGCGCGCCGACGCCGCCGACGAGCAGCAGCAACACGCCGATAACCGAGTTACTGATCGCGACGTAGTCGGTACGCTGGTTGCCCGTGCCGAGGTCGATGACGTAGGTCTTGCGCCCCACGCGCACGCCGGCGTGCGCGATCGACAAAACGAAATAGGCAACGGGCAGGAACCACGCCGTGCGGCTGAGCCCCGGCGACAACACATCGGTCGCGAACGTCACGATACCGACAGCCGCCGTCAGGATGGCCGCAGCAATCATGACCTTGCGGCTCGACCGGTCGGCAAAGCGTCCCCAGAGCGGCGCACTGAGCAGCGACGCAAGGCCCGCCGCGGCGACGAATGCGCCCAGCATCTCAGCCACCGAGCCCCGGTATTGCTGCGCAAGCGCGACGTAAAACGGGGCGCTCAGGGCCGAGCACATCAACAACGCGCGCGTCATAACGAAGTGACGAAATGCCCTGTCGGTAACAAGCAGGTCCAGCCTGGCCAGTGACTCGATCGCGCTGCGGCCGGCCCCGGTTTCGCCCGGGTGTTCGCCGACCATGGAAAAGATCGCGGCGGCCAGGAGCCACAGCAGCCCGGCGCCGACAAGCAGCGCCCCGATAAGGCCAGTGCCGGCCAAACCGGTGACCGGCAGCATCAGCGCGATACCGATGCCGATCGTCAGCAGGCCCGCGGCGCTGGCCGACCACCCCATGAGCTGGCCGCGCAGCTTCCTGGGGATCGTCTTGCCGATGACGTCCTTCGACGCTACCGAGCAAAAACCTCGCGCCAGGCTGAACAGCGCAATGAGACCAAGGATCGCCCAACCGGCCGCGGCAGCCTCGAGACGCAGGGCGACGAGCCCGATGCCGACGATGCAGAAGGACTGCACGACGCTGCCCGCGACCCAGACCCACTTGCGAATCGCCAGGCGGCGAATGATCCCGCCGACAAACAACTGCGGAATCAGCGAGCCCGATTCCCGGATCGGGACCAGCCAGCCCAGCACGAATGCCGGCGCGCCGACGGCCGTCGTCAACCACGCGAGCGTCGTTTTCGGGCTCGCGATCGCGTCGCCGAGCTTGGTCAGGAAATAGCTGGCCAGGAGGTAAAAAAAGCTGCGCGGCGATTCACGACAGGCGCGCTCGTCGATGTCGCGACAGAGGCGCGCATCTTCCTCGTTCGCCAGCTTTTCATAGAGGTCTTCCATCAGAGCCATGCGAAAATCCCGGACAATGGACAGGCGCGCGGTATCCGGAATTGTACCAACACGCCTTTGTCGACGGGCGACGCGACGCGGAGGCCATCAAGAGGGTAGAATCAATGCTCCAACGTCGGCGTTCCCGACACCACGTACTCGACACCACGTACTCGAAACCAGGGGAGTCGTCATGAGAGTCCATGCGCTATTGTTGACCGCATTTGCGCTTTGCTTTTCGGCATGCAGCAAGCGGGAGCCCGAACAAGCCGAGCCAGCGGCCGCCGAACAGGCTTCGGTCACCGCGGAAGCGGCCGCGGAACGCCCTCAATTCGACCAGGCCTTCATCGACCACATGCACGCGCATGCCGAACAGCTCGACGAGCTGATGTTCGCCCTGGCCGACGACGATCTCGAAGGCGCACTGACGCCCGCATACTGGCTGTCGCGTCACGAGACGGTCGACGGTATCCCGGAGGAATGGCAGCAGTATGTGACGGGGATGCGCGAAGCGGCGGCCGCAGTGGAGGCAGCGCGAAACCTGGAGACTGCCAAGGCGGCAGCGGAAAAAATCTCGGCTCAGTGCCAGGCATGCCACACGGCGGCGGGTATTTCGGCCTTCAGCGGCGGCTGATCCGAGCGCAGCGGGCGCGCAGCGACGGCTGGCCGATGGTTCGACACGATGCTGCGTGAACTCGACCAGGCTGCCCGCGCACTGGTTGCGCCGCAGGTCGTCCTGTTCGACTGGCACGCCACCCTCGTCGATACGCTCGACGCGATGTATCACGCCGTCGACGATGTGCTGCCGCGCTTTCCTGAACTCGGCATCATGGACGCGCTGATCGCTGCCGAGGACTGCAAGACGGCCGAAGACGCGCGGCTCGTCGAGTATGTGCGCGAACACCAGCGCCTGCACCCGAAAATCAAGGCCGCGCGGCGCATCTCGCGTACCGACATCTTCGAGGTGCTGTTCGGTCCTGACGAGACAGCGAAACAGGTGGCGCACGCGGCGTTCAACGAGGCCTATCGCAAACACTACGGTGAAGCGCGCCCGTTCGAAGGCGGCGAACTCGACCTGCTGATCGAGATGCGCGAGTTCGACATTCGGCTGGGCGTTCTCACCAATCGCGATCGGGAGTTTTTCGAGAAAGAGCTGGCGATCGTCGACGATGGTGCCTGGGTCGACCTCTTCGAAACCACGGTGTGCGGCTGCGATACGGGCAAGCGCAAGCCGAACCCGGAGCCCGTCTTCAGGGCGCTCGAGAATCTCGGCCAGATACCAGGGCCCGACAGCTGGTACGTCGGCGACAGCACGACCGACGTCATTGCAGCCAAGCGGGCCGGCGTGACTTCAATCTTCTTCAACGGTGCAGGCTGGGATCACGCCTGGATCAACAAGATATTCCCGGGTACCGTTCGCTACCCCTTCCAACCCGACGCTATCGTCGACAGCTTCGCGGAGTTCAAGTGGCTCGTCGAGGAATGCCTGGACGTCGGGCACGACTGGCAGCGCAGCACTTCCTGACGCCACGTCTATACTGGTTGTATCCGGCCCAAGGCCGGGGACCACCAATAAGAACAAGGGGGTAACGATGAAGAACTCCATTCTGGCAATAACAATGGCCGGGCTCGTTTTCGCGACGGGCTCCGGCAGCGTGCTGGCGGAAGACGCAGAGACCGAATACCCACCCATGCAGGTTGTCGAGGGCTGGACCTGCAAGTACCGGGACGGCAAAGGTCCGGAAGATCTCGCCAAGGCCAACGCGGCGTGGAACACGTGGATGGACGAGACGGGCCAGGACGACTATGCCGCCGCCGTGGTGACGCCGTACTTTTTCGGGGAACCCGGTTTCGACTTCGGCTGGCTCGGCGTCGCGAAGACCGGTAGCGCTTTCGGCAAGGGCACGCACCTCTCGATCACGGAGGGCAGCGAGATCGGCGAGATGTTCGGCCAGATCATTACCTGCGACAGCCACACGGCGTGGATCTCGATGATGGTCGACACACCCGATGACGACGAAGTCGACAACGATGACAATGACTTCGTGCTGTCGATCTCGAATTGCTCAATCAAGGACGGTCACACGTTCGAGGACTACCTCGCGGCCGCCAGGGAGTGGGATACCTACTCCAGGGAACACGGCATCGACGGCGTCGGCTGGGTGTGGTTCCCGGTTGCGGGGGAAAAAGACAATGATTACGACTTCAAGTACGCGGGCGCCGAAGACGATTTCATCCAGCAGGGCGAGAACTGGCAGAAGTTCATGGACGGCCACTGGCAGAAATCCAGCGAACTGTTCGAAGACCTCATCGATTGCGACATAGCGCGCATTTACCTGGGCGAGATGATTCGCAACTTCGCCGACGAGAACTGACGTTTCGGCCGGCTACACGAGGTAGGGCATCGCCGTGGCCGCGAGGCTCAGCACGAGGAAAAAGCCGCACATGTCGGTGATCGTCGTGAGCAGCGGGCCCGAAGCCACGGCGGGGTCCACTCCGAAGCGCTTCAGCACGAGAGGCACCGTACCGCCAATGGACACGGCGACGACGGTGTTGATCGCAAGCGCCAGCCCGACAACGAGTCCGAGGACCGCGTTGCCTTTCCACGCCCACGCGGCGATGCCGAGCAGCGTGCCGAGTGCGAGACCGTTGATGAGCCCGACGGATAGCTCTTTGCCCCACACGCGCACGACGTCGCGCGGGCTGGCGGCGCCGAGCGTCAGTTCGCGCATGCTGACCGCCACGGCCTGGTTGCCCGAGCAGCCGCTCATGTCGGAGACGATCGGCAGGAACACGGCCAGGGCGATCAGCGCACTCAGCGTGTCCTCGTAGAAGGCAATGACGCTGGCAGCGATGATGTTGAGCAGTATGTTGACGCTGAGCCACGACAGGCGCCGGCGCGAGCGCACGGTGATCGGCATGCTGCGCAGCTCGTCACCACCGACGATACCGGCCGCTTTCAGGCGGTCGGCTTCCGACTGCTCGGCCACGGCCTCGAGCACGGTGCGGCGCCGCACGATGCCGAGCAGGTTCTGGCGCTCGTCGACGACAGGCACGGCGGCGAAGTCATGTTCCTCGAAGAAGTCCTCGAGGTCCCCGAGCGACGCGTCGGGCGGCACCGTCACGGCCGGCAGGGCGATGGAGCCGATCTTCTGGTCCCAATCGGTGAACAGCAGGTCGCGAATACGAATGATGCCTTTGAGCTTGTAGCGCTTCACGACGACGTACACGTAGTGCACGGTCAGGAATTCGTACTCGGCCTCGCGATCGACGAGGCTGGACAGCACGTCGCGAATGGTCGTCGCCATCGGGAAGGCGGCGAACTCGGTCATCATCAGACCGCCCGCGGTGTCGGATTCGTAGGAACTGAGGCGCCGGATTTCGTCGGCGTCCTCGGTATCCAGCTGTTCGAGAATCGCCTCGGCTTCGGCCCCGGAGAGTTCGCCAAGGACGTCCACCCGGTCGTCGCTCGCCATCTCCCCGACGATCGGGGCGACGTCGGCCACCGGCATGAGCTCCATGAGGTCAGCCGCGTAGCCCTCGGGCAGCTCTTCGACGATATGCGCGGCGCGCTCGGCCGAGATCGCGGCGAGCAGCGTGCGCTGCTCGTCCGTGTTCAGGTGGAATACGGCAGGCAGGACCTCGGCAGCAGGTAACGAATCCAGAAAGCGCTCGATGTCAGCTGCCCGAGCCCCCGCGGCGAGCAGTTCGCGCAGTTGCGCCCAGTCTTCTACGGTCTCTGTCACCATCGGTCGTCTCCCGGATCAGAAGCGTCTGATCATACGCCTGCCGACGCGCGCCGGCAGCGGGAGACGGCCCGGTGACCGGAACTATTTCGCCAGCAACTCCACCTCGATCGACAGCTCGACCTCATCGCCGACGGCAGGGACGTAGGCATCGAGTCCCCACGCGGAACGCATCAGCCGGGTCGATGCGGATACACCGACCGCGGGCACGTTCTGCAACGGATGATTGCCGGCCTTGTTGATCGTCGTCGCCAGCGTGACCGGCCGGGTCTTCCCGAGGATCGTCAGGTCGCCCGTGACATCGAAGGTGTTGTCGCCCGTAGCTTCGACCTTTGTGGATTTGAACGTGATCGTCGGGTGCTCCGCCGTATTGAAAAAGTCGGCGCCGTTGAGGTGCTCATTGAACTCCGCAACGCGGCTGTCGATGCTGGTCGCGTCGATCGTTACTTCGACCTTGCTGTTTTCGGGCTTTTCGTTATCGAGCTCGAGCAGGGTGTCGAAGCTGTTGAAGCCGACGCGCGGATTCGAGAAGCCCAGGTGGCTGTAAGTGAACGTGATGTAGCCGTGCGAACTGTCGAGCGCGTACTTGCCGGACGGCACGTTGGCGAGGTCCGCCGCAGCGCCGAGCGGCAGCGCGGCGAGCAGGGTTGCAAAGAGCGAGCGTGTCAGGTTGCGCATGGTCATCTCCCGTCAAGAAGTACGTAAACGTACACCGCAAGCGCCGGCCGAACTGTTTCAATTTGCAACGAATCTATCGTCAGGCGTTCGCCTTTTCCGTCTGCAATGCCGCCATCCAGGCCGCATCGAGCAATGCCTGCGTCCTCTCGGTGGCGCTCATCCACTGCTCGCGCAGCGACGGGTCTGCGGCCGCGGCGGCCATGTCCTCGAACATCAGCGCAGCGCCAGGTTTCGTCGAGGCGACGCTGACCTCCTCGGACGTGCCGCGGCCCCACCCACCCTTGCGGTACAGGAATGCGGCGGAACCGTCCCGGCTCTGGCTCAGGAAATCGTCGATATTGATGACGCCGCGGGTGCCCGTGATGCGCAGGTCCATGACGACCGCGCCCGAGTCGAAGCCGCAGTTCCAGGTGGACGTCGATCCGTCGGTGAAGTCGAGCACGCCGGTCCCGCTGAGCGCCGCCCCGGTCTCGGGGTCGCGCCGCAGGTGAGCGCTCACAGTGTCCAGCACGACATCGGGCGGCAGGTATTCGACGGCGGCGCGCATGTTGTACCAGCCGGCATCGCCGATGGCGCCCATCGGCTCGAGCGCGGGGTTGAAGCGGATGTTGCCGCGGTCCCCAAGACTGAACTGGAACGCCGACGCCACCGACCAGACCTCGCCCAGGAGCTCCTTGCGACGCGCCTTGATGTCGAGCGTTCGCGGATGATGAACGAAGTGCGTGCCGTCCATGAATGCCACGTCGTTGCCGCGGCACGCCTCTACGATGCGGCGGACCGAGGGCAGGCTCGCGAATGGTTTTTCGCCGAGCACATGCTTGCCGGCGTTGGCGGCCGCGATACAGATCTCTTCGCGGACGCTGGTCGGCGTCGCTACGTATACCGCATCCACCTGGTCCGAGCTGATCATGTCCTGCCAGGCGTCGAAGGCCTGCGGCACCCGGTGCGATTGCGCGAACGCTTCCGCGGTTGCCATACGGCGGCTCGAAACGGCGCTGATCCGGGCGGCGTCCGCCAGTTTGATCATGCCGGCCATCGAGTTGGCGATACCGCCCGTCCCGACGATTCCCCAGCGAAGTGTATTCATGGATCGAGCTCCTGCAGTTCGCGACGCGCCGAGCATCGAAACCCCTGGCGCGGCGGCCAGCGGCGTTGCGGCGGCGGCCTTGAGGACGCGCCGGCGGGTGCGGTTGATTGCGGTCACGAAAATTCTCCCGGCCGTTGCCGGTTTTACCGTACTGCGACGGACCGGCCGGCGCAAACGGTTCGTGGCGACCGCAGGCCGCGCGCCATTGTCCTTCCATTCCACGACGACTAAGCTTGCTACAGGTTTGCTCAGGCGAAGAAATCATGACGATGAAACCGACGGTCCTCTTATTGCTCATATCGCTCGTTTTGGCCGGCTGCGGCGCGATGCGCCCCGGCTACGAAACACCCACCGTCACGGTCAGCTCGTTCCGCTCACTGCCGTCGGAAGGCGGGATGCCCGCATTCGAGATCGGCTTGCGCGTGGTCAACCCGAACCGCGATCCACTCAAGCTCGTCGGCGCCGCCTATACCGTGAGCCTGGAGGGCCGCGACCTGGTCAAGGGCGTCGCCAACGAATTGCCGGTCATCGAGGGCTATGGCGAGGGGGAATTCAAACTGACGGCCACGGCCAATCTCCTGGCCGGCGCGCGTTTCGTGGCCGACCTGCTGCGATCGGACAAGGACAGCGTTCGCTACGACCTCGAGGCCAAGCTCGATGTGGGCGGCCTGCGTCCGGCGATCCGCGTTCGGGACTCCGGTGAGATCGCGTTGTGGTCCGGGCGCTGAACGAATCGCCGAAAGAAGCAGTCTGAAATATACGGAGAAGGTTAATGGTCGAGCTGAAAGTGACGGGTATGACCTGCGGGCATTGCGAGAAAGCCGTTAACAACGCGCTGGCGGCCTTGCCGGGCGTGACGCGCGTCGTCAAGGTCAGCCGCAACGAAGAACGCGTCGTCGTCGAGGGCGATCCTGACGTGCAGGCGCTGGTCGCGGCGATCGAGGAAGAGGGCTACGCCGCGGAACCGCTCGCCTGAATGACGCCGGGCCGGCGGGCCCGCGGGACATGCTAATGAGTGAACAGGTGCGATTCGGCGTACAGGGCATGACGTGCGCGGCGTGTGTCGGGCGCGTCGAGCGCACGCTCACCCGGCAGCCCGGCGTCGAGGCGGCGACGGTCAACCTCGCCACCGAGCAGGCGGTCGTTACTTTCGATCCTGCTACTGTCGACGTGGCCGCGATGAAGGCCGCCGTTCACGACGCCGGCTACGAGGCCGTCGACCTCGACGACGCTGCCGCGGACGGCGATGCCAGGGATCGCGAGCAGGCGGAGCTGAAGCGTCTTGTCCTGCTGAGCGCGCTGTGCACAGCGCCACTCGTTGCGGTCGCCATGGGACCGATGCTGCTGCCGGCGTTCGGCAACGCTATGCACGCCGTGCTGCCCGCGAATGCCTGGCACTGGCTCGAGTTGCTGCTCGCCACGCCGGTCCAGTTCTACACGGGCCGGCGCTTCTACCGCCAGGGCTGGGCCGAAATCCGGCACCTCAATCCCGGAATGAGCACGCTCGTGATGATGGGGAGCTCGGCCGCGTACTTCTACTCGGTGCTCGCAATACTCGCTCCGGGCCTGTTCCCGGCGGGCACGGCAAACCTGTACTTCGAGGCGTCGGCAACCATCATCACGCTGATCCTCGCCGGCAAGTACCTCGAAGCGCGCGCGAAGGGGCGGACGTCGGCCGCGATCCGCAAACTCATGGAGCTGCAACCCGGATCGGCACGGGTCGAGCGCGGCGGCGAGTTTGTCGACTTACCGATTGACGAGGTCGTCCGGGACGACCGCATCAGGGTGAGGCCCGGCGAACGCATACCCGTCGACGGGACCGTCATCGACGGCAACAGCTATGTCGACGTGTCGATGGTCACGGGCGAGCCGATCCCTGTCGAAGTCACGTCCGGATCCGAAGTGGTCGGCGGCACGATCAACAAGAACGGTACATTCAGCTTTCGCGCGACGCGCGTCGGGGCAGACACGGTGCTGGCTCGTATCATCAACATGGTGGAAGAAGCGCAGGCCGGCAAGCCGCCGATCCAGCTGCTCGCGGATCGCATAGCCGGGGTCTTCGTACCGGTCGTCATCGTCGTCGCCGCGATCACCTTTGCGATCTGGATGTGGATCGGCCCTGACCCGGTGCTGAACTACGCGTTCGTCGCAGCCGTCAGCGTCCTCGTCATCGCCTGCCCGTGTGCCATGGGGCTCGCGACGCCGACGGCCATCATGGTCGGCACGGGTAAGGGCGCCGAGACGGGCACGCTGTTTCGCCAGGGGACGGCACTGGAAACACTCGCCCGCGTCGATACCGTCGCGCTGGACAAGACCGGCACGCTGACCCGGGGCGAGCCGCAGTTGACCGACCTGCACGTCGAGGGCGATGACGAAGACGCTGTGCTCGCGCTCATCGCCGCCGCGGAAGACAACAGCGAACATCCCGTCGCCCGGGCGCTGGTCGCCGCGGCCCGTGCACGCGGCCTCGTGCTGCGCGAGACCGAGTCCTTCGACGCCGTGCCGGGATTCGGACTTAACGCCGTCGTCGCCGGACACCGGGTGGAGGTCGGCGCGGACCGCTACATGGCGCGTCTCGGATACGGCCTCGAGGCGTTTGCCGGCAGTGCGCGGCAACTCGCCGACGAAGGCAAGACACCGCTGTACGCGGCCATCGACGGACGCGCCGTGGCGATGCTGGCCGTCGCCGACCCGCTCAAGGATGGCAGCCGCGAAGCGATCGACGCCCTGCACGATCTCGGGCTGCAGGTCGCCATGGTCACGGGCGACAACGCGCGGACGGCGCGAGCGATTGCGAGGCAGGCCGGCATCGACACGGTGCTCGCCGAAGTCCTGCCGGAGCAGAAAGCAAACGAGGTGAAGCGCCTGCAGTCCGGAGGTCTTCGCGTGGCGTTCGTCGGTGACGGCATCAACGACGCGCCGGCACTGGCGCAGTCGGACGTGGGCGTCGCTATCGGCACGGGCACGGACATCGCCATCGAGGCCGGCGACGTCATCCTGATGTCGGGCGACCTGCGCGGCATCGTCAACGCCATCGCGCTGTCCCGCCGCACGCTGCGCACGATTCGCAACAATTTCATCTGGGCGTATGCCTACAACGTGGCGCTGATACCCGTCGCGGCGGGCGTGCTGTTCCCGTTCGTCGGTGTCCTGCTGAGCCCGATGCTCGCGGCGGCCGCCATGAGCTTGTCGAGCGTCTTCGTCGTTACCAACAGCCTGCGGCTGCGCGGTTTCGAGCCGGCGCTGCGTGTCGCTGAATCCTGACGGGTATTATCGCTCGTCGAGCGCAAAACGCTCACGCAGGAAGTGTGCAATCCCCTCATCGTCGTGATGCCCGATAACCGCCGTGGCCGCGGACTTGACGCGGTCGTTGGCGTTGGCCGGTGCGTAACTTTCGTCAGCCGCTGCAAACATGCTGAGGTCGTTGTCGCTGTCGCCGAAACAGATGACACGCTCGAGCCCGAGCAGCCGCTTGAGCGCCTCAACGGCGCCTCCCTTGCTCGCGTCGCTGTGGTGTACATCGAGCCAGCGCCACGGTTCGCCTTCCAGCGCAACACCGGAGTAGGCCACTAGATGGGGCTCGTCGTTGAGGCCGCCGAGCGCCGACTCGATTGCGCTTCCATGGCCTATGGCGTTGACGTGCGTAATCGTGGCATCGGCGGGCAGCTCGTCCAACGCGCGAATCTTGACCGGTATTTCGACGCCGATGGTCCGAATCAGCTTGCGTTCGATGTCAGCGAGAACGGGAGGATGGTAGACCGTGCTCACCTGATGCTCCTCGAGCGTAAAGACGAAGGGCGTCAAGCCTTCCGCCAGGCAGGCGCCGGCGATGTGGTCGAGCTCGACCCGCGTGAGCGTAGCGCCGCTCGTCAGTTGCTCCGACTCCGGATGCCAGATCATGACACCGTTCTTGTAGGCTTGCGGCAATTGAAAGCAGTGGCCTTCGAGAACGGCGCGCGCACCGTGCAAGGTGCGGCCTGTCGCGACCGTGTAGGCGATGTCGCGCTCGGTGAGCAGCCTCAGCGTCTCGCTCGTGTAGTCGGAAATTACCGAATCCCGGTTGAGAAGCGTGCCGTCGAGATCGAAGACGACGAGTTCCATAATCGATAATCCTGGCCCCTAAACAGGACCTCTGTCGGTCGTGTAAGTTCGCAGCAGTTTGCGCCACGGCCCCGTCGCCCGGAACTTGGCGAGGTTGCCGAACAGGCCGCCCAGTGTCCTGTTGATAAATACGACATCCTGCGGGAAACGAATATCCGTGGCGTCCTGCCAGTTCGCCATGCCGAGATCGTAGAGTACATCGTAGATCGAACTGTCCTCCCCGAATGTGTACGGTGGCGACGCTTTGACGATGTCCTGCAAGAGTTCGGCGTAGGGGTCTGTCATTGTGCGCGGCAGCGGCGCACCGTCCTCCTTGAAGACCCCCATCTCGAGCAGGATACCCGGTATCGCCGTTTTGCGGCGGTGGATCACGGCATCCATGAGCCCTGCATAGCCGGTCGCGATAGCGTCCGGGATTTCCTTCATGCAGCCATAGTCGTAGACGACGACCTGCCCGTTGTCACGGAATGCGAAATTGGCGATGTTTGGGTCTGCGTGCAGGAAGCGGTGTTCGAACAGGCCTCGCAGCGTAAATTCGAACAAGGTGACGGCCCACTGGTCCCGGAGCTCCCGCGCGTATCGATCGGACACCGCCTCGGCGGGCGGGATGCCATCCAGGAATTCCATCGTCAGGACCCCTCGCGTCGTCGCCTCCGGCACGACCGTGGGCACGAGGATGTCAGGGGAGTCGCCGTGCAGCTCCGCCATGCGACGTATGTTGTCGGCTTCCTTGTGGTAATCGAGCTCCTCGACCAGTCGTTCCCGAACCTCGGCCCAGATCGGTTCGAAATCGATGTCGGTAAACAGGCCGACGAGGTTGCCCATCAGCACCTTGAGGTTCTTGAGGTCCGCCGAGACCATTCGATCGATATCAGGGTACTGGATCTTGACCGCGACCTCGCGTCCATCCTTGAGCACGCCGCGGTGAACCTGGCCTATCGACGCGGCAGCGAACGCCTCCGGCTCGAGCGACTCGAACAGCGCATCGATGTCACCGAGCTCTCGCCGCAGCCTGCCCTCCATGACCTCGAACGGTACGCTCGGCGCCTGCTTTTGCAGGACGCTGAGCACGGCCGCGACCTCCGGTGGCAACAGGCCCTCATGCAGGCTGAGCATCTGGCCGACCTTCATCGCGGCACCCTTCATCTCGCCGAGGGTCTCAGCGATGCGCATGGCGTTGCGGACCATGTTCTCGCCTTTCCTGAGCTGCTGCGTGGGGCCGTCGCGTAGCAGGCCGGCTGCCTGTTGCCCGAGCACCGAGACGCCAACACGGCCAACCAGTCCGCCCACTTTGATGAAGCGTCCAAAGGCCGAGGTGATAAGGTCTTCACGAGTCATTGCGGAAACCCGGCCCAGCCGTCACGCCGGTGCTGGTAGAGTATTGGGAAAATGAAGAGTACATGCATTCAGGGGCTGCTGCTGATGACGCTAATCTTGCCGCCGGCCGGCGCGGCCGCCGACCCGTTCCTGCTCACCGAGTTCTCGTCGGACGGCACCGACTTCGGCTGGTATGTCCTCAATGACAACGTCATGGGCGGACGCAGTGAAGGCACGTTCAGCCAGGACGAAGGCATTCTGCGTTTCGCGGGGTACACGAATACAAACGGCGGCGGCTTCAGTTCGATCCGCACAGCATCCGTGCAGCTCGACCTGTCGCAATATGCGGGTGTTCGGCTGCGCGTAAAGGGCGACGGGCGCCGCTACACGTGGCGACTGGCGACGGCGGCGCGCTGGCGCGGCAGAGAAATCGCTTACTGGGCCGACTTCGAGACCCGCGAGGGCACCTGGACCACGGTCGACTTGCCGTTTGCCCGCTTCGTGCCGAAGTTCCGCGGGAGCCGGCTTGACGGTCCGCCACTCGATACGTCGAAGGTCACGGGCATGGGGCTGATGATCTACGACAGGAAAGACGGCCCGTTCGAAGTGCACCTCGGCAGCGTGCACGCGTATTCGGTAACTGCGCCGACCCCGGATACCTAGAAGCTCATCCGTAGTATGCCGCTGCGAGAACAAGACCCCGCCCGGGTCGTCAGGCATCGCCGCTACTACCCAAGAGCCGGGCAACAGCTTCTGTACGGTCCGCGAATCTGCTCGTCGACAAGCTGCTCCTCTGGCTGCCATCGCACGATCCGCGTGCGCCAGTGGAATGGCGCGTGAAAAAGGCGCAGGCGAAAATCGATAATTGTTCCTTCTTCGATGGCGACGGGAGTCGGAGTCAGGATCTGGAACTCGAGTTCCGGTGGCGTGATCCGCTCGAGGTTTTCGGCGTTGGCAAAGAATGCAAAAACATCGCGAGCGGCCAACGGTATTGCAGTCGTGGTTTCAAGAAACCGATGACCGTTCTGCATGTCGCCGTGCAATATGTTCGGAGATTGTTTCCGCATGTGTTCTGTCAGTTCTCCGCATGCGCTCAACCAGTTGTTGAATTATAGTCTGCACAACAGGACCGCCTCGGACCGGGCCGCACACAATGACCAACCTCATCGAAAATTTCGCACGTTTCCTACCGCTGCTCGGGACGATCGCGGCCGTCGCCGTTCTACTGGTGTCGATCAACTGGTTCCTGCGGCGCCGCTGGCAGGACAATCCGGACGCGCAGTTCCGCTTCCAGCTCATCATGCTGGCCCTGAGTTTCGCCGGGCTACTCGCCATCATCGTCGCCTTGCCGGTCAATGACACCCTGCGCGGTCAGCTCCTCAGCCTGATCGGCATCCTCCTCAGTGCAGCGATCGCATTATCGTCGACCACGTTCATCGGCAACATCATGGCCGGGATCATGCTCAAGGCCGTGAAGAATGCCCGCCCGGGTGACTTCATCACTGTCTCCGACCTCACCGGCCGCATCACCGAGATGGACCTGCTGCACACAGAGATCCAGACCGAATTCAGGGACCTCGTCACGGTCCCGAATCTCTACATGGTGACGCAACCGCTGCAAGTGGTGCGCGCCTCGGGGACAATCATCCATGCGGAGGTTTCACTGGGCTACGACGTCGCTCACGCGCGCGTCACCGGGGTTCTTTGCGCCGCCGCTGAGAGCGCCGGGCTCAAGGACGGTTTCGTGCTGGTGCGGGAGCTGGGCGACTTCTCGGTGACTTATCGCGTGGCGGGACTCCTTGAAGACGTTACCAGCCTGATCTCGGCGCGATCCCGGCTGCGCGCGGCAATGCTCGACGCGCTGCACGCCGAACGTATCGAAATCGTATCGCCCAATTTCATGAATACGCGCGCGCTCGGTAAGGATCGCAAGGTGCTGCCGCCGCTCTCGAAAACGGTCGTGGTACAGGAGCAGGCCTCCGCCGAACAGTTGGCATTCGACAAGGCCGAGGAAGCAGCGTCCGTCGAAAAAATTCGCACGGCGATCGAGCACACCGACGCGGCGATCAAGGCGCTGCAAGAGGCCGCCGACAATCTCGATCCGCGCGAACTCGAGAAGCTCGAAGCGAAGAAGCTCCGCCTCGTCGAGGAACTGAAGGCCGGCGAGGAAGCGAGACGCGCAGCGGAGCTAGCCGAGAAGGACGGCGGGACATCCTCCGACTGATCGACCGGGACCGCGAATGCCCCACCGGTCAACGCTTAGAACGGCCCATTGACCAGGGTCGGCGTGTCCCAAAAGGCCGACCAGACCGTCTCGTTCTGGATGAAGTACACCGTGTCGTCGTGAATGAATGCACGATTACGTTCTATCCACGTCGGTTCCTTCTGCGGCGGGACAATACTGCCGACCGGGACCAGGGACGCCACGGCCGGCGTGGCCTTGTCGCGAATCTCGAAAAGGCGCAATGAGTGTTCCCAGCTGCCCGTGCCGTTGTTCTCGTCATAGACGCTCGCCGGGATCGTGAATCGATCGATGCCGTCAACGTCCGACTGGTACGTGAACGCGTGCCGGTCCCAGCGCGCCTCGCTCCACGAGCCGAGGCCGCCAAGCGTGACCGCGCCGCGCGACATCGGTAGGGTCATGTCGCTGACGTCGAACAGCTCCAGCTTTACGCCGCCCGCCTGCGCAATCCCGAGGCCGAGCAGCAGGTCGTCGCTGACCGGGTGCAGGAAGTCGGAGAATCCCGTGATTTCGAGTTCACCGGCAATGAACGGGTCCGCCGGATCCGCGAGGTCGATCACGTATAGCGGGTCGATGCGCAGGAACGTCACGGCGTAAGCGCGATTGCCGAGGAAACGCACGCCGTAGAGGACTTCGTTCGGCTTGCCGATCGGCTCTGGCCGCGCGGCGTTGGGTAGCTGCGCCACGATGTCGAGCGCCGGCCCCGTCGCCGACTCGCGCATGACGTACAGGAAGTGATCGACGAAGTCCTCGTTGCCCGGGTTGAATTTCGACGACAGCACGCGCAGGTTGCCACCGTGCTCGCTCATGCGGAAATCCGCCTGGCCGCCGCGCCACACGTGCCCGTCGATGTCGCCCGAGCCGCGGTACGTGACGCCCGTGCCCTGCAGCGCAAACTTGTGTATGCGCGTCTTCGCATCGCTCGGCCACAGGTAGGAGAGCAGTTGCGGGAAATAGATGGCGCTTTCCGAGACGTAGGCGCCGTACATGTCGTCGTTGTAGCACGTGTTGACGAAGGCCTTCGGATTATCGACCGGCACTGCCGTTATGTTGGTGATCACGGGGTGACTGGGCACGCGATCGTCATTGGTCAGGAAGCACCGGGCCGGATCCACGAGCGTCTGCGTGACGCCGTCGATAGTGATCTTCGGCAGCAGCTCATCGAGCGCCACTTCAGCGAGCAGCGCCTCGTTGCCGGCGACATCCGCGCTCGTCGTCGGGAAGTAGACGATCCCGGGCACGTGCGGCGCATAGCGGCTTACGATGTACACGACGTTGCCGACGCGACGGCTATCGACGAACACGCCGTCGATGCTGACGTCGGTCTCGAGCACCGGGTTCGCCTTGTCGGCCAGGTCGTAGACCCGGTAACCGAGTTTTTCCGGCGCCCAGATCGCCGGCATCAGCCAGAAGTCTCCGTAAGCACCATAGGTCGCCTGCGCCGTCAGTGCGAACATGCGCTCGCCGGCGACGTACATGCCCTGCACGCTGATGTCCGCCTCGAGCGGGATCTCGCTGGCCAGCGTCGCATCGCCGCTGGCGGGGTCGGTCGCCAGGATGCGAATCGAAGGCTGCGCCGGGTCGCCGCTGTTCACTGCGCCGTCGGCGGCCAGGAAGCAGCAGTGGAAGTAGCGTCTCGGCGCCACGTAAAGATGCGCACCGTCGTAGCGCACCGCGTCGAACTCGTCGACATTCACCTCTTGCGTGTACGTACCCGTAAAATTGCCTTCGGGCGCAGCGCTGCCGACGCCGACGGCCAGCCCGTCAGAAGCGGGCGCCGTGTTGATTGCCGTGAAACCCTCTTTCAGCGCAGTCTCGAGCTGCTGTGCGTTCTCGACCTGCCTGAGCAGGCCGGCCGCGGGCCGATCGGGATCGACAGGGGCGTCGGACGAGCTGCTGCAACCGGCAAACGCCACGAAAGACAGCAGTGACAAGATTACGTAAAAGTCGCGTCCGTGGAATGTGCGATTCATGGCCTCTCCTCCATGCTGCCGGCGGCTCGGTAACGCAGGGTCCGCACCGCCCAAGCCTGTGCAATAGCGTGCCCAGATTTTTCGACCCTTGTCGAGCGAATACGTTACATTTTTTTGGGTGGAACCTGCTGGCCGTAGACGCGTTCGAGCAGAGTTTCGAAGCGCGGGTCCTCGCGCAACACGTCGAAATCGGGCCGCAGCGCGAGGAAGATGATCTCGTAGGATCCGTAGTCGATAGCCTCGTTGAGCCAGTGCAGCGCCTCGTCGACCATCCCGGCCCTTGCGAAGGTCTTGCCAATCTCGAACGGGTCGACGTAGCGTTCCTGCGACCGCGCAACCAGAGCTTCGGCCATGGCGCGCATGGCGCCGAATGGACCGTCCTCGGCAAGGCCTGTTTCGAGAGCAACGAGCAGGACGGCATCATCACGCCGCTCGAGTTCCAGGCGTTCCTCTGTTATCGCCCTGTCGAAATCGCCCTCGTCCCAGTAGATCCATGCAAGCAGGTAGTGCAGCAAAAGTTCATCGTTCCGGGCCCGCATCGCGGCGACTGCCTCGATAGCCTCTTCGTAGCGACGCGCGAGGAACAGGTGGTAGCCCAGCGACCGGGCGGGCATGCTGCTGTAAGGGCTAACTAGCATGAGTTCCCGCATGCGGTCGATGTTCTCGTCCCAGCGCCCCTCGAGCATCAGGCAGTCGGCATCACCATGCAGCGCGTAAGGCGCTGACGGATTCAGACGCAGCGCCTCGGCAAACGACTCGCGGGCCTTCTCAAAGTCACGAGCCCAGAGCTGCACCATGCCGAGTGTGGAATAACCGATGTAGAAGCCCGGATCTGCGGCACGTGCGCGCAATGCGGCGGCACGGGCCTTTTCGAGCGACTCGCGCGGTGGCGTTAATCCGTACAAGGACTGAATAATTCGGGCAACCGCGAGCTGGCCCCAGGCCAGCGCAAAACCCGGCTCGATCCTGGTGGCTCGCTCGAGCTGCTCGACGGCGGCGCTGAGGTCAGCCGGCGAGAGGCGATCCAGGTGCATGAGGCCCAGCGAGTACGCGTCGATGGCTCGCGGGTCGACCGCGTCGATGCCCTGGTCCGGCACCGGCGCCGGCGCGGCGAGGTCCAGGACCGCGCCGATTTCCCGCGCGATGTCGGCTGCCAGGCCGAACAGGTGGCGAGTCTCACGCTCGTAGTGCTCCGCCCAGCGATGTTCGTCATTGCGGCCATCGATGAGCTGGATCGTCAGCACCACGTCGCTGCCGGCGCCGAGCAGACTGCCCTCGACGAGCGCGTCGACGCCAAGTTCCGCGGCGATTTCGCCCATGGCAAGATCGCTAGCGCCGTAACGCCTCGTCGACTGCCTCGAGATCACGCGCAGGCCCGCAATTTGCGACAGCTCCGTGATCAGTATGTCCTGCAGGCCGTCCGCGAAATAATCCTGATCAGGGTTACCCGTCAGGTTTCTGAGCGGAAGCACGGCCACGGAGCGAATAGCGGGTGGTTCGGAAGCGTCGCGCTCAGAAACGCGGTCCCAGGCAAACACCAGCGCGACCGCGACCGCGGCAACACCAAGCAATGCACGGCGGCCCGCGGTCTGCGTGCGCGCCTTTCGTGAAGGCGACCCCGGGCTTTCCGGGCGCTCGACTTCCTCGACCGTAGCGATAAAGCGATAGCCCTGCGAGTGGACCGTTTCCAGGTAGCTCGGATGGCCGGAATCGTCCTGCAGCGCCTTGCGCAGCCGGGCCACGGCCTTGGTGAGCGCAGACTCGCTGATCACCGTGTCTCCCCAGACCGTGTCCATGAGCTCCTGTCGGGTCACGAGCCGGTCACGGTGGGAAATCAGGTAGATGAGAAGCTTGAGCACGACGGGCTCGACGTGCACCTCCTCCCCGTCGCAGGTCAGTTTCCAGCTATCGGGATCGACCAGGAAGTCATCGATTCGATACACAGGATGTTGGTTCATGACTGAAGTCCGCGAAACCGCATATCTGTCCTTGCGCGCCTGTACGCCGAATGCCTTCGATTCTAAGGCTTTGGCGCTTCAAAACCATGGCATTTGTCAGCTACTCGACAATGGTGCGGGAACCCGGTCCCCACTTCGTCATGCAATGGTCACCGGTCGGTCATGCCTTCCCCGCGGCAGCCTTATAGGCTATTGCTGCGGGGCGGCAGTCCCGGCGGCTTGCGGCCCTGCGTGACTCAATGGAGACAGCAATGAACACTCTGAAACGCATGACGGTCGCCTTGCTGGCACTGCTGCCACTGGCGACTGGAATGGCCGTCGCGGACACCGAGCACGGCTATTCCCGCATCTTTATCTTCGGTGCCAGTTTCATGGATTCCGGCAACCATTTCGCGCTCACCGGTGAGACCGCGCACCCGCCAATCGCATTCCTGGACCCGAGTTACGGTATCGGCGGACACTACTTCAGCAACGGCCGCACCTGGGTCGCGGTTCTCGCCCAGAAAATGGAGCTGACCGAATGGGCAAAACCGGCCTGGCGTGACCCGGCCTTCGGCAACTATGCCATCGGCTATGGCAGCGCGCGTGAGTTCGACTGGGACCCGCTGCCGAGTTTGTACGATCAGGTCGAGGCCTGGGTTAACAACGGCTACTGCACCGGCGATGCCGACAACCCGATGACCGACACGCTGTTCATCGTGGACTCCGGCTTTTTTGATCTCATCGACATCCTTAACGGAGCGGACCCGACGACTGTCCTGTTCCAGATGACGATGAGCGTCCGGGCGAATATCGAAGCTCTGCGTCAATGCGGTGCGTACCACGTGCTGCTCGCATACATACCGCCCCTGGAGTCATCGCCCATCGTGCCAGCGCCTTACGACCCTTCGGTACCGGGCGGGAGCGCGATTTATAACTATTTCTTCCTGCAGAACTACGTTGTAAAGCACTTCGCCGAGGACCAAAACCTGAATATCACGGCCGTCGATTTCCTCGCCTTTTTCAACAGGTTGCTGACGACGCCGGAAGCCTACGGCATCACGAATATAACGGATTCCTGCGTGACTTTTGGCGTCACGAGTGGCGCGTTCTGCAAGAACCGCGATGAGTATGTGTTCTGGGATCCCCTGCACCCGACGAAAAAGGTGCACGCGTTGATGGCTAACGAGGCGCTCGCGGCGCTGCCAGTCCGTAACTAGATACGGAAGAAGGTCCGCGTGCCGGCAACCGGCACGCGGACACCATCGGAGCTTGGCATCAGTTGCGCGCGGCGACCCCGGACTACTACTCCATCGCCACGAAACGGTCGAGCAGTGGAACCTGCACGCCGTGGCCGCGGCCGTCGATCTCTTCGTCCAGCGCGAGTATCGTGCTGTCGAACATGGCCTGCGCGTCGCCCGGCGAGTCCGCCACGCAGGTCATGCCGATCTTGCCGTATTGTGACAGCGCGCCAATCATGTGGAACAGAGCCCCGGTACCCGAGGCATGCCGGAACCCGAGTCCGTTGCGTGCAATGATCTCGAACAGGTCTTCGGGCAGAAGCCCACGGTAGGCTGGCGACTTGAGGTTATCCGTGGCGCAGTAGTATTTCTTCTTGCCGTCGGGAGCCACGAACAGGCCGGTGTCGGTGTCGATGCCGCCACCGGTCAGGAACTGCAGGGCCATGAACGGCGGCGTGGTGCCACCCATTCTCAGGTTGATTTCGATGGCGTGAGCCCGCCACTCGCTCGACCCCTCGTCCCTGCCGACCAGGAAATCGATGCCGAAGCGGCCGAGGACGCCCCTGGCGGCAAGCACCCGACCGATCTTGCCGGACTCCTCGAGCAGGAGTTTGCGGTACGCATCCTCGGCGGGAAACCGGCAGCCGAGGTAGGACTGGCCCGTCGCCCCGCCCAGCACCTGCTCGTGGCTCGAGACCAGCAAAGCTTCACCGTCCGGCGTAATGCGCATCTGCACGCTCGGAGAGTGAATCTCGTCGGCGACGATCAACTCCTCCACGATGCCACCCATGGCATCGAATTTGCGCAGGAACGTGTCGCTGGTTTCCGTTCCGGACGTCCAGTGCATCAGCGCCAATGCACGCTCGATAGCCTCCGGGTTGTCGCGCTCGGCCGGAAACTCGAACACGCCGTTGCCCTCGCCGCCAAAACCCTCGTTCAGTTTGACCACCGCGCTCTGCGCCTCCGGGCGCTCGCGCGCGAGTTCGGCCAGGGCTTTGACAATATCGTCCTTGCTGCGCAGGTCTTCCCGGCCCGCGGGGAACCTCACGCCCGCCTCGGCGAAAACCTGCCGGTTGCCGGATTTCGTGCCGAACACGAGGTGATCGGGATCGAGGCCATTCAGCGGCACACCGAGCGCTAGGGCCAGCGCGCGCTCGCGCCACGTGGAGTTATAGCAGGTCAGGTACGCCCGTCCCGGGTCGCCGACGAGCCGGCGCATGCGTTCGAGAAAGCGCGGTCGCTCGAGGACCTTGTCGCTGAGGGGCCTCGCGCTGGTGTCCAGGACCGACAACATGTGCAGCCGGTCGCGCGCGTGCCGCAGCGGCACGTCCTCGAGCAGGTTCAGGTAATAGTCGATGATGTCGGGGTGGACGGGCTGGCTGGTCACATAGATGACCCGCGCGTTCGGATTGCGCAGCCTGATCAGCGCAAACAGTAGCCGCTCCTCGTAGAATGCCGCTCCTGTAACTTTCGACAGCTCTTCCTGGTTGACGCTCAGCGAGGGCACGATAACGGACGTGTGCTCGTAGCTGCCGTCGGCCGACAGCGCCGCCCATATCTCGGGAAGCCGTCGCTTGAGCGCTGCAAATTCAGTCGTGTCGTTCACCGGCCCGGACTATCCCGCATGCACGCGGACAGTTTCCCCGATCTCGTTGAGCGTATTGCGCAGTTCATCGTAGTCGGGATGCCTGACGCGCATCCAGGCATTCGCCATGTAGCCGGCCTCGATCGGCTGCGTCGGCGTGCCGGGTTCCGGCAGGTGGGCAGCGACGATCCGGTCGCCGTAGCGCTCACCGATCCGATCCACGCCGGAATACCCGGTGATGCGGCCGTCGCGCTCGGGCCTGAGCGCGATCATCCCGGCCGCATAACGGCGCGACGGTCGATTGCGTACCTCGCCGTGCACGATCGCGGACCCCCACTCGAAATACAGGTCGAACTCGTTGGCGGCGTTGTAGACATCCCACTGCCCGACGCCCGGAGGCCGGCACCCGATCTCCGAGAACTTGAGCCCCTTGGGGCCGAAGAACCACTCCATGTGGGTCGCCGAGGTACCGATGTCGAGGATGCCGATTACCTTGCGCGTGAGCGCGCGCACCTCCTCGTAGCCAGGGGCATCGATGCGATTCGTTGCGACCATCTGCGGCGAGATCCAGCGATTGCGCATCGCTTCCAACACGTTGGGATAATAGTGCGTGATGAATTCGTGGGCTACGTTGCCGCCGATCGTCACGGTATCGATAAAGCCCTCGTGACCTTCGATGAATTCCTCGATCGCGACGGCTTCGCCGCCAGCGAGACCCGATTCGCGGATGACGTTTTCCAGTTCGTCATCGTTCGTCACGCGGAAAGTGCCCGAAGCGCCGGCGCCGGCCGGCGGCTTCACGATCAACGGGAAGCCGACCGCGGCGGCAAACTCCCGCGCCTCGTCCGGCGTCGTAGCACGAGTCGACTGCGCGCAGGGAATGCCAGCCTCGCGCAGCACTTCTTTCATCGCCGGCTTGTCGCGACAGAGATAGGCGGTCCTGACCGAGGTGCCGGGGATTCCCGTCTCTTCGCGCACCGCGGCGGCTGCCATGATATGCGCCTCGACGGTCGCTTCCAGCCGATCCACCCAGACCTTTTCCTGCACCCACCTCACGGCTTTCAGCAGCGACGGTTCATGCACTACCGAGCGAACCTGCACGTAATCGGTGAGCCAGTGCTTGAGCTCGTCCGACAGGTGTTCGACCGGACGCTCGCCGATGCCTATCACGCTGGCGCCGGCCGCGTGCAGGCCACGCACGAATTCGCGCTGGTTATAGGGAAACGAGGGCTCGATAAAGATGACGTTCATTCCGGACTACCCAGTGCGTGAAACAACTCGACGTAGCGCGCGCCTTGCTGGTCCCAGGAAAAATTCCTGGCCATGCCGTTCGCTACGATTCTGCGCCAAACGGCCTGATCTTGAAACAGGTCCAGCGCCCGGTTGATCGCCCATGCGAGCCCGTTTTCATTGTAATCCTTGAAAAGCACGCCCGTCCCCGTTCCCGCCGTCGCGTCCGCCTGCTCGACGGAATCGGCCAGGCCTCCGGTCTCGCGGACCACGGGCACCGTGCCGTACTTCAGGCTGTACATCTGGTTCAGCCCGCACGGCTCGTACAGGGAAGGCATCAGGAACATGTCGGAGCCGGCCTCGATCCAGTGCGCCAGCCGATTGTTGTAGCCGCGGTAGAAACTGACGCGGCCCGGAAAGCGGCGCTGCAATTCCTCGAACAGGCGCTCGTAGCGCCCTTCGCCGCTGCCCAGCACGACGAGGTCGAAATCGCCCTGCGCGAGCAATCCAGGCATGGCCCCTTCGACCAGGTCGAATCCTTTCTGGCCGACGAGCCGGCTGACGATCCCGATCAGCGGGCGTTCATCCCCGGGGCGCAGGCCCATCTCCTCGCGCAGCCGCCTCTTGCACTCTGCCTTGCCGCTCATATCGGCAAGGGAATAATTGGCCGGAATCAGCGGGTCGATTGCCGGGTCCCACTCCCGGTAATCCACCCCGTTCAGGAGGCCGACCACCGATGCCACGCGCTGGCGCAACAGATCGTTGAGCCCCATGCCGTAGTCGTCACCGAGGATCTCGCGCGCGTAAGTCGGGCTGACCGTCGTAATGAGGTCGGCATACAGCACCCCGGTCTTGAGGAAATTGATGACGCCTTCCTTCAAATCGTCCTGGTGCACATGGTGCTCGGCGCCGTGCAGCCCGAGGTCGCCGAGGACGCCCGCGGGAAACCTGCCCTGGTAGCCGATGTTGTGGATGGTCAACACCGAGCGCGTGCGCGCGAACAGCCGGTCCCAGCCGTAGACGGATTTCAGGTAGAGCGGGATGAGTGCCGTTTGCCAGTCGTGGCAACTGAGAATATCCGGCGCGAAGCCCATGCGCTGGCACATTTCGAGCGCGCCGCGCGACAACGCGACGAATCGCTGGTGCTCGTCGTCATCCTGGGTATAGATGCTGTCACGGCCAAAGAACTCCGGGCAACGCAACAGGTAGACGGGCAGGCGCGTACCGGGCAGCACGGCCCGGTCGATGGCGAACTCCACGTCGCGATTGCCGACCCGAACTCGGAGGCCGGACAGGTTTGCCACGGATTCGATATCGAGCCGCGACTGTGTGATGCGCGCGTAGCCCGGCACGAGGACCCGCACATCGTGACCTGCTTCGTGCAGGTAGTTACCCAGCGCGGCAGTAACGTCGGCGAGCCCACCGGTCTTCGCCAGCGGCGCGATTTCCGAACTGACAAGACAGATCCTGAGTTTTCTTTCTTGTTTGATCATGTCCGGTCCAGACATCGCAGGTGATATGCTGATGCGGTCATCGCAACACACCTGCCCGTTAGCGACCACATTGAACGTCCTCATACTATCACCCGGCTATCCGGCCGACATGCCCGAATTCACGCGCGGGCTCGCCGAGTGCGGTGCGAATGTTGTCGGGGTCGGCGACCAGCCGCTCGACGCCTTGCCCGACCTCGTCAGGCGGTCCTTATCGGTCTACATACAGGTTCGCTCCCTCTGGGATACCGGGCACGTCATTGCGGAACTGCACCAGCAGCTGCGAGGGCATTCACTGGATCGCATCGAATGCCTGTGGGAGCCCGGTATCATGCTGGCGGCCGAACTGCGTCGACACTTCGGCGTCGACGGGCTGTCGGTCGAGCAAGCCCACCGGTTTCGCGACAAGGAGGCGATGAAAGCCGCGCTCGATGTGGCGGGTATCCGGACACCGCGGCACATCGCAACCGACAGCGTCGCCGGGTGCTGGGAGGCGGCCGAGAAAATCGGCTTCCCGATCATCCTCAAACCGATTGCCGGGGCGGGCTCTGCGGACACCTACCGCGTAGAGTCGGCCGACCAGCTTCGTGCCGTCCTGCCGCGACTGCAACACGTGCCGAGCGTGAGCGTCGAGGAATTCGTGGACGGCGAGGAATACACATTCGATACCATCACGATCGACGGCAACATTGCCTACTACAACGTAGCCTGGTACCGGCCCCGCCCCCTCATTGCACGCAGCAACGAATGGATCAGTCCGCAGGTCATCGCCCTTCGCGACGTCGAAGACCCCGCACTCGCCGACGGCATCGCCATGGGCTTCGAAGTGATCAAGGCGCTCGAGTTCGGCACCGGGTTCACGCACATGGAGTGGTATCGCAAGGCCGACGGCGAAGTCGTGTTCGGCGAGATCGGCGCGCGGCCGCCCGGCGCGCACCAGGTCGACCAGATGAAGTTCGCCTGCGACTTCGACGTATTCCGCGCATGGGGCTCGGCCGTCACGGCCGGCAAGCTGACCGGGGATATCGAGCGCCGTTACAACGTTGCCACGATTTACAAGCGTGCCAAGGGCGTCGGCCGGATAAGCCGCATCGAGGGCACGGAGGCCTTGCAGCAGCGTTTCGGCGAACACGTCGTCTGGAATACCTTGCTGCCGCCGGGGTCGCCACGGCGCGACTGGCTGCAGACACTCGTGTCCGACGGCTTCATTATGCTGCGGCACCCCGACCTCGACGAGACGCTGGCCATGGCCGATGCCGTCGCATCCGAACTGCACCTCTATGCCGAGTGAGTCGGGTCAGGCAAACTCGCCCAGGTAGCGCGGCAGCATCTCGCGCCAGGTCTCCCAATCGTGGTGCCATTCACGGCCCCAAGGGTCGACGCGATTCGGTATACCTTTGGCACCGAGGACGTGCGCCATGCGCCATGACTCGCCGATATCCTCGTAGTTGCCCTCACCGCTCGGCATCAGGATGAACCGCGTGCGCAACAGCTCGAGCTGCGGTCCCTCGAGGCGCGGCAGGTAGTGCAGCGGCGATGAAAAATAGAAATCCTGGATCATGCGGCCCTCGAGATACTTCGACAGGTCGTAGGTGCCGCTCATGCCGATCGCCAGCTTGTACGCATCGGGATGTCGACAGACCGTCGCCACCGCGTTGAAGGCACCGATCGATGCGCCGCTGGCAACGATTTCGATGTCTTGCGATCCACAGTCAGTGCGAATCGCCGCCGTGACTTCGTTGTAGATGAATTCGTCGAAGCGGTTCTGGACGAGCGAACAGTACTCCGCCGAGTGGTCCCCGGAGATCCAGGCCCGGCCCGCGATACTGTCGGTCGAATACACCTTGATGCGGCCCTCGTCGATCAAGGGCCCGAGCACGCGCACGAGGTGGAATCGTTCGACCTCTTCGGCGTCGCCACCCGCGGTCGGGAATAGCAGGACGGGCGTACCGTAGTGCCCCCAACGCACGAGCTGGACGTCCTGCTCGAGGCGCCTCGTATACCAGCGAGTGACGTCTTTCTGCATTCTCAGGCTGCGCTGTCCTGCCGCCAGGTCTGGACGCGATCCCAGAAGAGCTCGGTAAACTGATCCACCTCGTGTTCCGGATACAGCGCCTCGACTTTCTGCCGTATCGCGTCGAGCACCACGTCCGAACCGAAGAACTCGTTTGCGACCTCGTCGAGGTGCGCGAGATGTTTCTCGCAAAACGCCTCGAAACGCTCAGCATCGAAATGCGCCATGGCCAGTTCCGCGTACTCTTCGAGCTTTTCGGCGAACGGCTTGTCCTCGGATGCAATTGCGAAGTACTTCTTCCAGTTGAGGTTCGCGTGCATGCTGCGGTCGGTCGCCGCACAGAAGATCGACCAGCGCAGGTTGGCCTTGATGAGCCACGGGAAATGATAGTGCAACGACGTCACCTGCGAGTCCGGGCACGCGTTCGCGAAGTCGATCGGCCGCCACTGGCCCTGCGAGCGAAGCGCCTCGCAGGAATTGAAATCCCAGCCGAAGAACGCGTTTATCACCATCGTCATGCGCGACAGCATCGCTTCGTCGTCCGCGGACAGGAAATCCCTGTCCATCTGGTAGCGGTCGTGCAGGGGCGCTGCAGGATCGTAATTCACGAAGCGCCATTGAGGCCCGAGCCCGATACACCGTACGAAGGCGTCGAAGGGCTGCACGCCCTGCTGCAGGTGCATCACGCGCGTGCCACTCTGGTTGTACGCCTCGTGCAGCGCCTCCTTGTCCCGTATCGCCGTGACCCCTACCCAGGCACCGCCGTCATAGGGCTTCATGAACAGGGGGTAGCCGATGCGATCGCCGATCTCGCCGAGGTCGAACAACTTGGCGTAGCGGCGCAGCGTCGGCAACAGGTCCGGCGATTCGATATACGACTTCGGCGGCACGAGCCAGGTATCCGGCACCGGAAAACCGAGCCGCATCATCGCGCAGTAGGTCGTGTGCTTCTCCATCGATTGCAGCGACCACGGGTTGTTGAACACGTACAGGTCGTCCGTCAGGATGGATTTCTTTATCCATTCGCGCGATGTGTGGTACCAGTGGGTAAGCCGATCGATGACGACGTCGTACCGGCAGGTCTGGCGCAGATCGAATGGCTCGATGCCGACCCGCTCCACCTCGAAATCCACCGTATCGCCGCCGATTTTGAGCTTCAGGTCGAGCTTTTCGAGCAGCGCCTCGTAACAGATCGGCCAGCAGATATCGGCCCCCAGCGACAGGCCAATGCGTCGGGTTCTCGTCGCCATGTTATTTTCCTTTTCAGCGCGTCAATACACTATAGGCCCTGATACGGGCTATTCATAGACCATCCAAAGAGGTCCGGGAAACAGCCAGGACAG